>MAAS01000018.1 GCA_002162755.1 Gammaproteobacteria bacterium 50_400_T64 | reverse complement strand
GCATTGGCAAAGGCGTTAATGGCCCGTGCGTGCTTGATGATGCCGCCAATGTAGAACAGTGCAGTTTCAGACATGCCCGCGTAGACGTCACCGGTGAAGATGTTAGTGCCATCTTTAGACAGTGACTGGTGGACGTGCATACCGGAACCGTTGTCGCCAACCAGGGGCTTGGGCATAAACGTTGCTGTTTTACCGTAGGCGTGAGCAACGTTGTGTGTGCAGTACTTAAAGATTTGAATCTCGTCCGCTTTTTGCGTCAGTGTGGCGGGGCCAACACCTATTTCACACTGCCCAGCAGTACCGACTTCGTGGTGGTGGACTTCAACCTCAAGGCCCATCTGAGTCATAGCGCCACACATCGCGGCACGCAGGTCGTGCAGGGAATCAACGGGAGGAACGGGGAAGTAACCGCCTTTAACGCCAGGACGGTGACCCATGTTGCCATCGGCGAAGTCGCTACCCGATGACCATGCGGCTTCTTCAGAATTAATTTTGTAGAATGAGCCGCTCATGTCTGAGTGCCATTTTACATCGTCAAAAACGAAAAACTCGGGCTCTGGGCCAAACAGTACAGTGTCTGCAATGCCAGTAGAGCGCATGTATTCCTGAGCGCGTTCGCCGATAGAGCGTGGGTCGCGAGTATAGCCTTGCAGCGTTGCTGGCTCGACAATGCCGCAGCGCAGGATGATAGTTTCTTCATCGGTGAACGGGTCGAGCACGGCAGTGCTGTCGTCGGGCATCAAAATCATGTCCGAATCGTTAATGCCTTTCCAGCCGGCGATAGATGAGCCGTCGAACATTTTGCCTTCTTCAAAGAAGCCTTCATCAACCTCGGTTGAGGGGATGGTGACGTGCTGCTCTTTGCCTTGGGTGTCGGTGAAGCGCAGGTCAACCCAGCCAGCTTCACTTTCTTTGATGAGATTTAACGTTTTTTCAGACATTGATGTCCTCCAGATCGAGATTCAGTGTGGGTTTTCTTTCGCTCGCCAAGGGGCGATTGAAGGTGTAACAAAGTAATGGCTGCGCCGCAGAGCTGCCACCGTTTTTCAGACTTATGCATTGCGGCGGAAACTATACACTAGCGATAGAGCAAAAGCTGTGCCGGGTGCGGTATGAGGGCTCTGGGGCCGGAAGTGGCACCAAAGCCCTCCAATGTGGTGCGCTGCATAATCTGCAGGCACCAAAAGAGAGCGCCCGTCTGTTATTCAAAGGCCTTTGTTTTCACTATTGAAGGTAGGGCTTATAGAAGACATGATTTTTATGGGGCTCTGCCAGGCACACTGCTTTACTTAGTATCTGCCGCGTAGCGACTACTCTATAATGTGCGCCACCTTGAATTACCTGCTGTGTCGCTCCCCATGCATTTTGTCGTTAAGTTATTTCCCGAAATCATTATTAAAAGCCCGCCCGTGCGTAAGCGCTTTATTAAGCAATTGCGCGAGAACCTGCGTCGCCTGGTCAAAGGCCAGTACCCCGATGTAAAAGTACTGAGTCAGTGGGACAAGATTGAGCTAGTTGCCGAGGGCGCGGATGCCGAGCGCTATGCCTTTGTTGCCCGTCTGCTGACTAACACCCCGGGGGTGGCCAACTTTTCCCATGTCAGTACCCACCCGCTGGGTGATTTTGATGAAATGGCGGAATTACTCTGGCCCTTGTACGGCGAGAGCCTTAAAGATAAGAGCTTTTGCCTGCGGGTGAAGCGCACGGGCAAGCACGATTTTAGCTCCAGCGATTTTGAACGTGAAGTGGGCGGCCGCCTGTTTCAGCGTTCCGAGGCCCGCAAAGTACAGCTTAAAGGTGCGGATGTTGAAGTACGCCTCGATATTCGCGGCCAGGTGCTCTCCGTGCTGGAAACCACAACCCAGGGTTTGGGTGGCTTTCCCCTCGGCACACAAGATGCCGTATTGTCGTTGATTTCTGGTGGCTTCGATTCGACCGTGGCCAGTTACATGACCATCAAACGCGGTTTGCGCACCCACTATTGTTTTTTCAACCTTGGTGGCCGTGCCCACGAGCTGGGGGTTAAAGAAGTCGCCTGGTATCTGTGGGATAAATACGGCGCTTCTCACCGGGTGAAATTTATTACCGTACCCTTCGAAGACGTGGTGGCGGAAATTCTGACCAAAGTCGACAACTCGCAAATGGGCGTTGTGCTCAAGCGCATGATGTTGCGTGCGGCGACAGAAGTGGCGAAAAACTGGAAAGTTGAAGCGCTGGTGACGGGCGAGGCGGTGGCTCAGGTCTCCAGCCAAACCCTGACCAATCTATCGGTGATCGATAGTGTCACCGATACGCTGACCCTGCGCCCGCTTATTGCCATGGATAAAAATGCCATTATTGATATCGCGCGAGCGATTGGCACGGAGGCATTTGCCGCCAATATGCCGGAGTATTGTGGCGTTATTTCGGTCAAGCCAACGACGAAAGCCAAGCCGGAGCGCATTGAGCACGAGGAGTCGAAGTTTGATTTTGCCGTGCTAGATGCGGCAATTGCCGGGCGCCGCGAAGAAAATATCGACCAGATGATGGATGACTGGGTCGACCTGCCCAACGTTGAGGTTTTTTCCGCTCCGCAGCCGGGGGCAATTATTCTCGATATTCGCCACCCCGATGAAGCCGAGCGCAAGCCCCTGGATGGCGGTGCCACCGAAATACAGTTGGCACCTTTCTACGCTCTGCAAAACAGCTTCGCAAAGCTCGATCCAAGTCAGCAATATTTGCTCTATTGCGACAAGGGCGTGATGAGCCAATTGCACGCGGAGCTGTTGAAAGAGCAAGGCTTTGACAATTTGGCGGTCTATCGCCCCGGGGCTTCTTAATACGCTGCTGCGCTAAATTTAAGCGGGTTTTTTATTTGCGGCTAGTGCGATGACTTCTCCCGTGTTTTTCACTATAATGCGCACCACTTTTTCCCCGCGAAAACCTATCCCATGTCTGATATCGAAAAACTGCGCAATATTGCGATCATAGCCCACGTTGACCACGGTAAAACGACCTTGGTTGATAAACTCCTGCAGCAGTCCGGTACTCTCGATCGTAAAGATCAGGGCGCTGAGCGCATTATGGATTCCAACGATCAGGAACGGGAGCGGGGGATTACCATTCTGGCGAAGAATACCGCCGTTGAGTGGAATGATTATCACATTAACATCGTTGATACCCCCGGTCACGCCGACTTCGGTGGTGAAGTGGAGCGCGTATTGTCGATGGTCGATTCAGTACTGCTACTGGTTGATGCGGTCGATGGCCCCATGCCCCAGACGCGCTTTGTGACCTCGAAGGCTTTTGAGCAGGGCCTCAACCCCATTGTTGTGATCAACAAAGTTGACCGTCCCGGTGCTCGTCCTGACTGGGTGATGGATCAGGTGTTTGAATTGTTTGACCGCCTTGGTGCCACTGACGAGCAGCTCGACTTCCCGGTTATTTATGCCTCTGCTTTGAACGGTGTCGCGGGTCTCGAGCACGATGATCTGGCGGAGGACATGCAGCCGCTGTTTGAAATGATTGTCGATAAAGTCCCCGTCCCCGATGCAGATCGTGAGGGTGCCTTTCAGATGCAAATTTCGGCGCTCGATTACGATAGCTACATCGGCGTTATCGGCATTGGCCGTATTTCCCGTGGCACTTTGAGCCCGGGCCAGCAGGTGACCATCGTCAATAATGTGGGCGATGAGCGCAAAGGTAAGGTGCTTAACGTAAAAGGGTATTTGGGTCTTGATCGCGTTGATACGGATTTGGCGCAAGCGGGTGACATTGTTACGATTAATGGCATCGACGGTTTGGGTATTTCTGACACGCTTTGCGACCCAGAATGTGTCGAAGCGCGTCCGCCACTCTCGGTTGATGAGCCGACGGTGAGCATGGTCTTTCTGGTCAACAACTCGCCCTTTGCCGGTTTGGATGGCAAGTACGTGACCTCGCGTAATATTAAAGATCGTCTGCAGCAAGAGCTGATTCACAACGTGGCGCTGCGTGTTGAAGATGGCGGTAGCCCCGATAAATTCCGCGTCTCCGGTCGTGGTGAATTACACCTGTCGGTATTGATTGAAACGATGCGCCGCGAAGGTTTTGAGATGGGTGTATCCCGTCCCGAAGTGATTCAGCGCGAAGTTGATGGCGTGACCCAGGAGCCCTACGAGCAAGTGGTGATTGATGTTGAAGATCAGCACCAGGGCGCGGTGATGGAAGAGCTGGGCCTGCGTAAAGGCGAGCTGACTAATATGGAGCCGGACGGTAAAGGTCGAGTAAAACTCGAGTTCCTGATCCCCTCACGTGGCTTGATTGGTTTCCGCGGTAGCTTCCTGACCATGACCTCTGGCTCGGGCATTATGACCAGTGTTTTCGATCACTACGGTGAAGTGAAACAGGGTGAAGTGCAGTCCCGCCAAAATGGTGTGCTGGTATCGATGGTGAAAGGCAAGACCCTCGGTTACTCCCTGTTTAACCTGCAGGAACGTGGCCGCATGTTCCTCAGCCACGCCCAGGATGTGTACGAAGGTCAGATTATTGGTATTCACTCGCGTAACAATGATCTCTCCGTGAACCCTACCAAGGGCAAGCAGTTGACCAACGTTCGCGCATCGGGCACTGATGAAGCATTAACGCTGGTACCGCCCATTATTTACACCCTTGAGCAGGCGCTAGAGTTTATTGAAGACGATGAGCTGGTTGAGGTTACTCCTCAGCACATCCGTATTCGTAAAAAGCTACTGACTGAAAACGAGCGTAAAAGAGCAGGTCGATAGACATTAGCTCGACCAGCTCGGTTTAAAAGATCGTTTAACTCGTCGTTTCAATAGGCGATTGAAAACCCCGGTAATAGCCTGAAACCACAAGGCTGCTACTGGGGTTTTTGTTTTTAGGCCTGAATTAATCTTTGTTTAAGGTTTTAACGTTGCACATTCGCTGTGACGAAAACAATCGCTAACGTGATCGTTCACCATGCCCATCGCCTGCATATAGGCGTAGCAAATGGTCGAGCCAAAAAAGCGAAAGCCCCTTTTTTTCATGTCTTTGCTAATGGTGTCTGATAACGCTGTAGTGGCGGGACATTCGCTCAAGCTTGCCCAATGATTTTGAATCGGCTGGCCGTCGATAAAACCCCATAAATAAGCACTAAAACTACCGTGGCTATCCTGCAATTCGAGAAACAGCTTGGCATTGGAGATGGCGGCTTCTATTTTCAGGCGATTGCGCACAATGCCCGCATCCCCCATCAGGCGTTCGATGCTACGGCGATTAAAGCGAGCGACTTTTTCTGCGTCAAAGTTGGCGAAGGCGCGGCGATAGTTTTCCCGTTTACGCAAAATGGTAATCCACGCTAGACCTGCCTGGGCCGCTTCGAGAATAAGAAACTCGAAGAGCTTGTGGTCGTCGTAGCAGGGGACACCCCATTCCTCATCATGGTACTGTTCGTAGAGGGCGTCGCCGTTTGCCCAGTCGCAGCGCTTACGTTTTTTTGCGGGCATTGTTAGTCCCTTTTTGTACAATAAAAATGAATGCTGCCCTATTTAATGTTGTTCGTTTTAGCATTTTTTAGGCGTGATGATTAAATAAAGTACTTAGCATACACGGGAGTTAGAGAAATGCGTTCTTTGTATCCGGCGATTAAGCCCCATAGAACAGAGCAGCTCGATGTCGGTGACGGCCATACTCTGTATGTTGAGGAATGCGGTAATCCGGATGGCTTGCCAGTGGTCTTTGTTCACGGTGGGCCGGGAGCGGGTTGCTCGGTGCAGGACCGCTGCTTTTTTGATCCGGAGGTGTATCGCATTGTGCTCTTCGACCAGCGGGGTAGTGGTCGGTCAATACCTCATGCCAGTCTTGAGAAAAATACCACCCAGGCGCTAGTGGCGGATATGGAGTTTATCCGCGAGCATTTGGGCATTAAGCAATGGATGTTATTTGGTGGCTCCTGGGGTTCAACGCTGAGCTTGATTTACGCGCAGACCCACCCGGATAAAGTACTAGCCATGGTACTGCGGGGCATCTTTTTATGCCGTGATGAAGATGTTCAGTGGTTTTATCAGCGCGGTGCCAGTTCGATTTTTCCCGACCACTGGCAGGACTTTATCTCGCCCATCCCCAGTGATGAGCGCCGCGATATGCTCAGTGCCTACTACAGCCGTTTAACCGGTACGAATGAACTGGAGCGTATTCGGGTCGCCAAAGCCTGGTCAATTTGGGAGGCGCGCTGTGCCACCCTCGACCCCAACAAGCATGTGGTTGAGCGTCTGGGTAGTTCCCACGTAGCTTTGGCGATGGCGCGGATTGAAGCGCATTATTTTATGAATCAATGTTACATGGCCGACCAACCTATTTTGCAGAACATGGCTAAGTTGGTCGATATTCCCGCCATTGCGGTGCATGGCCGCTACGATATGGTTTGCCCCGTAAAACAGGCCTTCGATTTACAGGCGGTCTGGCCGGAGTTGACCCTCGAAATTATTCGCGATGCCGGTCATGCCTCCAGTGAGCCGGGCACTGTAGATGCTTTGGTTAAGGCGACGGATCAAATGGCGAGACTATTAAATAGCCTCGACGACAAATAAACGCATGTTCAATAAACAAATACGCATTAAAAAAAGTGGTGAACGATGCGCGGCTTGATCCAGCGGGTAAGCTCTGCTTCGGTATGCATCGATGGCCAGAGCCACGCCAGTATTGAGCAGGGTATTTTGTTATTGCTGGGTATTGAAGCGGCTGACGGTAATGAGCAAAGCGAAAAGTTAATTAGCAAAGTGCTTAACTACCGTATTTTCGCTGATGCGCAAGGGCGTATGAATCGCAGTCTTAAAGATATTAATGGCGAGCTACTAGTAGTGTCGCAATTTACTTTGGTGGCAGATACAAAGAAAGGTTTGCGGCCTGGTTTTTCAAAAGCCGCGGCACCGGATGTTGCGGAAAGTTGTTATGAGGATTTTCTTCAGCGACTTAAGACTCACTACCCGCGGGTAGTGAGTGGTGTGTTTGGTGCCGATATGCAGGTCTCGTTATGTAACGATGGGCCGGTGACCTTTCTGCTCGACATATAAAACAGCAATTTTAAAATTAAATCTTAAAACCCTTCTTTAGCTTCTTCGGCACCAAAACATTTTTAGTCCGCGCATAAACGGGTACGCCATTTTTATAGGGTGGGTAGTCTTCGCCCTGAATCAGCGGGGTAAGATAGGTGCGGGCCTCATCGGTAATACCAAGGCCATCGCGGGTGATAAATGAGCGCGGCATCATTTTTTCAACGTTGGCAATTTTATCCAGCGGCGCTTCGCCCAATGACCAGCTATAGCGCTTGCCCTTGCCCCGTTCAATACTCACCATCACCGCGTTTTTGCCTTCGAGGGCATATTCAACGGCGGCTTTGCCGACAGCGTAAGCTTGCTCAACGTCGGTGGACGAGGCGATATGTCGCGCCGAGCGCTGCAGGTAATCAGCCAGCGCCCAGTGGTATTTAAGCCCTAATTCGCTTTTGATCATCTCTGCCAGCGTGGGTGCAACGCCGCCCAGCTGCTTGTGGCCAAAGGCATCGGTATTGCCGGCGTCGGCGATCAAAGTGCCGTCTTTGTATTGAGCGCCCTCAGAGGCAACTACCACACAGTAGCCATTTTTCTTCACAGTCTGAGCGACTTTTTTGAGGAATTTTTCGCGATTAAAGGCGATTTCAGGAAACAGAATAATATGGGGTGGGTCGCCTGCCTGGTCGGCGGCGAGACCACCGGCAGCAGCAATCCAGCCGGCGTGGCGGCCCATCACTTCGAGAATAAAAACCTTGGTGGAGGTTTCGCACATTGAGGCGACATCAAGGCTGGCCTCTTTCGTTGAAACGGCGACGTATTTGGCAACGGAGCCAAAACCGGGGCAGTTGTCGGTAAACGGTAAATCATTGTCGACCGTTTTGGGGATGTGGATAGCCTGAATGGGGTAGCCCATTTTTTCGGCGAGCTGTGACACTTTCAAGCAAGTATCGGCGGAATCGCCACCGCCGTTATAAAAGAAGTAGCCAATATTGTGAGCTTTGAAGACTTCTATCAGGCGTTCATATTCAGCGGGGTTGTCGTCGAAGCTTTTCAATTTATGACGGCAGGATCCAAAAGCACCGGAGGGCGTATGCTTCAGTGCGGCAATCGTGCGCGGTGTTTCTTTGCTGGTGTCGATTAACTCTTCGCGCAGGGCACCGATAATACCGTTGCGTCCGGCATAGACTTTGCCAATTTTGTCGCGGTTGGCGCGGGCTGTTTCGATAACGCCACAGGCACTGGCATTAATGACGGCGGTAACACCGCCAGACTGTGCGTAAAAAGCATTCTTCTTGGCCATAAAATTCCCGCAAAAGCGACGTCGTAAAAAATGTGCGAATCATACGGGATTAGTCCTTTAAATGCATGGCGATTAGGCACCTGTGGTGTGATAATTATCACCACTTAGCAGGGAATGATTAATTGATGCATATTCACATATTAGGTATCTGCGGAACCTTTATGGGTAGTCTGGCGCAGTTGGCAAAAGCCGATGGACATCGGGTATCGGGCTGTGACGCCAATGTCTATCCGCCGATGAGCGAGCAACTGGAACATGCCGGTATTGAATTAACCCAGGGCTACGACCCTGCACAGTTACAGCCGGCCCCCGACTTGGTGGTGGTGGGCAATGCCCTGTCGCGGGATAACCCCTGTGTTGAATATATGCTGCGTGAGCAACTGCCCTATACCTCGGGGCCGCAGTGGCTGGGGGATCACTTTTTACAGGGCAAGTGGGTGCTGGCTATCGCGGGAACCCATGGCAAAACCACCACCTCGAGCATGCTTGCCTGGATACTGGAATACGCAGGGCTGGAGCCGGGTTTTTTAATCGGCGGCGTGCCGAATAATTTTGATGTCTCGGCACGACTCGGTGGTGAAAAATATTTTGTTGTTGAGGCAGATGAATATGACACCGCCTTTTTCGACAAGCGTTCAAAGTTTGTTCACTACCGTCCCCGGACTGCCGTGTTGAATAACCTTGAATTCGATCACGCGGATATCTTTGAAAACCTGCACGATATTCAGCTGCAATTCCACCATTTGGTGAGAACCATTGCCGATGATGGGCTGATTATTCATCCCCAGAGCGATAAAAATATCAGCGATACGCTGACGGGTAAGTTTGACCGCCGTTTCAGCACCGGCAAGAAATATGTCTGGAGCCCAGTGCAAACGACGGGTGAAGGCGGGCAATGGCAAGTTGAACTCGATGCGGCAGATGGCAGTGTTTTTACCGTGGCCAATACCCAGAAAGATACGCGTGGTGAATGTGAGGGCGGCTTCGAGGTACGCTGGCAACAGAGTGGCCTGCACAATGTGGCCAATGCGCTGGCGGCCATCGCTGCGGCCAATCATGTGGGCGTGAGTTTGTCCCAGGCTTGTCAGGCACTCAGTACTTTTGAAGGGGTTAAGCGCCGCATGGAATGTCTGGGGCAGGTGGATGGCATCCGTATTTACGATGACTTTGCCCACCACCCCACGGCTATTGCTACGACCTTAGACGGCTTGCGCAATAAAGTTGGCACCGAAAAGATTATCGCGGTGGTTGAACCGCGCTCCAACACCATGAAGCTGGGCGTACACAAAGATGAAGTGATTAAAGCTGTAGCGCAGGCTGACCAGGTGTTTTGGTATCAGAACGCTGGTATGGCCTGGTCTCTCGACGAAAGTGTGGAGGGCGATGCGAGTAATATTGTCGTCGATGATTTGGAAAAATTAATTAAGCAGACAGCTCTTGCGGCCAAGTCCGAAAAGGGCGCGCCCTGCCATGTGTTGATTATGAGCAATGGCGGTTTTGGCGGTTTTCATCATCGCCTGTTTGATTACCTACAAGCAGATCAAAAGGATTGAACCGGAAGACTTGCACTTAATAGTTGATGGCTAATAATAGGGAGTTACTCGTTTTATGCTGCCTGCTGGCAGGGGTGACAGTCTGGTCCTGGATTGATCCCTATGACCGTATAACTTGGTGGCTTGAATCTCTGCCGGTGTTTATTGGCTTGCCTATTCTCTGGTTGAGTCGTAAGCCATTTCCGCTGACGCGGCTGGTCTATTATTTTCTCTTTGCCCATGCTGTCTTATTGCTGGTTGGTGCCCATTACACTTATGCCAGAGTGCCTCTGGGTTTCTGGATGCAGGACTGGTTTGAATTTTCCCGTAATAATTACGATCGTCTCGGCCATATCACCCAGGGTTTTGTACCGGCGCTAGTTGCTCGTGAAATGTTTATTCGCCGTCAAATTGTCAAACCCGGGCGCTGGTTGTTTTTTCTGGTGCTGTGTTTTTGTCTGTCTTTCAGTGCGTTTTATGAATTAATTGAATGGTGGACTGCGGTATTCGGTGGTGACGGTTCGATTGAATTTCTCGGCGTTCAGGGCGATGTCTGGGATGCCCAGTGGGATATGTTGCTGGCTTTGCTGGGTGCCATTGCCGCGCAATTATTAGTGGCGTCCTGGCAGGACAGTCAAATACAGCAGGTAACAGCGAATATTTCTGGTAAAAAATAAACGTGTTTGTGAGCGTAAAAACTAAGGCAGTTGAGCTACCCATTCACAGCATACGTCGATGGGCACCGGTTTTGAAATAAGATAGCCCTGGGCTAGATCGCAGCCCAATTGCTCCAGCTTATCCCAAATGTCCTGGCTTTCTATACCTTCTGCGACGGAGGTCATTTTCAGTTCTTTCGCTAATAAAATACAGATTTTTACAATCGACAGAGCTTCCTCATCGTCCAGTATTCTCATCACAAAATGCTGGTCGATTTTGAGTTCTGTAAAGGGCGCTTGATAGAGCTGTACCAGCGAGGAATAACCTGTACCAAAGTCATCAATTGATAGAGAAAACCCCTTCATTCGCAATCTATTGAGTATGTCGAGGGAGTCAGATACTGATTGTAATATCGCTGTTTCAGTGAGCTCAATAGTGATTGCTTCGGGGGGTATGTCGTTCGCGCTGGCTAATGCAGCAAAACGCTCGGGCATCGACAGATCGAGTAAGTCCTGAGCAGAAATATTGATGGAAATTACCGGGTTAATGTCGGCAGCGCGAAATGTTAAATAATCCAGGGTGGCGAGACGGAAGACTTCGTAAGTGAGGTCGGAAATTAAATTGTTTTTCTCTGCCATAGCAATAAACTGGTCGGGGAAAATAAGACCCAGTTCGGGGTGCTGAAGGCGTACTAGTGCTTCGAAGCCGACGAGCTTTCCGCTTTTCATATCCAGTTTGGGTTGGTAAAAAAGAACCAGTTGATTTTCATGGATGGCCGTTTTTAATTGCTCGAGAGAAAGGTTCTTCTTGGCGCTTGATATTGGTTTTTTCGGCGTACAATTTTTAATGAGCTGCAGTCGAGTTTCAATATGCAGCTGACTTATGTAATGGATGAAGTCTCTGGTGTTTATCGGTTTGCTGAGTTTTTTAGCAACCAAAATATTTTTTGCATTGGCAAATTGTTTGGCCGAGTTCAGCACGCGCTCATCAAAGCCGCTGACAAGAATATAGGTTGGCATGCAGCCCTTGTTGTAGAGGGTACGCATAACCTCAATACCATCCATGTCGGGCATATTTAAATCAAGCAGGACAATGTCTGTATTAGCGATAGGCTGGTCAACAAAAATCTTTGCAGATGTAAAGCCGGTTGCGGATAAGCCTGCAATGCTAATCATTTCAACCATAAGATCGACATGGGGTTGTTCGTCATCGACGATATAAATATTGACGGTGTTGGCCGTTATCAGGGGCTCTACTCTGGAGAGTACGGTTTTTATCTTGTCGTTAAAGTTGTCGCTAAATGCAGAGAAGTTTTTCTTTTCTAATTGTATATGTGCAACCAGGCTTTCTTTTAACAGGTCGATAAACTCGCCAATGGATTTATTGTTAAAGGGGCGAGTATTAAAATTATGCTGTAAGTCCTGCATGATTTTAGCCTGGGCCGAGACGATGGGCTCAAGGGCAGGATGATTGACTACTTGCATGATGCGCTCTTCTCGATAGAAGTAGGACGCCGTGCAAACGATAAGGTTTCGAGCGTGTTCTAGTAATAGTGATGTACTCGTGCCTTCTTCGACAAGAAGGTGGGCCTGGTAAATCAGCTGTAATAATTCTTGATGTTCATCATCAATTACGTTTACCCCTGTATTTAGTTCGGGTGCCCATGACCAAGTTTTGCCACTTGTTTTAGTGGACATTATTTGGGGTCTCCAATAATTCGGCGATTGTATTCAATAGATCCGATGAGCGAAAAGGTTTACGTAATATATTGCGGTGCAGTTTTTCTTGGCTTTCATTAATAGCTTGCTCGCTACTATAGCCACTCGCCAATTGTATTTTTGTACCGGGGTATTTTTCGCTAACGATTTTTGCGAGATCGTAACCATTCATCTTCGGCATAATAATATCGCTGAGCATTACGTCGACCGCTTCTTTTTCCAGTATGGCCAGGGCTGCGTTAGCGTCCCCTGCGATTAATACGGTATAGCCTGCAATGGTCAGTATTTCTCGCGTTAATTCTCGCAGAGCGGGTTCGTCATCGACGATCAGGATTTTTTCTGCGTTAACCGATGACTGCGCCGGTTTGTCTGCCAGGCTTACCTGATAGGGAATAGCGCCTTCATAGCGTGGAAAATAGAGTGAAAACGTGGTGCCGGTACCAAGGGTTGAATTGACGCGTATTGTACCGCCACAGCGATCCATAAAACCGTAGGCCTGGCTTAAGCCCAGGCCAGTGCCGTCACTACCTTTGGTGGTGAAGAAGGGGTCAAATATTTTGTTTTGGAATTCTTCGCTGATACCGGAGCCGTCATCCGAGACCTTGAGCTCCATGTAGTCACCTTCAGCCAGGCCCAAAGCACGGGCATCTGCAAAAGACAGTTGACGTTTGTGTGTCGCCAAAACCAAAGTACCACCATTGGGCATAGCGTATTTGGCGTTAATGGCCAAATTTAACAGGGTGTCTTCGAGTTCGCCGGCGTCAAGCCAGAGAGGCCAGGGTGAATCGCAGAGTTTGTATTCGAGTTTAATCAGGGTGGTGATCGATTTGCTGAGTAGTTCCTTTTGCTCTGTGAGTAGAGCATGCAGCTCAACCGCTTCAGGTTGTGAGGTGTCTTGCTTGGAAAAGGCGAGCATCCGCTTGGTGAGATCGCGGCCGCGTTCACCAGCCTGAGATATATTGCCTATATACTTGTCCAGACCTTCGATATCTTGAAACTTGATCGCCATGAGATCGGCATAGCCAATAATAACGCCGAGCATGTTGTTGTAATCGTGGGCGATGCCGCCGACAATTTTACCCAGTGCATCCATTTTTTGTGTGCGTTGCAAGTGTTCCTGCTGTAGCTTGCTCTCTGTTAAATCATTGCAGGAGCCAATAAAGCGGCGAGTACCATCGGTTGCAGGGGGGAGCTCCGCTGCAGAGATTTGCAGTGGAAATGTGGTTTTGTTTTTATGCAGTCCGATTATTTCCCTACGCCGACCGAGTCTGTCGGACGTTGTTGCTGTTAAAGCATTCTCAATATATTGATCAACGTTGTCGAAATTATAATTTGGCATAATGATAGACAGGTTTTGCCCATTAATTTCTTCATTAGTGTAGCCAAACATTTGCTCTGCCGCTGGATTAATGCTCAGTACTTCACCTTTATCATTGACTGTAATAATGCCTTCTACGAGGGTGTTGAGTATCTCCCGTTGCTCCTGCTCTTTTTTGATGAGGGCTATTTGAGCTTGATGTTCGGCAGTGACATCGAGTACCAGTGAGGCCATGCCGACGACGTCGCCAGCCTGATTGACAATAGAGCGGTTGTGCCACTCACAGAGAATGAGTTGACCATCCTTAGTAATATTCTGATTAATATTAATTTCGCCGCCACTCTGGTGAATAGCGCTATCCCAGACATGATTGACCTCGGCTTTAGCGGAGTCAGGCACGATAATATTGGCGTCACGGCCCTTAACTTCGTCTAGCGTGTAGCCAAACATTTTGCTGGCGGCGTCATTCCAGTCTTCAATCTGGAATTCCATATTCCATTCAATCGTTGCTAACGGTGTTTGCTCCCGATACAGTTTAATATGCTGTAAAGATGCGTTTAGCGCCTCTTCGGCTTGTTTTCTTTGGCTGATATCGCGTCCTTCAGCGAGTACTTGAACAACTTGCCCCTCTTCATCGACCACAGGGTGAATGCTGTATTCAATCCAGACAATTTCCCCCTGAGCATTACTAATTTGAATGTCGAGGGTTGTTTGTTTGCCTGCTGCTGCTTGAGCGCAGCTGTTTTGAATGCTGCCTTGCAGGTCAGATGAGTAGTCAAACCACGGGCAGTTCCAGAGCTTTTTACCAAGAACATCATCGGCTGTAATCCCTCTAAATTTTAAGGGTGTGTTATTGGTAAACGTCACGGTGCCGTCACAATTTAAAATCACAGCCATACTTTGCATATCGTTGAACAGGCTTTCTATTTGTTGCTGTATATTCCTCGCGGCCTGACGTAATTGATAGGCTTCAGTCACGTCATTGAAGACCAGAACCATGCCAATGATTTTATTTTCGGCATCACGAATGGGTGCGGCCGAATCGGCAATTTGGTATTCGCTGCCGTCTTTGGCAATTAAGGTTGTGTGGTTGGTTAAATAGACCGTTTCGCCGGTAGCGAGGACTTTATCGACAGGGTTGGGAATTGTTGCGCGAGTGCTGGCATCAATAATGGGAAAGATGGTTTTTAAGGATAGGCCCCTAGCCTCATAGGCGTACCAGCCCGTGAGCTGCTCTGCAACGGGGTTCATGCGAGTGACAAGCCCCGTATCATCAGTGGTGATCACTGCATCCCCAATCGAGTGTAGTGTGACTTCAAGGTTTTCTCGCTGATTAGAGATGGCCTTGAGGCTTTGTGAGACTTGTCGGCTCATGTGATTCAGTATTTGTGCGAGTTTTGAAATTTCGCCAACAAAATCATCTTTGATCTGTAACCCGCTTTGCTGCTGAGAGACCTCTTGAGAAAAGGCCGCCAGGCGAGCTAGCGGTCGGGTGATCAGCTTGTCCAGAATGAGGATCAGGCTGAGAAGTAAAATGCTCGTTATTAGCCAAATAAGGCTGCCGTCATATAAAGTTTGCTGCCAGAGAGCCGCTTTCATACGGCTAAGATCGTACGACATATAAAGTAAACCTGATTCTCGGGAGCGCAGGCTATTTTTGATGGGGGCTAGTTTTAGCGGCATATAGGCTTGAATTGAGTGGCCATCGACAGCGAGATCAATGGTGAATTCTTCCGAACTAGCTGTTGTTTTACTCGTCTTGAAGTACGGCAGTTGCTGAGAGGCTGGAGAGTTTTTCCATGCGGTGCGGTTGGCCAGTACGATTTGGCCTGATGCGTCAATAAGGGTCAGAGTCTGAATGTTGCTATCGACACTTTGAGACATCAGCAAGCGCTGAGAATTATTAATGTAGTTCGGCTGGGTCGCGTTGTATTCTATTTCCTGTTTCAGTAAAGCTAATGTACGTTTAATCAACTCAAATCGATTGTTGACGAGGCTTTGTTCGGCAACTTGATGGTTATACAGTGCCATAAATAAAATCAGAAGAGACGTGCTCACCAAGACAATAAAGGGTACGAGCAAGCGGAGCTGTAATTTGGGACGCCATTGCATATTTATTCTTCCGGTAGAAACTCGCCCGTGAAGGCGTTATCAAGTATAGGGCGGCGTTGTAGTAATTGATTATCGAGCATTAGCTGAGCCAGGTTACTCGCTGTCGTCTGTAAGGGCGGTGGGCGAGGTAGAAGTTGCGCTTTGTTTTGTGATAAATCGGTTAGTTGCAGGCCTTTAAAAGAATTGAGTATTTCATCGGTATTTATATTGAGATGCGGGACCATTAGCCTAGCCGCCTCTTCGGGGTTTTGGTGAAAAAAGGATAGCGCTTTGAAGTGGGCTTCTATCAGGTGTTTTATTTCGGGAGCATATTTTTCAGCTGCCGCTTCAGAAACCACTAATACATCGACAATACGCCCGGGGACCTGACTGCTGTCAAATAAGGATACCGCTCCTTCGCTCAGTAACTGAGTCCGTATTGGCTCAAAGGTTACAACCGCATCAACGGCACGGGTGACAAAATGCTCTCGGTGCTGGCTGTAAGGAATGGGTTCGAGTGTCACATCGCTGGGCTCTAGCCCCGCCTTTACCAGTGCGGCATGAAGTAACAGGGCGCCAACCGCGGTGTTCTCGTAGCCAATGTGGCGTCCTTTGAGCTCGGCGAGGCTTTTCATATCAGATTGGCCGAGCAGCGCGTCCGCGCCATTGGAGGTGTCCAATATCAGTACGATTTTTAGCTTAACGTTGCTTTGAAGTAAACCGAGCACTTCGTCCAGTGTTAATGCCGCTGCCTCAAGGTTACCGGTTTGGAAGGCATGGCTAACACTCGTTGCAGAGGGTAGCTCAACAAGGTGAATACTGTCAGCATTAACATAATTGAGCTGCCTGGCCACATAGAGTGACTCGTAACCCAGCCATGTCGTAGTACCCACTCGTAACGGTGTTTTCGGCGGCGGGCTGCAGGCTGAGATTAGCAAGCAGGTGAGCAGCGAAATTATGACTCGACCTGGTTTGTAATACGTTTTCATTGGCGCTCACTTATATTATATGTGTCAGGGGCTTACTGACCGATTTAGATCGGCATTTTAAATGACACCCTTGGTTTTTTTTGCTGTTTCATAGTCGCCCCCTGCTAATGTATTACTTTTCTTCAGCGGTATCTTTTTTAGTCGGTTTTCTGAGGGCTTTCTTGCGCGGTTGCCGTGGTGGTGGATTGTCCCACAGCTTGCCGGTAGACAGGCATTGCCAGCCCCATTTGATCCACTTTAACAGGGCGAAAACTAGCCACATTGACCAAAGTAACATCGCCAGACGGAAAACCCACAGCGGCAAACTAAAGACCCAGGCACTGGGCAGGCTGGCATTGCTGTGATCTTGGTACCACTGGTAGACATAATTGCTCGAGCCGTTACCGGTAACCTGCATATTGGGTGTTGATAAGAGGCTTTGTGGAATTGTGTAAAACAGACTCATGAGTGCGAAGAGTGATAAGCCGATTAAGCCGATCTGCATCAAGTTAAACAGCTTTGATGTTGCTGCTGGGCTATAGCGGCGTCGGGCTTCCATGGCAAAAAACCAGACGACCACGGGTAGGCTACCGACCATATTGACCGTGCTCATGCCAATGGCCAATAGCAGCCAGTGCCAGGTTTTCAGGGGTATTGATAATTGTAGGCGTTGCACACAGGTGCCGAGGGCAATAGCGATAGCAATGATAACGGCCAGTACGCCCCAGTAGAGCATAGCGGGGCCGATGTCAGGGCCACTGAGCAAGAGTGGCCAACGGCCCTGGGGTAAGTGCATTTTCACATTGATGTTGTTGGCCGGTGTCGGTAGTTCAAAGCTCGGTGTCTGCGAGCGCAGGGCGATACCGCTGGGCAGTTGCCATTTCAGATCGATAGTTTGTAGACCGGGGTGGAGAGGGATCACTACGAACGCTTGTTCCTTGGGCCGGGTTTGTTCGAGCCCATCAATACTCATGCTTTGTAATTCACCACCGGGAGGCTGTTTAAAGCGGTAATCGCCGCCCAGGCTAGTACGTATTTTTAGCGTGAGCGCCAGATCTGCACTGCGCTTACCGGGGGTGTAGTCGAGGGCAATACTCTCGATGGTGGTATTGGGGCCGGGTACGGGCTGGGGCTCTACGGCCTTCAGGCTTAAAGTTTCACCCGGCCAGGGCTGCCAGCGCTGGTTGGCCTGTTGGCTTGAGGGTGCAGTTTTTAAAACGGGAATGCCCTCGCCAGTAATGTGCCAGCGGGGGGAGGCATTGACCGACCAGCTTTCTGACCAGCTTGTGGTTTGAGGGGCGGTTAAGCTCAGTTGCGCAGTGGGTTTCAGCACTGAGCGCCACTGAATATGTCGCTGTTTAGATTTGAAAGACACCACAACATGGTGGTCTTCGATGAGCATATTTTGGCTGACCACCGACTCACCGGGCAGCAGGGGTATACGCAAATTAATAGTGCCGTTTTGTGGGGCGATACGGCGTACGGTGGTGATTAGCGCCCAGTCTATATCGGCGTTGAGTTGGCGTTCGACTCGAACAAAGGGTTCGATGGCTGCAGGCTGTATGGTGGTATTTTCTACAATCTGCTTTCGCTCTTTTTCGAACTGCAGGCTGCCGCTTTTGACATGCCCTTCATTTAAGCCGTGAATACGCCAGCCTGGTGCAGTCGCGGTCGTGTGGTGCGGCGGCAGGGGAAAGGGGATGCTGATGTTGTCGCCCTTGGCCAGCCCGGTCAGTAATACCGTGTGTACGCCTGCGTCCAGCTGTACCCAGAGCTTGCCCTTGTTCCGAGCGAGTGTTGCCGGTTTGTTATCGATGTAGACGCTTTGCGCCTGCCAGCTTTCATCCAGTGGCAGGGGGAAGGCGAGTCGCGTGTTGGTGTTAGCCGTAAATTGCAGATGCAACTGCTGTTGCTCAATACGGATGTCGACGCTTTGCAGGGCGGCACATTGCGGGGCGCAGAGGGGTGCTTTGAGGAGTTCTGCTTTGAGTTCTGCCCGTAGTTTTCCTGAGGGAAAGTGATGGCTTTGCGCCAATTGTTGGGCCTGAGAGGACGGTGAATACAACCCACTTCCTGCGAGTAAAAGCAGTGCGGGTAGCAGGCAGGATGTAATGCCCGATGGCAGGGCGGGTTCATCTTTACGGCCAAACAGACGATGCTCGCGCAGCAGCGGCCCGGCGAGTCCGTAAAACAGCAGGGCGACCAGAGCTACCTGCACAAATTTTAGCAGGCGGGTCAGTAGTGGCGGCGACAGGTAGAGCTTTAAGGGTTCGCCAACTTTGACTGGGCCGCTCCAGCCAAGGTGTATTTGTTGCCATTGCCAATCTGGCTCGCCAGGCCCGGTTTGCACGTTGTCACTGGGTCGATAACGCTGGCGCTGGTCTTTTTCTTCAAGTACGGGTGCGGCGGCTGAATCCATTCTTTGTATCTGAAGCACTTCTTTTTTCACCATGCGTTGGGCCAGGCTTGCCGGTGCAGACGAGTCGCTATAGTGGGAGGCATTGATAGTGCGATTCATCTCCAACTGGGGGTACAGGCCACGGCGAATTTGTTGCACCGAAAAAGCGAGAATAATAATTAACAAAGCGCTGAGGGCCAGATAGGCGAAGCTGGTGGTTAGCTGTTTAAATTTGCCACTGGGTAAGACCTTTAAGAGGGGTAGAGCCGCAACGAGGATGACCCAGCTCGCCAGAGGCGATCCCGATTCATGGTAGGTTAATGCCAGAGTTGCAGCACCGATTAATGCCCAGCGCCAGTGTAGTGTGCGCAGTAAAGCGGCAACAATCAGCAAGCAGATAAACAGATCCCACAAATCCCATTGTGATAACCAGGACTGCTGAACGCTATCGGGGCCAGCGGCGTGCCACAGCTGCCAGCCGGGGGGAAGTTGTAAGGTGAGGTCGACATTATCGAAGTCGTGAAGCCAGCCATTGGCTGAAATAGCGCTCAGTGAATCGATGCGGTTTATGGCTTCCACATCAACTTGAGGCTGGCGAACCTCTATACCTGTACCCGTTTCGCCGGTCATTTGCGTGACCAGCTGGGGTGTGCCATTGGCGACAATACGCCCCAGCTTTAACGCAGGTGAGGCATGCAGTCGCCAGCCATGGGTCATGGTGCCGCTAATAATGTCTTTGCTGGTGGCACCGGAGCCATCGAAATCGAGCCACAGGGTGCGTTGTAAATTGAGTCGATTGGCGGCGGGGGTGGCATCGCCTCGGTATTGTTCCTGCAGCTCCAGTGTGGCGTCGGGGCTCATTAAAAAGGTGGGCAAATTGGCAAAGCGCGGAGGGATGTCAATTTGCGAGGGGTCGATAGCCGGTAGCCCCAGGGGTTTGACGCCGCGTAAGTGGGGGGCGGCGCGGAAACTCCAAATCTCCTGTGATGGCCAATCCTCATCCATTTTCTGCATGGTGAATTGATGGGGCTGATGGAGATAGCGGGCGCGTAGTTTGATGACCCATTGGCCCGCCCGGGCCTGAATTTTAAGACGGCCATCGGGTTCGATGCGTGCGGGCAGTGGTGAATTGAAGAACGTCGCTTCAGTATTGTCAGGTAGCAATTGCCCCAGACTTATCTCGCGGGGCTTACCGGCAACACTGAGGCGCAGCTCAGTTTCTATCTGTAGGGGAATAGCGTCATTAAGTGCGCGAAAGACAGTGACTTTCAGGGTGTTGTCGAGGTTCTTTTTGGGTGCTGTTTGGTGCTGGTTACGTAGCCATAAGCGCCCCTGCAGGTCGATATCGACATTAACTTCTTGATCTTCGGTCGTCAGCTTAATCAGTGCAGTCTCTGTTGGCACTTTGATATATCGCGGCGTTTTCTGCCAGCGCCACTGGCCTTGTATCGTGTAATTACCCGCTGCTACGTGAAGTGCTGGTTGGCCCTGGAATTCGAGGACGGCAGCATCTTTGTTATTGATGGTGACGGCCTGTGGCCAGTGCTTATCGTCCCCGGGTAGCATTAGCCAGCTATCGGCAATAACCTCCCACTGTTGACTAAATTCACCGCCATCAGCGTGTGTTGTAATGGCCAGCTCACCCGGCCATACGCAACGTCGTTGCTCTGGCTGTTGGGCTATTCTTGGGCAGGGGTATTGGGGGTGGTCGCGTAATACCCAGCCTTGCCATTTTTCGAGTTCTGGCGGTATTGGCGGTACGGCTGAATGCGCGGTTGTAGAGAGCGCAGCAAAGAGCAGTACGATGGCTATTAGACGAACAAACATAACGTCTTCCTTGTCGAATCGATATTTTTAGCGATAGGGGATTATGTCAGGTGCTTGACGACAATTTATATCTAATTTACGACGGAGGTCTCGACTGTGATACGTGATGGCAAAGTAGAGCATCTCTTTATTGTCGATAGAGCCACTGATGTATTGCAGAGCCAGACAGCGGTGGTCGCCGTGGTGGGGCGGGGCCTTGAGGGCGATCGTTATTTTTATCGGCGGGGCAGTTTCTCGCACTGGCCCGGCAGGGGCAGGGAGGTGACCCTCATTGAGTCTGAAGTGCTGACTTCGCTGCCTGCCAGTTGCACCATTAGTGCGGCCCAGGCGCGGCGTAATATCGTCACTAGTGGTGTTCGTTTGAATGCGTTGGTGGGACAGTATTTTCAGCTGGGTGAAGTGCTTTTATACGGTGTGCGGCTTTGTGATCCCTGTATTCATCTGGATAAATTAACACGCTCCGGTGTGATGGCAGCGCTCGTTGGCAAGGGTGGTTTAAGGGCGGATATTATCGAAGGTGGGACTATTTATTCTGGGGATGTTGTCTCTGCGGTGTCGGCGTAATGACAGGTCTAAGCTCAGGGTCGCTACTGACTATAGCCAAGTGGCGACCCTGCTTTCATTAAGCTCCTGGCTTAGGCTTAACCGAGCGCTGAAATAATGGAATCGACTTCTTCCCGAGAGCTTTCGTTGATTTCACTAATTGTATCGGCATCCAGGCCGAGGCGAGAAAAAGCAGGGATTTGCGCCCACTCCTCGAGATGCTGGGCGTAGTCGGCTTCAGCTTCAGCGCCTTTTTCAATAATACGGGCCATCAAGTTAGCGACCAGGACAATGTCGGTGAGGTCGGTCGCATGGCCGGGCATAAACGTTTCCCGGTCGAGTAATTCGTATTCGTCGGCGACGTTCATCATCGCCTCGTCAAAGCCCCAGTTTTCAATAATGGCACTGCCGATACCGGCATTCCAGTCGCGCATAACGTTCTCTAGCGCTTCGGGGTTGGCGATTAATTCAGGATATTTTTCAGCACGGTTGAGGATATACGTGTTGCCAATCCCGTGCATCAGGCCGGCGAGCATGGCCTCATCAGCATTGATTTTACTCTGCTTGATACTGGGGTGGCGAGCCTGTTTTTTAGTGATGACATAGGAAAGTGCTGCAACGGTAACACTGTGTTGCCAAAGCTTTTTGAATTGAGCTGCCAGGTCGCTTGATGGCTCATTCATCACCTGATCCATGGCGATAGAGATCGCGATGCTGTGGGCCATTTTGAACCCCATGCGGGTAATGGCGGTGGGGATTTCTTTGATTTGTTTGCCGCTGGTATTAAGCGCAGCGGAATTGGCGACTTTGAGTAAGCGAGCCGAGAATACGGGATCAGAAACCACGAGTTTAGCAATTTGCTGGGTCGTCATATCCGGGTCTTCGAGGGCGGTCTTGATACGCATGGCGACCTCGGGGAAGGCGGGCAGTTTTACCTGGCCTTTGGAGAGCTCATCGCTCAGTGCTTGAATAAATTTAAAACCAATTGCGTTCGCGTCAGTCATGCAGGCCTTTCCTTAAAAATTTGGGCGCGGGGTGTGAATACACGTATTTATTTGTCAGTTTTCATCTGCTCGTATGGTGACAAAATCAACCGTCTGAATATAGCGTTAGCCCTCATTTTTTAGTGGCTTGTCGCAAATTTTATGGGCGTTTAATTTTCTCGAGGCTGGGTGTGTGGTCTGTCAATAAAGGCGCGCAGCTTCTCACTAGCCTGGTTGACGAGTCGCTGGCGGGCCTCCTGGGAACCCCATGCGCAATGGGGCGTGATAATCAGATTGGGAATGCCGGGCTCAAGTAAAACATTGCCATCAACAGGGGGTTCGTGAGTGAGTACGTCGACACCAGCGCCGGCGATAATGCCTTGTTTTAACGCCTGAGCCAGGGCTTGCTCGTTGACGATGCCGCCTCTTGCGCAGTTGATCAGTAGGGCGCTCGATTTCATCAGTGCAAATTCTTCAGCACCGATTAAGTTGTGGGTTAGCTCACTCAAGGGGCAGTGAATACTGATGACATCTGCCGTGGCTAAAAACTCAGGCAAGGGCAGGCGGGGTGTGTCTGTCTTCGCTGCCGATTGCCAGCCGGGTATGGCCGCGCTGACAATATTCATACCGAAGGTGCGGCCGATGGTAGCGACACCGCGACCGAGTTCGCCATAGCCGATAATGCCGAGAGTCTTACCGGCGAGTTCAGTCATCGGGTAATCGAGCATGCTGAAAAAGGGGCTGCTGCTCCAGCGTTGCTGGGCTGCCTGATTGTAGTTTTGCAGGTGGGTGCTAAGAGAGAGGATCAATGCCCACGTATGTTGTACAACCGAAGCCGTGCCATAGGCGGCACAGTTGTTGACGGTAATACCCCGTTGCTGAGCCTTCGAGTGGTCGACAACATTGGTGCCGGTGGCCAATATGCCAATGTATTTTAGTTGTGTTGCGGCGTTAATGTCTGTTTCGCCAAGAACCACTTTATTGGTGAGTACAATATCTGCATTGGCGATACGTACGGCGGTCTCACTAGGCTTTGTGTTGGCGTAGCTGTGCCAATCAATGGTGCTGATGTTGAGCAGGGGAGCGAGGTCAAGATCACCGGGGTGGAGTGAATCACGGTCGAGGATAACACCGCTTAAAACGTCCATAATTGGGCTCATTACTTTTGGGTGAGAGTGATTACTGTACGCGAGTACGAACCTTGAACAAGATTGATTGTTTGGAAGAAAGCAGTTTGTCGACAGCTTAGGCATAATGGCGCGTTGTCGACGCCGGTCGCCTGAATAACTCAATAGAAAACAAAGGAAAAGTCATGTCCGAACGCGTACTCCACGCTTACGAACGAATTGTACTCCTGCACCCAAAACTCGTGCTGTTGATGGTGTTGCTTGTCACGCTGGCTCTTGCCATGGGTCTGCCAAACTTCAAACTGGATGCTTCGGCGGATTCTCTGACGCTGGAAAATGACACGGACCTCGACTATTTTCGCGAGATTAACGAGCGCTATGGCAGTGGTGACTTTCTGGTCGTGACTTATAGCCCATTGGCAGGCGACGATTTATTTTCTGATCAAAGCCTGGCGACTCTAAATGAGCTCACTGAAGACCTGAAGGGCATTGAAGATGTCGTCAATGTCTTGTCGATGATCAATGTCCCTCTGCTGTATAGCCCGAAAGTCCCGGTTAGCCAGCTGCATGAAACCCCGCGTACCTTGTTGACCAAAGGTGTTGACCGGGAAATGGCTAAGCAGGAGTTCCTCAATAGCCCCGTGTATCGCAAGTTGATTCTTGGGCCGCAGGGGCAGACCACTGCATTGTTGGCCTCTATTAAAGTCGACGAACGCTACATAAATTTGGTGCGCAGTCGTGATGCCCTGCGCTATAAACGCAAGGCCGAGGGCTTGAGCGAAGCGGAAGTGGCGCAGTTAGCTGCCGTTAGTCAGGCGTTTCTCGATTACCGCACGGGTCGTGCTGTTGTCGAAAAAGCGAGAGTCAAAGCTGTTCGGGCCCTAATGGGTAATTATCGCGGCCGGGCTCAAATATTTCTTGGTGGCCCGAGCATGATTACTGCCGATATGGTCGATTTTATTCGCAGTGATCTCGAAGTCTTCGGGGCCGGTATCACTCTGTTTATTGTCTTTACTCTAGCGGTCATCTTTCGCCAGTTGCGCTGGGTGATGCTGCCCCTCGCGACCTGTGGTTTTGCCATTGTCATGATGCTTGGCTGGTTGAGCTGGATTGACTGGCGTTTGACGGTTATTTCATCAAACTTTGTTGCCCTGCTACTGGTGTTGACCATGGCGCTGACCATTCACCTCATTGTGCGCTATCGCGAACTGCACCATGAAAACCCCGAGGCCAGTCAGTTGGAGCTGGTGCGGGAGATGGTCAACTTTATGGCGCGCCCCTGTATTTACACGGTGTTGACGACGATAGTGGCCTTTGCCTCGCTGGTAGTCAGTGGCATTCGCCCGGTAATCGATTTTGGCTGGATGATGACCATTGGCTTGGCTGTCTCGTTGGTGCTGGGTTTTTTGGTGATTCCCGCTGGCATGCTGGTGCTGGGCAAAGCGGCGGTTAAACAGTCGGGGAGTAAAGGCGGGCAATTGCCGGCGCATTTTTCTAACTTTACCGAACGTCACGGCACTATGGTGCTGGTTCTGTCTTTACTGGTGAGCATTATTTCCGTAGTCGGCATCAGCAAGCTGCAGGTTGATAATCGCTTTATTGATTACTTTAAAGAGCACACGGAAATTTATCAGGGCCTGTCAATTATCGATCAGAAACTGGGTGGCACCACGCCGCTAGATATTATTATTCAGGCACCGGCGAGCGCGAGTATTCCACTGACGCTGGGTGTTCCGGGTGAGGACGATCCTTTCGGCGAAGAAGATCCCTTTGAGGATGACCCTTTTGGAGATGATGCCTTTGGCGAGGAAGACCCCAGCCAGCAAAAGCCGAGTTACTGGTTTAGCCGCAGCGGGCTAGAAGAACTGGAAAAAATTACCACGTATTTAGATGACATGGATGAAATCGGCCGCATTGATTCTCTGGTCACTGCTTTTCACGTGGCGAACGATCTAACCGGTCACCGCATGAATGATTTTGAACTGGCGGTGATGCGCAAAAGTTTGTCGCCTGAAATGAAAGGCTTTTTGGTGAGTCCCTATCTTAATGAAGAGACCGATGAAACCCGCCTCACCATGCGCACCGTTGAAGGTGGTGCAACACTGAACCGTCAGCAATTACTCGATGAAATCACCAGCTATATGATTGATGATCTGGGTATGGAGCCAGAACAGTTTCGTTTATCCGGCTTAATGGTGCTCTACAACAACATGCTACAAAGCCTGTTTCACTCGCAGATAGTCACCTTGGGTGCCGTGTTTTTGGGCATTATGTTGATGTTCGTCGTTTTATTCCGCTCGCTGTTAATTGCCTTTATCGCGATCTTCCCCAATATTCTGGCCGCCTGCGTGGTGCTTGGCGTGATGGGCTGGGCGGGTATTCCACTGGACATGATGACGATTACCATTGCCTCGATCACCGTTGGCATCGGCGTGGATGACACCCTGCATTATATTTATCGTTTCCGCGAAGAGTTCGCCAAAGACCGAGACTATATTGCCAGTATGCACCGTAGCCACGAATCCATTGGTGTCGCTATGTACTACACCTCGGTGGTGATTATTGTCGGATTTTCCATTCTCGCACTGTCTAACTTTATGCCTTCTGTCTACTTTGGGTTTTTGACCGGCCTGGCAATGTTGACGGCCTTGCTGGCATCGCAAACCTTATTGCCTAAGTTGATCTTGTTGACCAAGCCACTGGGTAAATAGCTTTCTTCTACGGGAATGGCATTTATTGAGGTTTTTTGATGGGGCTCGGCTTATCGTAATAAAAGCCCTGTACCTGATCGCAGGAGCTAGCCAGTAGAAACTCGGCTTGTTCCTGGGTTTCTACACCTTCGGCAACAATCGTGACGGCCATGGCTCTACCAACGGAGATAATGGCTTCGGTAAGGTGTCGGTTTTCTGGCTCTTTCGTTACATCGCGAATAACCGAGCCGTCGATTTTTAGTGAATCAAACTGGAATTGTTCAAGCGTCGACAGGGACGTGTAGCTAGTGCCAAAGTTGTCGATGGCGATTCGAACACCCAGTGCCTTGATGCGGGTTAGCACTTCAATATTTTTGTCAAAATCACTGAGTAGTATGTTTTCACTGATTTCCAGTTCGAGTTGAACGGGATCGAGGCCGGTGGTTTGCAAAATACGGGCGATGTCCCCGATTAGGTGGGCATCGCTAAACTGCCGAGCGGTCAAGTTGACAGATATACAGCGTGGCGGCAGCCCCTGTTCAAGCCAGTCAATAGCTTGTCGACAGGCCGTTTCGATAACCCATTTTCCTATCGGTATGATCAGACCTGTTTCTTCCGCAAGGGGTAGAAACTGCATGGGCAGAACGAGACCGAGGGTGGGGTGCTTCCAGCGTAATAAGGCTTCGGCCCCTGTGACCTCTTTACTACTCAAATTGTACTTTTCCTGATAAAACAGGGTGAACTCCTCTCGTTCCAAAGCCAGGCGCAAACTGGACTCTAGCGCTAACCTCTCGAGTGAGTCAGTGTTAAGTTCTTCGGAGTAAAAACTAAAATTATTTTTACCGCCTTCTTTCGCGTGGTACATGGCGATATCAGCGTTTTTGACCAGTGTCTGTTCATCTTCGCCATCAAGGGGGAAGGCGCTGATGCCAATGCTGACGGTAATACGTAAGTCTTGTCCTGAGAGATGGAAGGGCTCGCCCACGGTGCTGAGAATTTTTCTGGCAACCTCGCTGAGTTGTTTTTCATCATTCATTTCAGGCAATAGCACAACGAACTCATCGCCACCGAGGCGGGCAACGGTATCTGTTTCGCGCAGTGTATCGCTGAGTCGTTTGGCAACTTCAATTAACAATTCGTCGCCTACGTCATGACCGAGTGTATCGTTAATGATTTTGAAACGATCTAGATCGAGAAATAGCAGAGCAAAGCGTCTGTCGTAGCGTTTTGATTCAGCAATACCTTGACGGAGTAGTTCACTAAACAGGCTGCGGTTGGGTAAGCCGGTGAGACTGTCGTGATAGGCTAAATGTTCGACTTGCTTGGCGTGGGTGAATTGCTCATCCATGATTCTTTGCCGACTTCGCTGTAATTGCCGGCTGAGAGAAAACATGACTGCCGCTAGCATCAGGATAATAATGCTAGCGCCTGCCGCCCTTTGTAGATAGAGCTGGCGAAGTTGTGCACTTGCCGCTAATTGCTCTTCTTCTGAGAGCCCGAGTATTACGGCTAGTGGAACGTCATAAAGTTTGGTGGCCAGGGTGTAGCGCTTAACCTGGTCCCAGCTATTGGTTAAAAGTCGAACTTCTTGATCTTCCACTTCATCTGAATCAGGCACGAGAAGAGCGTAGTCTGCCAATTCTCCCGAAGTAATGGTTTCGCCGCTACGTCGAGTACGAAATACGCCATCGGTACCGAGTATGCCGAGCACGCCGTGCTGACCAAATTGAGCGACTTCGTAGCCACTGACAAAATAGCTAGCATCAACTGAGGTGAATACGATACCGGCGAAAGTGCCTGAAGGTGTGTTTATTCTACGGCTAAAGGTTAATTTCCATGCCTTGTTGTAAGGGTCTTGCCAGGGTGAGCTTACAGCAAGATGGTCAAACTCCAATTGTTCCTGAAAGTAGCTTTGGTCAGCAATATTAGCTTTTTCAAAGCTCCGAGTACTGCTGGTTATATTGCCATTGGCGTCGGTAACGTTGGTGAGGAATAGAAAGTCAGGTAGTAGCAATCCTGAATCTTCGGCCAGTGCCAGTATGGCCTGACCTGGAGTAAGCTCGTAGCCGCGTTTGACGACATTTAAAGATTGATCAATTTCCCTAATGGCACGAACAACCTGTGCTTCATAGGTGAGGATCAACGTGCTAACGGCGTTGGCGGCATTCTTTCGAGCACTTGCCACTTCATTGTCTATTAGCCTGAATGTGACGGTCCAGAGTACTGCTAGTGCGGCAATAACCACCATAAAAAAAGCGATTTGCACGTAACTCTGTTTTGAGTGTGGTGATTCTTGTCTTGCTGATGATTGAATTGTGAGCGGTAGTGCTTTCGTCGAGGGTTCTTGTTGGTCAGTTTTCGCCTTAAGCTGAGTTGTCATTATTTTATGGCCACAATCTTTACAGAATCATCAACGGCAGCTTGATCTATATAGCCTATGTTCACGCCGTTATTGGCAAGTAGGTCTTTGACAGCATCACCATTAGCCGCCTCTTTCGGTGGTTGGCCGCGACCGGTAAAAATGAGCTTGGTCCAGTGTGCTTTGACTTGCGACGGGGATTTTCCGCTGACTTGCATGTAGAAAGCATCCCGTGCTGAATTACCTTCGCTCTGGTTGAGGGGCACAGCTCGAGAACCGTCGGGAAAACGGCGGCTCTTACCGAGGAAGATTTTGCTGATCTGGTTTTTACTGAGCTCTGTCACAGGGCTGCTTGCAGAGACGACAACAACGACGTCACTGTGCGCACTAGCCACGGCAAAGCAGATTGCTAGCAGGGTGGCCCGGATCATTCTTTTAGGGTGTTTTTTATAGTTCATCATCTGTACTTATTGTTTGATTTTTAAAAAACGAAATCAATAGCAGTGCTAAAAACATTGGCAGTACCGCCGGGGGTGAACCCAGGCTGCACATTACCGAGGCGGCCAGTAGAGATATCATCCATGTCGATATGCTGGTATTGCAATTTAAGCGCTGCGCCCGGGTGAAAGTCCCAACGGAGGCCGGCGGTAATGGATTTTTGCGCGGCCGAGGCTTGGCGCAACAGGAGGTTAAGTCCCTGGTTCATATCATTAACCGTACTGGCCAAAGGTGCGGGCATACCGGTGGTTGATAGGCCTGGTTCGTTTGGCGTATCGCCGTTGACCTCGGCAAGCGTGAGAAAGGGCATCAGACTGGAAAAGCGGTAAGCAATGGTGGTATAGCCACCTTGTACTTTTGCTAGTGCTCCCGTTTCGGAGACGCGGCCCCATTCGCCCATCAGCAGCCAGTTGCCGGGTTCCAGTTTTATACCTGCACTATAGAGCTCAACGGAGTCGTCCTCTATGACATAACGAGAGCTCAGCGCTTTGGCTTCAGCGGCACTGTTTTCCTGGCCTGGGATTATGCTCAGGCCATCACCAATCGTTGCGTAAGCATCGAACAGGGCATCAGACTCTTTGATACTCAGGTCAAGTTTTGCATGCAGATATAAAACCCGGAATGTTGCAAAATCATATTCAAAGCTGTTGCTGATCACGATGGCCTTGCGAGCTTTGATTTCTCCGTTTTGAATAATGTCTCTAGTAGTTTTGCCCAGGTTTAACTGCAGGGTATTGCGGCCGTTATCGAGTTCGATATTGTAAGTAAGATCAAGGCCGTCAAGATTGGTGAGGGGGTTGAGTTGATAGACTTCCTGTGGGCCGCGTATCCAGGGGTTGGCATAGCCGACCAAACGAGTGTCGGAGACCATAAAAGTCGGCAATACTGTGCGGCCAAGGCGCAGGCTTAATTCGTCGTTAAACTGATATTTAATGTTGGCCCACTCAACTTCTGGTGTCCAGGCGTTGTCCTCTTGACGCTGTACGACAACTTGAAAGACGGCTGAAAAAGCACTGTTGAATTGAATATCCAGTTGTCCGCCAATCTTTGTATCAACCCCGGCGTGCCATTCACTCGTATGGCCTGCACCGTTGGGTTGTAGTAGCCAGCTAGAGACAAAGTCAGCTTGATCTTCATCGGAATGAACGGCACCCAGAGTGCCAAAGCCATTAAAAGAATAGGTTGGGTTTATGGCATCAAGGGCGGCTGCCTGATACCCGGAAAGGCAGCTTGCCGTAACAATAGTGCCAAAGAATAGAGGCCGAAGGGTCGCTTTCAATTGATTACTCGTGGTCACGACGTAATTCCTGTGTTGCATGGATATTCATTTTGGGTTTGTCCGTATTTCAGGTGTAACCGTTGCTTCGTGAAATTCGATTGTTTAATCGGCCTAGTTTCTATAGGCGCGATAGATGAATTTTTTATGGCGGTCATGATTGGGGAGTATGATCCTGCTGGTTTATCTTGCAAGGATAGGGGTCTCAAAAAATCTCTTTAATAGTTAATGTGTTAACCGGTTAACACGAACCTGGCTGTGTTTGGTTTTTTTGTCATGGGGAGGTCACACAAGGTATGTGGTATCACGTGCTGGCAGGCGAGGGGGCCTATCCGGGTGGGTTTATCGAACACTACCTGATCGCCCTGATTTATCCCGATGGCATGACTCGGGCGATGGCGCTGATTCTGGGTGTGATCGCCCTCGGACCTAATCTACTCAGCCCGCAGTGCGTCGATAGGGTTTAAACGGCTGGCACTGTAAGCGGGCATAACACCCGCCAGTAAGCCGATAAAAGCGGAAGCGAGTAGTGCGAGGACGAGAAATAAGGGGTGCAGGGCCAGGGGCAAAGCGGGTACTAACAGCGACAGTGTGGCGGCGATTGCCGCGAGCAAGGCCAGTCCGATGACGCCACCGAGCAGCGAAATCAGCACCGCTTCCCCCAAAAACAGGCTGAGAATTTGCCGCTGACTGGCACCGATAGCACGCAGCAGACCGATCTCGGCACTGCGTTCGCGCACGGTGGTGGTCATAATGGTGTCGATGCCGACGGCGCCGACAAACAGCGAAATTGAGCCCAGCGCCGCGACCCCAAGAGTCAATACATTGAGCACATTGCCCATGGTCAGCAGCATTTCATCTTGCGTGGTGATGGAAAAATCTTCATCGCGGTGACGGTCGATAAGTACCTGTTTCACCCGTTTTGCCAGTTGTACCGAGCTAGTGGCGGAGGAGAAGGTAATGTCGATCTCCATCAGGCCCTCACGGTTGAACAGTTGCAGGGCTTTGTCGGTGGGAATATAGACAATATCGTCCATATCAAAACCCAGCATCTGGCCTTTCTTTTCGATCACACCGATGACTTTAAAGCGCAGCCCGCCAACGCGAATGGTCTTGCCGAGGGGGTTGGTATTGGCGAATAGCTCCTGCTTCATGGTGTAACCCAGCACCGCATAGGCGCGACTGTGGCCACTGGGGTCCTCGGGCAAAAAACGCCCCATACTGACCTTGAATTGCCAGGCTTTAGACATTTGCGAGCCGACACCGAGAATATCGCTGTTGCGCTGACGGTTGCCGTACTCGATGGCGCCTACCCCCTGGACCACCGGCACTACCGACTCAACACCGGGCAGGGTGACCAGCGCCTGGGCATCATCAAGACTCAGAGGCCTGACCGACGACAGCAAACCACCGATGCCGTGGGTAATATCCTTGCCGGGATTGACGGCAATAATCCGCGTGCCGAACAGTGAAAATTGATCGAGCATATAGAGCTGCAAGCCACTGCCGAGGGAGGTCAGCAGTGACACCGCGGCAATGCCGATGCCGATGCCCAGCGCGGTGAGCAGGCTTTTACTGAGGCTGTGAGTCACCGAGCCCCAGATCAGACGGGCGGCATCACGCGCGATCATGCCTGCCCCGCTTTTTTATCGAGTAGGGCATCGACCGGTGCCATATTCGCGGCTTTTCGCGCGGGAATAGCGGCGAACAGCAGAGCAGTCACGGTGGCAATTAGCGCTGAACCGAGTTGTGCCCAAAGCGGGGTGGTGAAGGGAATAGTGGGGTATAGGCCTCGCGCCACATAGAGCAGGGCCTCACTAATGAATATACCAATCAGCGCGCCGCTCAATGCCATGATGCAGGCCTCGCTGAGGAATATCAGCGCGACGGTGCGCGCCGGGCAGCCCAGCGCTTTGAGCAAACCAATTTCACGGGTGCGCTGACTCACGGCAATCAGCGACACGTTCATAATCAATATGCCCGCCACCAGCATGCTAATGCCGGCAATACCGGCGACCGCCAGAGTCAGGGTGTTGAGTATGTTTTCGAAGGCGGAAAGCAGGGAGTCTTGGGTAATAATAGTGACATCTTCCTCTCCCTCGTGGCGCTCTTTGAGCAGGGCGACAATGCGCTGCTGTGATTTTTGCAAACCATCAAGGCTGCGCAATTCAATAAAAACGCGAAATAAACCTTCCTGATTAAACAGCGCCTGGGCGTTGGCGACCGGCACAATGATCGCCTCGTTCATATCAAAACCCAGGCCCTCGCCCTTGTCTTTAAGAATGCCGATGACCCGAAAGCGGCTGTCGCCGGCGCGTAGCCATTGGCCTAGGGCGGGTTTGGGGCCGAACAATTCTTTGCGCAATTTGCTGCCAATCACACAAACCGCCTGACTTTGTTCGAAGGGGAGTTGCGGCAGGGCCTTGCCCTGAGCAACCTCGAGCTGGCGAATATCAAAGAAGGCGCGGTTGCTACCCATAGTGAAGGCTTCACGGCTGAGCTGGCCGTGGGAGATTTCCATTTTGCCGGCGATGAGCGGTGCTACCGCCGACACATTGCCCAGCCGAGCGATGGCTTCGGCGTCGCGCAGGGTCAGATCCCGTGTCGCTTCGCCCGTTAAAGGGGGAATACCCCCCGTAGTTTCCTTCTTGCCCGGCAGCATAATTAATACATTTTTACCGAGCAGGTTGAATTCAGCGAGTACAAATTGCTTGCCACCTTCGCCGATGCCGGTGAGCAAATTAATGGCCATCACGCTAATAGCGATGGCAGCCAGCAACATGGCAGAGCGTAGGCGCTGGCGCTCGATGAGTTTCAGGTTGAAGGCGATAAGGTCGATGGCGCGCATGTTAATTCAGGAGCCGATGCTGGAAATGGTTTGGTTCGCGCTATCGCTGGCAATGCGGCCATCAATCATTTTCAGCTCGCGCCTGGCCCGGTCGCCAATGGCCTGGTCGTGGGTGACCACCAGCAGGGTAATGCCCTCGTCGTTGAGTTCCTCAAGTAGTTCGATTACCTCCCGGCCCGAGACTGAGTCGAGATTGCCGGTGGGCTCATCGGCGAGCAGTAACTCGGGCTTCATCACGATGGCGCGACCAATGGCGACGCGCTGACGCTGCCCCCCCGATAACTGGTTGGGTGCGTGGCTGGCGCGGTCGGTCAGTGCCAAACGGGTGATCACTTTATCGACTAATGGCCTGCGCTGTTTCGGGGCGATGCCGGCGAGAATTAGCGGTAACTCAATATTTTCCCGTGCCGTGAGTCGGGGTATTAAGTGGTAACTCTGGAAGACAAAGCCAATGTACTGGCGGCGCAAAGTGGCGAGGGCCTCTTCGTTGAGCTGGCTGGTAGCTGTTTGATTGAGCCAGTATTCGCCGGCACTGGGTTTATCCAGCAAGCCAAGCATGTTGAGCAGCGTGGATTTACCCGAGCCCGAAGGCCCCATCACCGACAGGTATTCGCCGCGCGCAATTTTCAGGTCGAGATGGTCGAGGGCATGAACGCATTGGTCACCAACCTGGAAACTGCGGCATAGTTGCTGGAGTTCAATCATGGCTTATTTCGATTCTGTTTTTCATTGATGCATGGGGAAAGGATATCTTTTACGCATGACCGCCGGAGGCATGGATGCCGACTTCGACGGCTGCATGGAGGCAGGAGGTAGGGCGATGCAGGATGCCAAAGCCGAGCGTACAAGGACGTATTTACAGCGAGTCATGCGTGAAGGGTATCCTTTTGCTCGGCGCCTAGTTATGGCGAAATTGGCTGAACCAACGCGCCATCGACAGCGCCTTCGGTATCGAGGGATAACAAGATGTCATCGCCCTTGCTGAGCCCCTCCATAACCTCCGTCGATGTCCAGTTACTAAGCCCGGGCTTAAATTGTTGGTAGCTGATTAATCCCGTCGCCGCGTCGTAGCGCAACACCCGGTTGCCATCAATCACCGTTTCGGTCGGAATGCGCAGGGCCTTGTCGCGCTGGCTGAGGATGATTTCAATATCGGCGCTATAGCCGATCAGCAGGGAAATTCCTTCGGGAATCGTGTCAAAAGCGACTTCAATATCGACAGTGCGGGCCTGCTTCTCAAACTCTTTCACATAGGGCGCAATACGACTGACACGGCCATTAAAAATTTGCCCGCGAAAAGCATCGAGGGTGATGCGAGCGGGCATGTTTAATTCGATAGCTGCGGCGTCGACTTCATCAATGGGGGCAGACACATAGAGACAATCGAGGGCAATTAAATCAACGGCGGGCGGCGTGGCAATGCCTGGCGGCGAGGGGGTGATGTATTCACCGACTTCGCCGTTGATTTCGGCGACCACCCCGGCAAAGGGTGCGCGCAGGCGGGTTTTTTCAAACAGAGCGCTTTGTAAGGCCAGTGTGGCCCGGGTCGTTTCAACCCCCGCACGGGCTTTCGCGCAGGCAAAAGACGACACGTCGGCACGGGTCTGTGCGGCGTCGAGTGCCTCCTCTGAGACCAGCTTTTTTGCGGCCAAACCCTGTTTGCGCTTTAGCTCACGGGCATCGAGGGCGGCGTTGTGGCAACTTTCTTTAACGCTTTCCTGGGCGACCGTGACGCGGGTCTTGGCTTCGGCAACACGGGCCTGTTGGTCTTCATTCCACAGCTGAATAAGTACCTGACCCTTTTCAACGCGGTCACCTTCGTCGACTAATAAGTCGGCAACCTGTCCGCCGATGGGCATCGACAGGCGCGAGCGTTGACAGGCTTTGATAGTGCCCGCGCGGGTATTGGCAACGGTGGCTTCAACGCGCCCCTGTTCGACTTTCGTCAACCTGACGGCAATGATCTCTTCACGATTGAGTTGCCAGTAAATGGCAGCCACGATAAAAATAGAGACAATGATGAGCAGAACTTTTTTCATTTTTTATAGTAATTGTTGCTGATCTTTTCAGACTATCACGCACGGGCTAAAGAGCAATTGTGCTTGATCAAGCTAATCGAAAGTGTCTTTTAAGCCATGCATCCAAAACGCAGTCTTTTAAATCAGGCCCCATCGGGAATGGCGAATAACAAGACCAGTAGCAAAATGCTGGCAATCAACAAAAACCCAGTACTTTGCAACCAGCGTTTGCGGCGGTAATTGACGGTCAGCGCGACAATGCATTGCAGCAGGTAATAAGCGGCGAAGGCCCGCGAGGCGATGGTGATAATTTCAAAGATATTGGCTGACCAGATTAGAACAATGGCCAGCGTTACAACAAATACATAACCCAGGCGCGGGCTTAAACGACGGCGGCTGAATTCCGATAAAAGACCGCCGGAACCCGCCGTGTCGGCAACGGCGGCGCTGAACTGACTCATCACTGCGGCGACGATCAGCATCACTGGCAAAATGGGCGATACCAGTGCCGACAGCGTGATAATGGCGGTTTCACTGCGCGGCTCGTGAAATCCGTTGAGCAGTGGCAATGAAAGGCCAATAAAGAGTAAATAAATAGCTGTCGAGAGTAGCTGGGCATATCGCATGGTGCGGATGCGGGTTTGTGCATCGTATTCAGCGCCCAAATAACGCGAGGTTTCGAAGCCTTGCACAATTAATAAAATGCCGGCCAGCAGGCGCATTGAATGGGGCCAGTCTTTTAATGGCGAATAGCTGATGTGGTTTTCGGGCTGAGTAAGCCAGTGGAAATCGAAGGCAATAAGGCCCAGTAATAACGCGGCAATAATCGCCAGTTTGATATTAACGGCGGACTCTTCCAGGTTTTCCAGCCCCTCTAGTCCGCGCCAAAGGCCTATCAGTGCGATGCTCACAAGTACGCCTGTCGTCAGCATATTGGCGTAAAAATCACTGTCGACTTCCATGGCGTGTAAAACAAAAGAGGCCAGCAAGCGCAGATAAAAGGCGACTGAAATAACATAGGCGACACTTAAAACCAATGCGGAAAGGCGTTCGATGTTGAGCAGGAAAGGGGGTGCCTGAACCTGGTTTAACAAGGGCTCAGCGTGACGGATATTAAAACGAATCACCTCGCCAATACCGTAGGCCAGCAACACGATGCCCGCCATGGCGAAAAAAGCCCAACCATTAACAGCGTGAGATAAAAGCGGCGCCGCGACTAAAAACCCACTACCAATAATCGATGCCAGCGGTGTTACGGTGGCCCGCCAATTGCGTGAAAGCCGGACCTTTGGGTGAAAGAGCAGTGCGCCAATAATGCAGGCGGCACCGAGTAGCAGGGCATTTTCAAACATGTGACAGGCCTGTAGAAAATGCAGAAGAAGTCGGTTTTACTGAAAGCTGAATGGGTGTTTCCTGGCAGGCTTGCAAGTCGTTGTTGGGTCGTGCAGTCATTCTATTGAGTGGCAGCACGACATTCCTTCGGAAAAAATAGGCCTAGAAAATGAGCTGATAGGCGTACGAGGCCATCAATAAAACTTGCACAAAGAAAAAGGTGGCGCGCACCCATACCACTAAAGCGGCGGTGGAAATCATATGGGCAAGGGACTGGCCAATACGGGCGTACAATACGTACATCACAGTATCTTCCATCACCGCGAATTGTCCCGAGAGTCCGGCCGCTGCAACCAGTGCGGCAAATATAGGCAGGTTTTCGACACAATTTAAGTGAGCGCGAGTGACGCGTTGACCAAAACCGGGCAGATCATCGCCAGTGGGTGAAAAGCCATTAATGGCTTTTTTGCCGGTGAAGAAATTCGCCATGCGTAAATTGGCGACGGTTAATAGCAGTAGGAGTGTCCAGCCAGCAAAGCCAGCAAGGGCAACAATGGCGGGGTTCATGGTTAGTACGTCGGGTGCATTCATTATTATCTCTGATTAGTTGGAGAGCAGCATGCTACTTGAACACCCACACCGGGTAAATCCCGAAACAAAATCGGCTGTGCATTGAACTAAAAACAGCAGTCGGGTCGCGAAAGCCCGTACCGCAATATCTTGTACATATTTTTCATGCCCAACTACCGCTTCAAGGTTGAAACTCATAGCAGGAATACAGTGGGGGAAATATAATGGGGCTAATTACCGATTGTTTTAGCCAGAATACATCAGCGCTTTCCGACAATCCTGTGTGATTAACCCTTCTGCTTAGTCGTTTAGATAAGGAATGTTATGCCCAACTTTAGTTATGACCTGGTTATTATTGGCGCTGGCCCAGCGGGTGAAGCCGCAGCGATGCGAGCCTCAAAGCGTGGTAATCGTGTTGCTGTTATTGAAAACAGAGGTGAAGTGGGTGGCTCGTGTGCGCATTTAGGTACCATCCCTTCCAAAGCACTCAGGCATTCGGTGCGCCATACCATTCGTTACAACTCTGACAGTATGTTTCGTGATGTGGGTGAGCCGCGCTGGTTTGCCTTCCCCGGGTTATTAAAACGCACCGAAAAAATCATCGAAAGCCAGGTCAAGCTGCGAACTTCTCTTTATGCGCGCAATCGCATCGATATTATCTTTGGTCAGGCGGCTTTTCGCGAAGATGGCTGTATTGAGGTGAAAACGCAACAGGGTTCCGCAGACTTAATTTTTTATAAGAAGTGTGTCATCGCAACGGGTTCAAACCCCTACCACCCTGACGAAGTCGATTTTGATCATGCGCGGGTTTATGACAGTGACACCATTCTGTCTATGGAGCACACGCCGCGGCGCATTCTGGTTTACGGGGGTGGCGTCATTGGTTGTGAATATGCCTCGATATTTGCCGGGCTGGGCTTGAAGGTCGACCTTGTCGATAGCAATCCTCGCTTACTTTCATTCCTGGATAGTGAAATTTCCGATGCCTTAAGTTATCACCTGCGAGATCAGCGGGTGGTGATTCATCAGAACGAAGAGTTTAAATCTCTGGAAACCTCCGATAAAAACATTATTTTACATTTGAAATCTGGTCGGCGTGTGCGAGCCGATGCCCTGCTCTGGTGTAATGGCCGCAGCGGTAATACCGTCGGACTGGGTCTCGATAAGGTTGATTTGACGACGAACCACCGAGGGCAGTTAGAGGTCAACGAGCACTACCAGACGGCAAATCCCGATATTTATGCCGCCGGTGATGTTATCGGTTGGCCGAGTTTGGCGAGTGCCGCGTATGATCAGGGTCGAGCGGCAGCGGCGGCCTTATTAGGGGAAGATAATTATTTTGTCGACGATGTGCCGACGGGTATTTACACCATTCCAGAGATCAGCTCGGTGGGTAAAACCGGCAAAGAGCTGTCGGATGAAAATATTCCCTACGAAATAGGCACGGCCAGTTTTGCCAATTTAGCCCGGGCACAAATTGCGCGGGAACCCGTGGGTATGTTGAAGATTTATTTTCACCGAGAAACCCTCGAGATTTTGGGCATCCATTGTTTCGGGTATCAGGCGGCAGAGATTATTCATATTGGCCAGGCGATAATGAAACAACCCGGGGCAGCCAATACGATTGAATATTTTGTCAGTACCACCTTTAATTACCCCACTATGGCCGAAGCTTATCGCATGGCGGCGCTCAATGGTTTGTATCGGCTGTAGTGCTAATGGGCTGATCGAAGTTTAGTGACTAACAAAACGAAAGAAGAGGATACCCTTTGCTCGTGACCGTCGGTGGCATGGATGCCGACACCGACGACTGCATGGCCAACAGTAGGCGCTTTGAGGCGATGCAGGAGGTAGAGCGCCAGGAGTAGGTGCTTTAGGCAACGCAGGACGCTAAAGCCGAGCGTACTGGGAAGTATTTACAGCGAGTCATGAGCAGAGGGTATCTTTTTCTCATGGCTCGGTAATAAGTGTCCATTAAAATAACAATTTAAAAGAGCGGATTACTATGTCCAGTCAGGATGAAATAGCCCTGTTCCCCCTGCAAATTATTTTGTATCCGACTATCGGCAGTCGCATGCAGATCTTTGAGCAGCGTTATTTGCGTTTGGTGAAAGAATCGATGGCCAATGAAAAACCCTTTGGCATTTTACCCATCGTTGAAGGCAAAGAGGTTGGCTCTACGCCGGAGGTTTTCCCCTGGGGCACGCTGGTGACAATCCGCGACTTTGAGCAATTGCCCAATGGTTTGCTCTCCATTGCGGTGCAGGGCGAGCAACGTATTCATATTGGCACGACCCGCGTTGAAGACGACGGGCTGATGTTTGCCGATGCTGAGATTTTTGATGCGGATGGTGATGAGCCCATCGGTTTTGCTGAAGATGACTTGGTCGATATGCTTGAAAGTCTGGCCAAACATATGGGTGTTGATAAGTCGGTGTTTTTGGCGGACTTGACCAAAGCGACCCTGGTTTGGCGTTTGGCGGGAGTACTGCCGGTTGATCCAGAGCGAAAGCGTTCACTGCTGGCGATGGCGACGGTCGATGAGCGACTGCTGGAAATTAAAAAGTGGGTGATTGAGTTGCGGATGCGCGGGGCTAAAACGTCGTCTTAAGTGGTGCGGGAAGCGAGTAAAAAACCAGGGGGCTTTTTACTCGCGTTGTTTATTCTCCTTATGTTTCCTCGTCAGCCGGTCGACCCTTGAGCATACGCAGGGGGTTATAGGTCAGCACAATTTCGTCGTTCTGATTAATCACCTTATTAAAGGTGCGCACCAGGCCGCGATTGCCCTTGCTGGTTTCGCGCACTTCAATAACTTCCAGTTCGACGTGAATAGTATCGCCCGCTAAACAGGGGCGCTTCATATCCAGCTCCATATTGAGAAAGGCCATACCGGTGCCCTGCATAGTGGGTAACAGCAGACCTTCGGCAAAGCTGTAAACCAGAGCGCCGGGCGCGAAGGGCTCTTTAATCACCGACTTTTCACGCAGAAATTCACGGTCGCTAAACACCACTTCGTGCAGGCCGATAAGGTTAACGAAAGCACATATATCGGCTTCCAGTACCGTCCTGCCCCAGGTTTTGTATTCATCGCCAACTTGTAAGTCTTGCCAGTAAAAGCCTTGGCCGAGTTGTTTCATGTTTATCCCCTTTTTAAGACATGATTAATTTTATGAGACATTACTAATTTTAAAGTGGCGTCGATAGTGCAGAAAAATCGTTGCAGCTGCAAACCGTGCCGTGCAAATAGGCCGCGATAGATAGGCCTTTGTCTATCGCGGTGAGCATAGGCCTCGCGCTATAATGCGCGCCATGATGCGCTCGCCCTGTAAACAGCCTGTTAGGGAATGCGCGTAGAAAAACAGCACAGAGAATTTGAATGGATATTAAAGCGTATATGCAAGCCCTGGGCGTTAGCGCCCGCGCCGCCGGTCGGGTGATGGCGCGCTCCGATAGTGGTGTGAAAAACCGGGCCTTACTGGCGATTGCTGAGGCTCTCGATGCCGACCGCGCGCTGCTGATCGAAGCCAATGTGAAAGATATGGACAATGGCCGTAATAATGATCTCGAAGCGGCACTGCTTGATCGACTCGAACTAACATCTGAACGCATTGATGGGATGATAGAAGGCTTGCGTCAGGTCGCCGCCTTGCCCGACCCCATCGGTGAAGTCACCGCGATGAACTATCGCCCGAGCGGTATTCAGGTGGGCAAAATGCGCGTGCCACTGGGAGTGATTGGCATTATTTATGAGTCTCGCCCCAATGTGACGGTCGAGGCGGCGAGCCTGTGTTTGAAGTCGGGCAATGCAACTATTCTACGCGGCGGCAGTGAAGCCATTCACTCGAATCAGGCGATTGCGCTCTGTATTTGCAAAGGTTTAGCGGCGGAAGGTCTGCCCGATACTGCAGTGCAGGTGGTAGAAACCACCGATCGCAGCGCGGTGGGTGAATTAGTCACTCTGTCGAGTTACGTCGATGTGATTGTACCTCGGGGCGGTAAAGGCCTGATTGAGCGCATCAGCCGCGAGGCAACCATTCCCGTTATTAAGCATTTAGACGGCGTTTGTCACGTGTATATCGATGACAAAGCCGATTTCGAAAAAGCCTTTAATATTGCCTTCAATGCTAAAACTCACCGCTACGGTGTGTGTAATGCCATGGAAACCTTGCTGGTTGCCGAGGGCGTGGCGGAGGCGATTTTGCCCCGCCTGGCAGCAGCCTACGCTGAGGAAGGTGTCGAGATGCGTGCCTGTGAGCGGGGGCGGGAAATTATCGCCGCATCAAAACAGGCCTGCTCCACGGCGACCGAAGAAGACTGGCAAGCGGAGTATCTGGCACCGATTTTGGCGATTCGCGTGGTGGCCGATATGGATGCCGCGATGGATCATATCGAGACGTATAGTTCACGACACACTGAAGCTATTGTCACCGAAGATTACACCCGGGGGCGGCGCTTTTTGAATGAGGTCGATTCCAGCTCGGTGATGATTAATGCCTCCACCCGCTTTGCCGATGGTTTTGAATATGGCCTCGGGGCGGAGATTGGTATTTCCACTGACAAGATTCACGCCCGTGGCCCGGTGGGCCTTGAGGGTTTGACCAGCCAGAAATATATTGTGCTGGGCGATGGACACATTCGTGATTAGAGAAGGCGTGACTAATACCTCTGTGAATAAAGCAGCCACGAATAGCCGTCACTCGGAAATAACGAGACGTTGAAAGCCGTCGGTATTTTTGGCGGCACTTTCGACCCGGTACATATCGGTCATTTGCGCACCGCTGTTGAATTGCGCGAGCACCTTGGCCTTGATGAGCTGCGCTTGATGCCCTCCGCTCGGCCACCCCACCGTGAACAGCCGGGTGTCAGTGCCGAGCATCGTCTCGCCATGTTGCGCCTGGCGATTGCTAGTGAGCTGCCCTTTGATGGCTTGCTCGCCGATGATCGAGAACTGCGCCGCGAAGGACTGTCCTATACTGTTGAAACGCTGGCGCAACTGCGTGGCGAGCAGGGCGATGATGTCGCCCTTTGCCTTTGCATCGGCATGGATTCGCTGGTTAATTTACACACCTGGCAGCGCTGGCAAGAGTTGAGTGATTATGCACATATTGTCGTTGCTGCCCGGCCCGGTTGGCACTTGCCCGAGACGGGGCCAGTGGCGGAATGGCTGGCGGGGCGCTGTACAAACGATCCACAATTGTTGTCGCAATCACTGAGTGGCTGCGTTTTGGTTGAGTCCATGACGTTGCTGCCGGTATCGGCAACACAAATTCGCGAGGACCTCGCCGCCGGTAGTTCGGTGCGCTATCTGGTACCCGATGCGGTTATTCAATATATCCACCAACACGGCTTATATAAGCAGGAAAGTTCATGAGTAATGATATTTACAAGATTGTTATTGCAGCGCTGGAAGACATTAAAGGTCAGGATCTCGTCACCATTGATGTGCGGGAGCTCAGCGACATTACCGACACCATGATTGTCGTCAGCGGCACCAGCAATCGTCAGGTTAAAGCGCTGGCGCAAAATACCGTTGAAGAGGGCAAAAAAGCTGGCTTTCAACCCATCGGCGTCGAAGGCATGGACGAGGGCGAATGGGTGCTGGTCGACTTCGGCGACGTCATCGTTCATGTGATGCAGCCAACGACACGGGCTTTTTATGAGTTGGAAAAACTCTGGTCAATGCGCCCCAGTTCGGTAGAGAGAGCCAATGAGATCGATGTTGACGTCGATAATAATGATTAATTATTTTCGGCCGCTAGCCCCGGGTATCGCCGCTTGAGACTGCGCATTATTGCCGTGGGCAGTAAAATGCCGGGCTGGGTGCAAAGTGGCTATACCGAGTACGCCAAGCGCTTGCCGAATGAACTGCATCTTGAGCTGGTTGAAATTCCCCTCGCGGCGCGACGCAAAAATGAAGCGCCGGATCGCGCCATCGCCAGTGAAGGCGAGGCCATGCTGAAAGCGATTGGCCAGGGTGATCGAGTGATCGCGCTGGAAGTGAAAGGCAAGCCCTGGGGCACAGATCAGCTGGCGCGTAATTTGTTCGACTGGCAGGGCAGTGGTGATAATTTTAGCTTGCTGATTGGCGGCCCCGATGGACTGGCGCAGTCCTGCATCGCGCGGGCGAATATCAGTTGGTCGTTATCGGCCCTGACCTTGCCTCATCCGCTGGTGCGCATTATTTTGATAGAACAGCTCTACCGGGCCTGGTCGATTAATGCCGGGCACCCCTATCACAGGTAAAGAGCCATCGTTAGAGAAGCATCGGTAAAGAGTTACCGTTAAAGAATCACTATTAAAAAGTAATAAGAAGAAACTTTGTGGCCGGGAGCGTACTTAGCTAAAAATGGCAGATTTCAGTACCCTGAAAAACCCCCAGTGGGAGTCTCGACTCTATGTCGCGCGCGCCAGTTTTACGCTGTTGGTGGTACTTTTGTTGCTGGGTATTTTACTGTGGCGCTACCACGATTTACAGATTAACCGGCACCAGGATTTTGCCACTCTGGCTGACAATAATCGCATTCACGTGCGCGCTCTGCCGCCAGCGCGGGGTTTGATTTACGATCGTAACGGTGTGCTACTGGCTGATAACCGCCCTGGCTTTACCTTGTCCATTGTTGTTGAGCGTGCGAAAAATATTGAACAATTACTCAGTGATGTCGGTGAGCTGCTGACGTTTAAAGAGACTGAGTTGGCGCGCTTTGAAAAACTGGTCAAGCGCCGCCGTCCTTACGAATCAGTGCCTTTACGTTTTAATCTCAGTGAAAGCGAGCAAGCTTTGATTGCCGTTAATGAGCATCGTCTGTCCGGGGTTGAGGTTTCTGCGCAGCTAATTCGTGAATACCCTTTGGCGCATGAGCTTGCCCACGTGGTCGGCTACACCGGGCGCATTAATGAGCGGGAGTTGAAGCGCTTTGACCCAAAGCGTTACAAGGGTTCGCACATGACCGGTAAAACCGGGCTGGAAAAGTTCTACGAAAATCAGTTGCTTGGCGAGGTCGGCTACGAGCATGTCGAAACCAATGCGCGGGGTCGGGTGATGCGGGTGCTGGAGCGTATTGATCCAGTGCCGGGGGCAGACTTGCATTTGTTTCTCGACAGCCGTTTGCAGAAAGTGGCAATTGAAGCCCTGGGTGAGGAGCGCGGTGCGGTGGTCGCCATCGATACGGTAACCGGCGGCGTACTCGTCCTGGCCAGTATGCCGTCGTTTGATCCCAACCCCTTTGTTACCGGTATTTCCACGAAAGCCTATAAAGCCTTAACGGGGTCGCCCGCCCAGCCTTTGTTTGATCGTGCTTTGAGGGGGCAGTACCCCCCAGGTTCTACGGTTAAGCCGGTGTTTGGTTTGGCTGCCCTCGACTCGGGTACGGTGAGCATGGGGTATCGCATTTACGATCCTGGCTTCTACCAGCTGGCAGGTGAAAAACGTAAATACCGTGACTGGAAGCGCAGCGGTCACGGTAGCAAGATTAGTCTTTACGATGCCATCGTGCAGTCCTGTGATGTGTATTTTTACGATGTTGGTTTTCGCACGGGTATTGATGTGCTCCACGATTATGGTGCGCGTTTTGGCTATGGCGACAAAACGGGCATCGACCTGCCCGCAGAGGCGCGGGGCATTATGCCTTCGCGAGACTGGAAGCAGGGTGCTCGCGGTCGGGTTTGGTATCCGGGTGACACCGTGAATGTCAGTATTGGTCAGGGCTTTATGCTGGCGACACCGCTACAGATGGCCGTGGCTGTTAGTCGTTTGGCAACGCGGGGCGAGGTGCGTGAGCCAAAAATGGTGAGCGCGGTTGGACAGCAATTGACACCTGTGGTGTCCGATCCTGCAATCATTAATATTCCTACGCGCTATTGGGATCTGGTGCTCGATGCTATGTCCGGGGTAGTCAGGGACTTGCGGGGCACGGCACGCCGAGCTATTGGTAAAATTGACTACACCATGGCAGGTAAAACAGGCACCGCACAGGTGGTCGGTATTAAACAGGATGAAAAATACGATGCTAGCAAGCTCGCCAAGTTACAGCTTGATCACGCGCTGTTTATCGCTTTTGCCCCGGTTGAAAACCCGCGTATCGCGGTGGCGGTGATTGTTGAGAATGGCGAGCATGGCAGTTCGACGGCAGCGCCGGTCGCCCGCGATGTGATTAATGCCTACTTCAAATATTATCCCCAGGCGGATGAAACAGCTCAGCGCGAGGCCTTGCAAAGTAAAGCCGTGCTGAGTCCTCTTGAGAGTAATAATGAGTCAGGGTGATTTTGAACGTAGTCTAAAGGAGCACGGCTCCAGCGTTTACGGTGAACATAAGCGTTGGTTCGCTCTGCGTGTTGACCTGCCATTATTACTCCTCTTATTGGTGTTAATGGCGATCGGTATTTCAGTGTTGTATAGCGCCAGTGGTCAGGAGCTTAGCTACGTTAAACGCCAGAGCGTGTTTATGGGTATTGGGCTTTTTGTGATGATAGCAGTGGCACAGTTCGATACTCGGTTTATGCAGCGCTGGGCTTTTGTTATCTATATAGGCGGAGTGGGTCTGCTGATTGCGGTGATTTTTATTGGTGTCGGAGCCAAGGGCGCGCAGCGTTGGCTGGATCTCGGTTTCTTTCGCTTTCAGCCCTCGGAAGTATTGAAGGTCGGCGTGCCCTTAATGCTATCCAGCTATTTGGGTCAACGTGTGCTGCCTCCACGCTTTAAGCATATCCTCGTGGCTTTGTTATTGATTGGCACCCCGGCCATTTTGGTGGGCATACAGCCTGATTTAGGCACCGCGCTGCTGATTTTTGCCGCCGGGTTTTTTGTGCTTTTTCTCGCGGGGCTGGGCAAAGCATATTTACTTGGTACCTTGTTTGTTGCCTTCAGTGTGGCACCCGTGTTCTGGTTTTATTTACTGCGGGATTATCAGAAAACCCGTATTTTGACCCTGCTCGATCCCCAGTCAGATAAGTTGGGCGCGGGCTGGAATATTATTCAATCGACCACCGCTATTGGTGCCGGTGGTAGTTCCGGCAAAGGCTGGATGCAGGGCACCCAATCGCAGCTCGATTTTTTGCCCGAGAGCCACACAGACTTTATTATTGCGGTGCTGTCGGAAGAGTTTGGTTTTACCGGGGTTCTTTGTTTATTGCTGGTGTATGTACTCATTATATTTCGCGGCATGATGATCAGCATTAACGCCCAAAGTATGTTTAGTCGTTTGCTCGCGGGTAGCATCACACTGACATTTTTTGTCTATATATTTGTCAATATGGGGATGGTTTCTGGCATTCTGCCAGTGGTAGGTGTGCCCCTGCCGATGGTGAGTTACGGTGGCACGTCGATTGTGACCCTGATGCTGGGGTTTGGTATGCTGATGGCAGTCAGTAGGGAGAAAAAACGGATGGGTGAACAGCTGTGAAAATAAGGGTAAAAACCGGACTTGTTAGTTTATTAATTGCTTTGTTGGCGAGCGCTGGGCTGGCAAGGGCCGAGTCTGAAAGGAGCTATTCAGGTAATGCCGGGGCGCAAGCCTTCATCGAACGCATGGTTGCCGAGCACGATTTCGATCGTACTGAGCTACGAGCGCTATTTGCCGGTGCGCACTACAAGCAGTCGATTATTGACGCCATGACCCGCCCCGCAGAAAAGGTCAAATTGTGGAAAGACTATCGCAAGATTTTTGTTACTGAAAAGCGTTTGCGTCAGGGCTTGCAGTTTTGGCGTGAACAGCGGCCGTGGCTGGAAAAAATGCAGGCCGAGTTTGGTGTGCCCATCGAGTACGTGGTGGCCATCATCGGTGTTGAAACGTATTACGGCAGAATCACAGGCAATTATCGCGTCGTCGATGCCCTATCAACCTTGGCCTTTGACTATCCGGCGCGCAGTCCTTTTTTCACCAAAGAACTAGAGCATTTTTTACTGCTGGCTAAAGAACAAAAGCTCGATCCTGCGATCTTGAAAGGTTCTTACGCAGGGGCGATGGGTTACGGCCAGTTTATGCCCTCCAGCTACCGTGCTTACGCGGTTGATTACAACAATGATGGCGTGGCCGATATCTGGGCCGACCCTGCCGATGCCATTGGCAGTGTCGCTAACTATTTTGTACGCCACGGCTGGCAGCGTGATGAAGGGGTGGTGGTACGGGCGAGAATTAACGCCGATTACAACGCTGAGCTGGTTAATAAATTGATGAAACCGAAACTGAGTCTTGTTCAGTTGGCCGAACAGGGTTTTAGCCCGGTGCCGGAAATGAGCCCGGAGGTGAAGGCGATTCCCCTGCGTCTGCAGGGGCAGGCCGGTGTGGAATTCTGGCTCGGCCTGCAAAACTATTACACCATTACCCGCTACAACCACAGCTTTCGCTACGCCATGGCAGTAACGCAATTGGCTGAACAAATTGCCGAGGAGATGGCTAAGGGTGACTGAGGTCTTTGACTCTGCAAGGGCTGGTAGGACTCGCCTGGGCTTGTCGCGCCGGGTATGTTTTGCGGCGCTGATGACGGGCTCGTTACTACTCCTTAGTTTGAGTGGTTGCCAGAGCGGTGATTCTTTTGCCCGCTTAAAAGACAGTGGCCCGAGTCATGAAGTGGATGTCAGTCAGTTGGCAAATGCGGTGCCGAGAGTCGACCCCATTACAATCGCTGGCAATAAAAATCCCTACACCGTGAATGGCGTGACTTATCAATTAATGCCTTCTGCAAAAGGTTATAGTGAAGAAGGTGAAGCCTCCTGGTACGGCAATAAGTTTCATGGGCGCAAAACCTCCAACGGTGAAACCTACAGTATGTACGGCATGACGGCCGCCCATAAAACCTTGCCTATTCCCGCCTACGTTCGCGTCACAAATATAGCCAATGGGCGACAAATTATTGTGCGTGTTAATGATCGAGGCCCCTTCCATGGCGGGCGTATTATTGACCTGTCCTACGCCGGCGCAAAAAAGCTCGGTTATGCCAATACGGGTACGGCGCGAGTCAGGGTGGAGGCAATAGATCCGGCCAACTTTCAGCCCAACAGCGTGTCACTGCCGCGTGTGAGTGCGCAGGTCAATAAGCCGGAAAAGATTCAGCCTTTACTTGTCGATGCTAAAAAGCCGTCTGCCCAGCCTTTCTTGCAAGTGGGTGTCTACAGCTCAATGAGTTCTGCAAGGCAGCTGCAAGCGCAGCTCTCGTCAATAACAACGTTCCCGGTTTCTGTGCGTCGTTTTGGTGAAGTAACATCCCCCGTTTTTAAAGTCTGGATTGGCCCCATTGTTGATCAATCTCAGTTAGTGGCATTGCGTGAGCGCCTGGTAGAGCAGGGCCGATATAAACCTTTTGTGATTAATGCTGTCCGAGACATTTAGTTGTTTGTTTAATCACTCTTGCTAGCGAAGTGGCGTGTTGCCCCATGTTATTATGATTTGAATCCAAGTAATGCCCACTTTATAAAGGCTGTGATTGGCCAAACATCCCTTTAAATTCGGCTGCACAACAGCCAAAACTAGTTTGAAACTAAGGTTTAAAATTATGTTGAGAGTTCTTTCTGCTCTGCTCATTTCGATGTGCTTTATCGTCACGAGTGCGCAGGCTCAGACGTTAATTCCCGCAGCGCCGCAATTAGCAGCCAAGTCGTGGATATTAATTGATGCCAATACCGGGCGAGTGCTGGTTGAGGAAAATGCCGATTTACCCTTGCCGCCAGCCAGCCTGACTAAAATGATGAGCACTTATGTCGTGGCGGGCGAGATGGCCAGCGGCAAGTTTACTCACGCTGACAAAGTCCCCATTAGTGTCACCGCCTGGAAAATGGGTGGCTCGAAAATGTTCGTGCGCGAAGGTACGGAAGTGCTTCTCGGCGACTTACTAAAAGGCATTATTATTCAGTCGGGCAATGACGCCACCGTGGCGCTGGCAGAGCATTTAGCCGGTAGTGAAAGTGCCTTTGCCGATGTAATGAATCAACAAGCCGTGTTACTGGGTATGAACAGTAGTTACTTCGTGAATGCTACCGGTTGGCCCGCGGAGGGACATGTCACCACGGCCCGCGATTTGTCCCTGTTAGCGCAAGCGATCATTCTCGAACACCCTGAACACTATGCCCTGTATTCTGAAAAATATTACGAATACAACGGTATTAAACAGCCTAATCGAAATCGCCTGTTATGGCGTGATAAGTCTGTCGATGGTATGAAAACGGGCCACACCGAAGAGGCGGGTTATTGCCTGGTGGCTTCTGCCGAACGCAATGGCATGCGTTTGATCTCGGTGGTGATGGGTACGCGCAGCGAAGAGGCTCGCGCTCAGGAGTCACAAAAATTACTCACCTACGGTTTCCGTTACTACGAAACTGACAAAGTTTTTAGCGCTGGTGATGTGCTGCAGGCGGATAATCGCGTCTGGTTTGGCGAAGAAGACAGTGTTGATCTTGTGCTGGCCGACGATGTATTTCTCACCTTCCCCCGCGGTGCCAGAGCTCAGCTAGAAAGTAATATTCATGTCGATGCCACCCTCGAAGCACCACTAACGCAGCAGCAGGAGCTGGGCCGTTTGGTGGTGACTTATAAAGGCGAAGTGTTGGCAGATAAAAAATTGGTAGCCTCTCAGCCTATCGCCGAGGCCGGGTTTTTCTCAAGACTGTGGGACAGGCTAGTGCAGTTTGTGATGAGCCTGTTATGAGTTCGTACTGTGTGAAATCAAGTACATGAGATCGTTATGACTGAACCTGAAATGCCGAGAATTGAATTCCCCTGTGATTATCCGATTAAGGTGATGGGTGAAACTTGTGAAGAATTTCGCGAGCATGTGTTCAGTGTTATGGAGCGACACGCACCGGGTTTTGATCAGACCAAGGTGAGTATTCGGGATAGTCGCAAGTCGACCTTTCAGGCGGTGACGGTGATTATTACCGCCACCGGAAAGCCTCAGTTAGAGGCTATCTTTATCGATCTTAAAACGAGCACTCGAGTGCGGATGGTGTTGTAAATATGGTGGTGAATGAGGGTTATGCCAGCCTTCCTGAAATGACCGTCGCTGTCTGCCAGCTGGGACTACAGCCCTATGAACGGGTTTTTGCAGCAATGAAAGACTACACCGAATCGCGTACTGAAAATTCCCCCGATCAACTTTGGGTCGTTCAGCATCCCCCGGTCTTTACCCAGGGACAGGCAGGTAAGGCCGAACATTTATTGATGCCCGGTGATATTCCCGTGCTGAAAGTTGACCGCGGTGGTCAGGTGACTTACCACGGGCCAGGGCAGCTGGTGATTTATACGTTGATCGATTTAAAGCGAGCGGGTCTTAATGTACGCGAACTGGTTTGCGCCATTGAATTGAGTTTAAAATCTCTGTTGGCGAACTATGATGTTAAGGCTGAAACGCGGGATAAAGCGCCGGGTGTTTATGTCGGCGCAGACAAGATTGCCTCACTGGGTTTGCGTATTCGACGCGGGCGTAGCTATCACGGTTTGGCATTAAATATTGATGTCGACCTGGAACCCTTTCAGCGCATTAACCCCTGTGGTTATCAGGGTTTGCAAATGACACGGCTTAAAGATTTATTGTCGAGCAGTGATATGCCGACATGGCAGGTTTTAGAAAAACAATTAGTTGATGAGTTGGTACAGCGCTTTAGCGCGAAGCGGGATAAACAAGCCCATTGGCAGTATCTGGATTGGCAGTACGCGTTGATTAATTAATATTAATAGGCAATTTTAGGCGAGATTAATGGACGGCAATTCCAGCAGTGATTCACCGGGAAGCTCAGATGAGCGCCAGCCGGTAAAACGTACCCAACGATTGCGTCAGGGTGAAAAGTTACGCAGTGCCGACAAGGTTGAGCGCATCCCGGTAAAGGTCATTCCTACTGAAACGTTTCAACGTAAACCGCCATGGTTGAAAATTCGCCTCTCGAGTTCACCCGATGTGGCGCGTATTAAAAAAATTCTGCGCAAAAATAAACTTTCCACGGTTTGTGAAGAAGCGGCCTGCCCAAATCTCAGTGAGTGCTTCAGCGGCGGCACTGCGACCTTTATGATTATGGGCGACATTTGCACCCGCCGCTGTCCCTTTTGTGACGTTGGCCACGGCAAGCCGAACCCTCTCGATGTTGAAGAACCCGCTCATCTGGCCCAGGCCATTGCCGAAATGCAGCTTAAATACGTGGTGATTACGTCTGTCGATAGAGACGACCTGCGCGATGGTGGTGCCCAGCATTTTGCCGATTGTATACGCGAGTCCCGGGCGCACAATCCAGTCTTAGAAATTGAAGTGCTGGTGCCGGACTTTCGCGGTCGCATGGAACCGGCCCTCGATATTCTCAGCGCCACCCCGCCCGATGTGTTTAATCACAATATAGAAACCGTACCCCGCCTTTATCGACAGTCTCGACCAGGAGCTAATTACGCCTGGTCATTGAAATTATTACAGCAATATAAAGCGCGTAATCCAGCGGTGCCGACCAAGTCGGGCTTAATGGTGGGCCTGGGTGAAACAAAAGAAGAGCTGCTCGCGACACTTGATGATTTGCGCGCCCATGACGTTGAAATGCTGACAGTAGGGCAGTATTTACAGCCTTCGAAAAACCATTTGCCGGTCGATCGTTTTGTGCACCCCGACGAATTTGAAGAATATCGAGATTACGCTGAATCCATCGGTTTTATACACATTGCCTCTGGCCCACTGGTGCGCTCCTCGTACCATGCGGATAAACAGGCGCACGGAGAGAAAGTAAAGTAATGAGCACTGAAATAGAAACAGAAACAGAAATTGAAGCTGCCGTTTTTCGTCGTTTATTAAAGCATTTGGATGAGCACAAAGAAGTGCAAAATATCGAGTTAATGAATCTTGCCTCTTTCTGTCGCAATTGTTTGTCGAAATGGTATGTTGCTGAAGCGGAGGAGCGCGGAGAAAGCGTTGACTATGAAGCGGCCCGTACGAATGTTTACGGCATGCCCTATAGTGAATGGAAAGATAAATACCAAACGCCGGCCACGCCTGAGCAGATGGAGAAGTTTAATGCTAAGCAGGGTGCGAGTTAGGCTCAGGTTTTGTCTGTCTTAACGGCGCGTTATTAAATTAAGGTTCTTAAGTTGAAATTAATATCCGTGCGATTTTTAAAAGCACAGTGTTTTGTCTTGTTAGCTGCACTGGCTTTATTAGTGACAGGTTGTGCTTCTGCGCCAGAAAAAATCGATAATATTTGCGATATATTTACTGAAAAGCGTAGCTGGTATAAAGCGGCCAGGTCTTCCAGTAAACGCTGGGGTGGGCCGGTCACGGTGCCGATGGCAATTATGTATCAGGAGTCAAAATTTCAGCACGATGCCAGGCCACCTATGCGCTATTTTTTATGGATTATTCCTTACGGAAGAGCGAGTTCGGCCTATGGTTATGCGCAGGTTAAGACAGGTACCTGGGGCGATTACCAAAAAGATGCGGGCTCAATGTTTAGCGACAGGGATGATTTTGATGATGCTGTCGATTTTGTATTTTGGTACATGGATAAAAGCCAGAAGCGCAACGGTGTTTCCAAGTGGGATGCCTATAATCAATATCTAAATTACCACGAAGGTCACGGCGGGTACGCCCGTGGCTCTTATAAAAATAAAGCCTGGTTAAAAGGTGTTGCTCGAAAAGTGGAGCGGCGCTCAAAAACCTATAGCGCTCAGTACAGCCAGTGTAAAAAACGCCTTGAGGGCGGATGGCTGCGTCGCCTGTTTTCCTGATCGACTCAGTTGCGATTTAATCAGAGAGTTGATCGGCCACAATTAAGGGCTGATTCCCTGAATGAAAGGTCGATATTTTTTGTTATGGTGAAGTCCATGCGATAACAAGGCTTTCATTCAAGGAAAGATATGTCTATTAATAATAATGCCGTAGCGCCATTAAAAGCAGAAGATTTCCCCCGCTGTTGCGATGCTGATCAGTTCGGTTTTAAAACGACTAGCGAACTAGAGCCCCTAACAGAAATTATTGGTCAGGACAGGGCCTTAGAGGCTATTCGCTTTGGCGTGGGTATGAAGAATGAGGGCTATAACCTCTTTGTACTCGGCCCCCCGGGCACCGGTAAATTTACCGCCATTAATCATTATCTACAGGGTATTGCCAGCAAGGGCGCGGTTCCATCCGACTGGTGTTACGTCAATAATTTCGAAGATGCCACTAAGCCGACTTTACTGGAATTACCACCCGGCCGGGGTAATGTTTTGCGCAACGATATGCGCCGCCTGATTGAAGACCTTCAGGATGCCATCCCCACGGCTTTTGATAGCGATGAATACAAAGCACGTGCGCAGCAGATAGAGGCGGAGCTGCAAAAACACCAGGAGGCAGCCTTCCGGGGTTTGCATGCCCAGGCTCATGAAAAAAGCATTAAGGTTTACCAGGCGCCGGGGGAGTTCTCATTCATTCCCATCATCAATGATGAAGAGCTGACACCTGAGGTTTTTGAAAAACTTGATAAAGACGAGCAGGACCGCATTGAAAAAGATATCGCGGGTCTACGTGCAGAATTACGCAACATTGCTACCAAGCAAATTCCCGCCTGGCGTAAAGAGGCCGGCGAGCGCTTCCGAAAACTCAATAACGAGGTCACCATGGAGGCCGTGGGTCTTTATATGGAGGCCTTGAGCGCCAAATACGCCGACCTGCCGCAAGTACTCGACTACCTCAGCGATGTGCAGGCAGACATCATCGCTAATGCCGTGGCTTTCCGTCCCGACAGTGGTCAGCAGCAGCAAATGATGATGTTTAATACTCAGGATACCCTCAATCGTTATCAGGTTAACCTGATGCTCGACCAAGCCCGGACGCAGGGTGTGCCGGTAGTTTTTGAAGAGCACCCAAGTTATGGCAACCTCCTGGGTCGTGTTGAGAATAAAGCCTTTATGGGTGCGTTGACGACCGATTTTACGCTGGTGAAACCGGGTGCATTGCATAAAGCCAATGGCGGCTATTTGATCCTTGAAGCGCGAAAACTACTAATGCAGCCCTATGCCTGGGAAGGGCTGAAGCAGGCGCTGTACTCCCGTGAGTTACGCATCGAATCCCTGGAGCAAGTGCTCAGTATTGGTAGCACAGTATCCCTTGAGCCGGAACCCATCCCCCTCGATTTGAAAGTCGTACTACTCGGCGACCGCATGCTCTACTACATGCTGCACGCCTACGACCCGGACTTTGCGGAGTTATTTAAAGTCCCGGCAGATTTTGAAGCGGGTCTCGAGCGCAATCCAGAAAACGACATGCTCTATGCCCGAATGATTGCGACTATGGTTGGCGATAAAGACTTACTGCCCTTTGACTGCAGTGCCGTTGCGGCGGTTATTCAGCAAAGCATGCGTCTGGTGAATGACTCAAAGAAGCTCTCTACCCATATGCGCAGTATTGCCGATATGCTCGGTGAAGCGAGTTATTGGGCCAGCGAGGCCGGACGGAAAGTGGCGAGCGAAGAAGATGTACGTAAGGTTATCGAGACCCAAACCAATCGTGTCGACCGGGTGCGCGATCAGGTGCACGAAGGTATTTTGCGGGAGCAAATAATGATCGCCACCGAGGGCGAAGTGGTGGGTCAGGTCAACGGCCTTTCGGTTTTACAAATGGGTAATTTCAGTTTTGGCCAGCCATCGCGCATTACTGCCACTACCCGCCTGGGTGACGGTAAGCTTATCGATATTGCCCGTGAAGCCGATATGGGCGGCCCCACTCACACCAAAGGCGTGTTTATATTGAGTAGCTTTTTGGGTGCTCGCTACGGGCAAAAAGCGCCTTTATCACTCACTGCCAGTCTCGCCTTTGAACAAAACTACGGCGGTGTTGATGGGGATAGCGCCTCGCTGGCCGAGTTGAGTGTGCTTTTATCATCGCTCAGCAATGCACCCATCAAGCAGTGCTTTGCCATCACCGGCTCGATGAATCAACGGGGTCAGGCGCAAGTGATCGGTGGTGTGAATGAAAAAATTGAAGGCTTCTTTGATATTTGCAAAGCCCGTGGCCTGAGCGGTGAGCAAGGCGTATTAATCCCCCATAACAACGTCGACAATTTATTACTACGCCACGACGTTAAAGACGCTATCGAAGCTGGGCAATTTAATATCTATCCCATCAGTCATATTGATGAGGCCATTCACTTGCTGACCGGTATCTCCGCGGGGGAACCCGATGCCGACGGCAATTATCCAGCGGAGACAATTAATGGCAAGGTGCAAGCGAGGTTGCAGGCGTTTGCAGAATTGCGCAGGAGTTTTGGGCGCGCTGAAAAAGAGGAAGACAGCTCTACTGTTAAGGATTAATGCGAGGTGGGTACGGGCATCCTGTTGTGGAACATTCTAAAAACAGACGAAAATAGGGTGTGCATTTACAGTAATAAACCTTCATTAATAGGATTATAAACAGTCGCCGCATCCATTAACGAGCGGGCTGTCAGCGCGGGTACGCCATAAACTTCTGCTCTAAGGGCGTATTTGTCGCGTATTTTTTTAAGCAGTAAATCAAAGTCGCCATCGCCGGACAATAAAATAACTGTATCGACATCTTTTGCAGTTTCTAGCACATCAATAGTAATGCCAACATCCCAGTCGCCTTTGGCGGAGCCATCGCTGCGTTGAATATAGGGTTTGAGTTTTACACTAAAGCCAATATGTTTCAGGGCATCGTGAAACTTGATTTGCTTGTCATCGCTGCGCTGGGTGGCATAGGCCGTGGCGGCAATGATGTCGCCCTGGGCGCTGACCTGTTGCCATAATTTGCGATAGTTAAACTGGCGGCCATAGGCATCGCGGGTGGTGTAATAAATATTTTGTACGTCGACAAAAAGGGCAATTTTTTTCATGGCTTGTTATGTCGTTGGGTACTCAATGCTGGGGAAAGATCACGGGCAATAAAAAAGACCTGTATGCGATGGCATAGCAGGTCTTTATTTTGTAGCGCAGGCTTATTCGCTGCGGGCAGTGACTTCCAGTAGGTGGTAGCCGAATTGGGTTTTTACCGGGCCTTGCACGGTGTTGACGTCGGCGCTGAATACCACCTGGTCAAATTCAGGCACCATCATGCCGGGGCCGAATTCACCCAGGTCTCCGCCACTGTTGCCTGAGGGGCAAGAAGAATGCTGTTTGGCGAGTTCTGCAAAGTCGGCTCCGCCTTCAATGTCAGTTTTTAGTTGCTGGCATTGCTCTTCGCTCTTTACCAATATGTGTCTTGCGCTTGCTGTGGCCATAATTCATCTCCTCAGATTGTATGATGCTCAGTTGTCTACTGTAGCTCGAGTGACGGTAATTGTACCAGCCCTGGGTGGGCATCTAACCATTTCTGGGCGAGGCGCTTACCTTCGCTAATTTGCATGGGGGTCATTTCTTCTGCGATGGAGTCACGATTGTGGGTGGCATGGGGGTGTCCCTCGCCAGCGATCTGCCACCATTTGTAGGCTTGTGTTTGGTCTTTGTCGACCCCAATTCCCTTGTCATATAACACGCCAATGGCAAACTGTGCAGCGGCTTCGCCTTGCGCTGCCGCTTTTAGATAGAGCTGCATAGCCATGGCGGGGTCTTCATCTACGGTCTGGCCGTATTCGTACATAATGCCGAGGTTATATTGAGCGGTGGAGTAGCCAAGGTCTGCAGACTTGCGATACCACTTGCCGGCTTCTTCGTAGTCCTTTTTCAAGCCTAGTCCTTTGTCATAAAGAACGCCGACGTTATAGAGCGCAATTGCATGGCCTTGTTTCGCGGCTTGTTTGTACCAGTGTAATGACGTTGTAAAGTCTTGCTGAACACCTTCGCCCGATAAATATAAGCCGCCAAGCTCTTTCTGTGCATCGGCCTGACCGTTTTCGGCGGCTTGTTTGCAGGCCATAAAGTTCTGTTCGGCATTGTTGCTTTTATCAATGCAGGAGGCCCAGCTGGCAGGTGTTAGTGCAAATGTGGTGAAGAGAATGAGCAGTAATTTCATTATTGTAGGTCTATTTGTCAATGGAGAGAGCATTATAAGAAGATGCGTATAGATTTGAACCTTATGGGCGTGTTTTATATATCAGCGTCATTTTTGCTAATGATGATATTGTGAGGCCGTCGGTACCGGGTGCGGTTCCCATGATTAATATTTTGGTCGTCATGTTGTTGTCATTGTACAGAAGTAAGCTGGTCGATTAGTCTAGGTAAATGATAAAGGTGGATGCGATGGGTGTCGGTGGTGAGAAAGACAGTTGGTGCTATACCCCGAAAGAGCTGAGCTGGCTCTTATTTAACGAGCGGGTTTTGCAGGAGGCTGCGGATCACTCCGTTCCTATCATCCAGCGTGTACGTTATCTCGGCATATTTTCCAGCAATCTCGATGAGTTCTTCCGTGTCAGGGTCGCGGATGTCAAGCGTTTGGTCGATTTTTCAAGTGGGTCGAAAAAAGAAGAGCACTCGGAATTACTGGAAAAAATCATGTCCAAAGTGCATGAATTGCAGGAGGCCTACGACAAAACCTATCAGACAATATTAAAAGAGTTACGCAAGCGCAAAATATATCTTATTAACGAAATGCAGCTTACTGACAGGCAATCTGATTTTGTCAGGGCTTATTTTGAAAGCAAGGTGCTGCCCGAGCTTTCGCCAATTATGGTCAGCGAAAAAGAAAAATTTCCCTTTCTAAAAGAGGGCTCGATTTACCTGGCGGTAAAAATGGTTTGTAAAAAACAAATCAGTTACGCTGTTATCGAAATACCCAGTAACCGGCTCGGTCGATTCATCCCGTTGCCAAGCCGATCAAAGGGCCGGGAGCGGGTTTTTATTACACTAGATAATATTATTCGTCATTGTCTTAAGGATGTATTTATGGGTGCTTTACCTATAGATACGATTGAAGCCTACACCATAAAAATTACCCGTGATGCAGAGCTTGAACTGGGCGAGGGTATCTCTGAAAGCCTTATGGAAAAGATGTCCGCTAGCTTGAAGAAACGCTCAAAAGGTGCTCCTGTGCGCTTTGTTTACGATGAGGCGATAACGGAAGATCTGCTGGCATTCTTAACCAAGAAAATGAATTTGAGAAAGAAGGATAGCTTTATACCCGGTGGGCGCTACCATAATTCGAAGGACTTCATGGGCTTTCCAAATCCGGGCGCGCCTTACCTGGAATTGAAACCACTGCCGCCCATTCCTTACCCTGTTCTGGATAAAAACCAAAATATTTTTGAATGTGTGAAGAAAGAAGATTGCTTGCTTTACTACCCTTATAATTCTTTCTCATACATCATTAAATGGTTAAGGGCAGCGGCGATTGACCCTGCAGTACGCGAAATAAAAATCAATCTGTACCGCGTTGCGTCTTCCTCAAGGGTTGTCGACTCATTAATCAGTGCTGTCGAAAATGGTAAAAAGGTGACAGTGGTTGTTGAGCTGCAAGCGCGCTTTGATGAAGAGGCGAATATTACCTGGGCTGAGCGAATGACCGAGGCGGGTGTGCATGTTATTTTCGGCGTTCCGGGTCTTAAAATTCACTCTAAAATGATTTTGTTTAAACGTGTCGAGGATGGTATTTCACGCCTTTACAGTCATATTGGCACGGGTAATTTTAATGAAAAAACCGCGGGCCTCTACACTGACTTTAGCTTGTTGACCTGTGATCAGGAAATAGGTCGAGATGTTGAAAAGGTGTTTGATTTTATTCAGTTTGCCCATCGGCGTCATGAGTTTCAGCATTTGTTGGTTTCCCCCTTTACTAATCGAAGTGGTCTTCTCGATTTAATAGCCATTGAAAAGAAAAATGCGATAAAAGGTAGGGCGTCGGGTATTTTTATTAAGTGTAATAACCTGGTTGATCAGGAGTTGATTGATGCCCTCTATGAAGCGGGGCGGGCGGGGGTTAAAGTAAAATTGATTGTGCGTGGTATGTGCTCGCTGATTCCCGGTGTTAAAGGCATGAGTGAAAACATCAAAGCCATTAGCATTGTCGATCGCTATCTTGAGCACCCCCGTATCTTTGCTTTTGAGAATGCCGGTAAGCCGAGTTACTACATTTCATCGGCTGATCTTATGACCCGAAACCTTGACCACCGAGTTGAGGTTAGCTGCCCGGTGTACAGTAAAAAGCTGCAGAAAAAGATTCAGCTGATACTTGATACGCAATGGAGTGATTGTGTGAAGGCCCGAGTGATTGATGAGCGACAAAAAAACACCATTAATCCACGGGGCAACCGCAAGAAAATCCGCTCGCAAGAACATATTCATAAGCTACTGCGGCGCGAGGTGAAAGTCGACTAATCCGGTGCGTCTGGTTTGTTACAGTTAATTTGTTACGACGAACTTGTTTACTCCGAACTTGTTTACGGCTATTTGTTACGGCTATTTGTTGCGATAATGCCTTGAAAGACCATTCCCGATTATTCATAAGGTTGTATTGTGACGACAGTATTCACTCAAGCAGAAAATTCCATCGCCGTTCTGGATATGGGGTCTAACAGTTTTCACCTGGTAGTCGCACGCGTAGAGCATGGCGAGATTCGCACCTTACAAACCTTTCGTGAGGGGGTGCGCCTGGGTGAGGGGCTCAATGAAAATAGCTGCTTGAGTGACGCGGCTCAGCAGCGCGGCCTGGCTTGTCTAAAGCAGTTTGGTCAGCGGCTTGAAGGTCTGCCTCAGGAATCCGTTGTCGCTTTCGCCACCAATGCGATGCGCATCGCCAGTAATAGTCAGGAATTTCTCCGTCAGGCAGAAGAGGCGCTGGGTTATTCCATTCAGGTGATATCCGGCGTCGAAGAGGCTCGACTTATCTATTTGGGTGTTGCGCACTCACTACCCTCAGATCCAAAGCGTCGTTTAGTCGTTGATATTGGAGGCGGCAGTACCGAATTTATTATTGGCGATCAGTTTGACGCCCTGTTGATGGAAAGCCTGGCGATGGGCTGTGTTTCCTTTATGGATCGCTTTTTTACAGCGGGAACGCTGTCAAAGCAAAACTTCCAGAATGCAGTCAACCACGCGTCTAACGAACTCTTAAGAGTGAGTAAGCGCTATCGCAAAAAAGGTTGGACGAGTTGCTACGGCTCCTCGGGAACGGTGCGAGCTGTTGCGCAGGCCTGCCAGCAAGTTTGCGGACAGGATGTGATCACCAAGCCCGCATTGAAGCGATTAAGAACAAAAATCCTCGAGTATTCAAATACCCGTGAAATAGATATTGACTGGTTGAGTTCTGCACGGCGTGATAACTTTATTGCCGGCCTCTCCATCTTGACCGCTATTTTTGACGTGCTAAAAGTTGATGAAATGCACTTTGCGAGTGGGGCCCTCCGAGAGGGTGCCCTTTATGATCTCGTTGGCCGCTCTGCGCATGAAGATGTTTGTTTGCGCTCGGTGCAATCCATGCAAGGTCGTTTTAATGTTGATATGGCTCAGGCAGAGCGCGTGAGCGCTTGCGCAAAGCAACTTTTTGAACAGATTGGTGAAGACTGGAGTTTGTCGAAAAGGGATTGGACTTGCCTTCGATGGGCAGCGGAATTACACGAAGTAGGGCTGGCGATTTCACACGTGCAATTTCACAAGCACGGCGAGTACATTCTCAATGGCGCGGATATGCCGGGTTTCACCCGACAGGAGCAGCAAGCGATTGCCTTTCTAGTGCGTGGGCATCGCCGCCGCTTGCGGCCTCAGCTACTCAATAACTTCTCTGCAAAACAAAAGGCCTCTCTGCTACGCCTTTGTGTGCTATTGCGTTTATCGGTTTTATTGAACCGAGGCCGCGGTGATTCCCAGCCTCCCGAGGTTGTACTGACGGTTAAGGGTGCAGACGGGTTGGCTCTGGCATTAAACGATGACAGCTTTGAAGATTTTCCTCTCACCCTTTCTGAGTTGGCTGCTGAGGCTGAGCGGCTTGGCTCAGCTGGATTTAATCTGTCGGTGTTAACAGCTTAGCCGGTTGTTATGTGTGGCCTTCTGATATCGATGCGGCATTATCAGCCCGACTGAAATTTGTTAGTATTGCGTCTCTTGTTGTAACACTGTCACAACACTAACAAACGAGGTAGATGATGCCGCCAAAGGGCCGCTTATTATTGGTTCGCCACGGTCAGACGGCCGCCAATGTCAATCAGGTGTGGCATGGCCATACCGATACCGCTTTGACCGACCTGGGTCTGGAGCAGGCCAATCGACTGGGTGATTATTTCCATAATTACCTGCCAGACATTCATGCTATTTATTCCAGCCCCCTGCAGCGGGCCAAATATACTGCTGAGCAAATCGCCCGCGCCGGTGATCACGAGGTGAAGTTTGATCCTCGCTTAATGGAGTTTGGTGCCGGCGATTTTGAAGGTAAAAGTTTTGATGAGCTGAAGGGTGAGCACGGCTTTATTAAAAAAGTGATTAACGATGAGCACCATCGCCCGCCGGGTGGGGAGACTCGCGCCGAAGTGACCGAACGTTTTGTTGGGGCCGTCGACGGCTTTTTGGCCGATCACCCGGGTGAAAACCTGGTGGTGGTGGCCCACGGTCTGGCGATTGCTTTTGCTCTGTCACACTGGATTGATAAAGACCGCTCCAAGTGGACGAATTATCAAATTAGTAATACTTCGGTAACCGAAATTTGCACGGTTAATGCAGAGATTAAATTTTTTGATCAAACAGATCACCTTTAATAAGTAAGGGCAAAACATGCTAGCAGTAAATGAATATTTTGACGGCAAGGTTAAATCCATCGGCTTTGCGACGGAAACTCTGCCCGCAACCGTGGGCGTGATGGCACCGGGCGATTATGAATTTGCCACCAGTGAGCGAGAGGTTATGACCGTGGTGAGTGGCGCGCTGACCGTAAAATTGCCAGGGAAGGATGGGTGGCAAGTTTTTATGACAGGTGATTCATTTGAGGTGGCTGCTGAAAAGAGCTTTCAATTACAGGTGGTGGCGACGACGGCTTATCTTTGCACTTATGGTTGATTGCGTGGATGCCATATCATTTTAGTGACATTGTTAGAGCAGTGCTTGCAGAATAAATTGTACTCAGAAGCGAGTGCTAACAAAAAAGGAAAGCACCAATGACATTTCAACATCTGTCAGTTGAACAATTAAAAACCCTACTTGATGAGCAAGACGTCATTCTGCTCGACACGCGTGATGAGGCTTCGTACCAGGCGGGTCACATTGATGGGGCATCACGCCTGGATGATCGTAGTGTTAGCAATATTGTTAATAATACGGATAAAGCCAGCACTGTGGTTGTGGTCTGTTATCACGGTCATTCTAGTCAGGGCGCAGCAAGCTATCTCGCAGACCAGGGTTTTTCCGATGTCTATAGCCTCGACGGTGGCTACACAGCGTGGGCGAGTAGTAATCACGACTAGCAGGCCGTTGAAATTCTACTGACCCGGCCATCTACGGCGTTAAAACCAAGCTTAAAGTGCTCATTTACACGAGTAAACTCCGCTTTTTCGCTTGATTTTGCCTTGTATCTGGCTCGGCTCAGCGAATTTCAACAGCCTGCTAGAGCCTCAGTTGACTGAGTCGCCGCAAAATAAGTAACTATAAAAATAACAACATTATTTTCAGGGTCGTTTTATGGATTTAAAACTACGGGGTAAAACCGCATTAATTACCGGGGGCTCGAAAGGTATCGGCAAGGCTATTGCTTTTCGTTTGGCGGAAGAGGGGTGTGACTTGCACCTCGCCGCACGCAATGTCGAAGATCTTGAAACGGTCGCTGCAGAATTGCGGGCTAAATACAGTGTGTTGGTGATGATTCACTCCATGGATTTAAGCAGCGGCGAAAATGCCGTTGCCCTGGTCGCCGCCTGTGATGATGTCGATATTCTGGTGAATAACGCGGGAGCGATAGCCGCTGGTTCAATTAGCGATATTGACGAAGCGACCTGGCGTGGTGGCTGGGATTTAAAAGTTTACGGTTTCGTCAATTTAGCGCGAGAAATGTACCGAGCCATGAAGGCGCGAGGCCATGGTGTTGTACTTAATGTCATCGGCATTGCCGGCGGCGAAGTCACCGAATTTAATTACATCGCGGGCACTACGGGCAACGCGGGTTTGGCCGCCTTTACTCGTGCTATGGGCGGCGGTAGTCCTGCTGATAATATTCGTGTACTGGGTATTAATCCGGGCATGACGGCGACGGAAAGACTCGTTAATTTGATGCGCCAAAATGCTGCAAATAAAGGTCTCGATCCCGACGACTGGCGACAGCTAACGGCGACGATGCCCTTTGGTCGTCTTGCCGAGCCGGAAGAAGTGGCTGACCTCTGTGCCTTTCTCGTCTCCGATCGTGCGGCCTATATTTCTGGCACCGTAGTGACGATTGATGGCGGCCTGTCATCGCGAGGTCACTTGTTTGGCTAGAGCTGCCTTGTTCTTTGAGTCATTCGCTGGGAATTTCAGGAAAAATTGATGCACTCTGAACTAAAACGAAATATCCCCGGGAGCCCAAATTGGGAAGGATCATTTTATGAGCGACTTACCGAATACGGTGAGTGGGATTCAAAATCCTTTTGGGTGCTCCATTTAGAGTTGTTAAGTGTTGCAAAACAGCAAAATGACAATCTACCTGTTGAAAGGGATTTTGCTTATATGCTTTTGTATCTTCAGCAAAGAGTTCTCTCTTTAATATCTGCTCATTTTACAAAGAATGATGTGTTTGAAATTAGCAATGTTAATGTTAAACAACTCTATGAGTTCAAAGAGCGATTCGAAATGGCTATATTAGGTGCTATATCTGGGGAAGCGTTACCAGAAGCTTCATTTGACTTGGAAAACCCTTTAGTAAAAAAGGTCTAACATGGCGCTCAAGCATCGTTCCGGCGCAAAAAGCGCGCCTCCACTGGACAGCCAAATTGCTGAGTTTTTTATGCATTCGCTTCGCTCATTGTCGCACAAAAAATCCATCAGCTTGTCTGCCGCTTAGCTTAGCACTGGGGTTTTCAGGCGCAATCAGCTTTGTGGTGATCATTATTTGTCTTATGCATTCCTTGCCCCTGCGGTGGTGTCACTGCGTATATCGTTGAGTAGGCGGCGTGCCTCGTTATCCAATGTTTGTGCTTCCAGAGTCAATGTCTGTGCATTGCTGAGTAGGCTTTCTGACATGGTCATATTGGCTTCGGCGGCACTGCCTACTACCTTAAAGCTCTCGACCACTGTGTTAACCCCTTTCGCCACCAGTTGTACTTTTTGGGTGATTTCCGTGGTCGCCAAAAATTGTTGCTGCATGGTGCCCGTTACTGACTGAGTAACATTATCCATCTGGGAAATAATATCGGTAATGTTAGCGATGGCCGTTGCTGTATCGCGGCTGACCTGCTGGATTTTTTCCACATGGCTGGCGATGTCCTGAGTTGCGCTTGTCGACTGGGCCGATAAGTTTTTCACTTCTTGTGCCACCACGGCGAAGCCCTTGCCAGCATCGCCGGCACGTGCCGCCTCAATAGTTGCATTAAGGGCCAGAAGGTTAGTCTGTTCGGCGATGTCGGCAATGATATTCATTACTTCGCCAATTTGTGTGGCGGCATTGGTGAGTTCAGTCACGGTATTGGTGGTCTCTGCACCGATATCAACTGCGTTAATAGCCACCTGCACATTTTTTTCCAGCTCGTTGACAGCGCCCTGACAGGACAGGGATAAATTTTCTGAGGCGCAGACAACCTCTGTAATGCTTTTTGAAGCAGCATTGCAGGCAGTGTGTGAATTATCGACGTGCTGCCTGGTTTGCGAAGTGTTATCAGTAACAGCCTGGGAGGCCTGGACAATTTGCTCCGCAGAGTCGCTGACCGTATCGACAGTGGCGATAACCCGCTGCTCAAAGCTATTGGCCAAGGTTTCAGTTTGTTGAAGCCGTATTTGTTGCTGTGCTGTTTCCTTGCTCAATTCCCGTGCACGCTGTTCATTAATCAAACGTTCGTGCTGATCTTTCTGTTGTTGCTCGGCTATCGTCTTGTCGCGTTCGGCTTGGACCTTGTCTGCAGCAGCCTGTTCCAGTTGTAGCAAGTTCTCTTTAAAAATACTGGCAGCTCTGGCCAGCGTACCCAATTCATCCTTTTTATCCTGGTAGAGGATTTCGATACCCTTATCTCCTTCCGCTAGACGGCTCATTGCTGAGCTTATTAGAGAGATGGGGCCGGCGATCGATGCACCGATTAATCCGGCAATGATAAGGGCAATGATGGCGCTGGTGGTGAGTGCGACTTTGCCGTCAAACAGGGTGGTGTCGACGAGTTCTCTTATGTCTCGTAGCGCTTGATTCTGTTGGTCTTCGACCTCTGTTTTGATCTGTGCAGTCACCTCAATCAGCTTTTCGGTGGCTTTGCGTAGTTGCTCAATAGACTGATTGAGCGATATTGAGGTGGCCTGATGCTGGCTGATACTTTGTCGTATGACATCGAGATCGCGGCCGAAAAAGCGTAGCACGGCCTTTTCTCGCCGGGAAAGCCCGGTGCTTCGGTGTTTTATCTGGCTGAGTATTTCGCTGAGTGACTCCCCGGCACTGTTGGCTGCGATAAAATCGGTGTGATTTCCCGTGGCAAAGTAAGTCACGGCGCTGTCAATAAATAAGGGGGCACCAACGTGCAATTGTTGTTTTAGCGCTTCGCTATTGTCGACATTCTCCTCGAGGAAGGTAGTGATTTTTGCGCTCGACTTGTTCATGCCGAGGAGTCCATTAAGCCCGACGTTAATGGCGGATGAAGTATTGCCCAGACGGTTCTCAATACTGGTAAAAACCGCATTAAAGTCTGCAGTGGTATTTTCAATTTGTTCCGCAACACCACTGAATCCGGTATCCGTAAGGCCTTTGATTAATGCCTCTTTATGGCTTTGTGAGTCAAGTCGGTAGAGTACAACTCTGTTCTGATCAGCGCTTTGTCTGGAATAGGTGAAGGCTTGAAGGGCCGCAGCCTGGTCTTTTATTGCGCTAGTAAAATTATTGGTTTTGCTGACAAAATGGGTGACATCGACGATTTTTTGAGTCTTTTTATCGAGCTCGAGTAAGTTGCTAGCAACAATCAGGTTGGCTAGTCCCAGTATCAGGATAACGGCACTAAAGCCAAGGTAAATGCGCAGGCGAATAGTCGTTGTAGGGTAGGGAATGGACATTGTAGGTCTCACAGGCAGTTTAGTCTGATGTAATAAATGCCCCGCTTCGTTTGTCGGTTGGCGTGCTATCGCTTAGCAAGGGCTACACAAGAGGTGTCTTTTCGATAGTGTGAGATTGCTGTATGACGCTTATATGACGGCTGCATGGCCTGTGTGGGTGGTGATAAATATTTGTGCTTCAATTCACATCATCTTAAACTGAGGCTGTGTAAGTGAGCTTTATCAAGGGGTAGGTGTATGAGTGGTCATAACAAAATCAGCCGTTTTCCGGTACCTGAACTCAATGAGCTGCCTGATGATCTGCGCACGCAGATGCTGGAAGTGCAGGAGAAAACGGGCTTTATTCCCAATGTGTTTTTGGTGCTGGCCCACCGCCCGGATGAGTGCCGTGCCTTCTTTGCGATGCATGACGCATTGATGCTGCGTAAGGGTAATCTCAGCAAAGCCGAAAAAGAAATGATTGTGGTGACAGTGAGCGGTGGCAATGAGTGCCATTATTGCGTGGTCGCCCACGGCGCGATATTGCGCATAGTGGCGAAAAACTCCCTATTGGCCGATCAACTGGCGATCAACTATCGCAAGGCTGACATTACGCCGCGGCAGCGAGCCATGCTCGATTTTGCGGTGAAAGTGAGCCAGTCATCGGGGACTATTGGGGATGATGATTTTGCCCTTTTACACAGCCTCGGTTTTGATGATGAGGATATTTGGGACATCGGCGGTATCAGCGCTTTTTTCTGTTTATCCAACCGCATGGCCAATTTGACGAGCATGCGCCCCAATGATGAGTTTTACGGGATGGCGCGATAGCGTAGAATGTGTGCCAATAATCTTAGATCGGGCAGACCGCAGTGAATGAGCAAGAGAGTGCCATCGTGCATCAACCGGAGGAGCAACGCTTCCTGTTAGTTGTTGATGGCTATAAATCGGTAGCCGATTATCGTTTGATCGGCAACAGTGTCGATTTTAGTCATACCTATGTGCCTGACGTTTTGCGCGGCCGCGGTATCGCGGAAGTGCTTGTGCGCACCGGCCTGTCCTGGGCGAAGGGCGAAGGCTACGATGTGCGCGCCAGTTGCTGGTATGCGCGCAAATTTATTCGTTAGAGTCGTATTTCCCCCTCCCTCTCTATTTTCGATAGATAAAATCCAGCAAGTAGCGCCCGACCTTTTCGTGGTCGGTGGCCGTGGCCAGTGAGGCGACGGCTCGATCAATAATGGCCTTGTCGATCCGCCCTTTACGCTGCTCCAGTAAGCGCTGTAAATAAACGGGGGTGAACTCCGGGTGGCCCTGAAACGTTAGTACGCAATCATCAATGGCCAGCGCCGCATTGGGGCAAAAATCACAGCCCGCTAACCGGGTGGCCTGGGGTGGTAATTGCAGCACCTGATCTTGATGGCTGTGAATCAAACGCAATGTTGACCCGTCCCCTGACAGGCTTTGCTCGTAGCTGAGTACGCCGAGCCCCCAGCCCTTATCACTTTTCGCCGCTACCCCGCCGAGGCTGTGGGCAATAATCTGGTGACCAAAGCAGATGCCGATAATGGGCGCACGCTGGCGATGAAAATCGACGATCCACTCTCGCAGTGCCGCGATCCACGGGAGTGGGTCATAAACCCCAGCCTTCGACCCGGTGATTAAATAGGCGTCACACTCATCCGGGTGTTGAGGCAATTCGCCGGCCTGCACCTGGTAATGGCGATAGCTCAGTTGCCCATCTAAAGCATCGAAAAACCCAGCGAACATTTTCCCGTAGGAGCCATAATCGTCGATTAAGCCATCGTACAGCGTGTCGGTTTCAAGCAGGCCGAGTCGTGCCATCGGTGTCCAGTTCCTCGCAGCTTTATTAATTACGACTAAGATGATTGGAATCATACATTTTTTTTGTCCCCAGCTAGTGTAAGCACTACAATGCGCGCCGTTTACAGTAAATCCCGTCACCCCGTTTCCTGTCCTTTTCCCCTTAATAAAGAGGCCGCCCTTGTCCCGTAGATCCGAACCCCAAAGCGAATTTGTTTCAGGCCAGCGTTGGATTAGTCATACCGAAGCCGAATTAGGGCTTGGTATTGTTATAGAAGTTGCCAATCGCCGGGTGGAGCTGAGCTTCCCTTCAGCGGCTGAGCGTCGTGTTTATGCCACTGACAACGCTCCGCTGGGTCGAGTGATTTACCCCATCGACGATAAGGTTAAAAATGACGAAGGCGTCGAGCTGACGATTACCGATCGGCAGGAGGGCAATGGCTGCGTTATTTATCTCTGCATCAATGCCGATGGCGAAGAGGTGGTGCTGCACGAAATGGACCTCGATAGCTTCGTGCATTTCTCCAAGCCTGAAGATCGTTTATACGCGGGTCAGGTCGACAAAATCACCCGCTTTGAACTGCGTCAGCAAACCCTGCAGTTTTTACATCAACATCAGCAGTCGCCGGCCTGTGGCTTACTTGGGGGGCGAGTACAGTTGCTGCCCCACCAGCTTTATATCGCTAGTCGTGTTGGCGTGCGCCACGCGCCCCGTGTATTGCTCGCTGATGAAGTAGGCCTGGGTAAGACTATTGAAGCGGGTTTGATTTTGCATCAGCAGCTGTATACCGGTCGTGCCAGTCGCGTGCTGATTGCCGTACCCGATAGTTTGATTCATCAATGGCTGGTCGAAATGCTGCGGCGTTTTAATCTGCACTTCACCATTCTCGACCAGGCGCGCTGTGAAGCGTTGGAACAAACAGAGGAAGAGGTCGACGATGGCTATGCCGATGAGCTGGATGATGGCCTTGATGATGAACAAAGCCTGACACCAAGTGGCGACATTAATCCTTTTGAAAGCGCTCAGCTGGTGCTGTGTAGTACCTCCTTTTTAAGTGATAACCCGCGCCGTCACAGTCAGGCGCTGGCGGCGGGCTGGGATATGCTGATCGTCGACGAGGCCCATCACCTGGCCTGGGATGAAGAGCAGGCCAGCCCTGCTTACCAGTGCATTGAAGCACTGGCAGCGCGCATCCCCAGTCTTTTACTGTTAACAGCAACACCGGAGCAACTGGGCGTAGCGGGCCACTTTGCCCGTCTACGCTTACTCGACCCGGATCGCTACTACGACCTGCCCACCTTTGTTGAAGAAGAAAGCCGCTATCAGGCCGTAAGCGAACTGGTGCAGTCGCTGCAAGGTGGCGATGCTCTTGCCCTTGATGCTGAGGTTATCGCTCAGGTCAGTGCGTATTTGGGTGCGAAGGCTGCCGATGAATTACAGATGGCGCTGCAAGGCGACGATGAAGCGGCACTGGCGGCATTGATCGACGCTTTGGTGCAAGACTTGCTCGACCGCCACGGCACCGGACGCGTGCTGTTCCGCAATACCCGCGAAGCCGTTGCAGGCTTCCCTCAGCGTTATTTGCAGGGCTATGCTCTGCCCAACCCCGTCAGTACTTCTGCGGGTACTGATGACACAGAGCAAAGCGACGATGATTTTCGTACTTATCTACAGCCCGAAAGCGCCCTCGGCGAAGACTGGTTATCCCTCGACCCCCGTGTTGAATGGCTAGCCGACTGGCTGGCCGAGCATCGACAGGACAAAGTACTGGTAATTTGCGCCCAGTCGGCAACTGCACAGGCGCTGGAAGAACATCTACGCCTACGCGAAGGAGTGCGCTCCGCCGTCTTCCACGAGGGCATGAGCTTGATTGCCCGCGACCGTGCGGCGGCTTACTTTGCCGACGAGCAAGATAGCGCGCAAACGCTGATTTGTTCTGAAATTGGCAGCGAGGGGCGCAACTTCCAGTTCGCCAATCATCTGGTTTTATTCGATCTGCCCATTAACCCCGACCTGCTTGAGCAACGCATTGGCCGCCTCGACCGCATCGGTCAGCGCCAGGACGTGCAAATTCACGTGCCCTACCACGAAGGCAGCGCCCAGGAAGTGATGCTGCGTTGGTACAGCGAAGGCTTGGGTGCCTTCCAGCGCGTGTGCCCGGTAGGTTTAAGTATTTATCAGCAAGTGGCTGAGCAGCTACACCACTGCCTGCGCAGCCCAGGTGATGACGCTGCACTGGTGAGTTTGGTGGATGAGACCTATCAATTGACTGAAGCTGCTCTGGAAGCCATGCAAAAGGGCCGCGACCGTTTGTTGGAAATGAATTCCTGTAATACCGAAGTCGCCAATGAAGTGATCGATGCCATGCTCGACGCCGAGCAGAGCGGCGAGCTGGAAGATTACCTGAGTAAAGTGTTCGATGAATTTGGTATCGAACAAAGCCACCACAGCGCCGATAGCATTGTCGTCACGCCCAGCGACCACATGCTGGGCCAGAGCTTGCCCGGCCTGCCCGAAGACGGTTTAACTGCGACCTATTCCCGCCGCCGCGCCCTGAGCCGCGAAGATATTCGCTTCTTCACCTGGGAGCATCCTCTGGTGGTCGCCGCCATGGAACAAATAGCCAACGGTGATTTTGGCACCACGACAGTTTGTACCCTGAAACTCCCCCCCTTGAAACCCGGCACCCTGTTATTTGAAGGCATGTTTACGGTCTATTGCCCCGCACCCAAAGTGATGCAACTGGGGCGTTATATTCCCCAGTCGGTGGTGCGTGTAGTGGTGGATGAAAGCGGTAAAGATTTTAGTCAGGTACTTACCGAAGCCCACTTTGCCAAGCTTTGCCAGCGGGTGAAACGCCGTACCGCCGTCGACATGGTGAAGCATGTCCGCGCTCAGGTGGATACGCTGGTGGGCCATGCCGAAGTGATTGCTGAGACGCAGCAGGCAGCGCTGATTGCCGAGGCCCAACGACGTATGGCTGAGGGGCAAAATGCGGAACTGGAGCGCTTACAGGCACTGGCCGCAGTGAACTCGAGTATTCGCAGTGAAGAGATTGACTACCTGCGTGAGTCGATGGAGCTGTCTCAAAACTATCTCTCACATGCGCAATTGAAGCTCGATGCATTGCGTTTGATTGTGGTGGTTTGATGGTTGCCTTATCAGCACCCTTCTAACAGCTTGTTGGGAGGGCGCTGATAAAATGGTTACAAAATGACAACAGGGCTGGGCTTAATTGATGAAGGCCGCTCGCAAGTTCTTAAGGTTTTCTTCCATCAGCATTAAGTAACTATCGGGCAGCATGCTGCCTTTTTTCACAATACCTGCGTCAATGGTTTCGATTACAACCAGCTTTGCACCAGCGGCTTTTATGGCATTTAGAATCGGCTCTGCGGGTTCCCACTTATGCAGCACCACGCCAATTTTATTTTCTTTCAGGTGCTTTTCTAAGGCCTCAGTGTCAGTGCTTGTCCATTCAATATCCTGCTTATAAAAGCTGCCATCGACAAACAGGTTTTGCTCGCTGGTCAGGTAGACCAGTTCGGGGGCGAGGGAGAACACGGTGATGTCTGCTGCATTGAGCATGGCCAGTTCATTGCGCCTTTGCAGTTCCATTAGCTTGCTGTGTAGCTTTGTTAAGTTCGTTTTAATGGTAGTGGCTTCACCAGGCACCAGACGCATTAAATCTTCGGCAATAATTTCGGCAGAGCGGGCGCTGTTCATCAGGCTGAGCCAGAAGAAGACCGATGGCGTATTTTCTGCGCTTTTTGTGCCGTGTTTTGATTCATCGTCGCTGCTTGCCCAGGGCGTATCTTGCGCGGGAGTCATGGCAACGGAGATGCCTTCAAGTGTGCTCGACCAGGGTTTGGTGGCATCGATTTCAACAATGCGAATATTGGCGGATCGCGCTGCGGTAAAAAGCGGGTCATCTCGCCATAGCTTGCCGATAGTTACGACAGCAGATGCGCTGTTAAACGTCGTGGCCAATTTTTTTGCCTTCTTGGAAGTGAAGTAATTTTCTTGCCCGTTTAAGCGGCGGCCTCTTTTGGGCAGGTTCTTCACCTGAATATTGGTGTCGGCCACGAGTGCGGAGCTGAGAAAATAAGTGACGGGCAGGGTGGTGAGAATGGTGATCGCCTCACTACTGTTACCACTACCGTCTGCGCTGCTTTTCTCTGCCGCCATAGCCTGGGGTGTAAACAGGGTTTGCGCTGTGATGATAAGCGTTAATAAAAGCCCCAGCGGGATTTTGTTTTTTAAGGCGATGTATTGCGTTGAGATGGCATGAGTCATGGGTTTAATTCCTGCGGTGCTAATTTTTTGCGCTTCGATAAGCGGGGAAAACGGCGCGAATAATGGTAGTGAGAATAAAGAAACTCGCCGCCACCATAATAATGGCACCACCGGAGGGCAGGGGCAGGTCGAATTGCATGGGGATCAAGACACCGGCAATACAGCTGATTGTCGAGATAATCATGCTGAGGATGACAAAACCACGTAGCGAGGTAATCACATTGCGCGCTGCCGCCGCAGGAATCAGTAGCAGGGCTTCAACCAGCACAGCGCCGACAATTTTTAAGCAGGCGACGGTGAGCAGGGTAATCATCAAAACAAAGATGTATTCCATCAGTTCAACGCGCACTTTACGGGCGCGGGCCAGGCTGGGGTTGAGGCTGGCCAGTAGCATGTTATTAAACAGCGGAATGCCGAAGGCAAGCACCACGCAGGTGACGACCAGTAACACGTTCATGTCGGTGTTGCTGACGGTTAATACTGAGCCGAAAAGGACGGCTTCGAGAATATGTGTGTTGACCTTGGCGGAGACAAACAATAATAACGAGGCGCCCACGGCGAGGGAGACTGAAAGAAATACGCCGATTAACGTGTCGGACGATAGCTGGGTTCGGCCCTTGGTGTAATTCAGCAACAGCGCAAATAAAATACAGAAACCAAACATCGAAATATAAGGCTCGGTGTAAGACTCGCCTAGCATTACGCCAATGGCGACGCCGGTCATCGCCGCATTGCCGATGGACTGGGAGAAAAAGGCCATGCGCTTGGCAACCACCATGGTGCCCACGCCGCCCAGCAGGGGGCCGATTAACAGGGCGCAGAGCAGAGCGTTAATCACAAAGCCGTATTCAAAGGCCTGGGGAATGTCACCCTGTTGTGCCAATGCCTGAACCGAGGTGCGGATCCACTCGTAAACGTCGTTCATAGCGTTGCCCCCGTTGATGTTGTTTGCGCAGGGGCGGTATCGGCAGCGGGGCGCGTAAAGCGAAACAGCTTTGCGGCTTCATCGCTGTCGAGAAAGGGTTGCGGTGGCCCGGCATAAACCAGTGTGCGATTGATGCAGCTAATGGTGGAGGCCAGCTCGCGCACTTGCTGCAAGTCGTGGGCGATCCAGATAATGGTGACACCCTGGCTGCGCAGTTCTTCAATTAGGCTGAGGAATATTTCCTCGCCGCGATTGTCGAGGCTGGTCATTGGCTCATCGAGAATAAGTAGCTCGGGCTGGGGTATTAGTGCCTGGGCAAATAACATGCGCTGGCGTTCGCCGCCGGAAAGGCTACCCAACTGGGTTTTACTCTTGCCCTTGAGGCCCACGCGTTCGAGAGCGCTTTCGCACAGCTGTCGTTTGCCTGGGCCAAAACCGGCAAAGGCGGGTCGGGAGGTATTGCAAATCATCGCCATAAAATCGTAGACGCTAATCGGCAGTGATTTATCGAAATCAAGAAACTGTGGCACATAGCCGATGGTGTTCTTTTGCTTAGAGCCGGGAGCGGAATCCCAGCTAATTTCAACCTTGCCCGAGTGGGGCATCTGGCCCAATAGCGAACGTACGAAGGAGGTCTTGCCTCCGCCATTGGGGCCGATAACGCAATGGATTTCAGCGGCGGGAATGGTGATGTCGATGGCGGATAAAATCTCGACGCCACCTAGACGCAGGCCCAGTTGTTGGCACTGAATACTCGGTCCAGACATAACCTACTCCGCCGAGCTTGCTGAGGGAGCTGCATTAATGGAGCGCATCGCTTCCACCAGTGTTTGCAAATTGGCTTTGGTTTCGTGCTCGAATAATTCAGCGGCAAAGTCGCCATCGGACATATGGGAGAAGGCATACATGCCAACGCCGGTGGCTTCGCGAATAGTTTCAGCCAGATTACTGGCAAAGAACTTTTCAGCAAATAAGACATTAACATTGGCTGTCTTGATTTTGTCGATGGTGTCGCCTAGCTGTCGGGCGGTGGGTGATACGCCGTGGCGGGGTTCGATAACGGCAACGACTTGCAGGCCGAATTCCTGCATTAAGTAACCGTAGGCACCGTGCATAGTGGCGCAGCGCAAGTTGGAGGTATCCAGTTTTGCTAGCTCGCCCATGTACTTGGCTTTAATGCGGCGAATTTTCAGTGCGTAGTCGCGGGCATTTTTACGGAAGAAGTCGGCATTATCCGGATCGAGTTTGCCCAGTTCACGGGCGATGGTGTAAATCTGCTGAATTGCCACGGTGATCGAGACAAAGGTGTGGGCGTTGACGACCTTGGCTTCGCCCTCGTCAGCAGCGATGGGAATAAGGGGTACGCCGCTGTTGGCATAAATGAGGGGCAGATTATCTTTTCGCCCCGCCGCCTGAATAATCTCGAAGGCCCATTCGTCGTGACCAATACCATTGACGACCAGGGCATCCATGCTCAGCACCCTGCGCATATCTTCTGCCTGGGGGCGGTAATTATGGGGGTTGTTACCGGCATTGATTAGCGGCACGATTTCAGCCCGGTCACCGACAATATTGGCGACAAAGCTGTAATAGGGGTGCAGAGTAATACCGACACGCAGTGATTTGGCCTCTGCGACACTAACCAATAAAGTGCTCAACGCTACCAGTAACAAAGCGGCAAACCGTTGTTGAAATTTCATGTGCTGTTCCTGACTTTATTAATGCTGACTTTAATGATTTTGATTTTATCGCTGCACGTTAAAGAACGGCTAGCTTCTAATGCGTTTTCTTTCCATTTCGCCACTGTAGGGCACGACCTGTTTCCAGCCATTGCGGATTAATGAGTCGCGCACCACGGTACTGGGTGCGGGGGCATTGGGGTTGGGGTTCATCCAGATATTGCCTGCACTTGTAAACGTGGCACCCTTGTGGGCGTGGGAAAGAACAATTAAATACGCATGTTGCTGCTCAGCCGTGCCGCCGTAACCCCGATAAACCGTCGAGCCTTCAAATGAAAAGGACGTCACTCGCTCCCATTTTACCTTGCCGTTTTGTGTCCAGAATAAATCCTCGGCAAATGGCGCAACATAGTAGTACGCCGCCAGTTGCTCGATATTGGGCCAGGCCTCTTTACTCTTGCCTCTTTTCTGCAGAGAGAGCATGTCGCCATGCAATAGCCACAACTCGGGAATGGCTGTCATTAAAGAGGTGTGGATGGCCTGATCGGTTTTGTTCAAATCGTAAAATGAGCTGAGCTGCCAATCGAACAGCCGCGGCAATGGGTTGACGATTTGTCGCTGGCTAATGGCGACACCAGCGACAATTAAAATACCGAGGATGACCCCGCCAATGGCGAGGGTCTCCCGGCGGTCAGACTTGGGTCTTACCGTGCTGGTATTTTGCGCTGTGTTAACAGCTGCAGTCATTTCATATCCTTGGCTTGCACCCAGAGTACCGCATCTTGCGAGAGCTCTTTGCCCTCGTGTTCAGTGTCTGCACCAATAGCCAGCGCACAAATGCCCCACCAGCCGGCACGGGGTAGGCCGATAGTGAATTCACCCTGGGCATCGGCATAAATGGTCTGCGTGCCGTAGGCATCCTGGGGTAGCTCAACTTCGCCTGCCTCGGAAAAGCGGTGGCCGTCCTGATCGGGCTTGTGGTTAATGAACTCGATTTCCATTTCAGCATTGGGTACGGGCTTGCCGTCGGCTAGAACGCGGCCTCTAAAAACGCCGCCAACCCAGTTAGCGTAGGGTTTGTTAAGGGGCAGGATTTCGGCGGGCAAACCCATTGGCTCTGCCCAGTTGCCGGGTACGCCACCGACGTTGACGATAGTGCGGGTAAATTGCTGAATGTATTTGTCTTCACCGCTTTCGTAATAGGGCGCGGGCTGAAGGACAAAAATATGGTCGCCGAGAGAGCGGGTAACAGAGCGCGGTAAGCTGGCATCAAAGGCCTTTTTAGGGCTTTGTGCTGTGCCACCTTTTTCCTTCTTATTAGAAAGCCAGTCGATGGGCTTTACATATTTCATCAAATCGGTGCGTTTTGGTTTGGCATCTCCACCACGCTGGCTGACCACATAAAACTGCTCGGGTTGACCCATATCCATGTGGGGGCCACCGTGAACGGGGTGGGTGAACACCATCGTAAACTGCGTTGCCTTGCCTTTGGTCAGCGCCATCTCGGGGGTGTAAAGCACCTGAAAGTGAGCAAAGGCAGTGGTACTAAAGCTCAGAACAGCGGCGGTGACGGCCAGGCTGCGCGTGAATAAACCGGGGGTTGAGGAATAGCGGGGGATGTTTGGCATTGTGAATACTCTACGTCGTGGTGAAAATACAGTTTTTTCGAGGGGCGGGTAGGTCGTATTGAAGACTACTCAATATCGTCCATGTAGATAATGACCTGGTGACTGGGGCCGGCATCATAGACGATATGAAAGTCATCATCGGGCTTGGTGAAGGTGAACAGGCTCTCTTCATCCATTGCGCCAGTAATCAGTACGCGATCTCTGTCGTTTAATACGCTGATCGGGACACCCTGTGCCGAGCCGCCATCGGAAAAGCCGCCCTCGCAAACAACTTTACTCTCGTCTTCTTCATCGTTGTAGCAGTTGCAAATAGGACTGTGGGCGTAAGCGGGAAGAGGGGCGTATAAGGTTGCTAATACAAGGGCAAGTACGCTAAAAAAACCAGCTTTCATCTTCACTCCGTTAATGTGTTGGAGGTGTAAACGTGAACTAATAGAAGATCATAGCGAGTCTAATTGTTGTGGGCAAATCAAGTTGTTGAGTTCTGTTTCTGCGATAAAAAATACCGCAGGCAATAAGCGAGCGGTATTTTTTTGAAACCTTAGGGATCAGGATAGATAAAAGCCTGATGAGTTAGCTTTCGACAAAGGCCCGCTCAATTACATACTGGCCTTTCTGGCCTTGTCGTGATTCTTTAAAGCCCTTCTCATCGAGTAGTTTGCAGCAATCTTTTAGCATGGCCGGGCTGCCGCAAATCATAAAGCGGTCGGTTTCGACATTGAAAGAGGGCAGGCCGATATCACTAAACAGCTTGCCACTGCGAAATAAATCGGTGAGCCGGCCCTGATTCTTATAGGGCTCTCGTGTCACGGTGGGATAGTAGATCAACTGATGGCTGATGGCTTCACCGAGAAACTCATCATTGGGTAATTCCTTGCAAATAGTTTCGCTATAAGCCAGCTCTGAAACATGGCGTACGCCGTGGGTGAGAATCACCTTGTCAAAGTTTTCGTAAATTTCTGGGTCTTTAATAATGCTCATAAAGGGCGCGAGGCCGGTGCCGGTGCTGAGTAAATAGAGGTTTTTCCCGGGCAATAAATTGTCCTGTAATAAGGTGCCGGTAGGCTTTTTACTGAGCAGAATGGTGTCACCCACCACGACATTTTTTAATTGCGAAGTCAGCGCGCCATCGGGCACTTTAATACTGAAAAATTCCAGCTCATCTTCGTAATTAGCACTGGCAATACTGTAGGCGCGCATTAAAGGCCTGTCTTCCTGGGGCAAGCCCATCATGATGAAGTGGCCGTTTTTAAAGCGAAAAGAAGATTCTCGATTGGTTTTGAAGCTAAATAAAGTGTCGTTCCAGTGCCGTACGCTGGTGACTTGTGCTTCGATAAATCCTGACATGAATAGCTCCAAACTCGCGCTGTAAATAAGTATGGGTGGGACTATACAAGGGCTCTCTATATCGGCAAAATGGGTATTTATGATATAAGTATTCGGTAATTCCGATATGCGATATAGCCTGAAGCAAGTCAGTGTTTTTCTCAACGTTGCCCACTATGAAAATATCAGCAGGGCTGCCGATGATCTGGCAATGTCCCAATCTGCGGTTAGTAGCTCTCTCGCCGACTTTGAACGCCACTATGATATGCAGCTCTTTGATCGCAAGGGTAAAAAGCTACAACTGAATGAACTGGGGCGGGCCTTGCGTCCCGAGGCGCAGGCACTGCTTGAGCAGGCTCAGGCCTTCGAGCAGCTACTGCAACAGGAAAACACCGTTCCCGCATTGCGGGTGGGCGCCACGTTGACCATCGGCAATTATTTGGCGGTCGGCATTATGGCGCGCTATATGAAGCAGCATGCCGGTGCCCAGGTGCAGCTCCACGTGGCGAACACGGCACGGATTAGCGAGCAGGTGCAAAATTTTGAGCTGGATATCGGCCTGATTGAAGGCGAGCTACAGAACTCGGCGCTGAATGTGATCCCCTGGCTGGAAGACGAGTTAGTGGTTTTTTGTTCGCCCACTCATCCACTGGCAAGGCGAAAGAAACTCAACGATAAAGACCTGCTCGCCGCAACGTGGATACTTCGAGAAAGTGGTTCCGGCACACGGCAAACCTTTGACCGAGCGATGACGGGTCTGTTGAGCCAAATTAATGTTGGTCTGGAGCTGGAGCATACCGAGGCGATTAAGCGTGCCGTGGAAGCGGATTTGGGTATTGGTTGTTTATCCCGCGTTGCTCTCAGCGAGGCTTTTGCGCGGGGTAGTTTGATACCGCTGAAAGTGCCGCAGCGAGATTTGCGTCGCCGTTTCTATTTTATTCTGCACCGTCAAAAGTACCTCAGTTCAGCCATCGAAAACTGGATGGCGCTTTGTCAAAAGGAGCAGGGATAAAAAAGAGGCGCTCATTAAAGGGTTCAGATTGTAGGGTCGTTTGTTACCAGCGATCCCACACCGGCGTGCATTCTTCGGGCAGTGGCGACTGTTGCCCGAGTTCAGCCCAAAATTTACCGGGCTGATGAAAGTCGGAACCGGACGATGCCAGTAGGTTTTTTTCGACACACAGTTTAGCCAGCTCTCTTGTTCTGACTTTGTCCTGTTTGCCGGATACAACCTCGATAGCCTCACCACCAGCGGCGATAAAGTCGTCGGTTAAGCGATGGAGTTTGCTGCGGGTCAGGCGGTATTTGTCGGGGTGAGCCAATACAGCGGTGCCGCCAGCGTCGCGAATCCAGCCGACCACTTCATCCAGCTGTGGCCAGACTTGTTTTACATCGCCGGTTTTTCCCGTGCCGAGGTATTTCTTAAAAGCTTCTTCGTGGCTTTTTACCGCACCAATTTCCACTAGCTGTTGTGCAAAGTGGGGGCGACCGATAGAACCCTTACCGGCTTTTTCGAGCACGCCGGGCAGAATGTCGGCGAAGCCTTTTTTGGCCAGCTTGTCGGCAATAATACTGGCGCGCTCAATACGCGAGCGCTGCTGGCTGGCGATGGCGTCATTGAAGGCGCTGTCGTCAAGTGGCAGATTAAGGCCGACGATATGCACGTTGTTTTTCTGCCATTGGGTGGAGAGTTCGGTGCCGGGTATCAGCGTTAAACCTCTCAGCGTTGATTGATCAATCTCTCCGTAGGCCGCCAATGTGTCGTGGTCGGTAATGGCCAGCACGTCGATATCGGCCTCGCGGGCGCGAGCGATAAGGGCGTCGGGGCTGAGTTCGCCATCGGAGGCGGTGGTGTGGCTGTGTAAGTCGTATTTCATCGTGCGCTCATTGTAGCAATTAAGTGAGTTTAAAAAGGTAAGAGCCGTGGGTTAAGAGGCGCTCTCTGATAAAATGCCGTTTTTTCCTACCTGCACTTTTTCTGAGTACTCAATAGCTATGAGCAAACAACTGGCATTTTCTTCCGTGCAACTGCCCGAGGGCATGCACAAAAACCTGTCGTCACTGGGTTATGAGCAGATGACTCAGGTGCAGGCCGACAGTTTGCCTGCCATGCTCGACGGCCGGGATATGCTGGCTCAGGCGAAAACCGGCAGCGGCAAAACGGCAGCCTTCGGTATCAGTTTGCTGGCGAAATTACAGCTCAATAAATACCGGGTGCAGGTGTTGGTGTTGTGCCCCACCCGCGAACTGGCGGATCAAGTGAGTAAAGAGCTGCGTCGCCTGGCACGCTTTACGCAAAATATTAAAATTCTCACTCTCTGCGGCGGCAAGCCCTTTGGCCCCCAGCTCGGTTCACTGGAGCACGGTGCGCATATTGTGGTCGGTACGCCGGGTCGCATTGCCGAGCATTTACGCAAGGGTTCTTTAAAGCTTAACGACGTGCATACGCTGGTGCTCGATGAGGCGGATCGCATGCTCGATATGGGCTTTCGCGATGCCATTGCCGGTATTGTTGAAACTATTCCGCCGGGGCGTCAAACGCTGATGTTCTCCGCAACCTACCCCGATGACGTGCTGGCGGTCAGTCGCCAGTTTCAGCAAGATCCACTGCAGGTACGCGTTGAGTCGGTGCACAGCGAAGAGGTGATTAGTCAGCACTTTTATAAAGTGAAAGCGGCGGATAAACCCGAGCTGCTGGTGACCCTGCTCAGCAAGCACTATCCCGATTCGACGGTGATTTTTTGCAATACCAAGCGCGACTGTCAGGCCGTGGCCGATGCTTTAAATGCTGAGGGTTTTGTTGCCAGCGCCCTGCACGGTGATATGGATCAGCGCGACCGCGATTTGGTGCTGGTGCAGTTTTCTAATAGCAGCTGCCCGGTATTGGTGGCGACAGATGTTGCTGCGCGGGGGCTGGATGTTAAATCCCTAAAAGTGGTGGTCAATTACGATTTGGCCCGTGACCCGGAAGTGCACGTGCACCGCATTGGTCGCACCGGCCGTGCGGGTGAAGAGGGCAAAGCCATTAATTTTTACGAACCCAGTGAGGTTTTTCGTTTGGAGGCCATTGAATCTTATTCAGGTGTGAGGCCTCGTTTGGAAAAAACACCGGCACCTGAGGCGAGGATGGATAACCCCGCCCCGGCACCGATGGTCACTCTGTGCATTGATGGTGGGCGTAAAGATCGCTTGCGCCCCGGTGATATTTTGGGTGCCTTAACCGGTGACGGCGGGCTGCCCGGCAACGATATCGGCAAGATCGATATATTTGATTTCCGTGCCTATGTAGCTGTAGCGCGAAAATCGTCGGGTATTGCCTATAAAAGCTTGCGAGACGGGAAAATTAAAGGCCGTAGTTTTAAAGTGCGGAAGCTGTCTTAAGTCTGGTTTTAGTGGGCTTTTTTGAGAAATGACAGTGATGGCTTCGCCAGTTATTGAACCGATTAATGCCGAGCAGCAAGCCCAGGTGCTGGATAAAACACAGGCAACCCTGGCCTTGGCCGAACAGGAATACGGGCGACCCTTTGCGGCGATCCCCGTACTGTTTGATTTGCGCGGGCGCTGTAGTGGTATGTATCGGGTTAGAGGGCGCGAGCGCGTGATGCGTTTTAATCCGCATATTTTTGCCAAGTATTTCGATGATAATCTGGCGACCACTGTGCCTCACGAAGTCGCTCATTATGTGAGCGATTGTCTCTACGGTCTGGCGAAAATTCGTCCCCATGGGCGTGAATGGCGACAGATTATGCAGGCGTTTAATGCTGACGATAGTCGTACCGCGGATTATGACTTAAGCGGTATTCCAACCCGTCGTCAGCGTTATTTTGATTATCGTTGTGTCTGCCAGAGTCATCGCCTTTCGTCTCGCCGCCACAATAAAGTGGCGCGTAGGGAGGTCAGTTATAACTGCCGTCAGTGCGGTGAAGTTTTGAGTTTTGTCGCGCCTTGCCAAGTGCGCACATAATCAAGATACTGCGCGCTTGAAATTATTTGAGGCCTTCAGGGCTTACCTTAAGTGGAATTGTGAATATGAAAATTAGTAAAAACAGTGTTGTCGAGTTTGAGTACAGTCTGAAAGATGGCGAGGGTAAGCTGCTGGAAAATTCTGCGGGTGGTGAGGCGACCGTTTATTTACACGGACATGGCGGTATGCTGCCAGCGCTTGAGCAGGAACTTGAGGGTAAAGAAGTCGGCGATCACATTGTCGCTGATTTAAAACAGCCCTACGGCCCCAATCATCCCGACAGTATTCAGCGTGTGCCGCTAAAACATTTACGCGCGAAAAAACGTCCGGAACCCGGCACGACTGTTGTCGTGCAGGGTAAGGAAGGGCCGCGTCAAGTTACCGTCGTTAAGGTCGGTAAGTTTTCGGTTGATGTCGATACCAATCACCCCTTTGCAGGGCTCGATTTGACCTTTGATATCACGATTAAAACCGTACGAGAAGCGACGAAAGAAGAGCTTTCTCACGGTCACTCCCACGGTGCTGACGGCACACACAGCCACTAATGTTGCTGTTAGTTAGACGAGAAATGAGCGCCTGACATTGGCCGTTGACTGGAGCGTGTATATGATTCGGGCCAGCGACCATTCCCTGTATACGGGCATTAGCACAGATGTTGAACGGCGTTTTATTCAGCATCAAAATGGCACCGGGGCAAAGTACTTTCACTCTGGTCGCCGGCCTGAGCAAGTAGTGTTTCGAGAGGCGGGGCACGATCGTTCCAGCGCCAGTCGACGTGAAGCCGCAATAAAAAAACTGCCGCGCAGTGAAAAGCTGCGACTGGCAGAGAGCGGTACGGGCTAACCCTACGTACATTCGAGAATAGAAAAATGACAACGACTGACCCCGACTTACTACTGCGTGCCAAACTAGAAGGCGAAACGGCAAAAATGCCCTGGCGCGAGCTACAGCAATTTTTCGCTAACGGTACGGCTATTTACGTAGCGCCGGCTCTCGATCTGGTTGAGGTCGCCGCTCAAATGTCGAGTAACAATGAAACGCAGATCGAAGCCTGGCAGGTCAAAGGTGAACTTGGCCAAATTAGCGATGCCCTGGCTTTGGAGTGGTACGAGGCTAATGCGTTAATGTGGTCGGTGGTGGTTAGACCCTGGGTCCTGGTGCAGCCCATTTTTCGGGATTAAAAATAGTTCCTCATTGGGTCGGTAATTATCGATACGTTTTTTTTGCCCCTCCGCTCGTCAACACCATTGACCGGCTGTCTTTTTAGCTGGACAAGAGGGATATTTGTTAATCCTGTGAGCTAATGCTCGCTACACCCCCCCATAAAACGCAAGTGTGAGAGTCGATTGATATATATTGGCTGGGTCGTGAGCCAAGTAGCTGTAGGGTAAAAACAGTTGAGGAGTTGGCTGCGGCAAATAGCTTTTTTCTAAAAGGGGAAGTAAATTGGATTTAGCTACACTTATTGGTTTTGTTGTTGCTGTCGGTATTATTGTTGCGGCAATGATTATGGGCGGTGGGGTGATGCCCTTTGTCGATGTCCCTTCTATGGCGGTCGTTGGCGGCGGTACTCTTGGCGCGGTGATGATGCAGTACAACTTCGGTCAATTTACAGATGCTATTAAAGCAGGCTTGAAGTCTTTGATGTACAAGGCTCAGGCGCCTGGCGATGTCATTCTGGAAATTGTCGACATGGCAAAAGAGACCCGCACCGGCGGCTTACTGGTATTAGAAGAGAAAGAGCCCAGTAGTGAATTTTTGGCCAAGGGTGTGGCCATGCTGGTGGATGGCATGGAAGCAGATGTGGTTTCTCAGACATTAACCGCAGAGAGAAACCGAGCGGCAGTTCGCCACGATGATGGTGCTGCGATATTCGAAAAAATTGCTGAAGTGGCACCGGCCATGGGTATGATCGGCACCCTGGTTGGTTTGGTATTGATGCTCGGCAATATGGACGACCCGAAAAGTATTGGTCCGGCTATGGCGGTTGCCCTGTTGACGACTCTTTATGGTGCTTTAATTGCTAATGTTGTTGCCTCACCAATGGCGGGTAAACTGGGTTTACGTCGTAATGAAGAGTTTCTACTGCAATCCATAATCATTGATGGTATTTCCGGCATGCAGGAAGGGCGCAACCCTCGGGTTATCGATGACATGTTGCGTACCTATTTACCAGGTTCCAAGCGTGATCTTGATGGTGAATCTAAAGACGGGGATAAGTAGACCTGTGGGATTAAACCGTAACCAGGGTTTGCTATGAGCGACGAACCGGAGAAAAAAGAAGGGGCAGGGGTGCCGGCGTGGGTCATGACCTTTGCCGATCTGATGACCTTACTCATGTGCTTTTTTGTGCTGCTATTGAGCTTTGCTGAGATGGATCTCATTAAGTTTAAGCAAGTGGCAGGCTCTATGAAAGAAGCCTTCGGCGTACAGAAAGTAGTGCCGTCGGATCGCTCTGAATCCACTATGGATTTTCTTGATGGGCAAACTTCCGATACTCCGCTTTTTGAGAAAGTGGGTGATTTAGATTCCTTAGATCCAAAAGCACTGGCTAAATTATTAGAGGAAATGCAGGCTGAGCAGACAGAAGCTGAAGCTTTAAAGCTGGCAGCATTACTCAGCGAAGAAATTGCAGCCGGTGCGATAGAACTGGAAACGACTGCTGACAGTATTATTATCCGTATTAGTGAAAAAGCATCATTTCCATCGGGGCGAGCAAAATTGCGGTCGGAATTTGTGACTGTGCTGGATAAAATCCACTCGGCTTTGGCTGAGGTTGAAGGCACTGTAACGGTTGCAGGGCACACCGATAATCTGCCGATCAATACGAGACGTTTCCGTTCTAACTGGGAGCTTTCTGCAGGGCGAGCGGTATCTGTAGTGCACGCCTTGTTGCGTTTAAAGGTGTTAGACCCAGGGCGTTTTTTGATTGAAGGCCATGGTGACGCCCACCCTATAGTGCCCAATGATAGTGCTGAAAATAGAGCGAAAAATCGCCGAGTTGAGTTGGTGATTGTTCTGAAACAAGTATTAGTTGAACAAGATGCAGAAGATGGTGGTGCAGCGGAATCTGAAGAACCTACAGATTCCGCCGTTGAGGAGTCTGATGGAGAGAGCGCTGAAGAGTCTAACGAGCCAAGTGTTGAGCAGGCCTCGTCTGAGGAAGCGCAATCTGATGATCCAGAACGCCCTAAGCCAGGAGCTCTAAGGCCTGATTTAAATGATGAGGTTGGGGCCGACTCAGTCATTCCAGAATCCAGCTCAGCTGAGAAGGATACTGCAAGGACGGATGACAAGGCGCCCAATAGACAAGAGCTTTCACTGCCGTCGGGGTTTGAGAGTGAGTTACCCGGCGCAGATATCCCCCTGCCGGGTTATGATGGTGAGCTAGATACCCCGGAAGAGCTGAAGTTGTTGCTACAAGCTTTGGATGATGCTGCTGCAGCGCCCCTCGTTGATGAATAGTGAAATAATAAAAGAGTAAAGGTAGAGGCATGGAAGAGAAAAGGCGGTTTTACCGAATTGATGACAGTGTTTCGCTGAGTTATAAGGCGATCAGTGAGGCCGGCCTGGACGATGCTATAGCATCGTCGAAAATTGATTCGGGGCGTCGACAAAAGCTATTGAGTTCACTAGCTGAGCTCGATGGTCGGATTAATTCACTGCTGCTTGATATCGATGATCAATTGCCCGAGGTCGCATCGGTGCTTAAATTACTCAATCGTAAAATTCATATTGTTGGTCAGATGTCTGATAGTGTCGAGTCGAGTGGCCAGGAGGATGTGATCCCCCGGCCCACCCACAAGATTAGCCTCAGTGCGAGTGGCGTGTCCTTTCATGCGCCTGCGAGTGTGCGGGTTCACGACTGCCTCGAATTATCACTGACCTTGTTTCCCGAGTACTATTTTATAAAAGCCTTTGGCCGTGTGGTCAGCTGTCGTGATGCTCTGCCTTCGTCGCCCGATTTTAATAAGCTAGTGGCGGTGGATTTCGTCTATCTCGATGACGATGACCAAGACTACATTATGTCTCATGTACTGAAAAAGCAGTCTGAGCTTTTACGTGGATCGAAGAGCGATTAACGCCTCATTTATTAGTTCCGGCTTTCGATAGCCTTTCTCTGTTTACCCACATTTTTTGTCGCACGCCTTCTGGTAGAATTGCCGCCCGGTTTTTCTTCCTTTAATTTTGGCGTGGGACGTAGTGATGGCAAATCCAAAAGTTGGTTTTATCAGTCTTGGTTGTCCCAAGGCTCTGGTTGATTCTGAGCGCATCCTTACCCAGTTAAAACTCGATGGTTACGATGTCACCCCCAGTTATGCTGATGCCGAAGTGGTGGTGGTTAACACCTGCGGTTTTCTCGACAGCGCCAAGCAGGAATCCCTCGATGCCATTGGCGAAGCGATGGCTGAAAATGGCCGGGTTATTGTCACCGGCTGCATGGGCGGTGAAGAAGGGCTGATTCGCGACACTCATCCCGGTGTGTTGGCGGTGACAGGCGCTCATCAATACGAAGAAGTGGTGAGCGCCGTACACGACAGCGTTGCGCCGCCCACCGATCACAATCCCTACACCGACCTGTTGCCCCCCCAAGGGGTGAAGCTCACGCCGCGACACTACGCCTATTTAAAAATCTCTGAGGGCTGTAATCACAGTTGCAGCTTCTGCATTATTCCTGACCTGCGTGGCAAATTGGTCAGTCGCCCCGTGGGTGAAGTGCTGGACGAAGCCGAGCGACTGGTGAAATCTGGCGTGCGCGAATTGTTGGTTATTTCTCAGGACACTAGCGCTTACGGCGTCGACATTAAATACCGCACCGGCTTCTGGCAGGGCAAGCCCGTGAAATCACGCATGTTCGAATTGTGCGAGGCCCTCGGTGATATGGATGCCTGGGTGCGCCTGCACTACGTCTACCCCTACCCCCATGTCGACAATATTATTCCGCTGATGGCCGAGGGTAAAATCCTGCCCTATCTCGATATCCCCTTTCAACACTCCAGTCCTTCTGTATTAAAAGCCATGAAGCGCCCCGGCGATCAGATAAAGACCCTGGGGCGGATTCAGCGCTGGCGCGACATGTGCCCCGATTTAACCCTGCGCAGCACCTTTATTACCGGCTTTCCCGGTGAAACCGAGGACGACTTCAAACACCTGCTCGACTGGTTGCAGGAAGCGCAGCTCGATCGCGTCGGTTGTTTCAAATATGAAGCCGTCGAAGGTGCTCCGGCCAACGCACTGCCTAACCCTGTACCGGAAGAGGTGAAACAGGAACGCTGGGAACGCTTGATGGAAACCCAACAGGCAATCAGCACAGCGCGGCTGGCCAAAAAAGTCGGCAGTACCATCGAAGTACTGGTTGATGAAGTTGACGAAGAGGGCGCCGTGGCTCGCTCATGGGCTGATGCACCTGACATTGACGGCAATGTCTTTTTGAACGGTGAATGTGATTTGCAGCCCGGTGACAAGCTAACGGTTCTGGTCGAACACGCCGATGAATATGATCTCTGGGCGAGCCCTGTTAGCAGTACTTAAAATAGTAGTCGGCCCGTTTTTTATCACCGTAATATCACCGGTTTATGTGTGCTTATTTAGGGGTGAATTGGAAGCGTACGTCGCCTGGCGAAGTTGTTTTTCATTGGGTGATAGGGGTAGCGGTTATTCTTTAAAATCAAATCGCGTAGAACGCAATAAACTTGGAAGTAAAATATGATAAAAATTATTTTAGTGGTGTTGTCAGCCATGCTTATTCTTTCAGGGTGTGCCTCCAATGAAGGCGGTGATAATTTCAAAGCGCCTGTAAATACATTGGTTTTTGTACATGGAGCGCATTTAACCAGTAATGCGTGGTCTTCTGTTGTAGTCCTTCTCGAGAAGGATGGCTATAACACTATTGCTGTGAATCTTCCTGGGCGAGAGCAATCAGCTAACCCCAATAAAATCACATTGGATGTTTCTTCTCAGGCGCTATGCGATGCTATAGAAAATATAAGCACCCCCATAACCTTTATTTCCCATAGTCAAGGTGGTGCTATTGTAAATAATGCGCTGTCAATTTGCCCAATGGAGAATATCAAAAATATTATTTATGTGGCTGCTGTCGCGCCTATAAATGGCGACAAACCTTTTTCGTTGCTAAATTCCTCAGATAAAGAAAATTACTTTAAAGGCGTTAGCTTTGACGAAAAGTCAGGATGGATGGTTATTAATAGTAAAGAATCGTTCGTAAGTGTATTTACAAATTCAACCTCAAATGAGGTTGTAAACTTAATTTCATCTCAAGCCGTTAACGAGCCAGCTATTATAGGAGACGGTGTAGTAAGTTATGAGGAAGAGTATTTTTCAAGAATAAATAAATTCTACATATATACAACGCAAGACAAGATAATTTCACTGAGATCTCAAGAATCCATTGTGAAAAAAATTGATCTTAAAAATCATGCAACCATGGATACGGGGCACTTGCCAATGATCTCAAGCCCACTAAATCTGGCGATTAAAATTAAAACTTTTCTGCCATAAAAAGCAGGTATTAAAAGTATCAATACCTGTATGTAAGAATGATAAAATTCAAATGAAAGTTGTAATTTTCCTTTTGGTAGCGCTGTGTTCTTCATTGTCCTTCTCTGCAGAGTGCGTCATATTGCTTCATGGTCTAGCTAGAACGTCTAGCTCGATGGAAGAGATGAGTCAAAAGCTGAGCCGCGAAGGATACTATGTGGCCAATATTAACTACCCCTCTCGAAAAATGGATATTGAAAAGTTATCTGAGCTTGCGGTTAAGGATGGCTTGAATCGATGCCAAGAAAACTCTGCAGCTCCTGTTAATTTCGTGACCCACTCTCTAGGAGGGATTCTCGTTCGCCAATTTTATAAAAACAAGACCCCTGGAAATGTTAAAAGAGTTGTTATGCTTGGCCCTCCAAATAATGGAAGTGAGGTTGTTGATAGTCTTAAAAATATACCAGGCTATGAGCTTATGAATGGCCCTGCAGGAATGCAACTCGGTACAGAGAAGATAGATACACCTAAAAGTTTGGGCCCAGTTAATTTCGAGCTGGGTGTAATCGCGGGAACGCAATCAATAAACTTAATATTGTCTACTTACTTGCCGGATCCTAATGATGGGAAGGTCTCTGTAGAGAGTGCAAAGGTTGAAGGGATGTGTGGTTTTTTAGCTTTACCTGTGAGGCATCCGTTCATGATGAAAAATGATGGTGTTATTGCTGAGGTTGTCAGTTTTTTATCGTCTGGGAAATTTAACAATAAGGAAGCCATTGATTATTGTGATAAATAGAATATTGTTTAATAAGGTTTTTTATTGTGGTGTGAAAACTATCTAAAATTGATAATGATGCTTTCCGCTCTAGTGAGTGCCGTATAAACTTTCAATGAGTTATCAAATCTATAATGCATGCAGTCGTATAGGTCTGGTTCGGCCCCAAAATTGATTAAGCTACACAACTGTAAGTCAGCTTGCGAGGTGCATTATGGATTGAGCACTACATTTGTTTCTTGAGCTGATCTGATAATTACTGTGTTGTGCTACAAAATTGGTGGTGAGTAGTATCCAGTGCTGGATTGATACAGATGGCTCTGATTTCACTAGACTATTCATGGCCAGTGACTGTATTTAAGTCGGTCTAAATACCGGTTGCTTGGAGGCGGCGGTGATGCCGGGAATACAATGTTCACGAGCAATGACAGGCCATCCAATAGTGAGTAGGGCTTTTAATTGAGAGGTTTCAGACAGATATTTTTTATATGTAAGTTTTTTTGTTGATCAGCGCGAGGTAGCTGCGATGGCTACGGCCTGCTTATCATCAGTTCTGGCCAAACGGTGTGAGGTTTTGTATTCGTACATACGGCTGTCCGCCAAGCCAATCATATCATTTGCTGATTTACACTCGTGGGTATTTGCTTTCCCGTAACTAATGCCTACGTTATCAAAGCCGTTTTCATCGAGTCGTTTTTCTATCAGAATAATGGCAGCGTTAATATCTGCTTCGCTAGTGGTATGCGCGATGATGGTGAATTCATCGCCACCTATTCGATAAACCTTGCATCCATCAACCTCAATTTTACTCAGGTAGCTGGCAAATGTGCGTAACAGATCGTCACCGCGTAAGTGCCCATAGGTATCATTAATTCGTTTCATGCCATCTAAATCAATCAGGTAAAGGGTTCTTTGAGCGCAAGAGGTTTTCAGGGGTGGCTGGTCAATAACCTGGATAAAGTCCTGGTCGAAAGCGTGACGATTGGGGATGCCGGTTAAATGGTCAGTACGTGTTATCGCCAGCATTTTGTGCATACTTTGTAATGCCTGATCTTTCTCGCTTGAAAGAATGCGAATCCTGTCCGCTAATGCCAGGGCAAGAAGAATGGCATCGAAGGTGCCGCCGTATAAAGTAAATAATTCTGAATTGCGCACCAGATCAGGTAGCAAGCCCACGTTTGCTGGCAGGATCATAACGCCCGGAATTAGAAGAGCAATAAAGGCGAGTACGAAATAACGTGCTGGTCGAAACCCGCTGCGCATACTAGCGATAGAGCTAATCAGGGCGAGGACAAGCCAATAACTAATAACCAGCGTAGCTAGCATGTGTGCATAGCTTATCGCGATAAAACAACTGGGCAGCAATAACAGTGGTAGCCAGTAATTAACTTGACTGAGGGTTGCGAGGCGAGGGAAGCGGCTTTTTAGGTCTAAAAACTCTACATAAAATAATGTGTTCAATACGGGTAATAAAAAGAAGGGGATGTAGTGTATCTGAAGGTTATGAAAGTGGAATAACTCTGCAGGGAGATGGAAGGTAAATGCCCAGGCTAAAAAATAGGCAACGAGGTAAATTGAATAATAAAAATATGCCTTGTCGCGAGTGGAGGTGAATATTAATGTATTGTAAAGCGCGAGGGTGAGTAAGGCCCCAAAAGCAGTCAGTGCTAGCACATTCTCCCATGCCACACGTTTTTTGAAATCTGCCGCTGACAGCCACTCGAAATCTGGAAATGAGGCAAAATAGGGGCTTTCAAACCGTAACAATAGTTTCCCACTCGAGCCGGAAGGTAACGACATATTTTTACCATAGTGCAACATGTAGTCGTGATCGGCTGTGTACCCTGTTTTAAATATTTCTATAGTGCCGTTTTCTAAGTAAAGCCTAACATCTACATTTTCAATGAGTGTTCCACCAGGATTCATTACCCAGGTGGTAATGTCGCTTTCATTACGCAATTCTACGTAATACCAATAGCTTCCACCCAATAGATCTACGTGTGAGATAGTAGAAAGTTGGGTAATAAAGCTGGGGATTTCTGCGGCAGTAGCGGGAAATACTTCATCGCCAGCATGATATAGCTGGCCACTTTGATTCAGAACTGTCATGTCGCCAGACAAGATGGAAACCACTTCACCTTGGCTAGCTGGGGTGTATAGGCACAGTAAAACTAACAGCGCACTTATGCATGGTGATGCCAATGATGCGATGCCAGTACCTTTATATTGTTTATCCACGAGGAAAAATACAATCTTTAAAAACACAAGTCGTGCCTGATTAATTCTTTGAATAAGCCGAGAAGTTTGGAAATGGGCTTGGGTGTTGGTTATTTTTTTATTTCGTTCCGATTGAGTCTACCGTAGCCATTTTTAAAATGCAGCACCAGTTGTCGCTTTCTCGCTTCGGCAGAAAATGATGAGCGCCAAGAAGCAGTGGGGGTTTGCTGGGGGAATAAATAGAAAATCTGTGTTGTTAAGAGCTGGTGTTAAAGACAAACTCGGCTGAGGCGATAGTTTTTACCCGAATATATCGCTTTATTAGTTTGAGTTATTGAGGTTTTATCTACCCGACGGATCATATGTCAATTCTTGACCCGCCAGGTAGTAGTGACAGTTATTCTTCGAGCGTTTCTCCCGAGCCGCCAAATTCTTTTGGCAGGTCTTTGAATTTCGGCAAACCGTCGGGTACGGACATTGTCTTCTCACCGTAAAACAGGTGCATGCTACCGGTATGGGTTTTGCCGGGGACGATGTTGAGATAAACATCCGTCATGCCCATGGCAGGGTGCTCGCTCAATACATGTCCGCCGCATTGTGTGCAAAACCGTCGGTGACTGGCATCGGTTTTTGCAAAAGAGCCAAGTTTGTCTTCGCCGGCGGTAATTTTCACCGCATCGGGGGCCCATAGGCTAAAGGCGTTAATGGGGGCGCCCGCCCACATTGCACAGTCGGTGCAATGGCAGTAGCCCATGACTTTGGGGTCACCAGTTACTTCAATTTTGACTGCACCGCAAAAACAACTTCCTGCATGTGTTTCACTCATAACGCTCTCCTGTAATGGTCGGTATGATTTGCCGACTCAATGTCTAAATGTTCACCCAGAACAACCGGGTGTGTTCCGACTTTACATCGTAGCCCTACAAAAACTCAAATTTTGATTTATAGAACTAATGGTTGAGCTATCAATTAGTTTGTGTTTCTACCACATTATTTAGATCTATTTTTTGTAATAACGTGCGTCGGCCAGGGTTTTGAAAACTATAGACTGCATCTTGGCGAGTAGCTGACGGCTGTTAACAGGGTTGTCATCGCTGTCAGTTGCGAGGTTTTCGTGTTGCGTTGTTGATTTAAAGGGGATCGTCAATTTTCCAAAGTCGTTGATCAGGCCAATGTCAGTCCAGCTTGAAACGATGATATTACGGTGGTCGACAGGGCTACCCAAATCCCTACCAAGGCTGTAGTCCTTAACTGTATTTTGGACACCCAGACGGCTTAAAATGGTAGAGCAAACATCCATATGGCTGGTGCGCTGGTCGATGGATCGCGGTGATGTATTGGGGATGGAAACAATCATCGGTGTGCGAACCTGCCAGTCGTTGAAGGCTGAATTGTGACCCCAGCGTCCGCGTTCCATGAATTCCTCACCATGATCGCCAGTGATAATAATCAGCGTGTTTTCTATATCAGAAGATTTCTTTAAGTGCTCAACAATCCGTTGTAATTGCTTGTCTATGCCATTCGCAGCGTTAATATAGCGCGCCTTCATGCCTTTAATTTTTGGTGCCAGTTCTTTGCGTGAGAGCCCTGCATAGTCGAGTGAATCTAAATAGTCTTCGCGTACGACTGCGTTTTCGGGAAATGAGTAGCGGGCGTGGGTGGATTCGTAAAAGATAAAACCAAAGAATGGTTTTGATTGATCTCTCATTTGCATATCGTTAATCAGGCTTGATGTGTTTTCTCTGTCCCGCTGCCAGGGTTCTCCATTACCATTTTCTACCAATTTGTCATTCGGGATGTTGATAAATATGGTGCGGTCCAACTCCGGATAAGTGAATTTTGCCCCTGTATAGATAAAATACTGGTATTCATAATTATCGAGCACATCAAAAAATACAGGCCCCTTGTTACTGCGTAAAAAACCATCCCAGTTGTTTCCATGCAGGCCATAGAAGAGAGAAAACAAGCCTTGTCGAGTACCGTTGCCGCCGGAATAATGTTGTTTGAAGTTCCATGCCTGTCGAGAAAACTGGCTCATATGAGGCATGATTTCATCGGTCAATAAATCCCAGCGCATTGATTCAGAAACCAGCATGATTATATTAAAAGGCTTTTCAACCTTCGATAATACGATGGGGTTTTTGGGGTAGTTAATGTCGCCTGTTGATTCATTAATCTCTATTTTTGATGGCTTTATGATATCGACACCAAGACGATGTAAAAAACCATTCATGGTCATTGGCTGGTAGAAAGGCAGTGCGTCACTTCTGTTTAAAACGGGGGCGTATAAAATGGCATGGCTATACCCGTAAATAACCCTTTCGCCCATGCTTGCTATCAATAGAAGAGTTAATACGCCGCCGATTGGTATGCTTAAATCTCTTTGTTTGCGAGAAAGAAATAATGCTGTGCCGTGTACAGCAGCCAGGGCCGACAGATAGCCTGAAATAAGCAGGGTGTTCGTTTGGTCGGCACCGAGGGAGTCTATTCCGCCTCTGGTGGTTAATAAATTCCAGACAAAACCATTGAAATGAAAGCCGTACAGGTCATATAAATGACTGTCGGCGAACACAAATAGATGGCCGAAAATTGAAAGGATGACGGCTGTGTAAACAGCTATTCTTAGCCAGCGTTTGAGTAAAAGAAAGCTGATGATGGCCGGTGCCTGGTACATTACACCGTAGGTTAAAATGAGTAGTGCGGTATAGATGGTGTCAATCGACTGGCTTTTTTCGACAGGTTCAAAAAAACCACGGCAAAGAAATATGCTAAATAAAGATGTGCATATAAAATATATTGTCATGTTTCGATATGCTTTCACAGAGTGCCTTCTTTATATTTTTATCAGATCAAAGTAAGTGTTTGTTAGTGGTAGGCTTGGCACCTGAAAGTTTTATCGTCTTATGGGAAAGGTTTTTCCAGTCATTCGCGTATACATAGCCTAAGACATAGGCTTTTTGATCTTCTTTTGAAATAGTGAGAAAAACGGTAAGCGCATAGCTTGTATCAGCGCCTGCATCAATGGTAACTAAGTTGTTGTTATTCAAAGTGTGCAGGTTATTTATGCATGTGCTGTGTGTGACGAGGACCATGTTGATGCCATCTGATTTGTTTTTCAGAATATCTTCTAGAAATCTTTCCTTGCAGTTGTCGTGCAACCACTCCTTGCTAGTACTGGCGCCATCAAACATAAATTGTGCTGTTTGATAAGTCCGTTTAAGGGGACTGTTGTAGAAAACGGTATGGTCCCTGGTTAAAAAATATTCAAAATTGTCGCCCAGTTTTATCGATATATCCTTACCTATCACCGTTATTCCGGTGTCTCCATTCAGGCATTGATGGTCTGAATGATCACAGCGCTCCGCATGTCTGACCAATGCGACAACATTTCCCTGCGCCCAATGTGCCTTCAGATTGAAGGCTTCAATGCTGTTGCTTTCTAAAATGTGGGCCAGGCTATCAGGGTGGGTGAAAAAACCTGTGCCGATTATTAAGGCAAACGAAATAACAAATGCCGATAAGCGCCAAACCCCCATTTTTCGGGCTGAGCAACCTATGTAGTGGTCAAGTAAATTTGGCCGCAGTTTTGTAAAGGACATGCTTTTACGCTTTGTAGGATTTGCCATAACGTCTGTGAGAAATTGCGTGATTCATAGTTGTCGTCATCCGTCCGGTTAATGGTCGTGTACCGCTGCCCACTCTCCTTAGTCTGGCAAGATATCAATTGATTATTAAGACAGCCTTAATAGCACCCTCTTTATATTCTTTTCCGGCTGAGAAATTTGTTGTTGAAGGCATGACTTGCACCTTAGTAATACGCTATGTTCCGAGGTCCCAATTCACCTGGGCCCTAATAAACTAGAGATCTTGTTATATGATAGGCCTTCGACTTTAAAACTATCTATTACCACGAGAGCACGCCATGAATCACACCAGTCAGTCAGCTCAATTTATGTTTCGCAACGCTCTGTGGCGACACGCCAGCAAAACGGCGGTGGTGATTGGCGAGCGCGCTTATACTTATAAACAGCTGGATGAGTTGTCGAGCCACCTGGCTGGCCACCTCGCCAACAATGGTGTGGCAAAGCAGGACAAGGTGGCGATTTTACTGCGCAACTGTATTGAATATGTTGTTACCGATTTAGCGATTATTAAGCTCGGTGCGGTGAAGGTGCCCTTGAACGAGATGCTCAGCCGGGATGATGTTGCTTATATGCTGGGTCACTCGGGAGCCAAAGCGGTGGTGGTGCATAGCTCTTTGATCGACAAGCTGGACGAAGCTGAATTGGCCAAAACGGATCTTGCCCATCGCCTAGAGGTGGATGATGTCGGCAGTGGTGTAATGGCGGGCCACAGTGGCTGGGGTGAGTTATTCGCCGCTGATCTACAAAGCTTCGAGTGGCAGGAAGTCGGCCCGCAAGATACGGCATTGATCCTCTACACCGGCGGCACCACCGGGCGACCCAAAGGTGTGATGCACAGCCACGGCGCGATGATGATTAACGGCCTGACCCATATCGTGCACGGTGAAATTGCTGAGGGCGAAAAGCTGCTGTTGATTAGCCCGCTGCCCCATTCTGCGGGCTTCTTTTTACAGACTGCTTTGTTACAGGGTGCGACATCCTATGTGCAGAGTAAGTTTGATCCTGAGCGGGTACTCGAAACCATCAGTAAAGAGGGTATTACCTGGACCTTTCAGGTGCCGACGATGATTTACCGAGTGCTCGATGCCTACGACCCCAGCAAGCACAATATCGAAACTCTGCGCACGCTGGTTTATGGCGCTGCGCCGATTACCAAGGTGCGTTTGCGCGAAGTACTCGATAAATTTGGGCCGGTATTACTGCAGCTGTTTGGTCAGACCGAAGTGCCTAACTTCGCGACAAAATTGTCTAAAGCCGACCATCTCGATGAGAAATTTCTTGGCTCTTGCGGCCAGCCGATTATTACCTCCGATGTGCGCATTGGTGATGAAAAGGGCGATAGCCTGCCCTTTGGTGAGGTTGGTGAAATTATGGCCCGCTCACCCTATACCCTGAGCTGTTATTACAACGCACCCGAAAAAACCGCTGAAGTTTATGAGGGTGAATGGGTAAAGACGGGCGACGTGGGTTATCAAATCGACACCGGTCATGTGTTTATTGTCGACCGTTCCAAGGACATGATTATCTCCGGTGGAATGAATGTGTATTCCTCGGAAGTTGAAAATGTGGTGCAGGAATTTCCCGGTGTTAAACAGGTGATGGTTATCGGTATTCCCCACGAAGACTGGGGCGAAGCGGTGTGTGCTGCGGTGGTGCCTGCGGATGAGGGCCTGGATGAAAAGGCACTGATCGCTTTTTGCAAAGACAAGCTCGCGGCTTATAAAGTACCAAAGACGATTGATATTGTTGAGGCGATTCCGCTCACTGCTTACGGTAAGCCTGACAAGAAAGCCCTGCGTGTGAAGTACTGGGGGGATCAAACCCGACAGGTCAATTAAGCGTGGTGTTCAACAGGGGGTATTTAAGCTTTTACTCTATATCCTGATTTATCTTTGAGCCTGGCGATGTGATACTTTTTTCAGGAACTGGTAAATTACGCCCCGGACAAAGTGCATCCCTTGCTGTGGCTTGATGAGTGGCTGGGGAATGAAGTACAACCCCAGCGAATATTTATTACTGATGGGGTCGATAAAGCTGAAGCCGAGAAAATTTTACACACCGTTTACAGTCAGTAAACGGCAACTTAAAAATGAAAAATGGGGAGTTAGACATGGGACGAGTTCAAGATAAAGTGGCACTAATCACTGGCGGTACTTCGGGTATCGGCTATGCCACTGCAGAATTAATTGGCAAAGAAGGCGGCAAAATCGTCATCTCTGATTTACGTGCGGTTGAAGGTGAAGCTTCTGCACAAAGATTGCGTGATCAGGGTTATGACGCTATTTTTGTTGAGCAAGATGTGACGGTTGAGGAACGCTGGCCTGAAGTGATTACCGCCGTTGTCGCTAAGTACGGACGCCTGGATATTATGGTCAACAATGCGGGTATTGCGGCTGAAACCGAGCTTGAGACATGCGACCTCGCGCACTGGCGTTCTGTGAATTCAGTGAATATGGAAGCCGTGTTTATGGGCACCCAGAATGCCATTAAGCAAATGAAGCTCAATGGCGGTGGTAGCATTATTAATATTTCATCGATTGAAGGTCTGGTGGGTGATCCCCGCTTTGGTGCTTACAATGCCAGTAAAGGTGGCGTGCGTTTATTTTCTAAGTCAGCGGCACTTTACTGTGCTGAGAAAAAATACAATATTCGCGTTAACACGCTGCACCCCGGTTTCACCAAAACGCCCATGGTTGATGATGCTATTGATATGTTTTCACCCGATGATGCTGAGCGTATCAACCGTGAAATTGTTATGGGTCACATGGCTGAAGCCGTTGATCAAGCCTACGGTATTCTATTTTTGGCCTCTGATGAGTCGCGTTATATGACCGGCACAGAGCTTGTTATTGACGGTGGCTTTACCTGCCACTAAAACATAGCGAGTGATTTCTGATGGGCAGAGTTGAAAATAAGGTCTGTTTGATTACCGGCGGTACGGGGGGCATTGGCTACTCGGCTGCAGAGCTAATGTGCCGCGAAGGTGGCAAAGTGGCCATTACGGACATTCGCCCCAAAGAGGGTGAGGCTGCTGCCCAGACACTGCGTGACCAGGGTTATGCGGCCATTTTTATTGAACAGGATGTCACTGCTGAAAGCCGTTGGCCGGAAGTCATTGCCGCCGTAGTGGCCGAATACGGTCGTTTAGACGTACTGGTGAATAATGCGGGCGTGGGTGCGGCGACTGATCTCGAAGAGAGCGATTTGGCCCACTGGCGTTTTATTCAGTCGGTCAATCTGGAAGCCGTGTTTATGGGTACTCAGAACGCCATTAAGCAAATGAAGCGCAATGGCGGTGGTAGCATCGTCAATATCTCTTCTATCGAAGGGATTATCGGCGACCCTCGCTCGGCGGCCTACAATGCCAGTAAGGGTGGTGTGCGGCTGTTTACCAAATCGGCTGCGCTGTATTGTGCAGAGAAAAAATACAATATCCGCGTTAACTCTGTACACCCCGGCTTTACTAAAACACCCATGGCAGAAACTGCCGGTGATTTATTTGGCCCGGACGATTTGGTGCGTATTCAGTACGAGATTGTGGTTGGTCATATGGCAGTGCCCGACGATCAGGGCTACGGTATTTTGTATCTTGCGTCGGATGAGTCGAGGTACGTTACGGGTACTGAGCTCATTATTGATGGCGGCTATACCTGCCACTAGTGTTGGAATGAAGGGGTTGGCGGTGTTTTAGGTCGTATTTTTTGGCCTTAATACCCCAACCTTTTTTATTTAAGAAGGCAATGACATGCGCTCGATACTTTTGCTCAATGCTAAGGGTGGCTGCGGTAAAACAACGATGGCGACCACTATTGCGGCTTACTATGCGCTGAAGGGTAAAAAGGTCGTGCTGGCTGACTTTGACCCCCAGGGTTCGAGTATGGATTGGCTGGCTGTTAGGCCTGTTGATCGGCCGCGCATTCAGGGTCTGGCTGCCTGGCAGAACCAGGTTCGTGTCCCGAAGACTACGGATTATTTGATTATTGATAGTCCAGCTGCTGTCAGTGGTCGGCCTCTGGCTAATCTGGTGCAACGAGCTGATAGTATTTTAATCCCCGTTTTACCGTCGCCGATTGATATTCGTGCTGCGGAACATTTTATCGGCCAGTTAAATGCCTTGCGCAGTGTGTTGAATACCCAGGTTAAACTGGCGACGGTGGCTAACCGCGTGCGAGAGAATACATTGGCTGCCGGTGAGCTCGATGGTTATCTCGAGATGATTAAATTGCCCAGTGGTAAAAAAACACCTTATCTGGCTATGCTGCGTGCCAGTCAAAATTATATCCGTGCAGCCGAAATGGGTTTATCTATTTTTGAGTTTTCACCGGCTAGAACACAGCATGACCGAGAGAGTTGGACGCGGGTTTTTCGTTGGCTCGACAGTAAACGCAGTCTGCCTACTCCAAAGAATTAGAAAAATTGTATTGTCAAAAATTTAAAAAGATGACTAAAAGCCAATAAAAAAGCCGCGAACAATCGCGGCTTTTTTGCATCGAGCTAAGAGGCTCAGTTGTCGTGTTAGGTCGCAGTCGTACCGCCATCAACGACAATTTCTGCACCGGTAACCCAGGGCGACTGATCGCTGGCCAGGTACAACGCGGCGTTGGCAATATCTGAGGGCTGGCCAACCATTCCCAGTGGCGTGCTGCGTTCAAATGCTTCGTGTACTTTTTCCGCTGAAGGTGCGAGACCCGCGTCGACAAAACCCTGAAGAACGCTTTCGCCCATGTTGGTGGGGATCAGGCCGGGGTGAATCGAGTTAACGCGAATACCGTATTTCAAACTGGCGAACTCAACAGCCGCTGCTTTCGTCAGCAGTTTAACGCCACCCTTGCTGCCACAGTAAGCGCCGAGGCCGGAGTAACCGCGCAGGCCGGCAACCGAAGACAGATTGATGATGGAGCCACCTTTACCGGCAATGCCGCCGGGCTTCATGGCTTTACAGGCGTGCTTTAGGCCGAGGAAAACGCCGCTGACATTAATGTCGAGGATACGTTTAAAGTCTTCCAGCTCGGTGTTTTCAAATAAGGCACAGATTTCGATGCCGGCGTTATTGATAACCACATCAAGGCCGCCGAAGTGTTTGACGGTTTCAGCTGTTACGCGCTCCCAGTCTGCTTCGTTAGTGACATTATGAGGTAAAAATGCAGCCTGGCCACCGGCCTCTTCGATTTCTTTAACCGTCGCACGACCAAGGTCTTCCAGAATATCGGTGATCATGATGGCTGCGCCAGCACGCGATAAAGTTTTGGCAATCTCGGCACCCAGGCCTCTGGCAGAGCCGGTAATGAGCGCAACTTTACCTTCCATTGAAATAGAAATCTTTGACATAAACTTACCCTTTGTTGGTAGTGATCGGGGCGATTGCCCCTTAAATTCGGCGCTTAGTCTAGTAGCTTATTATTCCGGTATTCGGAGGGCGAGCAACTACACCAGCGCTTGAAGGCGCGGCGAAAACTGGTGGTGTCCTGATAGCCGAGGTCGAGGGCGATAGCGTCTATCGAGTGCTCGGTGTTGCGCAGGGCATCAGTCGCCAGTTGTTTGTGTACAGTATCGCGTAGCTTTCGGTAAGTGGTATTTTCAGCCTGCAGGTAGCGAATAATGGTGCGTGATGAAACGTTAAAGACTTTGGCCAGGTCTTCAAGGCTCGGCATATTGTCGGGCTGGCGACGCATAAGATCGAGTACGTGTGACATGGTGAGATTGTTGGAGCGTAGCTCCTGCATTTTTTGTTGAAGCTGGTCTTCGGCGAGCTTGTGAATATGTACGTCGGCAGTAATACACCGTGTGTCGAGCACGCTCTTGGGTAAAATCATCATGTGCTTGTCGCCGTTAAAGCTGATTTCACCGGAGTAAAAATCACTGTAGTCGTCGGCGTAATCGGGCGGAGGATAGGCGAATATGACTTTGGAGGAGCTTAGGGGTTTGCCACCGACAAACTCTAATGCATTTTGCATGGTTAGCATCATTGCTTCGACGACAACGGTCTGGAAGTCGGGATTACTGTGAGTTTCTACGATTTCGACAATGACATCGTCCTTGTCGTAGTAGACCTCGATATCGCAAAAGGTTATCGCTGTGTGGTAGTACTTGGCCGCATCATGAAGGGCCTGGCCGACGGTCTCGCTGCTGATGACTGCGACGCCCATTGCTCCATGGCTGGAAATATGGAATTGTCGGCCAATAGATAAACCTGCGCCGGGCATGTTTAAAGTTTCCATCAGCTCAAAAATGGCGTCACAGAGGGGATCGAAATCAATCTTTTGATTGGGGTCTGCCAGTTGTTCTTGGCTAATACCATGGTTTGCAAAGCAAGCATCCACCTCTTCACTGTGCCCCATGGTTTTAAACACCAGGTTTGCATAGGCAGAAGATACCTGGTGCCCGCTTTTTAAGGCTGGCGTATCCAGAGGTGTCGCTGTCTTATTTGCAGGGGGTGTTTTAGCAGGCATAGGTAATGTCAATTTCCGTGGGTCGCTGGTTTATAAATAGTTGTTGTATAGCGCCCGAGTTCGGCAGTTTGGTGCGGTATATATGCCGCGCTCATAAAGGAGTGTAGCGTATCTACCGATGAATTTCTTTCGACAATACAGTTAGCTAGATGGGGTGGCGTTGTGTAACGCCTATTTCCGTTAGTTAAAAGCGAAGCGCTGTTCAATCATTTAGGCCTTTTCGCAGATGTTTTTGTACACTGGGTGAAAACCAATTAAACACAGACTAATAAATAACAGGGGAGTCAGCCGTGAAAATTGATAGCAGTTTTAGTTTTGGCGATAAAATGGATGACATTAGCTCGATAAAAGAAGGGTACAGGGCCTTTGAAAACCAGGGCTTTGATGGTGTTGTTACCGCAGAAATTCAAAATGATCCGTTTTTAATTGTCGGCATGGGAGCCGATGCGACCGAGAAAGTTGAGTTACGCACGGGTATCGCCGTGGCATTTGCGCGCAGTCCGATGACTACGGCGTATACGGCTCACGATTTAAACGCCTATTCGAAAGGCCGCTTTACTCTGGGTTTGGGTTCGCAGATCAAAGCCCACGTTACCAAGCGCTTCGGTATGCCCTGGCATGGCCCCGCCAAGCAGATGAGTGAGTTTATTCGCTCCTTGCACGCGATTTGGGATTGTTGGTACGACGATGAGCCTTTGGGTTTTCGCGGTGATTGCTATCAGCACACCTTAATGACGCCTGACTTTACACCGAAGAATATCGAGTACGGTCGTCCGAAAGTTGTGATGGCAGCTGTTGGCCCCCTGATGATTAAAACGGCTGCGAAGGATGCCGATGGCATTATTATTCACACTTTCAGTACGCAAAAATTTATTGAAGAACGCCTTTTACCCGGCATTAACGAGACCCTTGCCGAAAATGGCCGGTCGCGCCGTGATTTTGAAATATCCCTGCCGCCCTTTGTGGTCACCGGGGAAACGGAAGAAGAATTTGAGGCCTGTAAGCAAAAGGTTAAATATCGTATTTCCTTTTATGCCTCGACCCCGGCCTATAAAACTGTGCTGGAATGTCACGACTGGCAAGACCTTCACCCCAAGCTGAATCATCTGTCCAAGAATAATGGCTGGGACAAAATGCCCGGCCTGATTAGCGATGAGATGCTCGAAACCTTTGCTGTCGTTGGCGAGCCCCTGCAGGTTGCCGAAAAAATGAAGGCCCGTTACGGGAGTCTGGTTGATAGGCTCACGCTAGAAAATAGCTTGCCTGCAGATGTATTGGCTAAGCAGATGGTGATTATTAAAGGCTAGGTAGTTAGTTGGGGTTGAGCCTAAATATTAGGGTGGTTGCTGCCCAGGCCATGGGTAACGCATACTATGACAATAGATTGACAGTTCTGCGCCCCGCGATTGTTTTGTGGGCGCTAGAAAAATAATTCACTCTTTAATAATAAACGGAGAACGACATTATGGGTAACAGACTCGAAGGTAAAGTCGCCATTATTACCGGCGGTGCTAGCGGCATCGGCGAAGCACATGCCCACCTTTTTGCCAGTGAGGGTGCAAAAGTTGTGGTCACTGATGTGCAGGAAGAGCTCGGTGCGAAGGTTGTCAGCGCGATTCAGGGCGAGGGTGGTGATGCTATTTTTATTCGTCAGGATGTCACTAGTGAGTCCGATTGGGCCGATGTCGCCAAACAGACCGTTGATAAATACGGCGCCATTACAACCCTGGTTAACAATGCAGGTGTCGGTAACTTTACCGGTGTCGAAGAGGAAACTCTTGAAGGTTTTAACCGTGTTGTCGCCATTTGCCAAACCGGTGTTTGGTTGGGCATGAGGGCCTGTATGCCCGCTTTGAAAAAATCGGGTAACGGTGCCATCGTTAACATTTCGTCATTGTTCGGCATTATCGGCACTCCGAGTATGATTTCTTACCACGGTGCTAAGGGTGCGGTGCGTTTGATGACAAAATCTGCAGGCCTGGAATATGCTCAGCAGGGTGTCAGGGTTAATTCAGTTCACCCCGGTATTATTGAAACACCTTTGGCAAAAACGATGGGCGATGAGAAGATGGCAGCAATTGTTCAAACTACGCCGATGGCGAGAACCGGTAAGCCAATCGATATTGCCACGATGTCATTGTTTTTAAGTTCGGACGAAGCCGGGTTTATCACCGGTGCAGAATTTGTGGTTGATGGGGGTTGGGGCGCGCAATAAATAATGGCGTGATTTCTTCCTTAAGCTCTTCTTTTCGGGGCTAATGAAAAAGGCCGGTGCTGATCAATAGCCCCGGCCTTTTTTGTGCTTTGGGACTGGATTTTAACCATCACTGTGACGTAAGAGTCGGCACGAATAGGGGTCGATTTCTTCCTTAATCAGACTGAGTTTGTGGTTTTAAATGTATGGGATTTATCTGAGTGGTGCGAATAAGTACGGCGTTCTGTTCGGGCCCGGGGATATCGATCTAAAAGGTATTAATAAGGGTGGAGCCGCTGACTCCTTGCGTAGTTTGTCGCCACTGATGATGGGGTCTCCGCTCCAGACTTTGTAGACCACTGGACGTTGGTTCTTAGACCTTGGTTTTTAATCGTTAACGGCAGGTGTTTTCGCTGTCGGCTCGAGTGAGTCCTCAGTTCAAGCTTTTTGTGATCGCTAGACTTTGTAGCTATAGGCGATGGATGAGCGTAGCAAATTCAATTTGGCGCCAGGCTCAATTGCCATAATTTCACAGCCGACAGCTTGCAGATGGTTATTGCGCTTGTCTGGCTTACTCCAGACGACACGAAGGCCGAGCTGAATAGTGGTTGGGCCTTTGCTGGGGTGGGGTAGGTCGACGGAAACCAAACGTCGTTGGTCGACGGGCAGGTCAAGGCTGGAAAAAATCATGAAGCCATTAGTGGAGACATCAGCGATATAACCAATAGTGGATTGATTAACAATATCGTAGACCTTGGCCAGTGCGGTGTAGGCTGTGCGTGGTGCCCGGTGCAGTTGATTATCCTGCAGGGAAGAAAGGGAGTTACGTTGATTCACCCTGAAGCCTCTGATAGTTGAAAAAAAGGCGAGCCTTAATGGAATATAACCTCATCGCGTGTAGTGATTATCGATCCCGTGGAGCAGGCGGTATATTAAGCAATTTCCTTGTCGTGCCAAGTCTCAATATTACTTGCGTGAATAGCTTACGCTGTATTTGATTTTAACACGGCCCTTCGAGAGGTGAAATAGACGCGTGTGCTGGTCAAGCTAGCGGTCAAAACCAGGGCTATAACAATACCGATCCAAAAGCCTTCGACGCCCAGTGCTGGCCCCCAAAAATCACTTAGCGCCAGAGAGTAGGCAAGGGGAAAGCCGACCAACCAATACCCAATGCAGGCTAAAACCAAAGTGATATGGGTATCTTTATAGCCGCGAAGAGCACCATTGCCGCCGATATTGATGGCATCAAATACGCGAAAGATGGCTGCGTAAACCAGCAGTGATGCGGCCAGTTCCTGCACAGCAAGGTCGGGGCTAAACAGGGCGGCAATTTGTTCGCGAAATAGCAGTACAAAAGCACCCTGACAAAGGGCGATCACCGAGGTTAGTCCAAGTCCAGTGGCACAAATACGTTGCGCTTGTTGGGGTCGTTGCAGGCCCATTTCATGGGCAACGAGTATTGAAATGGCCTGTGAAATACCCATCGGCACCATAAACATCATCCAGTCAAAAGAGATGGCGACCGAATGACCACTGACGGTAACGGCCCCCAGGTGGGCGACCAATAGTGGAATCAGCAGGAAGAAGCCGCCTTCTGCCAGTATCGCGCCGCCAATGGGCAGGCCGATGCGCAAGGTTTCTTTAAGCCGTTGAATATCAATGGCCTGTCGTGATCCCAATAATTGATAGGCATGCAAGGTGCTCGCTCGGCGGGCGTAGAGCGCTTCGCCAGCGACGATTAAAAAGGAGATGCAAAATGTTGCCCAGCCACAGCCCGCACCGCCGAGTGCGGGCAGACCCCAGTCGCCCATCACCAGGGCGTAGTCGAGGGGGATGTTGATGACAAAGCCTGAGAGGTTAAAAACCATCGCCGTACGGGCTTGCCCCATGCTTTCGAAGGTGGTGCGAAAAGCCATAATATAGGGCAGTAGAAAAGCACTGCCGATCATTGGTAATAAATAGCGGGTGGCAATGCCTGTTATTTCTGCAGGGCTGTCGAGCCGAGGTAAGAGCACGATGCCTGCGACGATAAAAATACTACAGAGCAAGCCCAGAGGCAGGCATAGCCACAGGCAGTTTTGAAATTGCCCTCTTAAGGCATCGGTTTTCCCTGCGCTGAACAGCTGCCCAATAATCGGGCCGTTGCCGAGAATAATGCCGAGTGCCAGCATAATAGAAAGGTTAAATACGGTGCTGCCCAGTGTGACAGCGGCCAGATCGTTAGTGCTGAGGCGTCCGGCAATAACAATGTCAGTCACACTCATGCCGACGATGGCTAGCTGCCCAACTGTAATGGGCAGTGCGAGTTTTAACATCCGGACGCTATTGGCGGTGAAGGTACTATCGATAAAAGTAAGAGGCGGCATAGCTCATTTTGTCGTGAAAAGGCGTTATTATCTGCATTAAGGATATGTTAACAGTGAGATATACCCTCGGGGTTAACGAGGGTGTTTTTATTTTTATAGCAGTTGTTGTGGCAATGACACCTGGCGTAGAGACAGGTGATTTACAGGAGGTTTGTGTATGGGTGGTTTCGAGGTGAATTCTTTATTCTTGTTGGAAGTTTTTGTCGATTTACTGATTCTTTTGCTGGGCATTGGTGTCCTTTGTATTGCCTACATGTATGTTGTTGACTCACGTCAGACAAAACATGCCATTCGCCGCAACTTCCCTGTCGTTGGCCGCTTCCGTTATTTTTTTGAAACGCTCGGTGAGTTTTTTCGGCAATACTTTTTCGCGATGGATAGAGAGGAGATGCCCTTTAATCGCGCCAGGCGCTCGTGGGTTTATCGTGCGGCAAAAAATGTCGATGGCACTGTGGCTTTCGGCTCGACTAAAAGTATTAGCGAGCCCGGGGCGGTGTTATTCGTTACCCATCCCTTCCCCACTTTGGCTGAGGACTATGCGGCACCACAGGCCATGATCATTGGTCCTCATTGTCAGCAGCCGTTTAAAGCATCATCCTTTTTTAACGTTTCGGCGATGAGTTTTGGCGCTATCTCTCAACCGGCTGTGAGTGCCCTGTCACGCGGGGCGGCGCAGGCGGGTTGCTGGATAAATACGGGTGAGGGCGGGCTATCGCCACACCATCTGGAAGGGGGTGGCGATATTGTTTTTCAGATCGGCACCGCAAAATACGGTGTGCGCGATGATGCGGGCAAGCTAGACGACGAAAAGCTTCTCGCCATAGCGTCCCATGCCCAGGTCAAAATGTTTGAAATCAAGATTAGCCAGGGCGCAAAGCCGGGCAAGGGCGGTATTCTGCCAGGTATTAAAGTCACCGAAGTGATTGCCATGACCCGGGGTATTCCAATGGGTGAAGATTCCATTAGCCCCAATGGCCACGCCGATATTCGCAGTGTTGACCAGTTGCTAACCACGCTAGCTCATGTGCGAGAACTCACCGGTAAGCCCGTGGGTTTCAAGCTGGTGGTGGGTGGCAGTAGTTTTTTTGACGAGCTGTGCGAGGCGATTAAGGTGAGGGGTGTCGAACAATTTGCCCCTGATTTTATTACCCTCGATAGTGGCGATGGCGGTACGGGTGCCGCGCCACAGAGTTTGCTCGATAGTGCCGGTTTGAGTATTCGCGAAACCTTACCTCTGGTGAGTGACAGGCTGCTTGAGCATGGTTTGCGAGACAGGATACGTGTGATTGCTGCCGGTAAGTTAATCACTCCCGTCGATGTTGCCTGGGCCTTGTGTGCGGGCGCAGACTTTGTTGTTTCAGCCCGTGGCTTTATGTTTGCTCTGGGTTGTATTCAAGCGATGCAATGCAATAAAAACACCTGCCCCACCGGTGTTACCACCCACGATAAAGACCTTCAGAAGGGGCTCGATCCTACCGATAAAGCCACTCGCGTCGCCAGCTACGTGGCGAATATGGAAATGGAAGTCGGCACTATTGCCCATTCCTGTGGGGTGCGAGAGCCAAGGCAGCTCAATCGCCGCCATGCGCGCATTGTTACCGAGCTCGGACAGTCGGTGCCGCTGGATGTTTTATATCGCAAACAGGCGGAACAGAATCCACTGTTTTCAACATCATCGGAAGAATAAATGGGGTGTTTTAAAAGTAGTATTGTCTCTGCTTGAAATTACTGGGGAATTTTTTCAGCGTTCGCTTCTCTAAATTGCCAACGTTTAGTTCACACAGCATAAGAGAGTCTCGTCATGGGCAAGCTGGCACTGTTTTATACCATTCTGCACGACGCCATTTTTGATCGCATTAAATGGCTCGACGGCCTGCCGCCGTTGTTATTGCGCCTCTATTTAGCGCCAATAATGATTGCCGCCGGTTTGCACAAACTGCATAACTACGAAGATATGGTCGCCTGGTTTGGCAATGCCGACTGGGGTCTGGGTTTGCCCGCACCGGCGCTAATGGTTGGGCTCGCTATCTTTGCAGAGCTAATCGGTGGTGTGGCATTACTCATTGGTTTAGCCGTGCGCTGGTTTGCTGTACCTCTGATTATCTCCATGGCGGTGGCGATGATGACCGTGCACTGGCAACACGGCTGGTTCGCCATTGCACCGGGCAATCCCGAGACTAGCACCGCAAAAATTCTTGCCGATGTGGGTATCCCCGCCGCTCAGCGCAGCCTTGAGAATAGCGAAGAAGTGGGGCGGCGTGTCGCGGTGGCGAAAAGTCTGCTCAAAGATAACGGCAACTACAGTTGGTTGACGGAAAAAGGGACTTTTGTGGTACTTAATAATGGCATTGAGTTTGCCGCGACGTATTTGATTATGCTGCTCAGCCTGTTCTTCACTGGGGGTGGCCGTTATGTCAGTTTGGATTACTGGTTGAAGCGGCATTTTTGGCGCGATACAGAAGTGTAGTGTTTCTTAAGCCGTCGACGGAATACTCCGCCTGCAAGGCTTTTAGGCTGTGCTATAATCGGCAGCTTTTTCACCCCGCGCTGTCTATTTGGTCAGCGCCCTATCCGGCACAGGCATGAGCGAAGAAAAACAAGCAAGTCCCCAGAGCAGCAGCGAGAAGCCACAGGCTTCTGCAAATCAATCCGAAGGCAACGCAGGCAGCAGCGAGCAGAGTGGTGATAAGCCCCAGTCGACGCGCCGCCGGCGAGGACGCGGTGGCCGTGGTGGTCGCAATCGAAACGCGTCCAGCTGGAAAGTCTCGCACTTCAAAGTCGAGCCCGCTGAAGGCAAAGTGCGCTTTCACGATCTCGATCTTCCCGATACTTTGATGCATGCGATTGCCGATACTGGCTTTCAATATTGCTCGCCGATTCAGGCCCGTTCATTGCCCCTGACCCTGCGCGGCCACGATGTGGTCGGCAAGGCGCAGACCGGCACGGGTAAAACAGCGGCATTTTTGGTCGCTATTATTGATGACCTGCTGAAGAACCCCATTGAGCATGAGCGCTTTGCTGGCGAAGCTCGTTCGTTGATCATTGCGCCGACCCGCGAGCTGGTGATGCAGATTGCCGAAGATGCGCGCACCCTGAGCAAGTACTCAGACCTCCATGTTCACACCCTGGTGGGCGGCATGGATTACGACAAACAGCGTCGTCATTTACACGAAAAGCACTGCGATATTCTGGTGGCAACACCGGGTCGTTTGATGGATTTCTGTGGCAGTAATGATGTCTATCTCGACCGCGTCGAAGTACTGGTCATTGATGAAGCTGATCGCATGCTCGATATGGGTTTCATCCCCCAGGTGCGCCGTATTGTGCGACAGACGCCGCGCAATGATCATCGTCAAACCCTGCTTTTCTCAGCGACCTTCACGCCTGAGGTTGAAACCCTGACAGAGCAGTGGACCCACAAGCCGATAAAAATCGAGATTGCCCCCGATAGTGTGGCGACAGATACCGTTACACAAAAAGTGTTTATCACCCAAACACGTCAGAAGCGTGACTTACTGGTGAATTTACTCCGGGGTGAGGACGTTGAAAGCGTTATAGTTTTTGCTAATCGTCGCGACCAGTGTCGCCGGCTACAGGAGTTTCTTGGCAAAGCGGGCTTTAGTGTTGGCCTGCTCTCCGGTGAAGTGGCGCAGAACAAACGTGTGCGTACGCTGGAAGATTTCAAGTCGGGAAAAATCAAGGTGCTGGTAGCGACTGATGTTGCCGGACGCGGCATTCATATCGATGGCATCAGCCACGTGGTTAATTTCACCTTGCCGGAAGAAGCGGAAGACTACGTGCACCGCATTGGTCGCACCGGTCGTGCTGGTAAAACAGGGACTTCTATTAGCTTTGCCTGTGAGGATGATGCCTTTTTACTGGAGCCGATTGAAGCTCTACTCGGTGACAAACTCAATTGTGAGCAGCCACCCGAAGAAATGCTGGTGCGGGTTAAAATCGAGCACTAAGTTTTGAGTCAGGTGTTTTAAGCACTGGCGGATTCAACACTGAATAATACTAACGCCCGTTCTGAATTAACATTTCAGGCCGGGCGTTTTTATTTGTCCCTCTTTATTTCCCTCTCTTATTTTAGGCGCAATCATCCTGCTTGAAATGCTCAACCCAGAGCGATGTTGCACCGGCGACGGCTGCGGGCATTACCAGTAAATTTAATAGCGGCACTGTGCTGCCTAATAATACGATTGAGCCGAAGGTGAAGGACAGGCCTTTGTCGCTCCCGGCCCGTTGGCGCACGGTCTTGAAATTAACGCAGTTGATATCGGCCGGGTAATCTAAATATTGCAGGGCTAGCGACCAGGCCCCCCATAAAAAGGCAATGGCGGGTACGACAAAATTCACCAGTGGAATGAACGAAAGAATCAGACAAAGCAGGAGCACACCGATCAGTCGGGGCAGAAAATAACCTAGCTTTTGAACCTCTCGTACAAAGGCCTGCCAGGCAATAACGCTGGCTGTTTTAAATGTCAGTGGCGCTTCATCTTCTTTGCCACTGAGCTTGATATAGACGGCATTTGCCAGCAAGCCGTAAAATGGGGAGGCGATAAGATTGCCCACTAAAGTAAAGGTGTAGGCATAGCAGACGGCTAATAACAGACCGAATAAAATACGAAATAACCAGGCAATAAACTCCAGCCAACCGGGAAGATAATTGAACAGCCAACCCATCAGATCTTCAAATTGCTGGATGGCGTACATTGTTAAGCCAACAAATAGTGTCAGGTTGAGTAGCAGAGGAATGATGACCCACAGCCGAACGCCTGGCGCGGTGAGTAGCTTGAAGCCGTTAAGAAAATGCGTAAGACCCATCTGTTCGTCCCTTATGTGCGGTATTTGATGTGTTCGCTATTGTAGTTTTCTGTCATTGATCTTGTCGCCCGCTTTGCGTGGTTTGTGTCAACTTTGCCAAGCGGCCTTGGCGATGCCAAAATACATCCCCCACAACTTATGAAAGAATCTGGAATGAACAAACCTCTCGCTGGTCTACGTATCCTTGATTTAACCCACATGCTGTCGGGGCCTTTCGGCACCGTGACTCTGGCTGACCTCGGCGCGGAGGTGATTAAAATTGAACCTCTCGAAGGGGAGCGCACCCGGCGTTTACTCGCCAATGACCCGAAGCACTCCATCGATGGTATGGGTGCCTATTTTATTAATCTCAATCGCAATAAGAAGAGCGTTGCCATCGACCTGAAAGGTGAAGAGGGCAAAGCCCTGTTTTACGAGCTGGTCAAAAAGTCAGACATTGTTTTCGATAACTTTAGCGTCGGTGTTACCCAAAAGCTTGGTGTGGACTACGCCGTCTTGAAAGAAATAAATCCGCGCATTATCACCTGCTCCATCACCGGTTTCGGTTCCGATGGCCCCGGCAATCACCGCACCGCTTTCGATCAGGTGGTGCAGGCTTACGGCGGCAATATGTCGATTACGGGTGACACTGCCGAGCGTCCACTGCGTTCAGGCTTACCCATCGCCGATTTGGGTGGCGGTATGTTTAGCATGGTCGGTGTGTTGACGGCCCTGTATGAGCGTGAACGCAGCGGCGAAGGTCAGCACGTTGATATTTCCATGCTCGACGGCCAGATCGCCATGCTCAGTTATATGGCCACTATGTACTTCCTCTCCGGTGAAGATCCCGAGCCCATCGGCAATTCTCACTTTGTTCATGTGCCCTACAACAGCTTTAAAACTAGCGACGGTTTTATTGTTATTGCGGTGATTTTTGATCACTTTTGGACAGGCCTACTTGAGGTGCTCGACTGCGATGCACTACGTAAGCCCGAGTACGACCAGCAGCCGGGCAGACTTGCCGATAAAGCCTTTATTGAAGGCCGAGTGGCCGAGATACTCGCCACTAATACTATGGCCCACTGGCTGCCGCTACTCGAAGCGCAGCGTATTCCTTGTGCGCCGATTAACAGCTTTAGTGGCGCACTGGCCGACCCCCAGGTGGCCCATCGCAATATGGTGATCGAGGTCAGTCATCCCAATGGTAAAACCACCAAAGCACCGGGCAACCCGGTGAAATTATCGCGTACCAATGAAGAGTCTTTCAGCCCTGCGCCACTGCTTTCTGCAGATGCCGATCAGGTGTTGGGTGATTTGCTTGGCCTAAAGAGTGACGAGCTTGAATCCTTGCGCAGTCAGAAAATTATCGGCTAATTATTGCTCGGGCTTGTTACTCTGCAATGGGTAACAGGCTCTTTGTTGGATGTGACCTTTCCCCTTTCCTGCAATATTCAAAATACAGTTTCGCCAGTTTTAGAATAAGGTGTGTCAAAAGACAGTTTGCCTTTCTACAGCAGAGCCACTAGCATCGATCTTGTAAAATTCATGTTTGATTAAGGGTAGCGGCTATGAAAGTAATTATTAAAATCCTGGGTGTTCTTGTTTTAGTGGTAGCAATAGTTGTCGCGGCGAGTCTTTATTATCTCGATAGTGGTATTAAAAAAGCCGTTGAAACGTTTGGTCCGCAATATACCAAAACACGTGTTGAGCTAAATGATGTCAGTCTCTCGCCGCTTTCCGGTAAAGGTAGTCTGTCGGGGCTTGCCGTTGGTAATCCCCAGGGCTTTAGTGATGCAAATGCTTTTTATCTGGGCGAGATCGCTATCGTTGTCGATACGCAGACATTGCGCTCTAATCCGGTGGTTATCCAAAGTATCCGCATTATTTCTCCAGAAATAACCCTGGAGCAGATTAAAAAAATGACAAACCTTCAACAGCTGCTAAAAAACATTGAACAGCCAGCAGGATCTGCAGAGAGTACGGGTGAAGATTCTGGCGAGAGTAAAGGTGAAGCAATAAAGCTGGTTATTAAAGACCTGCAAATCAGTGGTGGCAAGGTGCATTACATTAATCCATTGCTGGGTTCAAAGGCGCTTGATCTTGCTTTACCCGATATTCAATTACAGGGTATTGGTGAAAAGTCGAGTGGAGCGACGGGGGCAGAAATTGCTGAACAAGTAATAGCCGCAATCAGTAAAAGTGCCAGTAAAGCTATCGCTGAGCAAGGCGGGATAAAAGCTATGGGCAAGCAATTAGAACAGGGTTTTAAAACGGAAAAAGACAAGCTTGAAAAATCATTCGAGGGAGTAAAAGGTTTGTTTGATAATTAATAGAATAATCCCAAAAAATAATTAAACAGGGAGCAAGACCAATGATAACGCGAGACAAGTTTTATATTAATGGCCAGTGGGTAGCGCCGGTTGGCCAGGACACGTTGGATGTTATCGATGCCTCTACCGAAGAGATTATGGGGCGTGTTCCCGCGGGTGTTGAGGAAGATGCGAATCGAGCGGTAGAAGCGGCGTCCGCTGCTTTCGAGAGCTGGGGTATGACTACGCCGCAGGAGCGACAGGCTTATTTAAAAAAACTCCACACTGCCATGGCAGCTCGGCAGGATGAATTGGGTGCAGTGATGGCCGGCGAGGTGGGTATGCCACTGGGCATGGCCAAGCCCATACAGGCGGGTTTACCGCTGCAAGGCGTGGCCAATTTTATTAAAATTCTCGACACCTATTCTTTTGAAGAAACGATCGGCAATTCCGATATTATTAAAGAGCCCGTCGGTGTCGTCGCCTGTATTACTCCGTGGAATTTCCCCTTGCATCAAATTATGGCCAAGGTCTGTCCGGCGTTGGCCGCGGGTTGTACGGTAATTGTTAAACCCAGTGAAGTCGCACCGCTAACCGCTTTTATGTTGGCCGAAATGGTTGAAGAGGCGGGCTTTCCACCGGGTGTTGTCAACGTCATTACCGGTCTTGGTCCGGTGGTGGGGGAAGCGTTGGCAACCCATCCTAAAGTCGACATGGTTTCTTTTACCGGCTCGACCCGTGCCGGTAAACGCGTCGCCGAACTGGCGGCTGATACGGTCAAACGTGTGGTGGTTGAACTGGGCGGCAAGTCGCCCTCGTTGATTCTCGACGATGCCGACATCGATGATGCGGTGCGCGGCACTGTTAACGACTGCTACTTTAATAGCGGACAAACCTGTGCAGCCCACACTCGTATGCTAGTGCCCGAGTCCGACTACGAAAGGGTGGCTAAAAAAGCCGTTGAAGTAGCGCAGAGTTTAACCATCGGACAATCTGACGATCCCAAAGCAAAACTCGGCCCGGTGATTTCGAAGGCACAACAGGAGCGGGTGAGGAATTATATTCGTCAGGGCATTGACGAGGGTGCAGAGCTACTTTGTGGCGGCCCCGAGCAACCCGATAATTTACCGACAGGGTTTTTTATTCAACCCACGGTATTCGGCAATGTTAGCCAGGATATGACCATTGCTCGCGAAGAGATCTTTGGTCCGGTGTTGAGTATTATTTCCTATAAAGATGAAGAGGACGCTATCCGCATTGCCAATGACACAATCTATGGTTTATCGAGTGGCGTTTGGTCAACGGATAAAGATCGTGCCCGCCGAGTGGCTCGCCGTCTGCGTAGCGGTAATGTGATAATTAATGGCGGTGGCTTTAATATGATGGCTCCCTTTGGAGGCTTCAAACAGTCGGGTAATGGTCGCGAACACGGCCCCTATGCATTGGATGATTATCTTGAGTGTAAAGCCCTGCAAATGTAGTTCTTGTGCAGTTGTCAAAGAGTAAGAATGGCATGGGATAGCCTGAAGCCCATGCCATTAATAACAAGAATAATCCCGTGAGTTATTTTCTATGAATATAAAGGCCCAATTATTTTGCGCTTGGTGCGGCGTTGCGTTCCTGGTTTTATTCAGTATTGGCTGGTGGTTTATCGCCGGTTATATTCCACCCATTTCTCCCGCGCTGAGCGCCAATGAGGTGGCCGATTTTTATCAGCAGAATACCGGGTTTATTCGCCTGGGTATGGTTATCACTATGTTCAGCGCCGCGCTCAGTGCGCCGTGGGTTGCCGTCATTGCGGTACAACTCAAGCGCATTGAAGGTGAATTTCCGGCGCTAACGTATGCGCTTTTGGTTGCCGGAGCTGTCGGTGTTGTGGTGCTCGTTGTACCGCCTATGGTGTGGACTACCGCTGCCTTCAGGCCGGAGAGAGATCCTGAGCTTATTATGTTGCTCAACGATTTTGCCTGGTTGTTTTTTGTAATGACCTTTTCGCCTTTCTTTATTCAAAACCTGGTGATTGGTTTGGCCGTGTTTGGCGATAAATCTGAAACGCCAGTATTTCCCCGCTGGGTCGCCTATTTTAATATTTGGATGGCGATATTATTTATTCCCGGTGGCTTGATTACCTTCTTTAAAACCGGGCCTTTCGCCTGGGATGGCATACTCGCTTTCTGGTTGCCCTTTGCGGTTTTCTTCGGCTGGTTTGTGGTGATGTTCCCCCTCTTGCTGAAAGCGATTAAGCAGCAAGACTTGCCCGCTGAATCTCAATAACGCATGCGGTAAGAATAAGTTGTCGACTCAAGCAGCAGGGAAAATTCCAGCAAAACTTCACGTGCCCGGCGAGGTGGGTATCTGGGTTTTTATACTCGGTGATATGGTGATTTTTGGATTGTTTTTCATCGTCTTTGTTTATTACCGTGGGCTCGATCTTGAATTGTATCTGCAGTCACAGGCGACACTGAATCAAAACTACGGCGCCATAAATACCCTGTTTTTACTGGCCAGTTCCTGGTTCGTCGCCATGGCGGTCGATGATATGCGCAGTAAAACTACCCGGCTAGCACCGCGCTTCTTTGTTCTCGCTATGCTCTGTGGACTCGGGTTCGCGGTGGTGAAAATTATCGAGTACCGCGAAAAAATCACAGCGGGTATCACGCTGACCACGAATGATTTTTATATGTACTACTACATTTTCACTGGTCTGCACTTTCTTCATGTCTTGATTGGTATGGGCGTGCTGGTGTTTTTATGGTTTAAGGCAAGAGCAGCCGTTCAACGTAAGGGTGAACTGCCCGTCGGCGACAAGGAAAAAGAAATGATGTTGATAGAGAGTGGTACGAGCTATTGGCACATGGTCGATTTACTGTGGATCGTGCTATTCCCACTTTTGTATTTAATGAAATGATGAGCCTGTTTTTAAAACCTGTCAGCGCTGCGTGGTTATTATTGATGCTCGCCACCTGCCTGTCGTGGTGGCTGGGACAGGATCATGATTTAAGCGCACCACAAACTAGTGACTACCGGCTTATTTCCAGTGGCCTGATTCTTATCGCGTTTATAAAAGTACGCATCGTGATTTTCTATTTTATGGAAGTGAGGCAGGCACCACTGGCATTAAAATTAGTTTGTGATACTTGGGTGCTGCTAGTCTGCGGGGCGATTCTTTATCTTTACTGGATGCCTCATTTTTAGTGATAGCTGAGACCCGTCAATTATTAAGTGATTTGGCGTCGGGTTTAACGGGACTTGGATTCAAATATTGTTGATTGATCCCTGGATGTATACCGAGGAACGGATTTTCACTAAATCATTCTGTCATACCCTCGGGGCTTGCTAGCAATAAATCTTTAAAGGGGGGGGGCTGCTGAGGTTCTGTAAGTGCTCTATCTTTGGTGGTCAATATTTTAAGAAAGTAGACCAATAAGATTTAGATCTGGTATGGTTATTTTTGCTTTTCTTGATGGGAAGGTGGCTCTGTTGCAGTGATTTTTCTGACTTTCAATTCCTAAGCTTGTACTTGGGAGTTGATTTTACGTTTTTATACAACAAGGAGGTATAATGAATTCAATAAGCGGTAGTTCTGATGAAAGTTTTCAATTCATATTCTCTCGAAATTTGACAGAAAAAATTAAAAGGTTTTTAAAAGGTGTTAGTGCCACATTGGTATTAATATTCTTCCCTTTTCTGGAAGTAAACGCATCCCTCTCTCTAGATGCGGGCAATGATCTTGGGGCTAATGGGTTGGCAAGTAATACCTTCGAGCAGAGTGTTAGTATTGATTTACACCCAAATATGGAGGCTGTTGGGCAAGGTGTTCAAACGGTTTCTTTTGGCTTTCCTCTACCTCCCGGTACAATAATTAGTACCAGTCAAATTGTTGTCGTTGATGAGAATGATCAAGAAGTGCCTGCCTATGTTAGAAGTTTGGCGGGCTGGAATGCTATGCCGCCAGTATCCTTGTTGTGCGATGGGTATCAAAGCAGTGGTAACCCGGGTATTCGGAGTGTTCTAATCCAGTTTGAAAGCCAATTTGATTCGGGTGAGGCTAAAAGCTTTAGCATACTATTAAATAGAACCAGGCAATTAACCATTGATAGCGAAGTTGATATTCATACTACCCTGGTAGAGGTGGGCGACGGTATCTATGCTGATCACAACTTGGCTTACCGAATACTAGAGCCTGGTGTTCTAGCCGCTATAGAGCCTCAATATTTATCATGCACTAATCTGACTACTCTAGCGGGTGAATCCAATAAAAATCCTGATATGAATGCTACGGATCAGGCTCAGAATAATTTCTTCTATACAGCAGTTCAGGAATACTTTGGTCGGGTGGTAGATAATCCGGATGATATCCATGACTTTGTAAATGGAAGCGCTGCTTATTGGTTGTATGATCGTCCGCAAACTTTCCTTAATGGGTATTTAAGGAGTGGAAATGTTGACCAGCTTAGAGAGGGGCTTCGCGCTGCTAATCACTATAGAAATGAAATATATACTAAAGAGGAATGCGATGAAAAGACTACATTGCTTTCCGTCTACGATTGCCCCGGCTTCTTTAAAGCTAAAAATACCGATATTGCAGCCCCTTATAAAGATTCTAAGTATTCATATAGTGAAAGCTTAGTAACTGCTTATTTGTTAACAGGTGATGAGGGTTATTTGGCCAATATTCCATTGGTGACTCATGCTGTTATGGAAAATGTAAATTTTGATAGTGATACGGCAACTGAACGTCATCGGGCAAATGGATTGTTGACCACCGTGATGGACTACGAATTAAGTCGCGATAAAAATTTGCTGGCATATATAAATAATGCAATTGACCAATTATATGCAAGACAAAAAATTGCACTTGATGGTGTGACGGTTAATGGTTGTTTTAACTATTCCCCAGAAGAAACTGATGTTGATAGCTTTTCCCCTTGGATGTCCAGCTTATTGGCAAATGCTTTATTGAGAGCCTATCAGGTGGTAGGTGATAATAGAATACCTGAAATGTTGGTTGATTTGGCGCAGTGTGAAGTTGATAGGGCGTTATTTCGTACAGATATTTTTATATCTGATGTTGTTAATGATCCTTTTCCTAATATGCTCGTGCCGTATTATATTGCACAAAGTTATGGGGAAAAACGAGATCTTGATGGCGGTGAAGGTTGGTCTTCTGTAGAGCATGCTATTGATGTTGCTCTGCCCATTGCTTTAGGCGCTTATTTTTCTACGGACGCTGTTCAGCAGGCTGTGTTTCTTGAGACCACTCGTGATTTATTAAAAACACATGATTACAGAATTAGATACTGGACACGTGATTATTCTGGCAGGCCCCTTTTCCGCTTGGCCCCTCCGCGTAAATACAGCTGGCAATATAAGAATGTTGGCACTATTAGCTGGGTGTTGGATAAGTTAGATAATTCAGATTGGTTATTTGTAGCCCCTGATGAGACACCTGTCGAGCCAGTCCCTGTAGACCCTGCTCCAGGCTCTTCATCGGTAGATCCGGCGCCTATAGATCCTGTAGCTGTTGCTCCGGCACCGTTAGTAGGTGTTAATTTTATTGCTGATGATCAGTTTGATCATGGTGTGGATAATTTTATTGCGGCTGGCGTTGGTCAAGTGACACAAACACAGGAAAGCCCATTGTCAGGTGTTAATAGTTTATTGGTTGAAGTCGGTAGCTGGTCAAAAGGCGCAGTATTTACTAAAAACTTTGCATGGAATTCGGGTGTATCCGGTAAAATATTGAAGCTAGAGGCTAAAGCAAAAGTTATTAGTGCTGAAAGTGGTGCTCATATAAATATCTGTGCAGTCGCTTATTATCAGGACAATAGCGAGCGGTTTGAAATATGCGATATTCTTGAGGGTGATTCAACGACTGTAAAGAGTTTTTCCTTAGTGTTGGCATTAGACAATGCCAAACAGTTATCACGAGTTTATTTTTATACGCAGTTAATTGGAAATGGTCCTTCTAAGTTTTTACTGGATGAAGTGAGCTTGCTCTTATCAGATGGCGAAGAACCTGAAACTGATGCGCCAGGCTCAGAAGCTGAGCCGTCTAGCACTATCCATTTTATTATGGATGGTGCGTTTGATAATGGTGTCAGTGAGTTTGTTGCAGCTGGAGTTGGTCAGGTAACACAAACGCAGGAAAGCCCATTGTCAGGTGCTAATAGTTTATTGGTTGAAGTCGGTAGCTGGTCAAAAGGCGCAGTATTTACAAATAACTTTACATGGAATTCGGGTGTATCCGGTAAAATGTTGAAGCTAGAGGCTAAAGCAAAAGTTATTAGTGCTGAAAATGGTACTCATATAAATATCTGTGCAGTCGCTTATTATCAAGACAATAGCGAGCGGTTTGAAACATGCAATATTCTTGAGGGTGATTCAACGACTGTAAAGAGTTTTTCCTTAGTGTTGGCCTTAGACAATACCAAACAGTTATCACGAGTTTATTTTTATACGCAGTTAATTGGGTATGGGCCTTTTGATTTTTTACTGGATGACTCAAGTCTATTACTCGCTCAATAACCAGCTGCTTGCCGTTGATATTTGACTGATTGAAGTTCAGGTCATTGTCGTTTTGTATATCTTCGTCAATAAAAAAATAGACGAACAGAAAGACTCTCCCCCTGTTCGTCTGTCAATATTTAGCTAGCCGTTGACCCCGGCGCTTTTGCATCAACTAAGGCGCTGGAATTTGCCGACCAGTCAAAGCCCCTTTGAATGCGTTCAAAGCGTCGCTCCACAGCTTTAACCATTCGTGGGTCGGTAAACAGGTAGAACTGTTCTTCCTGAATACCTTCTAGCACCAGCTTGCCGACGACATCTGGGTCGAGACCGTGCTCTAACAAATCGGCGACATCGCCAGGGATGACGGGTTTTTCACCAGAGCTACCGAAGTCTGAGGGGCGGCTATCGGCGGCTTCAACAATATTAGTCGCCACGGCACCGGGGCAGAGTACAGAGACACCAATATTGGTTTCTTTTAATTCGCTGTAGAGCACTTCGTTCATCACCACCACGGCAAATTTACTGGCGTTGTAGGGCGCCCAGCCTGGCCCGGCGTTGACCATGCCTGCCATGGATGAGGTGGTGACGATATGACCGCCTTCGCCGTGGGCTTTAATTTTGGGAAGAAAAGCGCTAATGCCGTACTGCACGCCCATTTGATTAACCGCTATCACCCAGTCCCAGTCCTGCTGGGAAAGCTCTTCGTAGGTGCCGCCGACATTAATACCAGCGTTGTTGCACAACACGTGCACTTTGCCAAAGCGTTCAACGGTGGCATCGGCGGCGGCGATTACCTGTTTCTGCTTGGTGACATCGCAAACGATGGTGGCAACATCGACACCCTTGTCTTTGAACTCTTGTTCGACTTCGGCGAGGCGGGCTTCGTTAACGTCGGCGAGCATCAGTTTCATACCTTCACCGGCAAAGGCGCGGGCCATTCCCAGACCCATGCCACTGGCACCACCGGTAATAAAGGCGACTTTTCCTGATAAGTCTCTCATTAATCTTCTCCTGTTGATAAGTTTGGTCGCTGATTATAGGGCTTGAATGGGTAAGTTATTTGTTTTTATAGGGAGCAGGCGTGGGCCGAGGGGCTGGCTTGTAGTGAGGGGATAAAGACTGGATTCAGTGGGGAGTGATGCGGGGAACCATCGTGCGGGTTTTAGCGATTGGCTGCCATTAATGTATTCGCGACGATTTCATAGGAGTGCAAACGTGCCTGATGGTCGTAAATTTGCGAGGTGATCATCAATTCGTCGGCACCGGTTTGGTCGACGAAATCAGTGATTTGTTGATGAATACTGTCGGCAGTGCCAACCAGGGTACAGGCCAGTACATCATTCAACATAGCTTGCTCCATGGGTGACAGGCTGCTCATATAGTTGGCCGTGGGCGGCGGCAGCTGGCTGGGTGTACCTTTGTATAAATTCACAAACGTTTGCTGCCATGAGCTGGCTAATAGCTCAGCTTCTGCATCGCTATCGGCGGCAAATACGCTGATACCGAGCATGACATAGGGCTTGGCTAAAGCGGCGGAAGGTTTGAACTGCTCGCGATAAACCTTGATGGCATCCATCAGCTGCCCCGGGGCGAAATGAGACGCGAAGGCATAGGGCAAGCCCAGGCGGGCGGCAAGTTGGGCGCCGAACAGGCTGGAGCCGAGAATCCACACGGGTACATTGAGGCCTTCGCCGGGTATGGCACGCACTTGCGAGCTTTGATTATCCGTTTTGAAATAGCCAATTAACTCGGCAACATCCTGTGGGAATTGCCCCACCTGAACCGTGGAATTACGCCGCAGGGCGCGACTGGTGGCGGGGTCGGTTCCCGGCGCACGGCCTACGCCGAGGTCGATACGTCCCGGATGCAGAGCTTCAAGGGTGCCGAACTGTTCGGCGATAATCAGCGGCGCATGATTGGGTAGCATAATGCCGCCAGCGCCGACACGGAGGGTCGATGTGCCGGCTGCAATGTGGGCAATCAGCACCGCCGTGGCAGCGCTGGCAATACCGGCCATGCCGTGGTGTTCAGCCAGCCAGTAGCGGTGAAAGCCCCAGCGTTCAGCGTGCTGGGCCAGATCCAGGCTATTACGCAGGGATGCGCCAGCATTATTACCTGCGCTGATGGGTGAGAGGTCGAGAAGTGAAAGAGGAATCATGACTACTGTGGGGTCTTTCGGGCTATTTCTGTCAGAGGTTAACCCTGTAGCGCACTGACAATCGAGTCAATTTCTTCTTTTGATTGCACCATGATTTCGTGAATTAGCTCTTCATCGAGCTTGAGGCGCTTAAACGCCCCTATTCCCGGCCACTCTGGGTCCATTTCATTACCCTGCTCAATGGCATGTGCAAACAAGTTGGCAGCTTGCACGACATCGGTTAAATCGGCCTCGAAACTGGCGCCACCCTGGTCGTTGATGGGTACGCGGTCGAGCATTTCATGCTCATCGGCGACGAGCACCAGGTCATCACTGAAGCGCCATGCTTCGAGAATGGCGGCACCAACACCGGTGTGCCATTCGGCGATGACGGCTTCGAAGGTTTGAAGATCCTCAGTTAATTCAGGGTATTCTTCCATTCGGGCCAGCAAATAAATTTTGCCGACATCGTGGAGCACACCAGCAATGAGAGCTTCGTCGGGTTTTATTTTGGTCCTTTTTTTTGCGATCACGCAGGAAAAAGCGGCGACGCTGAGGCTATGGCGCCACAGATCTTTGAAATACTGGTCGAGCTTGCCCATAGAATGAGCGTTCAGCACCTGGTCCATGGCGATGGCAACAGCAATGCTGTGTGCCATTTTAAAGCCCATACGCGTAATTGCTGTGGGAATATCTTTAATCGTTGTGCCTGAGCTATTGAGCGCAGCAGAGTTGGCAACTTTTAATAAACGTGCAGTAAACGTCGCTTCGCTACCGACGACCTTTGCGACTTGTTTTGCCGAAACATCCGGGTCTTCAAGGACGTTTTTAATTTTCAGGGCGATATCAGGTAGAGAGGGTAGTTTAACGGTACCCTTTGATAGTTCTTCGCTCAGTGACTGAACAAATTCAAATCCGATGGAATTCACGTTTACCTTCTATTCATGTTATTTGCTAGTTGCTCTGAAAGTCGCATAACGGCTTATTTGAGCAAGCTGAGTAAGTGTTATTTAACCCCAATTATAGTGAGGGGGTAAGCCAATGCCTAACTAAATCTCTTCGGCGAAGGGCGTGAATTAGCAGGGGTGGGTAGTAGCACACTATTTTTCTGGTGTGTGCGGGACTGGGCCGCTGCTTTCAGGCACAAAACTTAATGCTACAGAATTAATGCAATAGCGCAGGCCGGTGGGGGCGGGGCCGTCGTCAAACACATGGCCCAGGTGCTCGCCACAGCTCGAGAGTATTTCGGTGCGTTTATAGCCGAGGAACCAATCATCTTTGAGGATGACGTTGTCTTTGTTCAATGCTTCCCAAAAACTCGGCCAGCCAGTGCCAGATTTGAATTTATGACTGGAGTGGAAGACCGGCAGCCGGCAGCCCGCCGTTACGTAAACACCCTTCCCATGGTTTTCGAGCAATTCGCCGGTAAAGGCGCGCTCGGTTTTGCTGCGCCAAAGGATGTCGTATTGCTGTTTGCTGAGTAGCTGCTTCCAGGTGGCTTTGGTGATGGTGTCCAGTTGTTGCTGTTCTGCGATGAGCCGCCGTGCGTTGTCGAGTGACATGGGCTCTTTGTTATTGGCTTGATCGCGACCCAGTGACAGGGCTAGACTGGCTACAAGGCTGACAGCAATAACAAATAAAAGGGCGAGGCCGGATCGTTTCATCTTGGGTGTGCTCACGTGAGTGGGGTCTATCTATAAGAGCCGTAGAAGCCAATATTAGTTCAATTAGGGCTATCTGCCCCACTTCTGTGGGTCGAGATTCCGTCAAAAGTGTACCTACAATAATAAGGAGATAAGTAATGAGCAATAAAGTGTGGCTGGAAGTGGCCATGAATGGTGCCTGGACGCGTGCCCTGCAACCTAATATTCCCGTTACGGCAGCGGAGATTACCCGCGAGGGCATAGACTGCTGCAATGCGGGCGCGGCCATCCTCCACGCCCACAGTTTAGACCCTGAAACCGGCAAGCAGAATGCTGATGTTGATATTTGCCAGGCCTTTATCGGCGGTATTCGCGAGCAGGTTGACGCCATTGTTTATCCCTCATCAATGGACATACCCATGGGTGACGATGCGAACGTTCGTAACCGTACGACCAATGAGCTGTGTCGCCGGGGGGTGCTGGAGTGGGGTATTCTCGACCCAGGTTCGTGTAACTTCGCTATGAAGGGCGTCAATATATTTGGCAACGACGGTGATGTTTACACGAATTCACCGGGCGTATTGCGCGCCAGCGCCGAGATGGCGGCAGAGTACGGTTGGCGACCCTCCTACGCCTGTTATGAGCCGGGCTTTGTACGCGAGGGTGCCAAGCTTTATAAGGCTGTTGAGGGCATGAAGACGCCGGTTTACCGCTTTATGCTGTCAGACGGTTTTACCTTCTGCTTCCCACCACGAGAGTGGGCTATTGAAGCCTTGGCAAAACTGATGGATGAAGAGGCACCCGGTGCACCGTGGATGGTAGCAGGACTCGATATCAACACTATTCCCCTCATTCCGAAGATCGTCGAGCTGGGCGGCCATGTGCGGGTGGGGCTGGAGGATGCGCCTTTTCAGTCAGAGAAAACCAATGTGCAGTGGGTTGAAGACGCGGTAAAGGCAATTCGTGCCGCTGGTGGTGAACCGGCGACGGCAGCGGAGATTCGCGCTAGCCTGGGTTAAATGGCTCGATTAAAGGATTAGCGGATTAAAAACTGCGCTAATAAAAAAGCCCCCGCCTAAAGTCTATTCAGGCGGGGGCTTTTTTGTCCCTGGCTTATTAGGCCTGACGGGGACTTTTAGTCGTCGCTCATTACACCCATCAGGTGCAGCAGGCTGGTGAATAAATTGTAGATGGCGATGTAGAGAGTCACGGTCGCCATAATGTAGTTGGTCTCGCCGCCGTTAATAATTTGGCTGGTCTGCCAGAGAATCATTGCGGACATCAAGATCACGAACATGGCGGAGACTATCAGCGACAGGCCCTGCATTTCCAGAAAGTAGGCACCGATGCCGGCGAGAAAGGCAACGATAACGCCAACCATGATAAAGCCGCCTAAAAAGCTAAAGTCTTTGCGTGAACTAAGGGCATAGAACGACAGGCCGACAAAGGTGATCGCGGTGGCACCCAGCGCATTCATCACCAGCTCGGTGCCATTGGGCAGGCCGAGATACATATTGATGATGGGGCCAAGAGTGAAGCCCATAAAGCCGGTCAGGGCAAACACACAGACGATGCCGAGTGAGCTATTGCGGAATTTGGTGGTCAAAAATAACAGGCCAAAATAACCGACCAGCGTGATAATAAAGCCGGGGTGGGGCAGGTTCAGCTTCATCGAAATACCGGCAGTGGCGGCACTAAAGAGCAAAGTCATGGACAGCAAAATGTAGGTATTGCGGATGACTTTATTGGTCGCCAGTATTGATGTTTGTTTCTCAATACCTGCAGGATGGGTCGATTGATTCATGGTGGGTCTTCCTTTAATTATCGTGTGCCAAAATAGGGGGGGAGTAAAAATGGGCAGTTAAGGATTCGCGAACGAAAGCGCGATAGTAGCGCGTCCCTTAGTCTTTGTCACAGATCAATGCAAACGCGTTAGCCAGCTTCTTCAGGGTAGGCGGCGATGTTCCAGCACTGGCATATTCTGTCGTAGCTCTTGAACGCGAGCGAGATCGATATCGGCAATGATAAAGCCCTCCTCGTCATCCATCTCCGCCAGTACCTCCCCCCAGGGGTCAATAATGGCGGAACCGCCCCAGGTGGGTTTTTTCGGATGGTCACGGTTGCAGAGGTTGGCACCGATGACATAACTGAGGTTTTCCACCGCACGGGCGCGCAACAAGAGTTGCCAGTGAGCCTGCCCAGTGGCGGCAGTAAAGGCCGATGGTGCGACGATGATTTCAGCACCCTGCGCCGCGAGTTGTCGATAGAGTTCGGGAAAGCGCAAGTCGTAGCAGACGCTCATGCCTATACAGCCGCAGGGCGTTTGCGCGACCACCGGGTGAGTACCGTGCTGGTAGCTGTCGGACTCGCAATAACGCTTGCCGGTTTTTTGCACGTTAACATCGAAGAGGTGAATCTTCCGATAGGTGGCAATTTCATCGCCACGATCATCGTAAAGCAGAGAGGTGGCGTAGGGCTTGTCTGTGTCCTTTGCAGCAACCCCGTCGCCGAAAAGGGGCAATGTGCCAGCCACTAACCACACCTTATATTTGCGGGATTGCTCGGCAAAAAACTGTCGGGCCAGGCCGCTGTTGTTCTCGCCTTCGGCAACCGCCCGCATATCGCGCGCATTGTAATAAACGAAGTGCTCGGGGAGCACCACGAGTTGGGCACCCGCACGGGCGGCCTGTCCAATATAATGTGCGGCCACCTCGAGATTACCGGCCGGGTCGCCAGTGCTTTTAAGCTGAATAGCGGCGATTTTGGCCATGGAGAGTCCTTTGGTTGTATGGCAGTCGGTATCGGGTAAAGACTAGTCGGTTTTATCGCTGAAAATACGGCCCACCTTGACTTCAGGGTTATCCAGGTTTCCTTTGACGCTGTAGCTGATACTGGAGAATTTATTCACCTGTTTTTCGAAAACTTTGCTGGTGATATAAACCCCGGCGGCGGCGGGAAGGCCTCCGGCGAGTGCGACCATCCAGGGCAGGTTGGTGCCTATTGGCAAAGTTGCAATTAAACGAGCATCAATGGTTTCTTCAAGTAAATTTGTCTGGCCCAGTAAGTGTATTTTACCCGAGGGTAGGGTCACAACAATGGGTTCGTCAAAGCGCATCAAGGCTTGTTCAAACGTTAGGCCTCCCTCCAGGTGATCAAAGTTAACACCACTCGAGAAGAGGTCGGAAAAATCGAATTTGAGACGCCGCAGCCAAGTGTCGAAGTTGATTAAACCAATGACTTTTAGAGCTGCGTTGGTGGTTGTGCCCGGTGCCTGAAAGAAGCGCCCCTTGTTAAAATTGAGGGCGACATGGCCCTCCATCGCATTGGCGGAGAGGTCCCAGGGTTTCCCCTGCCAACTCAGGTCTGCGAGGAAGGCCGCGCTATCCGTCGTCAATATCATCGGCATATTCCAGGATTTTAAAACGCCGCCGAGGTCATCGCTAAGCAATGCGCCCGTAAACCGGCTTCGATGTTCGCCGTTGACGCGTTGCCAGAGGAGTTGAGCGGTATCGCCATTGGGGGTGTCGGCGATAGTGATACCGGTTATTTCAGCATTGATATGGTTGATGCTAACCCCTTGCTTATTAGCTTGCATGACAAAGGCGAGGCTGCCCAGCTCCTTGTCACCAATACGCAGGCCGTCGGTGGCAAAATCGAGGGTTGGCAATGTACGGGGGTCTAAATCCGTTAACAGGCTTTGATCGCTATTCAGCTCGGGTGTGGGCAGGGTGATGTAATTCAGGCGCGCTACGATGGCTTGCTCCCTGTCTTCGGGGGCGCGGATATTGCCGGCAAGTGTCGGGCTTTCAATATCAACATCCCATAATTGCTTGCTGTGCAGAGCGTCGACGGTGATGGTGTCGAGTGTAAATCCTGCCGCGCTAAAGTGATCTATTTCAACCATGGCGCGAGTATCAAAGTCAGGTATGTTGTTGTCTACTGTTGAGCTGGCAAGCAGTGCCTCTAACCAGTCATCGAGCTGAAATACTGGGGTGTGGCCGGTAATTAACAGGCCTTTTCGTTGTGAAGCGTGCTGTTGGGAAAGGTGTTGTTGCGAAGAATGCGGGATCAGGCTGTTTTCATTTTCTGTTTTGCCCTCACCGAGAGTGATAGTGCCGTTGGCGAGTTGCTGGTTTGCAATACTGAACTGGGCTTTGAGTTTGTCAGTGCCGGCTTTGATGAGCAGCTCTGTATCGCGAAACTGCAAGGAAGCTTTTAGCGGCCAGGCCTGGCCAGCGAGTTTGAGTAGAGGTGCGGGCAAGTCAATGGCAATGCCTTGCAAGTCGGAGAGCAGGGTCAGCTGGGCCGGCGACTGTTCATCCGGCGCGGTAAAGGTTGCCGTGTAGCTTGTCGTTCCCGTCACGCTATTAGTGAGCAGGGGTTGCCAGGCCGGGGCTTTTGATAGATCGAGCAGCCCTGATGCCTTAATTTTTAGTAGACCATTTTGGGTGGTGATATTGGCTTTCAGAGCCTGACCCCAAAGACGGCCAATTACGCCAGAAGCGTGTAGCCCGTCGCTGTCATTGTAGGCGATGCGGCCTTGTAAGCCGTTGAAAACAACAGGCTGGAAGCTGCGTAACTGCATTCGGCCCTGGTCAATGTTGGCTTCGACACGGTAGGACTCACCCTGGCGATTTTTTGACAGAGGAATAATGAGGTCTAGTTTGGCCGTCGCATCTCCCTGGATTTCCCAGCTTTCTAAGGTAGACACATTACTGGCAAGGGGCGATTTTAAGAGGCTATTGACCGCGGTATTTAATGGCGAGTTGATGCCTGCTTTAACGGATAGCAGAGCGCCAGGAAGGGTGGCGATTAGCGCGCTGTCGAGTTGTGCTTGCTCAGGCTCATCACCGATTTTTCCGCTGTTGATGACGCCCTCAAAGTCGGCGTCATCAATCGTGATGTGAGCAGAAAATTCACTGAGGCGAGGCCAGCCGGGGTCGTAGTTGATTTCGCCGTTGGCTAATTGTGCGTAGAGCTGGATACTACGTTGTTGGTGGCTTGTGCTATTGAGTGAGCCGCGCCAGATAAAGCCCGCCTCTGTAATATCAATATCGCCGATCGAGCGTTTAAGCCAGGCGAGTAAATCGGGATTGAGTGTTTCGGGCAGGTAGTTATTAAGATGGCGAGAATGGCTGTTTTTGATGCCCGCCTGAAGGAACATTTCCGGCTCGCGAGCATTTTTTTGGGTGGGAATATCGAGGCTGATATAAGTACGGATCTCACCTTCTTTACTGCGAATATCAATTGGCCCACCGGCAATTTGCAGGCTGGAATCGACACTTGTCCAGTCTATATTGAGCCTGCCCTGGGTGCGGCCGTAATGCATAAAGTGCGTGTAAACACCGGGGTAGCGCATGGCGAAGTCGTCGCCTGAATCAATGTCGAAATAACCGCTATCGTCCTGCCAATGGATATAACCACTGACGCCTCGAGCTGCTGGGGTGCTGTGCCAGGAGTCGATAGATAGCTGTTCGATATGGGCGCTGAACTGACGGAGGGGATGGCTCTTTTCAAGGTCGAGTGACAGCTGAACTCCCCGGAGCTGGCCGGAGGGGTTTAATGTGCTGATGAGATTTGCAGTCGCTTTGCCAACCAGCTGGGTTTGCACCAGGCTGTACTTTAATGTGTCGAGGTTGATGTGATCAGCGGATAGCGTTATTTCATTCCAGTGTTCACCCAGGCCCTGTTGGACGTTCAGGTTTAAGGGCTGAATGATGTTGCTTCCCCAGTCAAAGTGCAGGTTCTGGCATTGCAGTCCCCAGTGTTTACCACTGATAAACGTGCCCGTGAGGGTGGTGTCGAGGTTTTTAATGGGGGGGATATTCTCGTTCCAGTTCAAGGGAATCTCGTCGGCGTGAACTTTGCCACGCAAATCGAAATGGCCGGGTTTGAGCGAGGTTATCCACAGCTCGGCATCGAGTAGGGTGTTGGATTCTGCTGTTTCAGTCAGTGTTGAAAAGGGCTCCCAGCTGCGCAGGATGAGGCCCAGAGCATTGTGTAGATTGACCCGATTAAAGTTGATGTAGGCCTTGCCATCGAAGTGCTGCCAGTTCTTCGGGTTACCGCGGCCTTCAATAAGAAGTGTCGCGCTGTCTTCTTCTTGACCGAGGGAAAGCTTTGCCCGAGCGCGATGAAAGCCACCGCTGCTTTCGACCTGGGTGTCGTTAATATAAAGCGTGGTGGTGGTGCCATCAAAAAAGGTGATGTCGATGGCGACTTGCTCGATACCAATATGCGTACTGAGCAGGATAATATCGGCGAGGATATCCATCTGCCCGCTGCTATTCGTGTCACTATCGAATCCGGGAATGGGGAAGTTACTGACAGACCATTGTCCATCTGCATCTTCACGCAGGGTGAGTTTGACCTCGCCAATACTTAAGTCATGCCAGATAATTTCTGCATTTAGGATGCTGCGTACAATGTCGACGTCTGACTGGACACTACTGATGGTGATGGCTGGGGCATCGCCCTGGAGCGCGATGCTTAAACCCTGGGCCTGGAGTCGGGGCGTTAGTCGTGTCCAGCTGCCGCTGAGGTGTTCAGTCGTGATTTGAACGTTGAATCGCTCTGAGAGTTTTTGGTTAATTAGCTCTTGCCGCTGTTCAAGGCTGGGTAATAGCTGGCGGCCGATGACAACCAGCAGGGCGTAGCTAATCATTAAAAAAGCGAGAGTACCCCACGCATAGCGGGCGCTACGCTTTAATACGGCGGGAACATCCAATGTGGGCAACTCCTAGGTGGCTGCTAAACAGTAATGATGTCGTACTGCTCCTGGGAGTAGCTACCTTCGGTGCGAAATTCGATTGGGCAGTTAATTTCCTGCTCGGCGGCACTAAGATAAGCGGCCTCTTGATCCAGTATGCGTTCGACCACTTCGGGTGATGCCAGTACAAGTCGTTTTTTGGCGCCGTCGGTGCCGGTGTGGTTAATGATTTCCCGTAAAATGGAAAACGAGGTGGTTTCTACCGACTTTAAAAAACCTCGTCCCTGGCAATGTTCGCAGGGCTCGCAAAGTAGGCGTTGTAGACTTTCGCTGGTGCGTTTGCGGGTCATCTCTACCAGGCCCAGTTCGGAGACACCGGTGACCTTCATTTTTACGTGATCGAGCTCGAGCTCTTTTTCCAGGCGACGCATGACTTGACGGCGGTGCTCGGGGTCTTTCATGTCGATAAAGTCGAGAATGATAATGCCGCCGAGGTTGCGTAAGCGCAGCTGTCGGGCGATGGCACTGGCCGCTTCGAGGTTAGTGGTGTAAATAGTTTCACCGAGATTGCGATGCCCAACAAAGCCGCCGGTATTAACGTCGATAGTGGTCATGGCTTCGGTTTGGTCAAAAATCAGGTAGCCACCGGATTTTAGTTTAACTTTGCGTTCAAGGGATTTATTGATCTCGTCTTCGACGCCATAGAGGCTGAAGATGGGACGTTTATCCTCATAATGCTCCAGTTTTTCGAGCATTTCTGGACTGAAGCTTTCGGTAAAGCGATACATCTGCCGATGAATATCAATGGAGTCAACGCGGATGCGTTCGACATCTTCAGCGGCCACATCACGCATGGTGCGTAGAGAAAGGGGCAGGTCGTGATAAATACAGGTCTTTGGGGGTAGGCGAGTCATCTTGTCTTTTACCAAGCCCCACAAACGGTGCAGGTACTCGACATCAGTGCGAAACTCATCTTCTGCTACGCCATCGGCAACGGTGCGAATAATATAACCGCCGCCCTCTTCTTTCATACCGCCGGCATCGACGGCATGGTCAAGCTGGGCACGCAGTCGATCCCGTTCCTCTTCTTTTTCAATACGCTGGGAAATGCCGACATGGTCGACACCGGGCATGTAAACCAGATAGCGAGAAGAAACGGAAAGATGGGTTGAAAGCCTGGCACCTTTACTACTGATGGGCTCTTTAATGACTTGCACGGGTAGCGTTTGGCCCTCGCGCAATAATTCACGTATATCGGGTGCTTCCGCAGGTTTACCATCGCCAGTTGCAGGGGGCTGGCTTTGCATGATGTCGTTGGCGTGGATAAATCCCGCTTTCTCGAGCCCGATTTCGACAAAGGCGGCCTGCATGCCTGGCATAACACGAACCACCTTGCCGTTGTAAATATTACCAACCAGGCTGCGGTTGCCGACTCTCTCGATGGCGATATCAACCAGTATGCTGTCTTCCAGGCGGGCAACGCGGGTTTCCGAGGGCGTGATATTGACGAGTATTTCTGCTTTCATCGTGCATTCCAACAGGCGATATTAAAACGCTCAAATAACTCAAACGTTTGGCTAAGCGGTAGGCCTACGACCCCGGAATAACTTCCTGTAATACCGTCTACGAACACTGCCCCCAGGCCTTGAATAGCATAGGCACCTGCTTTTCCCAGAGGTTCTCCTGTCGACCAGTAGCGTTCGTATTCTTGTTCTTGTATTTCTCGAAAATGCACAGAGGTTTCAGATAACCTGAGTTCTGTGCGGTCTTCGGCAACTACCGCAATGGCGGATAATACCCTATGGCTTCGCCCTGACAAAGCCCGCAATGTGGCAATTGCTTCAGCCTTGTCAGCGGGTTTGGAAAAAACCCTGTTATCGAGTACTACGGTGGTGTCAGCGCCGAGAACGGGCAGGTTAATTTCCTGTATATGCTGGGCTACGGTTTCGGCTTTTTCACGAGCCATGCGCTGTACATAGATCTCGGGAGATTCATCAGGGAACTGCGTTTCGTCGATATCGGCGGGCTGGATCGAAAAGCGTGTGCCTATCTGGCGCAGAAGTTCGGCTCGGCGGGGCGAAGATGAGGCAAGTATGATGTCGATGTTGTCGGACTGCATTGCGGGCATAAGCGCTAACTGAAGAGTCGTTGCAAGCGGTACAGGGCACCTGCGAGGAAGGGCCAAATCAGAGCGCTACTGAGGGCTGGATAGTAGACGCGCCAACCGAGGACGATATCTTCCGATATCAGGCGTGTGCTTACCCATAGGGTTTGATAAATGACCACGATAAACAGAGCTGCCAGACACTGGAAGGGCAGGCTTAAGTGGCGTACGCGATATTCCTGAGTTTTCAGTAAGTACGCCGTTACCGACATGGCGAGGGCATTTTGGCCAATCACATTGCCATAGAGTAGGTCGAGTAGCAGGCCAGTGAGCCAGACAAAGGTAATGCCCACATTTTGAGGTTGGACTAACAGCCAGTAGATGCTGACCAGAAGTACGAAAGGGGGGCGCCAGAATGCTAGATCCCCGTGAAGAGGCAGGCTGTAGAGAAACAGAGCGGCGGTCAAGCTGAGGCATAAAGCCAGCAGCGGTAGGGGGCTACTCCTCCTCGGCATTACTGGAATCTACGTTCTTTGGTATTGAGGTGGACTTTGTCTGTGAATAATTATCGAGTGCTTCAACGGTAGAAAAAACCACAAGCAAGCGCAGGCTGCGGTCGACTTTGGCAGCGGGGGTGACGCTGACCTCGATAAAAGCTTGTCCGGGATCTTTGTTAATGGCGCTCACCGTGCCGACGGGGTAGCCGGAAGGGAAACGCTGCCCGAGACCGGAGCTGAGCAAGGTATCGCCAACCTGAATATCTTGCGTGGGGGAGACGTGGCGTAAGCGCAGGCGTTGGAAGTCACCGCTGCCTTCGATAATACCGCGTACATTATTGCGCAGGTTGTAGATCGGCAGTGCATGACGCGAGTCTGTGATCAGTAGCACCCGGCTGTGTTGTTCGAAGACCTCAACCACCTGCCCCATCAGGCCCTCACCGTCGATCACGGCCAGACCCTCGCGAATATTGTCAGCGGCGCCCCGGTTGATGGTGATAACGTGATGAAAGGGATCGGGCGAAATTCCGACCAGTTCGGCGACGATGACGCTGTTTTTAACGAGCTCAGCACCATTGAGGAGGCTTTTCAGTTGCAGGTTTTCTGCCGATAGCTCCGCCATACGTTGTAGTTGGGCTTTATAAACCAGGATTTCAGTTTCTAGCTTGTCATTATTGGCAATGATAACGGCACGGCTTTCAAGGGACTCATTGTTCCACTCGCGCCAGCGCATGGGGAGGGTTGAAGCCCATTGAAAAGGTTGGGCAAGAGGTTCTAGCCAGGCGTGGGCCGGGCGTAACAAGCTGGTAAATGAATCAAGAGCGATGAGTGTGAGTGCCGCTAGAGCCAGGATCAGCATGCGTTGTGGCGAAGAACTTTTTTTAAAAAGGTTTTTGATGATCCTGGCTCAGTGGTGTTTTATCTCAAGGGTGCGCTATATACACAATACTTTGATAGTTAGAGCGACATAATATCGAGGTGGCGTTTATCCATCATCGTTAGCGCCTTGCCGCCCCCCCGGGCAACACAGGTCAGGGGGTCATCGGCAACGAGCACGGGCAGGCCTGTTTCGTGGGTGAGTAGTTGATCGAGTCCTTTCAGTAGGGCACCACCACCGGTGAGTACAATGCCAGTTTCGGCGATATCAGAGGCCAATTCGGGAGGCGATTGCTCAAGTACCCGTTTTACGCCCTGCACGATGGCGGCTAATGGCTCTTGAATGGATTCGAGGATTTCGTCGCTATTGAGGGTGAATTTCTTGGGTACACCCTCGGCGAGATTGCGACCGCGAACGTCAATTTCACTCACTTCATTACCGGGATAGGCGCTGCCGATTTCCATTTTGATGCGTTCGGCCGTGGCGTCACCAATGACAGAGCCGTAACGACGGCGCACGTAGTTGGTAATTGCCTCATCGAAGCGATCGCCGCCCATACGAATAGAGTCGGAGTAGACCACGCCGTTAAGGGAGAGGATGGCAATTTCTGTGGTGCCGCCGCCGATGTCGACCACCATAGAGCCGCGAGCTTCTTCGACGGGGAGTCCTGCGCCAATGGCTGCTGCCATCGGCTCTTCAATCAGGTGGACGACACGCGCACCGGCACCTTCGGTTGATTCACGAATCGCCCGTTTCTCGACCTCAGTGGCCAGACAGGGTACGCAAACCAGTACCCGGGGGCTGGGGGGGATCAAGCTGTGGGAATGGACCTTTTTAATAAAATGCTGAAGCATTTTTTCTGTGACCTGAAAGTCGGCAATCACGCCATCTTTGAGGGGGCGAATGGCGCTAATGTTTCCCGGTGTACGACCGAGCATGCGTTTGGCCTCAACACCAACAGCTTCAACAGTTTTCTGTCCGTGGCTGTGGCGAATGGCAACCACCGATGGCTCATTGAGGACAATGCCCTTGCCATTAATATAAATTAGAGTGTTAGCTGTGCCCAGATCAATGGACAAATCGTTGGAAAACATCCCGCGTAAGCGCTTTAGCATAATGGTGAATCTTTCCTCTAAAAAGCGCTTATGGGTGCGACGCTCGTGGTTGATGATTAGTACGGGATTTTTCAGTTATAAAAACTGGCGAAACTGTAACAACGGCGGGGATTTAGGGCAAGGTGTAAATATGATACCTTACGCGGCTTTTAAGACACCATCAGGATCGAAACCCTACCATGTCCATCGATAGAGCTGATATTGAAAAACTCGGCGAGCTGGCGCGCATTCACATCAGTGATGAGAATGCGCAGGCAAGCGCGAAAAGTATTAACGAAGTACTAGCGTTGGTTGACCAGTTGCAAGCGGTTGATACCACGAATATTGAACCGATGGCCAACCCTCTGGGTGCTCGTCAGCGTCTGCGCCTTGATGAAGTGAGCGAGACTAATCGGCGCGAAGCCTTTCAGGCCATTGCCCCGGCTACGGAAGATGGGCTCTATCTGGTGCCGAAAGTCATCGAATAGGCTCGACTTCGTTATAAATACAATGAGTCCCGATGCTGTCGAATGAATTGCGAGTGATCGGTCTCAATCAAATAGGGTCTCTGCGGAGACAGCCTGAGGAAACACAATGCACAACCTTACCCTGGCAGAATTAAGCGCGGGCCTGGGCGCTGGCGAATTCTCCAGCGTCGAAGTGACGCGGCATTTTCTGGCCCGTATCAAGCGGCTCGATGCCAATTACAATAGCTTTATTACAATTACCGAAGAGCAGGCCCTGGCGCAGGCCGCAGTGGCTGATCAGCAGCGGGCTGCCGGTAGCGTGCCGGCACTGTGCGGCGTACCCATCGCCCACAAGGATATTTTTTGTACCGACGGTGTGCGCACCAGTTGTGGCTCGAAGATGCTCGACAACTTTGTGCCGCCTTACAGTGCGACTGTGGTTGAAAATCTTGCCGCCGCTGGCGTGGTGGTATTGGGTAAAACCAATATGGATGAGTTCGCCATGGGCTCGTCCAATGAAACCAGTTACTACGGCCCGGTGAAAAACCCTTGGCATACCGACTGCGTGCCCGGTGGTTCATCGGGTGGTTCGGCAGCGGCTATTGCTGCACGACTGACGCCCGCTGCGACGGCCACGGATACCGGCGGCTCGATTCGCCAGCCCGCTGCCCTGTGTGGCATCACGGGTTTGAAGCCGACTTACGGCCGTGTTTCTCGCTGGGGCATGATTGCCTTCGCTTCAAGCCTCGACCAGGGTGGCCCCATGGCGCGCACGGCGGAAGATGTCGCGCTAATGCTCAATCAAATGGCAGGTTTTGATAATAAAGACTCCACCTCGATTGAGCGCGATGTGCCCGATTACACAGCGAATTTAAATCAGGATATCAGCGGCCTGACCATTGGCGTGCCCGAAGAGTACTTTGGCGAGGGCTTGAACCCCTTGACCGAGCAGGCAACGCGAGACGCCCTGGCAGAACTGGAAAAGCAGGGTGCCAAACTCAAGAGTATTAGCCTGCCCCACTCCCATCTTTCGGTGCCCGCCTATTATGTGATTGCTCCGGCGGAAGCCTCGGCTAATCTGTCGCGCTTTGACGGCTCGCGCTATGGCTATCGCTGTGAAAACCCGGCGGATTTGCGCGATATGTACATGCGCAGTCGCTCCGAAGCGTTTGGCGATGAGGTGAAGCGGCGTATTTTGATTGGTGCCTATTGTCTTTCGGCGGGTTATTACGACGCCTACTACAACAAGGCCATGCAGGTACGACGCCTAATTAAAGAAGATTTTGTCAGCGCTTTTAACGATGTCGATATGATCGCCGGCCCCACCTGCCCCAACCCGGCCTTTGAGTTCGGTGCCAAGGGCGATGATCCGGTAGCTATGTATCTGGAAGATATCTACACCATCGCCACCAATCTGGCGGGTCTGCCCGGTATGTCTCTGCCCTGTGGTTTGGTCGACGACAAACCCGTTGGCCTGCAACTCATTGGCAACTATTTTGACGAAGGGCGCATGCTCAATGTCGCCCACCGCTATCAGCAGGTCAGCGACTGGCATTCACGCTGCGCCCCCGGCATCGATTAAGGAGTACGGACAGCATGACATGGGAAACCGTCATCGGCCTGGAAATTCACACCCAACTGGCCACAAAAACTAAGATTTTTTCCGGCGCTAGCACCGAATTTGGTGCCGCGCCCAACACCCAGGCCTGCGCCATTGATTTGGCCATGCCCGGCACTTTACCTGTGCTCAACGCAGAAGCGGTGCGCATGGCGGTGATGTTCGGCGTCGCCATTGATGCTGAGATCGGTCTGATTTCATCCTTCGATCGCAAAAACTATTTTTACCCCGACCTGCCCAAAGGCTATCAAACCACTCAGCTCGAACGGCCGATTGTGCTTGAAGGCGCGGTGGATATTCAGCTCGACGATGGCAGCACGAAAACCGTGCGCATTCATCACGCTCATCTTGAAGAAGATGCGGGTAAGTCGCTGCATGAAGACTTCCACGGTATGTCCGGTATTGATTTGAATCGGGCCGGTACGCCGCTGATTGAAATTGTTTCAGAACCCGATATGAATAGTCCGGAGGAGGCCGTTGCCTTCGCCAAAAAGTTGCACGCACTGGTGGTATCCATCGGTATTTGCGACGGTGAAATGGCCCAGGGCTCGATGCGCTTTGACGTTAATGTTTCGGTGCGCAAAAAAGGTGAAGAGCTGGGTACGCGCACAGAAACTAAAAACCTCAACTCCTTCCGCTTTATGGAGCGGGCGATTGTTCAGGAAGTGGAGCGCCAGATCGACTTGATCGAAGACGGCGGTAAAGTGAAGCAGGAAACCCGGCTCTACGACGGCGACACTCACACCGCTCGGTCGATGCGCAGCAAAGAGGAAGCCAATGATTACCGCTACTTCCCCTGCCCCGATTTATTGCCAGTAGAAATCGATCAGGCCTATGTCGATGCCGTCCGGGCGTCACTGCCCGAATTACCCGAGGCCCGACGCGCCCGCTTTACGGATAGCTACGAATTGTCGGCCTACGATGCCGGCGTACTCGCTGACGACGTGGCCACGGCGGCTTATTTCGAAACCACAGCCAGCCAGTGTGGTGATGCTAAATTAGCGGCCAACTGGGTGACGGGTGAATTGGCCGCACGCTTAAATAGCGACGACGTTTTGATACAGCATTGCCCGGTGAGTGCAGAGCAATTGGCCGCTTTAATTGCGCGCATTATCGATAAAACCATCTCCAATAAAATGGCGCGGGAAGTGTTTGGCGCTATGTGGGAGGGTGAAGGTGAGCCTGATGCGATTATCGAAGCCCGTGGTTTAAAACAGGTGTCCGATAGTGGTGCCATCGAAGGTATGGTTGACGAGGTGATTGCCAGCAGTGCCAAGCAGGTCGAAAATTATCGCAATGCCGACGAGGCCAAGCGGCCCAAAATGCTCGGTTACTTTGTCGGCCAAATAATGAAGGCCTCAAAGGGTCAGGCCAATCCGCAACAGGTGAATGAAGTGTTGCTGCAAAAGCTGAATGCACTACTTTAATAAATTGATTCAATGAGACCTTAGTGCGGAAGCAAAATGGCTTTCGTGAAAAGGTCTCTAAACGAAGAATAGTTTGACAGGAAATATCATGGCTTTAAAAAAAGATAAGCAAAAAGTACTCGGCGAAGTGTTTGACGACGAGCGCATACAATCGTTTTTAGATTATGAGGCTCCGCAAGGAATTGATGCTGATTTTCACGTGCTTGAAAAAGCCTATCGCGGCATGATGGTAGAAAATTTCGCCACCTTCCTAAGCTTTTTTACAGCCGCCAAAAGAAATATTAATGCGACGAATCAACAGGGGAAGACCTTGCTCGATATTGCCTCGACTCATCGTCACGCAGAAGATTACGTTACCGCTTTAAAAGAACATTTAAATAAATAATTTTTTTAAACTAAAAAATAAGGAAGCATCATGTCCGATACAGTGAGTTTTTCAAAGCAGGGCTCAATAGGTCTGATTAAAATTAACAATCCTCCCGTTAACGCTCTCAATCAATCGGTGCGCGCAGGACTGAAAACTTGTGTTGATCAAGGTCTGGCAGATGACAGCGTTAAAGCCATGGTGCTGATTTGCGAAGGTAGAACCTTTATTGCCGGTGCTGATATTAATGAATTTGCTAAAGGCATGGGCGAGCCAGGTTTGGTGCCCGTGATTGGCAATATGGAAACAGCCGCTAAACCGATTGTTGCTGCGATTCACGGTACTGCTCTCGGTGGCGGGCTGGAAGTTGCTCTGGGTTGTCATTACCGCGTCGCCCTGGCCTCAGCCAAAGTCGGCCTGCCCGAAGTGCATCTCGGCCTGTTACCCGGTGCTGGTGGTACTCAGCGTTTACCGCGTTTGGTCGGTGCGCAGGCAGCGTTGGAGCTCATCGTTGGCGGTGGTCATGTGCCCGCAGCCAAAGCCCTTGAGCTGGGTATTGTTGATGAGATTGTCGACGGTGATCTTGAAGCCGCCGCCATTGCCTATGCTGAAAAGCTACTTGCCGATGGCACTGGTCCGCGCGCTATTAGAGACATTACGCCCGAGGCGGCAGGCCCCGAGGTATTCGATAACTTCGAGAAAAGTATTGCCCGTAAGCAGCGCGGTTTTCTCGCGCCCTTTCATATTATTAAATCGATTCGCGCCGCCTTTGAATTACCTTTTGATAAAGGTATGGCGCGCGAAGAAGAATTGTTTATGGAATTAATGACGTCTTCAGAGTCAGCAGCACAGCGCCATATTTTCTTTGCCGAGCGCGAAGTGGCGAAGGTTCCCGGGCTGGCAAAAGATACGGTAAAACGCGACATTAATTGTGGTGCTGTTGTTGGTGCCGGCACTATGGGCGGCGGTATTGCGATGAATTTCGCCAATGCCGGCATCCCCGTCAAACTACTGGAAATGAAGCAGGAATTCCTTGATAAGGGCATCGCGTTAATTCGTAAAAACTATGAGAACACGGCGAAAAAAGGCCGTATCAGCATGGCTGATGTTGAAAAGCGTATGGCTTTAATCGAGCCAACACTGAGCTACGATGACATTAAAGATGTCGATATTGTTATCGAAGCCGTTTTCGAAAATATGGATGTTAAAAAGGAAGTCTTTAAAAAGCTCGATAGTGTTTGCCGTCCCGGCGCTATTCTCGCCACTAACACCTCTACGCTCGATGTGGATGAAATAGCGAATGTTACTGGTCGACCACAGGACGTGATCGGCATGCACTTTTTCAGTCCGGCCAATGTGATGCGCCTGCTGGAAAACGTGCGCGGTGAAAAAACGGCTGACGATGTAATCGCTACGATAATGAGCTTCTCCAAACGCATTGGTAAAATTGGCGCTATGGTCGGTGTTTGCGATGGTTTTGTTGGCAACCGTATGTTGCACCAGCGCACTCGCGAATCGGCATTTTTGGTGGAAGAGGGCGCTAGTCCCGAGCAGGTTGATAAAATATTATTTGATTTCGGCTTCCCCATGGGGGCTTTCACCATGGCTGATATGGCAGGACTGGATGTCGGTTATAAAGTGCGCGAAGAGCGTCGCAAGGCGGGCAAGGTTGAAAAGCGCGACTCAGTGTGGATCGATAAAGTTGTTGAACTAGGCCGCCACGGACAAAAAACCAATGCCGGTGTTTATAAATACGAAGATGGCCGCACGCCTATTCCCGACCCTATTGTTAAAGCTTTAATTGCCGAGTGTGCTAAAGAAGCGGGCATTGAGCAGCGCGACATTAGTGATCAGGAAATCTTAGAACGCTGCCTCTATCCGATGATTAACGAAGGCGCGCTTATTCTCGAAGAGGGCATTGCTGCGCGGCCGCTGGATATCGATATCATCTGGATTAATGGCTACGGCTTCCCCGGCTATAAAGGTGGCCCGATGTTCTGGGCTGACCAAATCGGTTTGCAAAATATTATTGATGCCTACGCCAAGTACGCTAAGCAGTTTGGCGATCACTACTGGCAGCCAGCACCCTTACTGGCCAAGCTGGCGAAGGAAGGCAAAGGCTTTTACGACCTGTAAAACGCATTGCCTGTTAGTACTCGTTAGTTGTTTGTGTGGCCCCGCGTTGAAGGTGATTTTGTACTTTCAATGCGGGGCTTTTTCGTGGCTGTGTGAAATGACAGGTCGGCGTGATGACGATAGATAGCGCGCAGCAATACCCCGTGCTCTACAGTTTTCGGCGCTGCCCCTATGCGATGCGTGCTCGAATGGCTCTTTATCAAGCGGGTGTGCAATGTGAGGTTGTTGAAGTCGAGTTAAAGGCAAAACCGACGACAATGTTGGCACTGTCGCCAAAGGGATCAGTGCCGGTATTACAGCTGCCATCGGGCGAGGTGCTCGACGAGAGTCTGGATATTATGCGCTGGGCGCTAACGCAGAATGATCCTGCTCACTGGTTGTCATCATCGGCAATTACTCAGTCATTGATTGATGAAAATGATACGGACTTTAAATCGAACCTTGATCGTTACAAATATCCCCAGCGCTTTCCCGGTGGTAATAGTTTGACGGCACGGGATCAGGGCTTCGACTTTCTTTGCAAGTTACAGGCTCAGCTTAGCGGCAACGATTATTTGTTGGGGTCGCAAGTGAGTTTTGTTGATATTGCTATCTTTCCTTTTATTCGCCAATTTGCCAATACCGATGTGCAATGGTTTACGGCGCAAGACCTGCCTGGTGTTCAACGTTGGCTGGACAGTCTGGTTAATAGTGTTCTGTTTAAAACAGTGATGGAAAAAAACCGCAGTTATTTATTGTGAGATCTTTTATTGTGAGATCTTTACTGTAATTTTCGATCACTCTTTATCTTTATCTGCCTCCTCGCGGATACACTCTTCTAGCGCCGCTTCCGCAAATTGCCACATATTATCTTCACGCCGGTTGTGGCCGGTACTTATTTGTAGGGTTCTTTCGACGGGCCCTGTGACGGCAAACCAGGCAGTGCCGGGTGGGTCTTTATAGGGGTTGGAGGCAGGCCCCGTGGCCCCGGTTTCGGCCAGCGCCCAAGTACCGCCTAAAGTTTTGTGAATGCTGCGGGCACAGAGCAGGGCGTATTCTTCGGTGGCGCTGCGTATCCCTTTCATATCGTCATCGCTCATGTCGAGAAACTGCCGCCGAGATTCCAGGGTGTAAACCACGGTGCTGCCGAGAAAATAGGCGGAAGCGCCGGGCACAGAAACCAGAGCTGCCGATAACAAACCGGCAATAGATGATTCGCAAACGGCCAGGGTTTGCTTACGTTGTTTTAGTCGCTCGCCAACGGGCTCACCTAGTGCGATGAGTGAATTCATTGAGTACTCCTTCTTTATAGACAAAATATAGCCTTAAGATCTTGCTGAATACAAGGTGGGCGGCGTAATTGTTATTGTTGATAAGCAACGCCATACTTCGGGCTCGAACCTGCAATAAAACAGGAACCTTTGTCTTAATGACGGTGTTGAATGACTTTAACGGGCTCGACGTTATGATGAATGTCTTTATTGCCCTGGCACTTATTATCGCTCCCGTTGCGATGTGGCATGCCATGCTCTACAAACGCGATCCGCGCGCTGCGATGGGCTGGATTAGTGTCTGTCTGTTATTCCCCATTGTCGGCCCGGCGTTGTATTTTTTCTTTGGCATTAACCGTGTTCATCACCGCGCGCAATCGTGGCGAGACGGTACTTATCAGCGCCGCTTTGTTGATTTTGAACGGGGCGAAGAGCCGCTTGCAGATATACCCTGCAATCAAAAATCATCGGCTGATTTCTCCTGTCTTGTACGTGCCACCTATGCTTTGACGGGTTTACCGCTGCTCGGGGGCAACCGGGTGTCGGTACTTCGCAATGGTGAAGAAGCTTTTCCCGCGATGCTGGATGCGATTAATCAGGCCACAAAGCGTGTCGATTTAAGCACCTATATTTTTGAAAGTAATCGCACCGGGCAGGACTTTACGCAAGCGCTATGCGCAGCGGTCAGTCGCGGTGTTAAGGTTAGGGTGATTGTTGATGCCGTGGGTGAGCTTTATTCCTGGCCTAAGGTCAGTCGTCGCTTACGTCGCGGTGGGGTGCGTGTTGAGCGGTTTTCTCCGCCGCGTCTCATCTCACGGCTTCCGGGTTTGAATTTGCGCAACCACCGAAAATTACTCGTGGTTGACGAGCGGCTGGCTTTTGCGGGTGGTATGAATATTGGTGATCGCCATCTTGTCGCCTTAGCCTCTAACAAGCATCCGGCGGCGGATATACATTTTCAATTTGCAGGGCCTGTCGTCGCACAGTTGGCTATGGGTTTTGCGCAAACTTGGCAATTAGCGACGGGTGAGAATCTGGCGCAGTCGGGAGGAGGGCAGGTCGAGTGCGGGGCTAGCCTTTGTCGGGTGATTGTCGACGGCCCCGATTATAATCTCGACAAATTGAGTAACGTTCTTTTGGCGGCAATCGCCCAGGCTGAAGTGTCAATCCGCATCATGACGCCCTATTTCCTGCCCTCGCGGGAAATGCTCGCTGCTCTGCAAACAGCAGCCCTGCGCGGTGTGTCTGTGACGCTCATGCTGCCGGAAAAAAACAACTTACGCTATGTACACTGGGCTATGCGCAATATGCTTTGGGAGCTGCTTTATTACAATATTAAGGTCGTTTACCAGCCCCCGCCATTTAACCACTCTAAACTGTTTCTGGTGGACGGTGAGTATTTGTTGATCGGTTCGGCCAATCTTGATCCACGTAGCCTGCGCTTGAACTATGAGGTGAGTGTCGAAATTTATGATCAGGCGATGGCGCGTGAACTGGAAGATGAATTCAACGATCGCCTGTCCAGCTCAGCTGCCGTGACCTTGTCTGAGTTAGACAGGCGCTCACTTCTCGTGCGCAGCAGGGATGCCTTTTGTTGGTTGTTTTCGCCTTATTTATAAGCAGGGGCTGTATTGTGTCGTGTTGGAATAGACGCTCTGTGCTTGAGTGCATATCCTCGGTGTCGAGAGGCTGTTAGAATTAGCGTAATGTTGCTCTGTCGAAAGACTGGCAGAAAGGTTTTGAGTAAAAGTGCGATGAACGAAGAAGAAAAAAAATTATTTCGTGAGTTTGTCGGTGACGTGAAACCCTTGAGTGAGCCTGGCCATTATTCAAAGATACCGGTAGATAGAAATAGCCCAGCTTTAGTGTCGCGCCGAATGGCGGCTGTTAAAGAGGAGGGTAGTAAGGACAACTTCCTCGCGGGGGAAGAGCATGTGCCAAGGGTCATGCCTCTCGATACGTTGTCATTTAAACGGGACGGGGTTCAGCACGGTGTTTTTCGCCGTTTGAAGCAAGGCCACTACCCGGTTGAATCAAGCCTGGATTTACATCGGTTAACAGTCGTTCAATCACGAAGAGACGTACTGGGCTTTGTGCGCGACTGTGTCGCGCATGATATTCGTTGTGCATCGATTACCCATGGCAAGGGCGAGCATAGGGAAAACCCTGCATTACTAAAAAGTTGTGTTAATTACTGGTTGCCGCAACTGTGTGAAGTATTGGCCTTCCACAGTGCGCCCCGACACAGCGGAGGATTGGGTGTGACATTTATTTTATTACGTAAAAGTGAACGGAAAAAAGAAGTGAACAGACTGCGGTTCTCTGACCCTAGGCCTTCTGAGTGATGGGTCTGAGTACAAGAAGAACCACGGTGATGATCGGATATTGCAAGGACTAAACATGCAAAAGACTACTCACGATAATACTGATGCTACGGCGCTGACTTTTGATGCGGGTCAACCGTCTCTCATTGCCGATGTGAGAAGAAAAATAATTAAAGTCAATCAGGCGTTCCTGGCACTGTCTGGTTTCCCCTCTGAAATACTTATCGGGTCCACCCTTAATACTTTATACGCTGAACAGAAAGATCTTGGTTTTATTGCCTTTTTACAAGGGAATCAAGAAACGGACCCAAAGGGTGATAGCTCGGTAAGCAGTTATACGGGTAAAACCCTACGCGATACATGGCAGGGGCAGTCTATTGAACTCGTTGAGACCCTGACGTACATCCCTCGACAAAAAGGCCTATCTGGGCATTACTTGATGAGCTGCCAAAACATTGGCGGCCTGATGCCAAAAAACGCCGTTGCCAGCGAGTCAGAAAAAGTCTTTCGTCAGCTCATTGAATCTCTGCCTGAGGCCGCTGTGGTATTGGATGGCGCGCATATCGAAGCCTGCAACGAGCAGTTTGCCCATCTCACTCAGCGTGATAAAGCGGAGCTTGAACGCTTGCTGATCACTGATTTATCGATGGCTGTGCAAGCGGACGGTGGGGGCGCTGATGAAAAGTTGAACCGGGTGTTTTCGGCGTTGGAGCGGGGGCGCATCGGTACTATCGAGTGGCTGCTTAAGTTGCCCAATGGCGAGCCACGCGAAGTAGAGGTTAGTTTTAGTGGCTTCGAGTACTACGACAGGCGGCTTACCTTCGCGAATATTAGAGATATTACCGATCGTAAACGAATGGAGTTGGAGCGCCAGGGGCTACTGGATGAGCTGGCAAGTAAAGAGCAAATGACGCGTCTGGCGACAAGAGCGGGCGGTATTGTTATCTGGGAAGTGGACCTACAAACGAACAAAATGTTTTGGTCTGACGGGGCCAGCCAACTTTTCGGCGTGCCGGTAGAGAGCTTGCCAGCAACATTTAACGCTTTGCGGAAATTCGTGTTTGAGGGTGACATTACGCTACTTGATTCTTTGCTTGATGATATTAATGCGGGACTCCCCTTTGAGCTGGAAAGTCGCTTTCAGAGGCCGGCCGGTGATGTTCGTTGGTTAAGAACCCAGGGCCAAGTTGAGTGCGACCTTAGTGGTAAGCCCATTATGGTACGTGCTGCGGTTTCTGATATTAGTGAGTACAAAAATGCTCAGGAAGAGATTAGTCGCCTGGCCTACTATGATCCGTTAACGAAACTGGCCAATCGACGCTTGTTGCTTGACCGACTGCATCAATATTGTGCTTCAGCGAAACGAAATAAAACCAGTGGCGTGGTGTTTTACCTTGATCTTGATCGTTTTAAATTATTGAACGATAGTCTGGGTCATGCCAGTGGCGATGTTTTATTAATAGAAGTGGCAAATCGCTTGATGGAGGTTTTTCGAACGGATGATACGGTTGCCCGTATAGGTGGTGATGAGTTTGTGGTGGTGATCCCGGTGATTGCCGGTGGCATACATATGGTGGCACACAGGGCACGAGTTATTGCCGACAAGTTACGTGCAGCACTGGCATCGGACTATATTATTAATGGTCTTAATTACCACATGTCTTCGAGTATTGGTTTGGCGATGTTTCCACAAGACGGCGAGACGGCTGAAGCTGTTATTCAAAATGCCGATGTTGCGATGTATCAGGCGAAGAAAAATGGTCGCAATGCTGTTGCCTTTTATCGTGCCGAACAGCAGGAAGATGCAGACAAGCGCGTACTTATTGAACAAGATTTACGACAAGCCATTAAGCTCGGGCAGTTTGAATTGTATTACCAACCCAAGGTGGATGGTGATGGGCAGACGGTGGGGGGCGAGGCCTTGATCCGCTGGCAGCATGCAGAAAGAGGGATTGTTCAGCCCGATGCGTTTATTGGCATTGCCGAAGAGACCGGCTTAATTATGGAGATTGGGCAGTGGGTGATGGAAGCAGCCTGTGTTCAGTTAAAGCACTGGAAAGAGCAAGGTTGTTTTGGTGATGATTTCAGTCTGTCGATTAATATTAGCCCGGTGCAGTTCAGGCGGAAGGACTTTGTTGCTAATGTGCAAGAGGTGATCGAGCGCAATGGGGTTGCCCCTAGTCGTGTGATGTTGGAAATTACTGAAGGCATGTTAATTGAAGATGTAGATGCGACCGTCGCAAAGCTCAATCAATTGAAAGAGCTGGGCGTAAAAATATCAATTGATGATTTTGGTACAGGTTACTCCTCGCTTTATTATTTAAAGCGCTTGCCCCTCGATGAAATAAAAATAGATCAAACCTATGTGCGCAATATCATTAGTGACAGGGATGATGCCGCGATTGTAAAAACAATTATGGATCTTGCTCGCCACTTCGGCTTAAAGCCAATTGCGGAGGGTGTGGAAAATAAAGAACAAGAGAGCTTCTTGCACGATATTGGTTGCCAAGTATTTCAGGGTTATCTCTATTCAGGGCCTCTCACCGCTAAAGATTTTACGGCACAATATTTTTAACGGGATGATGCGTGGGCGTTGGAATAAATTGGCGCAATTTTAGGCCTTTGTCTAAGCTGTTGGTAGAGAGACGGGTTCGATGGGCGATCTCTCTCGAGCCAATTCCGGCAGCTATTATCTTTGTTCGGAATGGTCTTTGAATTATTTAATTTGAGGATTTCAATAAGAGGATTTTATTATGCCCGGACATATCTATAAACACATCGAAGTGACAGGGAGCTCCACTGTCGGCACTGATGATGCGATTAGTGCAGCCATTGCCGAAGCGACGAAAACCATCAAGCATTTACACTGGTTTGAGGTGATTGAAAGTCGTGGGCATATCGAAGATGGCAAAGTAAAACACTGGCAGGCGACCATTAAAGTGGGCTTTCGTCTCGATCACTGAAACACCCGTCTTTGAGTCGGCTCACTAATCTACAGGCGATAGGCTAGCGCTTCGCTGAGGTGCTGGTTCTGGATTTGTTCCTGATTTTCGATGTCGGCGATGGTGCGTGCGACCTTTAGTACCCTATGGAAGCCGCGGGCGGAAAGGTTCATTCGCTCGATAGCAGTGTTCATCATTTCAAGCTGTGCTTTATTGAGTGGACAGAACTGGTCGAGCTGCTTGCGTGATAGTTGCGCGTTGGCACAACCCTGGCGGTTTTGTTGTCGTTCTCTTGCGGCGATAACTCGTTTGCGAATCGTTTCACTACTTTCGCCCGGTGGCTTATTTGCCGTTAGCTCCTGATGGGGTACGCGGGGGACATGCACTTGCAGGTCTATTCTATCCAGTAATGGCCCCGATATTTTATCGCGGTAGCGATTAACCTGGTCCGGCGTGCAGCGGCACCTCGGTTCACCAAGATAGCCACAGGGGCAGGGGTTCATTGCCGCAACGAGCATAAACTTGGCGGGATATTCGACACTGGCCTGGGCGCGGGCGATGAGTATCGATCCGGATTCCAGGGGCTCTCTTAAAACCTCAAGCACCTTGCGCGAAAATTCGGGTAACTCGTCCAGAAAAAGCACGCCGTGGTGAGCCTTGGACACTTCGCCGGGGCGCGGATTACTGCCACCGCCGACCAGCGATACGCTGGATGCCGTGTGGTGGGGTGAACGGAAGGGGCGCTCGAAAAAATTCGTACGAGGCGTGCTACTACTGACGGAGTAGACAGCGGCGACTTCCAGTGCCGCATTCTCGTCGAGGGGAGGTAATATACCGGGCAGGCGACTGGCTAGCATGGTTTTTCCCGTTCCGGGAGGGCCGCTGAACAGCAAGTTGTGGGCGCCAGCAGCGGCTATTTCCAGTGCGCGCTTGGCCTGGTGTTGGCCGATAACTTCATTAATGTCTGCCGCAGAGGTGTAGTCAGTTTCTTGCTGAAGAGTTTCTGCCGTGAGGGTGTTACCTTCTTTTAAGTGGGCGCAGACCTCCAATAAATGTTGAGCCGTGTACACGGTGGTCTTACTGGCCAGAGCGGCTTCTGCGCCATTGGCCTGGGGGAGAAGCATCTTGCGATCATTCTTACCGCAGGCGAGAGCGCTGGGTAAAATACCATCGATGGGTCTTAGTTCGCCGGACAGTGCCAACTCGCCAATAAATTCGTAATCTTTCAGGGCTTCCAGCGGTAGCTGCCCGGATGCGGCAAGTATGCCCAGGGCTATCGGCAGATCAAAACGGCCACCCTCTTTGGGTAAATCGGCGGGGGCGAGGTTGATGGTGATACGCCGGGCGGGGAAGTCGAAATGACTGTTTAGCAGAGCGCTACGTACACGGTCTTTACTTTCTTTAACGGCGGTCTCAGGTAGACCTACGATACTTAGACTAGGAAGTCCATTTGACAGGTGAACTTCCACGGTCACCAGCGGTGCGCTAATACCTGATTTTGCCCGTGTATAGATAACGGCCAGTGACATAGATCTTCCTTGATCGCATTAAAGCCCCTGTTGTAGCAGATAGGCTTTGCCAATGAAAGGCATCGTCGAGAGGGAAGTAGTGGCTTAGCATTCATGCGCAATATTGGTGCGGCACGTTGGTGCGTAGTGATGCCTTGGTGCGCGATTCTGGTGCAAGGCTGCGAGTGCTCGCGAATTCTTACTTTACCCATCTCGGTTTTACGGTGTTGCTTACGCTCGTTAAACCCTTTTCCTGTGGGGTTTGGCCTTTATCTCTTGTTTTTCACAATACAGCGCGACCGCGTTTACCAGCACATAATGTTAAAAGTGAGAACTTGGCACACGCTATGCATTACAGCTGGAGTGGTGTTCTTTTGCGATTTTTGTATTCGCCGAGGGCAGCGTAAGTGTTAGTGGATAGATGTTGAGTCGATATTTCTCATGGATTGACTAGCCCCTAGGAAGGGGCAATCGTTAACTTCCCTTATCCTCTGGTAATTCTAAATGTGTGCGGATGCTAATTCGATTCGGGCAAAGCAGGAGAATGACAATGAAAATGATCACTGCAGTCATCAAGCCATTTAAGCTGGACGATGTTCGTGAAGCGCTGGCTGATATTGGCGTGCAAGGCTTAACTGTGACTGAGGTTAAGGGTTTTGGCCGTCAGAAGGGCCATACGGAACTTTACCGTGGCGCAGAGTATGTCGTTGATTTTCTACCCAAGGTAAAAGCAGAAGTGGCGGTTACCGATGAAATGGTGGATGGCACGGTAGAGGCGATAGTGAATGCCGCACAAACTGGCAAAATCGGCGATGGCAAAATCTTTATTTCAGACCTTAATGAAATCATTCGTATTCGCACTGGCGAAACGGGTGACGACGCGGTTTAAAAAGCAACTATTTAGCCTAAGAGACTTTTGAGGGGAAGAAACAATGGAAACCGATATTATTGAGATTAAGTACGCGCTAGACACCTTTT
>MAAS01000005.1 GCA_002162755.1 Gammaproteobacteria bacterium 50_400_T64 | reverse complement strand
AATGCGCCAGCGAGGGTGTCGGTGGGGAAATGAACACCCAGTAAAATCCGTGAAGCGCCCACCAGACAGGCCCAAATATAGGCGGGCCAGAACAGCGCAGGCACCAGTGTGGCGACGACGGTGGCACTGAGAAATGCACCCGAGGTATGCCCCGATGGAAAGCTGAACTGATCGGAAGGCGTTATAAAACTGTGAAAATCTTTAAGAATATCCGCAGGCCGGTTGCGCTTTAATCCCTTCTTCAACAGGGCATAAAGGGGGCGTTCGATGCAAAAGGCGGCTCCTAGTGCGATGAAAGCCAGTTGTGCGCTTGTCGTATCGACGAGCAGCAACGCTAGCGGGATAAGCACATAGTAAAAACCATCGGCCGAGTGGGAAATCACTTTGCTTAGATCGGTTAATTGTTGCTGGCGTTTGCGGCACATACACCAATGAAAAGTGATGAGGTCACCGGTGTGGATGAAATTAAGCAGACGAGATTTACTGAGCGGTTGCTTGTCCATGGAGCGGAATTTTAATGGCCAAGTATGTCAGTGCGATAACAAAGCCATGACGAGGGCATGACAATAAGGCGGTATCTCCTTGTTTATGCATGGAATATCACGATGTCGTCTTCGGAAGGTTTTGTTCATAAGTCGAGAAAGGATTGGCACTGATCAATGAGCTGTAGAGGGAGTGGTGTAGACCTCAAAATAAGGCGTTAATTAAACGTTCGTTTACCTCTAAGCTATTGACATAGATACACAAAGCATAGATTATGCTGGGCTGATTACCCGTCGGTAGGTTTCTTGTTCGGTGGGTATGCGTTTTTTTACGATAATTTTTTTAATCAAAGATGATGAGTCGGGAGTAACAAATGGGCGTTGCTGAGAGTGGAAATATTGGAGCTGCAGTTGCCGGCGGGAAAAGGAATCCTAAGGTAATTATTGTTGGTACTGGCTTGTCGGGTGTTTGCATGGGCATCCGTTTAATGGAAGCCGGCTTTACCGACGTAACTTTGTACGAGAAGGCCGGTGGCCTGGGTGGTACCTGGTACTACAACTTTTACCCAGGGCTGCGTTGTGATGTGCCGTCTTATTACTATCAGTACAGCTTTTCTCCCAGCGCTAGCTGGAGCCACCGTTTCTGTGGCGGCCCAGAAATTCAGCAGTATTACGAAACCACTGCGAAAAAATACAATGTTTTCGAGCGCATTAAATTTAATAGTGAGGTAAAGCACTCCGAGTTCCGTGGCGGCAAATGGCACGTTGATCTGGAGAATGGCGATACCGATGAAGCGGATATCCTTATTGCCTGCTGTGGCATTTTGGTACGACCGAAATACCCCGAAATTGAAGGGATGGATGACTTCGAAGGTAAAATCCTGCACACGGCTCGCTGGGAAAGAGACATTGATCTGACGGGTAAAAATGTTGCCGTTATTGGCAATGGTTCCACCGGCATTCAAATGATCAAGCCGCTGACTGAGATCTGCAAAAAGGTGTACTCCTTTCAGCGTACCCCTCAGTGGATCGTGCCGGTACCGAACCGTAAGTACTCCAAGCTTAACGAGAAGATGCTCACCACCTTCCCGGTTATTTCCAAAGTGTTCCATCATTCCATTAGTTACTTTATGGAAACCATCATGGGCACCGGCGTGATTAAAGACGGCTGGGCAAGAAGGATTGTCGGTAAGGCTTGTCAGTGGAACTTGAACAACGTGAAAGACCCGAAGTTACGTAAAGCACTGACCCCTGACTATGTTGCCATGTGTAAGCGTTTGGTGATGTCGTCTGAGTTTTACCCGGCCATTCAAAAGCCCAATGCGGAGCTAATTTCTGAGCACATTGAGCGCTTTGAGGCGAAGGGCATTCGCACCAAAGATGGTGAGTTGCACGAAGTCGACGTCGTTGCTTTGGCCACCGGTTATTACGCTGGCGAGCACATGATGCCGATGACCATGAGTGTTGAAGATGGCCCCACCCTCGAAGAGCAGTGGAAAGATGGCATCTATGGCTACCGTACCGTTGCTATGCCCGACTTCCCCAACTTCTTTATGGTGATGGGCCCTAACAGCCCTGTCGGTAACTTCTCGTTGGCTGCGATTGCCGAAGTACAGTCCGGTTACATCATGAACTTCGTCGAGAAGTGGGCCAACCGTGAATTTGAAAAGGTCAGCCCCAAGCGTGCGGCTACCGATCGTTTTGTTCAGGATATGAAGGACAATATGGAAGGTACCGTTTGGTTAACCGGTTGTGACAGCTGGTATCTGGATAAAAACGGTGTTCCCGTTTCATGGCCCTGGACCGCGGGCAAGTTCCGTAACGACTTGAAAGTGCCCGATTACAGTGAGTATGAAATGGAGCGTTAAACGCGACTGATCTGCACTCAAATCTGCACTAGGACCCGGCGGTTTGCTCGATTGAGAGCAGCCCCCGGGTTTTTTTTTGCCTGAAAAATGACCGGGCAGTCGAACTTGGTCGGGCGGATGGTTTATGAGGCTTGGTGTTTCTCGCAGTGAGTGGGCTATGATGGATCGACAACAATTATTAACAAGATTTGTAAGGGGGTAAGGTGTCTGGAATTATAAGTTACGGTGCTTACGTGCCGTATTATCGACTCACACGAAAGGCGATTGGCGGCGGTAAAGGCGAGAGAGCCATTGCCAGTCATGACGAAGATTCTGTCTCAATGTCGGTTGAAGCGGGGCGTGGTGCATTAGCGGCTAAACCAGCGATTGATACGCTGGTATTCGCAACGAATAGCGCGCCCTATGCCGAAAAACTCAATGCGGCGGCGATTTGTTCAGCCCTCGACTTGCCGGCACAGGTGAATACGATTGAGCTGGCCAATAATACCCGTATGGGTTTGGCGGCTTTGTTGCTCGGCACCGATCTTGGCAAAGCCGGGCGCACCTCACTGGTGTGTGCAGGGGATATCGTCATTGGAGCACCGGGTGGTGCTCGCGAGCGCGATAGCGGTGACGCAGCCGTGGCCTTTGTCACTGGGCCGGAAGAAAATGCTATTGCCCGTGTACTGGGTCGTGCTTCAACGACGTCAGAAATACTCGATGTTTGGCGTCTACCGACCGATCGTTTTGCCCGTCAGTGGGAAGAGCGCTTTGGTATTGAAGTACTCGGCCCCATCAGCATCGACACGGCTCAGCGTGCGCTGGCCGATGCCAATGTGGCCCCGGAAGCCCTGGCAACAGTGATACTCGATGCCACCAATAGTCGTGATGTTGCCGGCGTTCCACGAGCCCTGGGCTTAAAGCCCGAGCAAGTCGCCGATATGCTGGCGGGCTCTGTGGGTCGCAGCGGTGTTGCCCATGCCGGCCTGGTGTTGGCGCGGACTTTAGACCAGGCGCAGCCGGGGGATAAAATCCTTGTACTGTCGACCGCTGATGGTTGTGATGCCATTGTGTTGGAAGTGAGTGATAAAATTGCCGAGGGTCGACCCGAGCGCAGTGTCGATCACTGGCTGGCGTCGAGCAACAATGAGATTGCCTACAATACTTATTTAAAATGGCGTGAAATTCTGCCCTTCGAACCACCGCGCAGGCCCGACCCCGATCGCCCGGCCGCGCCCATTATGAAGCGCAACGAACGCTGGAAGTACGCCTTTTACGGTAGTCGTTGCGGTAAGTGTGGCCAGGGTCATTTGCCGCCACAACGGGTCTGTCTCAAGTGTCAGTCAATCGATGAAATGGTTGATGAGCGCTTTGCCGATGCGGCCTGCAAGATCACCACCTACACACTCGATCATCTGGCTTACAGTTTGCAGCCGCCGGTTGTTTCTACCGTGGTGGACTTTGAGTGCGGCGGGCGTCTGGCCTGTGAATTGACGGATGTTGATCCGAGCGATGTCGCGATTGGCGATAAGCTGGAAATGACCTTTCGTCGTTTCTACACGGGTCAGGGTGTCCATAACTATTTCTGGAAAGCACGGCCACAACGCTAGGGGGTGATGTATGGCAAGTAACGGAATTAAAGATCAAGTTGCGATCGTCGGCATGGGCTGTACGCCCTTTGGCGAACACTGGGGCAGAAGTGCTGCCGATATGCTCATTGACGCGGCGAGCGATGCCTATAAATCAGCGGGTGTTGAACCAGCGGATGTGGACGCTTACTGGCTAGGTACCTTCGCCAGCGGTATTTCAGGCATGGTGTTTTCAGAGGCATTGAAAACGCCCTATAAGCCGGTAACTCGACTGGAGAATATGTGTGCCACGGGTAGTGAGGCGATTCGCAATGCGGCTTATGCTGTGGCGAGTGGTGCCTATGATTTAGTGATGGCAGTGGGTGTTGAAAAGCTCAAAGATGGCGGCTATTCAGGGTTAGTAATACCCGGGCCGGATGGCGATGGCACGGAGTCGAGTATGACGGCACCGGCGATGTTTTCGCTACTGGCGCCTGCCTACTGTGAAAAATACGGCGTCGGTGAAGGTGAGTTGAAAGATGTGCTATCGCACATTGCCTGGAAAAATCATGTGGCCGGGGCAAAGAACCCCAAGGCGCAGTTCCGCAAAGAAGTCTCTCTGGAGAAGATCTGCAACTCGCCACGCATCGCGGGTATGTTTGGCGTGTTCGATTGCTCCGGGGTTTCCGATGGCTCGGCCGCAGCGATTTTATGCCGCGCCGAAGATGCTTATAAATACACCGATAAGCCGGTTTTCCTCAAGGCACTGTCTGTTGCAGCTGGCCCGAATGAAGGCTTTATCAGTGAGGAATACGATTTCACCACTTTTCAGGAAGTAGTGGTTTCGGCGCAGGATGCCTATAAGCAAGCGGGCATTACCAACCCCCGCGAAGAAATTTCCATGGCAGAAGTCCACGATTGCTTTACCGCAACCGAGCTGGTGCTGATGGAAGACATGGGTTTTTCCGAGCGCGGCGAAGGCTGGAAGGACGTGATGGAGGGGCGTTTTGATGGCGATGGTGCCCAGCCGATTAATCCCGATGGTGGCTTAAAAAGCTTTGGTCACCCCATCGGTGCCAGTGGTTTGCGGATGATGTACGAAATGTGGCTGCAACTGCGTGGCGAAGCGGGCGAGCGTCAAATTAAGGATCCGAAGTTGGGTTTGACTCACAATCTTGGTGGGCAGCCTGGACGCTGTGTTAGTTTTATATCGATTGTTGGTAGCGAGTTAGGTTAAGGAGACTCTGATCAAGTCAGGGTTGATGTATTGACGTAGCTTGTCGGCCTTGAGTTGGCCATAAAAAAACCCAGCCTATCGCAAGATGGGCTGGGTTTTTTTATGGGGCTGTTATTGTGCTAAAGAAGTGCGTGCCGACGAAGGCTACTTTATTTACGCTTCATCGCCGCAAAAAAGGCATCGTTACTGTCAAAGCTTTTCAGCCGGTCAATGATAAATTCGGTGGCCGCCGTATCTTCCATATCGTTGAGCAGCTTGCGCAGTATCCACACTCGCTGCAGATCGGCTTCGTTCATTAACAGGTCTTCACGGCGCGTGCCGGAGCGGCGAATGTTAATGGCGGGGTAGACACGTCTTTCCGCGATCTTGCGATCGAGGTGCAATTCCATATTACCCGTGCCTTTGAACTCCTCAAAAATGACTTCGTCCATCTTCGAGCCGGTATCGACCAGAGCGGTGGCAATGATGGTCAAGCTGCCGCCCTGTTCAATGTTACGTGCGGCGCCGAAGAAGCGCTTGGGCTTTTCTAGAGCGTGGGCATCGACACCACCGGTTAAGACTTTACCGGAGGAAGGCACCACGGTGTTGTAGGCGCGAGCCAGGCGGGTGATGGAGTCGAGCAGGATGACGACATCCTTTTTGTGCTCGACCAGGCGCTTGGCTTTTTCAATGACCATTTCAGCGACTTGCACATGGCGGGCGGGTGGTTCATCAAAGGTTGATGCGACGACTTCACCGCGTACGGTACGCTGCATTTCGGTGACTTCCTCGGGGCGCTCATCGATCAATAGGACGATGATAATGGCCTCGGGGTTATTGCGCACAATGGACTGTGCCATGTGCTGCATCATGATGGTTTTACCGGCTTTCGGTGGTGCTACGATCAAGCCGCGTTGGCCTTTGCCGATGGGCGCGACCAGGTCGATGATGCGACCGGTTAAATCTTCAGAACTACCGTTGCCCGATTCGAGCACCATGCGCTCGTCGGGGAACAGGGGCGTCAGATTTTCAAAGAGAATTTTGTTGCGGGCATTTTCAGGGCGGTCGTAGTTGATTTGATCAACTTTAAGCAGGGCAAAATAACGTTCTCCCTCTTTGGGTGGCCTGATCTTGCCAGAAATACTGTCGCCGGTGCGTAGGTTAAAACGGCGAATCTGGCTGGGTGAAACATAAATGTCATCGGGCCCTGCGAGATAAGAGCCGTCTGATGAGCGCAGAAAACCAAAACCATCGGGGAGGATTTCCAGTACACCATCGCTGTAAATATCTTCGCCGCTTTTTGCGTGGCGTTTGAGGATGGTGAATATAATATCTTGCTTGCGTAAACGGCCGAGATTCTCGAGGCCAGTTTCTTCGCCGATTTTGATCAGTTCATCGATGGGTTTGGTTTTAAGGTCAGTCAGATTCATAGATATATTGTTCTAGGTTTAATGAGATAGCAGAATTTAGTCTCGTTGGACTATTGGGATGAAATAAAGAATGAAATGCGCCGACTGGCGAAATATGTAATTTGGAATTGTTATGTGTCTAGCACCCGGGAAGGCTTCTTAGGAAATGATTTAGCTAAAGGGGGTGTTAGTAAGAGTCGACGCTAATTTGGCGATTATAGTACTTGTCTGATAAAAGACAAGTGCTTTCTTGGTGTTGCAGATCGAGCGCCAGCGTGATGGAAAGCTGGCGCTCATTTTGTTTTTACAGGCTAGCGTCAATAAATTCTTTCAGCTGGGCTTTGGATAGCGCGCCAATTTTGGTCTCGTGCATGGCCCCGTCTTTGAACATCATCAGCGTGGGAATACTACGCACATTGTATTTGGCGGCGATATCGCGATTGGCATCGACATCAACTTTGCAGATTTTCACCTGCGCGCCGTATTCGTCGGCCAGTTCGTCCAGCAGAGGGGCGATCATTTTACAGGGGCCGCACCAGCTAGCCCAAAAATCGACGAGTACCGGTGTGCCAGCGGCGATAACGTCAGCTTCAAAGGCGTCATCAGTAGTGTGAACGATTTTGTCGCCCATAAATATTTCCCCAGTTGGTTTATTTGATAGCAGGCTAAACTGCAATTTCGGAATCATAACACCCCAGCCTTACTGCAAACAAATCACTTGTCTACAAGCTGGGAGGGCTTAGAATTCGGCCAGGATACTATCTAGAAAACGATGCCCGAGGGCGGTACAGCTCAGTCTTTCCGTGGCAAGTGGCTCGACTAGCTTTTTGGCTTCGAGAGCTTGCCAGTGGGCTTCGATAGTTATTAGGGGGATGCCGGTTCGTTCGGCAAACAGGTGGGTGGGCACCCCGTGTTTTAGGCGTAAGGCGTTCATCAAAAACTCGAGGGGAAGCTCTGCTTCATCCAGCGAGAATTGCTCGGCGAGATAATTTTTACCCTGGGCAAGTCGCGACAGATAGTCCGCAGGCTGGCGGGTTTTGCGGGTGCGGATGATTTTTTGGCTACTAATATCGGTGATTTTACCGTGGGCTCCAGCGCCGATACCCAGGTAATCACCAAACTGCCAGTAGTTGCAGTTGTGTTGTGACTGGCGCTGCGGGCGCGCGTAAGCACTGATTTCGTAGGCGCTAAAACCGGCACTGTTTAATAGTGCATGGCCACTGCGCTGAATATTTTCGAGGGTGTTTTCTACCGGCAACAAGGGTGGCTGGCTGTGAAAAGCGGTATTTGGCTCAATCGTTAATTGATACCAGGACAGGTGTTCGGGTTGTAGATCGATAGCCTGCTGCAAGTCGGCGATGGCCTGTTCGGGTGTTTGTTCGGGCAGACCGTGCATTAAATCAAGGTTGATATTATCGAAGCCCGCTTGCCGGGCGATGCTTATGGCGCTTAACGCTTCCGCGCCATTGTGTATGCGGCCCAGGCGCGTGAGGTGAGCGTCGTTAAAACTTTGTATGCCGATGGAGAGTCGGTTGACCCCCGCTTCTCGAAAGCCCTTAAATTTTTGCTGCTCGACAGTGCCGGGGTTGGCTTCAAGGGTGATTTCGATGGTTGGCGCAAAGCCGATGAGTTGTTCGGCACCGTGGAGTATGCGAGCAATGGCTGCTGCGGAAAAAAGACTCGGCGTACCACCGCCAAAAAAAATGGAGACGAGCTGCCGGCCTTGAACGTGTTCAGCACTGGCCTCTGCGGCGAGGTCTTCCAGTAGCGCGTCCACATAGTCATTTTCGGGCAGGGCTTCGCCGTTATTAGTGTGGGAGTTAAAATCACAATAGGGGCACTTTCTGACGCACCAGGGAATGTGTACATAGAGTGACAGAGGCGGTAGGCGCAGAGAGCTCATCAGTTTACAGCGAAAGTTTGACGCGCTATTGGCTAAGTTGGGCGAGTAAACCCTGGAGGGCTTTGGCGCGGTGGCTGCGGGTGTTTTTCTCCGCCTTGCTCAATTCAGCGGACGAGAGACCGGTGGTGGGGTCGAGGAAAAGGGGATCATAGCCGAAGCCGTTAGCGCCCTGCGGCGCTGTCAGAATGCGACCCTCCCAGGTGCCCTGACAAATCAGGGGGGTGGGGTCGAGCGGGTGGCGCATATAAACCAGCACACACTGAAAGCGGGCGCTGCGTTGTTCGTCGGGTACATCGTGTAGGCGTTCGAGGAGTTTCTGGTTATTCTGGGCATCGTTGGCGTCAGCGCCGGAAAAACGTGCCGAGTAAATACCGGGAGCACCGTCGAGAAAATCGACCTCTAACCCCGAGTCATCGGCAATAGCGGGCAAGCCGGCGATTTTCGACGCGTGACGGGCTTTTATAATGGCGTTTTCGACGAAGCTTAGGCCGGTCTCTTCTACCTCGGGCACATTAAATTGTGCCTGGGGCAGAACCTCCAGTTTTTGCTCCGCTAGCAATTGCTGGAATTCTTTGAGTTTGCCAGTGTTGTTGCTAGCCAGTACGACCTTTGTGCTCATCTTCACCCGATCTTTAAAGTAGATTGCCTATTTTGGATGCTATTTTAGCAGCACAAAGCAGGAAGATCGGTAAAAAAGAACGCTTTATTCGTCGTGATAAAAACGTCGTTGAAAGCGGATGTTGTGGGCAGGCTTGTCGGGGTCTGGTTTGATGCTGACTTTAAATGTCATGGCATCTTCGTCTTCAAAGCGAAAGGGGGCGAGGTAATAAACAACTTTGCCCTCACGTACTTCAAAGAAATCAAGCGTTTGCTGTTGGGCGATGATATTAGAGACATAGCCTTTTACCAAAGCCGTAGAACCGCCCTGAGCGCCATCTTTGACCACGGCAATATTGACCAGCCCCCAATCCTTGCCACGGATGATGTTGTAACTCGCGGCTACTTCCGGCGTTATAAAACTGCTGTTAAAGGCGCTGTAAAAAACGTTGATATCGCCAAAGGTCTTGTAGGGTAGGTCGGCAGCGCGAGTGTGTAGGCTAGTGCTGAGGATCAGTAGTAAGAATGCCGGGATTAGTAAGCGTTTTTTCATTATTTTCTCCAGGTTCTTTTCCGTCTGTGTAGCTCGACTATAGTCGTGGTGGGCTATTTGGCCAAATGGTAAATAGCTGTTTCACCAAACAAGTTGGGCCATAATCCTTTGAGTTGTTTGTCGGGAAAGCGTTCCGTGACCACTTCACGATGGAGAATACGAATGTTTTTTGTCTCACACAGCGCGTCAAAATCATGCACCGTGCAGAAGTGGATATTTGGCGTGTCGTACCACTGGTGGCTCAGCTGTTTGGTGACGGGCATGCGGCCGCGAAGCATCAAATAACTGCGGGTGCGGATATTGCCGAAGTTGGGAAAGGTGACGATGCACTCTTTACCAACGCGTAGCATTTCGTCAATCAGCTGGTCGGGGCGGCGCATCACCTGCAGTGAATAGGTCATGATGACGGTATCAAAACTGTCGTTTAGAAAGTTACCTAACCCCTCATTCAGGTCGGTCTCGATAACGTTAACCCCACGGCCAATACAGGCGGTGATTTGGTCAGCGTCGATTTCGAGGCCGTAGCCACTGGCTTGTCGGTTGTCAGCCAGGCTTTTCATCAGCGTGCCGTCACCGCAACCGAGGTCGAGAACGCGGCCATCCATGGGTATCCACTGCTGGAGTATGTCGAGATCGATACGCAGCATCAGGACAGTTCCTCTTCTGTATTGATAGCGCCAATTTCTTTGGCGATGCGGGTCATATAGGCGCGGAAAACGCCTTCGTAGCGATCGTTGGGAAGGAGGAAGGCGTCGTGGCCCATGTCGGATTCTATTTCGGCATAGGCGACATCTTTATTGGCGGCGATGAGTGATTTGACGATTTCCCGTGAGCGGGCAGGGGCAAAGCGCCAGTCGCTGGAAAAAGACACCACTAAAAATTTACACATTGCATTGCTGAAAGCTTTGACGCGGTCTTCTCCGTACTCGCGCGCGAGGTCGAAATAGTCGAGTATTTTGGTCATCAGCAAGTAGGTATTGGCATCGAAATCAGTGGCGAAGCGATCGCCCTGGTGGCGTAGATAGCTTTCCACCTGAAACTCGACGGGTGCATCGAGGCCTTGTTGAAAGGTGCCAGAGCGCAGTTCGCGGCCGAAACGTTCTTCCATCAGCGCATCGGACAAATAAGTCACGTGGCCGATCATACGTGCCAGTGCTAATCCGCTGCGGGGGATGGTGTTGTGCTCAATGTAATCGCCATCGTGAAAGTCGGCATCACTGCGAATGGCGCGACGGGCCAGTTCGTTGAAGGCGATATTCTGTGCTGTTAGGTCGGCAGCGGAGGCAATCACCACGCAGTGGCGCAGGCGTTCGGGATATTCCAGCGCCCAGCGCATGGCCGTCATGCCGCCGAGACTACCACCAACGATGGCCGCCCATTGCTCAATACCGAGCCGGTCGGCGAGCTTGGCCTGGCTGGTCACCCAGTCGCGGACGCGGAGTGGCGGGAAGTCTTTGCCCCAGGGCTGTCCCGTTTTCGGATTGATGGAGCGTGGGCCAGTGCTGCCGTGGCAGCCGCCAATATTGTTCAGTGAAACGACAAAAAAGTGCCGGGTATCGATGGGCTTGCCGGGGCCGATGTAAGCGTCCCACCAGCCGGGTCGGGTATCTGCGGCGGAGTGATAACCGGCAGCGTGGTGATGACCGCTAAGGGCGTGGCAAATAAGTACGCCATTGCTTTTGTCAGCATTGAGTTTGCCGTAGGTTTCAACCACCAGCTCGTAACTTTGCAGGCTGCGACCGCAACTGAGCTCCAGTGGCGCGTCAAAGGTGAAGTGCTGCGGACTGACAAGACCGACAGAGTCAGCGGGAAAAGCCTCAGGCATGGATTAAATTTCAGCAGTAAAAGCGGGAGTCTAAAGAGGCTGGCGAGGCACTGCAAGGCATGGCGGCCACCGGGCAGGTATTTCTTATTTTTCAGGGCGGCGAGATTTGCGCTGCGGGAGGCAGTTTTTGTGGATCGGTGATTTCCAGGGTTTTCTGGCGACTCGATTCTCCCCGGATAAGTGATACCCGGGTTTTGGCAACACCGAAGGCTTTGGCGATATATTTGAGCAGGTGTTTATTGGCCTTGCCGTCAATCGGTGGGGCGCTGATTTGTATTTTTAATCGCTCGCCATAGAGGCCTGCGAGTGCATCGCGGCTGGCTCCAGGCTGCACATGGCAGTGTAGGATCAAAGTATCGCCATTTTTCCAGAGGAAGTGCGGCACCAGGTTTTTGTTCGATTAGATGCCTAGTACCAGGCCGGGCGGAAGCTGAGTCGATGCAGCGAAATTGCTAATCACTATTCTCAGGACATTAATTAATAAAAACATAAAGATGGGTGACAGGTCGATGCCGCCCATATTGGGCAGCATTTTGCGGAAGGGCGTCATCACTGGCTCCATTAGCTGCCAGATCAAAGCGATGGCGGGATGGTGGCTTTGCGGGAGTATCCAGCTGACAATAATGGCGGCAAAGAGCCCGTAAAAAAAGATATTTAGCAGCATCGACGCAATGCCAATTAAGGCCCAGACCAGCGCCGTGGTTAGTGGGATAAGACCGCCGCCAGCGACCAGCAGGGTGAGTTCCATGGCAGCCAGCTGTATAGCTAATGCGGCGAGCAGGCTGGCAAAATCAATATTGTTGACCGGGGGGATGATTTTGCGAATTGGCCCCAGAGGTGGTTGGGTGGCTTTAACAATAAATTGAGACACAGGGTTGTAAAAGTTGGCTTTACACAATTGCAGTAAAAAACGCAGTAAAACGATTAATAGATAGAGGCTGGAAAGCGCCTGAATTAAGTAAATACCAACTTCTGTCATTGAATCCATGAGTGTTCCATTAAGTGTTCTTTGCGTTAATTGGGTGAAGCAATTAGTCCGTGAGCTCTTTAGCCATTTCCTGGGCGCGATCATAAGCTGCAGTAATGGCTTGTTCAAAGTGCTCGGGCAGTTGGTTTTCGAGCAGGCTGTTAATGGCCTTTTCGGTAGTGCCGGCGGGCGAGGTGACGCGCTTGCGTAATTCCCCGGCATCGACATCACTCGCTATCGCCATGCGTGCCGCCCCAAGAGCGGTTTGCAGGGTGAGTTGGCGAGCCGTTTCTGGATCGAGCCCCATCTTAATGCCTGCTTCTGTCATGGCTTCTATCACCAGAAAAAAATAGGCAGGGCCACTGCCGGATAAGGCTGTGACTTTGTCGATATCATCTTCGCTATTTAGCCAGCTAACCGTGCCGACTGCGGCGAGAATATCACTGGCTTGCTGGCGCTGTGTTGGATTGACGAGGGCCGTGGCAAATAGCCCGCTGGCACCGCTTTGTACTAATGCGGGGGTGTTGGGCATACAGCGAATAATGGGCACTTCGGCACCGAGCCAGCTTTGCAGGGCGGCGGCGGTAATACCGGCGGCGATGGAAATAACCAACGGCTTGTGTGCAAGGGCGTGTGCCAAATTGCTGGCCACGGTTTTCATCACCTGGGGTTTGACAGCGAGAATAATGATATCTGCTTTAGCTGCGGCAGAGGTGTTCTCTGTGTGGGTAGTGATACCGAAGATGGACTCCAGCCGTTTGCCGCTCTCTGCCAGCGGATCGCAGACAACAATGCGATCAGTGGGGTAGCCTTTTTCAATTAGGCCGCCGATCAAACTGGTGGCCATATTGCCACCGCCAATAAATACCAGTTTGGCTTCGCTCACGAATAATGTCCTGTTTGGCTTAACGTGTTGGGTTAGGGTGTAGAGTTTTCGTTTTCGTTCTGGGGCCGAAAATTGCGGTGCCGACACGAACAATGGTCGCCCCTTCGGCAATGGCCGCTGTCATGTCTCCCGACATGCCCATGGAAAGTGTATCTAAACTAGTGAGGGCGGCGGAACTCTTTTTCAGATTATTGAGTAATTCAGCGGCCTGACGATAGGGCTGGCGTTGCGTGTCGAGCTGACTTCGGGGCTGGGGTATGACCATTAGGCCGCGCAATTTCAGCTGAGGTAATTCAGTTATTGCCAGGGCTAGCTCAAGACAGTCTTCGGGATCGACGCCCGACTTACTGGCTTCGCGGTCAATATTAACCTGTATACAGACGTTGAGAGGGGGCAAATGTGCTGGCCGTTGAGCGCTGAGTCGCCGAGCAATTTTAATCCGCTCGATGGAATGCACCCAGCTGAAATGTTGGGCAATGTCCTGTGTTTTGTTTGATTGTATTGGTCCGATAAAATGCCAGCAGAGGTCGAGATCATTCAGCGCTGTCATTTTCTCTAGCGCCTCCTGTAAATAGTTTTCGCCAAAACTGTTCAGGCCGGCTTGCCAGGCGAGGCGCAGAGCCTGACTATTTTGTCCTTTGCTAACGGCTAAAAGCATGATCGCGTCGACACTTCTATGGAATTGCTTCGCGCTTTGTTGCAGTCGGGTCGAGACCTGATTTATGTTGTCGGTAATATTGTGCATAGTTTGGCAGCGGGCGACTGAATCGCGGTCACTCATCTTATCGGTAACAGTGGAATTGAGTAATGGATATTACGGAACTCTTGGCATTTAGCGCCAAACAAGGGGCATCGGATTTACACCTGTCGGCGGGCCTGCCACCGATGATTCGAGTTGACGGTGATATGCGCCGAATCAACTTGCCAGCGATGGAGCATAAAGATGTACATAGTCTCATTTACGAGATTATGAACGATAAGCAGCGCCGGGACTACGAAGAGTTCCTTGAGACGGATTTCTCTTTTGAGGTGCCAGGGGTTGCACGCTTTCGGGTCAACGCCTTCAATCAGAACCGTGGTGCGGCAGCGGTATTTCGAACCATTCCCTCGACAGTATTGACGCTGGAAGACCTGGGTTTTGGTCAGATTTTTCGGGATATTTCACTTTTACCTCGGGGCCTGGTTCTGGTCACCGGGCCTACGGGTTCTGGTAAAAGTACCACCCTTGCAGCGATGATAGATTACGTCAACGACCATCGCTATGACCATATTCTAACCATTGAAGACCCGATTGAATTTGTTCATCAGAGCAAAAAGTGCCTCGTAAACCAGCGCGAAGTCCACAAAGATACTCATGGTTTTAGTGAAGCTCTACGATCGGCACTGCGGGAAGATCCGGATATTATTCTGGTGGGTGAGATGCGAGATCTGGAGACGATTCGTTTAGCATTGACCGCAGCTGAGACCGGTCATTTGGTATTTGGTACGTTGCACACCACCTCAGCGGCAAAAACCATTGACCGGGTTGTCGATGTATTTCCGGCCGCTGAAAAAGCGATGGTTCGGTCAATGTTGTCCGAATCCTTGCGTGCGGTGATATCCCAGGCCCTGTTGAAAAAAGTGGGTGGTGGTCGGGTTGCGGCTAACGAAATTATGATTGGTACGCCCGCCATTCGAAACCTGATTCGTGAAGATAAAGTGGCGCAAATGTATTCGTCCATTCAGACGGGCGCAGCTCATGGCATGATCACTCTGGATCAGTGCCTGAAAACAATGGTTCAGCAGCGGGTGATTACGCCTGAAGCGGCACGTGAAAAAGCCAAGACGCCGGAAGATTTTTAAGCCAATCGTCTAGATGCCCTGTATTTGAGCGCCCGATTTAATTGGGTGTCGCTTCGTAATTGTGTGAATGTAGTGTGAGGAGAAAGTCATGGATTTTTATGCATTGCTAAAATTGATGGTGGATAAGAAAGCGTCTGACTTGTTCATCACCGAGGGCATGCCACCTTCGATTAAGGTTAACGGTAAGGTGATTCCCGTTGGCAAAGCCAAACTGAATGCGGACGCATCGCTTGAGCTGGTCGAAAGCATTATGAATGACAAGCAGCGCGTCGAGTTTGGGGCTGAAAAGGAACTCAATTTTGCGATCGAATCGGATGCGGTGAAAGGCGCTCGTTTCCGCGTGAGTGCTTTTTACCAACGCAATCATGCAGGTATGGTGCTACGTCGTATTGAAACAGAAATTCCGACGACCGAAGAATTATTACTACCGTCAATTTTAAATGAGCTGGTGTTGAGTAAGCGGGGCATTATTATTTTTGTCGGTGCGACGGGCACGGGTAAATCAACCTCAATGGCGGCGATGATTGGTTATCGCAATCGCACGACCAAAGGGCACATTATTTCGATCGAAGACCCGATTGAATTCGTCCATCAACATGCCGGTTGTATTATTACCCAGCGCGAAGTGGGCATTGATACCGACTCGTTTGAGGTGGCGTTGAAGAACACTTTGCGTCAGGCGCCTGACGTGATCGTGATCGGTGAAATTCGTACCCGCGAAACGATGGAACACGCCATTAGTTTTGCTGAAACGGGGCATTTAGTACTGGCAACTTTGCACGCCAACAATGCGAACCAGGCGCTGGATCGTATACAGCATTTTTTCCCCGCTGAGCGTCATGATCAAATGTGGATGGATTTATCCCTCAACCTTCGCGCTATTCTCGCCCAGCAATTAGTGCCGACTATTGATGGTACGGGTCGTAGGGCGGCTATTGAAATTCTGATTAATACACCATTGGTTGCCGACCTTATTCGCAAAGGAGAGGTGCATAAGCTCAAAGAGCTGATGGCGCGTTCTAATGAACTGGGTATGCACACTTTTGATCAGGCCCTGTATGAGCTATTTGAACAGGGTATTATTAGTTACGAAGAGGCGATTGCTGCAGCTGACTCGAAGAATGATTTGCGCTTGATGATCAAGCTGCAATCAGAAACAGATGTTGATTACCTTGATCGGGCTACCGATGAATTAATGGTTGAAGATGATGAGAGTGGCGGGGATTCTTTCCAGTTATTTAAATAACAAAAGGCCACCGCACAGGAGCCATTTTGCGCCTGTGCGGTGCCATCAAAAATGCACTGTTTTTAATGGCGGCTTCGAATCCGGCAGACTGGAATAGCGTTAAGAAGGTGTCAGTAGCCTGTTAAGGTAAGAGGCCGAATTCAGGGCTTTGTAGCCAGGTTTCAAGAATTAAACAGGCCGCCTCACTGTCTACGGGGTTTTCGCGATAACTGCCGGGGCGTTCGCCTCTCGATTTTGCTTCTGCTGTTGATAATCGCTCGTCAACCATTCTAACGGGAAGCACCATGCGCCCTTGCAGGCGGCGGGCAAACTTCCTCGCCCTTTGGCAAAAGGGACTTTCACTGCCATCCATATTCAAAGGCAGGCCCACGATCAGTGTATCGGGTTGCCACTGCTTAATGTGATCGGAAATTTGTGGCCAGCTTGGCTGACCGTCTCTGGCTTTAAGGACGGCCAGTGGTCGACCAGTGGCCGTGAGTGTCTGGCCAACGGCGAGACCTATCTGGCGGGTGCCAAAGTCAAAGGCCATTGCACAGCTGGGTTTGTTGCTGTCCAGTTTAGGCGTGCCCCGCGCTATTACTGAGCTGGCTGAGGTTAATGCCGATGCTTGCAGCGGCGACGTCAGCGCGTTCCTCCAGAGGGGTGTCGAAGAGTAGTTGTGGCAGTAGTTTTGTGTCGGGTGGAACCGTTAGCCAGGCGTTGTCGAGCAACTCCTGTTCCAGCTGCCCACCCACCCAGCCCGCATAACCGAGGGCGACTAAGGTCGCGTCCGGCCCCTGGTCGCAGGCCATATCATTAATGATATCTCTTGAAGTGGTGAGGTAAATATTGTCGCTAATGGGGGCTGTTGCTTGCCATTTTCGTTCTGCGAGAGGGTGTAAAACGAAGCCTTGTTGCTCTTCAACAGGGCCGCCACAAAGTAGCGTTTGTGTGCCGTTTGGTGGCGAATAATCGAGATCGAGCTGTTCGAACACCTGGCTTAGAGGCATCCCGAGCGGGCGGTTAATAGTAATCCCCATCGCACCCTCTTCAGAGTGTTGGCAAATATAAATCACGGAGTGTACAAAGTTGGGATCGAGTAAGCCCGGCATCGCAATTAACAGCTGGCCACGCAAATTCGTCCCATCATTCTCTTTAGAGAAGGGTGGTGGCTTGTTAGACGCAAGGGTTTCCATAGATTTAAGTATTGGGTGAAAGCGATGAAATTTCAAGCTTCGTCGGGGCAGATATTGCGTGTTTTAGTTTGCCGATGTGACGACCCGATTGCCGGGCATGTAGCGCCAGGTGCGAGTGATTTCCATTTTGTTCCACTCTGACATGCGCTGGGGGAAAGGTGCGAAGGGCGCGGCCAATCGCACTGTGGTAATGGCCGCCTGGTCGAGAGTGGGGTGACCAGAACTCGAGACGATTTCAACGTTTTCCACGGAGCCATCGGGGAGCAGGGTCACAACCAATAGTATGTCACCATAAATCTTGCTCGTGCGTGCTCGCTCTGGATAATAAAGGTTGCCGGTTTTTTCGACTTTTTCTATCCAGTAATTTAAGTAGGCGGCATGGTCGGCGGCCTTCGTGCTGGCTGATGTCAGTCTCAAAGTTCTCGGAATTTTATTATAGGCCTGCTTTTGCTGGTCAAGGCGAGCATGGAGGCTGCTGACAGCATCCATAGGCATGACCTGAGGGCTGTCGCGATCACTATTGTGCTCTTGACCTTGTTCAGAGGGCGTGTCGTCGATGGCTCGGCTATCACTGCGTGTGGTGATGAGATTCTGCTGGTTGTGCTCACCCTGTTGCTGTAGAGGTTCCGGCTGGGGGGCTGGCTGGGTGTCACGTAACACGCTGTCGTCATAGGGTGACTGCTTGTCGGTGGTGACCTCACGGCGTTCAAGCAATTCGCCGCTGCCGAGCTGGTTAGCCTGGGCCAGCATTGAGGCCTCATTATTCTCCTGATCGGTCGGCCGCTGTGCCAGTGTGACTTCAAGGCTAGGTGGGGCCGCGGATCGTTGCATAAAAGCGAAGCCGATGCCAAAAATCACAATGGCGTGAATCGCTATAGCGAGAAACAGGGCAAACCCCAGACGGTCATTACCGTCGCTGGGGTCAGTCAGTTGAAAATGAGTATCCGTTAATGACGAAATTACGACTTCCTATTGCTTGATCCGTTGGCTAATAGCGGCCATCAGTCGGGCGCCTATTTGTGTGTTCTGTTCACGGTCAATCTCACGGGCACATGTGGGGCTGGTGACATTGATTTCGGTTAGATAATTGCCAATTACGTCGAGACCAGCAAACAAAAAGCCCTTCTCGCGCAAGGCGGGAGCAACCTGGGCAACGATCTCCAAATCACGCTCGCTTAAAGGCTGAACAATACCACGACCACCAGCGGCAAGATTGCCACGTGTTTCACCTTTTGCGGGTACGCGTGCCAAACAGAAGGGCACGGGTTCACCATCAATCACCAGTATGCGTTTATCGCCCTCGGTGATTTGCGGAATATAGCGTTGCACCATAATTGTTCTACTACCCAATTCGCTGAGGGTTTCGATAATGACGCTGACATTGGGGTCGTCTTGCCGCGCGCGAAAAATGCCAGTGCCGCCCATGCCGTCGAGGGGTTTGTAAATCACATCGCCATGTTCGCGATGGAAAGCTCGCAATCGGGCGGGATCGCGACTGACCAGTAGGGGGGGCGTGCAGTCGGGGAACTGAGTGGCAAATATCTTCTCGTTACAGTCGCGTAGGCTTTGGGGTTTGTTGACGACGAGAGTACCCTCGCGCTCCGCCGCTTCGAGAATATAGGTGGCGTAAATAAACTCACTGTCGAAGGGGGGGTCTTTACGCATCAAAATACAGTCGAGCTCAGCCATGGGCCGGTCGATGGGCTCGCCAAGTTCGAACCAGTGCTCGGCATTGTCGTAAACCTTGAGAGGGCGTTGTCTGGCAATGGCTCTGCCATTGATGAGGGCAAGGTCATTCATTTCCATATAAAAAAGTGACCAGCCTTGCGCCTGGGCGGCTAGTAATAATGCCAGGGTGGTGTCCTTTTTGACATTAATGCCGTCAATGGGGTCCATGACCACGCCAAGAGAGTTATTCATAGGGCTCACTGTTGATTTACTGTGTAGGAGGCATAGCTTATAAAGGATGCCCGATGGTGATGACAAGTCCTTTTATTTGCGAAGCCTGTCTAGCAAATAGATTTAGCCCTGAGTCGTTGATGGCTAATGGCGTTTTATTGTGTTAAAAATTCGGCTTAAATTTACCTGCAAAAATATGCTGCTATACAGCAGGATTAAGAACGGGATTAAGGAGGGTGCATGACTGTCAATTTTGAAGCCTTAAAAGTAATGATAGTCGACGACAGCAACACGATAAGACGCACGGCAGAGACGATATTATCTAAGGCAGGTTGTGACGTGGTTACGGCCATTGATGGCTTTGACTCACTGGCTAAAATTGTTGATGTGGTTCCGGATGTTATTTTCGTCGATATTATGATGCCGCGTTTGGATGGTTATCAGACCTGTGCCTTGATAAAAAACAATGATGAATTTAAGCAGACCCCCGTCATTATGCTATCGAGTAAAGACGGATTATTTGATAAAGCCAAGGGCCGGATTGTCGGCGCCGATGAATACCTGACAAAGCCTTTCAGTAAAAATGAACTCTTCGAAGTGCTGGAAAGAATTGTTACAACTAAAGCAACGGAAGATGCTCCCGCTTAGGGGATGGTGGAAAATAATTATGGCCAGAGTGCTAGTAGTAGACGATTCGCAGACTGAGATCTTTAAGCTCAAAGAAATGCTTGAAAAAAACGGACACTCCGTACTGACTGCTGAATCGGGTGAGGACGGCGTAAAGGTGGCGACAGATGAGCAGCCTGACGTTGTTTTAATGGACATTGTTATGCCGGGCTTGAACGGTTTTCAGGCAACACGGCAGCTGACCAAGGCCAGTGTTACTGCGCATATTCCGGTGATTATGGTCACCATGAAAAACCAGGAAACTGACAGAGTCTGGGGCTCCCGCCAGGGGGCTCGGGCCTACCTTACCAAGCCTGTGGTGGAAAAAGACCTCGTTAATGCGATAGCAGAATTTGTTCCCTGCTGAACCGGATCTACTGATGTCAATCGAGAATGTTTTACAGGTCATGAATAATCTGAACCAGCGCTTTGGTGCTGGTGCGCGGTCGCTACCCGCTCAAGTGGATTATGTGCCGCTTATACCTGTTATCAGCTTTACTGTACTCGGCCATGATTGGGCCGCACCCTTGGACGAAGTGGCAGAGCTGATTGAAATTCAGGATTGCACGCCATTACCTGGGGTTAAGCCCTGGGTTATCGGTGTATCGAACCTCAGGGGAAAATTGTTACCCGTTATTGATTTTGCACAGTTTCTGGGTGGTCAATTGTCGGCTGTGGGTCGAATGCGACGTATAGTGGTTCTGGATAGACAGGATGTTTTCGTGGGCCTGGTGGTCGATGAAATTAAAGGGATGCGGCATTTTAGCAGTGATGCTTACGAGGCTGATAACCGGGATTTCGACGAAGCGTTAAAGCCGTTTGTACCGGGTTTTTATTACCGGGATGAAAATGTGCGCACGCTGCTATTCAGCCCAGATGCCCTTGTTGAAAATCAATTGTTTCAGGATGTTGCACTCACGTAAATGAGCTGTTGATTAATTGCCAATAACTAAAGATATCCAGGAGTTAGAAAATGATTCAAGGAAAGACAAAAGCTAGCCTATCAGTTGTTGGGCTTATTGTCGTTATGATAGTACTTGTCGCCTATTTGGGCTTCTTTGCTGTCAACTTGGCCTCCCGCGTTGAAAAAGAACGCTCCAGTTTACAGGCGGCTTCCGAGGTTAGGGTTCTAGCCTATCACATCGCTGACTTGTCGGGTGCAGCAGCCGGTGGTGATGCCGCGGCCTATACCCAGTTGCGGGCTGCAATTGATAGTGTGATTGGTTTACGAACATCGCTCAATCTTGGTGAGAGCAGCAATAATGCGGGTGTCAGCAGTTTCAATGATGTTTGGGCGACGATTGAAAGTAGTGCAAATGTGGTACTGCAGCGTCAGGAAAGAAGTCTTTACCTGAATGAGGTTGCCGCAGCCCTGGATGATAATCTACCCAAATTACAGGATGATTTGACCAAAATAGTTGATATTTTACTGAGGGAAGAGGCGCCTGCTGATCAGGTTGCCGTTGCCCAGGCGCAGAAATGGCGAGTCGAGCGGATCGCCCGAAATATCGACAAAATGCGTGCTGGCGACGCCAAAGAGGTGGCCGCTGCTGCGGATCAATTTAATGCTGATGCCAGAACTCTTGGTGCTGTCCTCACTGGGATGAAAAAGGGTGATGGTCGTATTGGTGTTAGTGAAATAACCACTGTGCGTGCTGTGCCTATCGTTGCGGCGGCGGTTCAGCGATTTGGCTTTGTCAGCAACTCCATTGAAGGTATTTATGCGGCAGCCCCGGCCCTTGCCGAGGCGCGCCAGGCGCTGATTGCTATTCGAGAAAAAACGCCATTGTTAGTTGAGCAAAGTGCTCTATTGGCTGAAGGGCTTGGCGGTGCCGAAGCCGGTGACAGCCCTTATGCGAATAACAAAGTGGCTGCCGTCGCGGGAATACTGCTGATGCTTTGTCTCGCCCTTTTGGGCCTGATGGCCTTCCTTAGTACGAAGAGCCAGCTCAAAGTAACAGCAGGTGATAACCAGGACAATCAGGAGGCCATTTTACGTCTCTTAAATGAACTGGAGGGTTTGGGTGAAGGTGATCTTCGTGCAGAGGTGACCGTCACGGAAGATTTTACAGGTGCCATCGCTGATGCCATTAACTTCGCCATTATCCAGCTCCGAGAGCTCGTCGCACGTATTGTTGATACAGCGGAAAACGTTTCTTCTTCAGCCAACGATTCACGTACGACCGTTGTGCAATTAACAGAGCTTTCTGAACATCAGGCGCAGGAGATTGCAGCGGCATCGGCAGCTATTAATGAAATGGCGATTACTATTGACCAAGTCTCAGCCAATGCCATTGAGTCAGCGGGTGTTGCGGACCGGTCTGTATCAATCGCGAGCAACGGCGCTAAGGTAGTTCGTAGCACGATTAGCGGTATGGATCGTATTCGTGAGCAAATTCAGGATACAGCGAAAAGAATTAAACGCCTGGGTGAAAGCTCACAGGAAATTGGCGATATCGTTTCACTGATTAACGATATTGCGGATCAGACCAATATTCTTTCTCTAAACGCCGCTATTCAGGCGTCAATGGCGGGTGATGCGGGGCGCGGTTTCGCGGTGGTTGCCGACGAAGTCCAACGCCTTGCCGAACGCTCTGCCGGTGCCAGTAAGCAAATTGCGGCGTTGGTGAAGACCATTCAAACGGATACTAACGAAGCAGTTTCCTCGATGGAGCAAACCACTGCTGAAGTTGTTTCTGGTGCTGCTTTGACCCAAAATGCGGGGGTGGCATTGAATGAGATTGAGACGGTGTCAAGCAGCCTTGCAGAGCTGATTCAAGATATTTCAACAGCGGCACGTCACCAGTCAACCACGGCGGGTCATGTCTCCAAAACCATGAACGTGATTCAGGATATTACGACGCAAACGCTGAGTGGTACCAGCCGTACAGCGTCGTCAGTTGGTAACTTGACTGATATGGCCGTTGAGCTCAGAGAGTCTGTCTCCGGCTTTAAGTTACCTGCCAATTATTTGGATAGTAGTGTTAAAGCGGCTCCACTGGATGTTCAGGGTGAGGCCCAAAGCTATGAGGGTGGGAGCTCGGTACAATCTCTGCCGAGCAAGGCCTCCGTCGTTGTCCCTGCTAGTAGTGTTGCGCAGGTATCGGTAGCGGCCCACTCTGATCCAAAACCGGTACAGCATAAAGCCCCGGCCCATGTTGAAGATGTGCTTGCCAGTAGTAGTGCGGCGATGGATGAAATAGATGCTTTTTCAGAAAGTGCCATCGACGATATTACTGACTTCTCTGCCACCGATGATTTTGCCGAGCTTGAAGGTGAGTCTGATGTCTTGAAAAAGACCACTGTTTCCGATTTGGAGGCAGAGCTGGCGGGGATTGATCTGGGCGAGTTCGACATTGACTTTGAGGATGATGGCCGAATCTGAAACTGAGTAAGGATCATGTTAAAAACGCCCAAGGATCTTTCTTCTCGCGATGTTGGTGCCGGGCCTGGCCAGCCCGATGAATTATTATTGAGTGACAGGCAGTATCGTCTGTGGGCGGAGATGCTCGAAAACAAGACGGGGGTGCGTATTGCAACCCACCGAGATGATTTTGTTAGACGACAAATTGTTCGCAGGGTTGGTGAGCTGGGCTTTGATGATGTCGATGACTACTTTCGGGAAGTCTCGCAGTCCGGTGCTGGTTCTCGAGAGTGGGGTGTTTTACTCGACCGTTTATTGGTTAAAGAAAGCCAGTTTTTCCGCCATCAGGCTTCCCATAATTTTTTTAAAACCCGCTTGATGGCACACCTACAATCACCGCAGCAGGAGCAGCGTTACAGTGTCTGCAGTGTGGGTTGTTCAACTGGGGAAGAGGTGTATTCATTGGCAATGAATGCATTTGATAATTACGTGAGTGTTGGTCAAGCACCGGGTTTTAGCATCGTTGGCATTGATGTGAGTAGCGAGGCTATTGAATCGGCACGTCGCGGTGTTTACCCGAACCGCCACCTTGATAGTGTGCCCCGTGAACGACTTGATCGGTACTTTAGTGAGGCGAGTAGCGGGTCAATGGAAGTGAATGCGGTGCTTAAAAAGAGAGTCGGCTTTTTCGTGAGCAATATGTTTGATGAAAACTGCCCGGGTTTTGCCAGCCCTTTGGATGTCATCTTCTGTCAGAACGTGTTGATCTATTTAAAAAATTGGCGGCGCAGAGACTTGTTAAATAGTTTCGTCGCAAAACTCAAGCCGGGCGGCTACCTGATCGTCGGGCCAGGAGAGCTTAATGACTGGCAGCCAGAGGGCTTAAGTCGGGTGGCTTATTCGGGTATTCACGCGTTTGAAAAGCCGCTGTAGAAAGGGATGCTAGCTGTAAAACAATGACCACTAAAATGATATATAGCCTGAGAGGCCTTGAGTGGCTGGTCGATGAACTCGATACCAGTCTTGGTCTTGCCAGGGAAGCGTTGCTTGCCTATCGGTCGGATCCAGAAGATTCGTCGCAGCTGAGCTTTGCTCTTGGTTATCTGCATCAGGTTAGCGGTTCACTGACGATGGCCCAATGCTATGGTGCGGTATTGCTTGCTAACGAGATGGAAGCCTCGCTAAAGCTGTTGTTGGATGGATCTTCCCGCAATGTCGCAGATACCTGTGAAGCGCTTGAGTTGACCATGCTCGCGTTGCCCAATTATGTCCGTGATCTACTTGATGGTTGTGACGATACGCTTGCCCAACTGATGGAGCAGGTTAACGAATTACGAACCGTCAGAGCTGAGCCATTGATTTCGTCGACGGCCTTATTTATGCCGAACATGGCGATGTTCGACCAGCAAGTATCGAGCCAGGGAGAGCAGCACAATAGTGCGGCGGCAGTCGATAAGGCATTGCTCGAAAAGCTACAAAAGGTGTATCAATATGCTTTGTTGGGTTATTTAAAGCAGCGGGAAGTCGACAATAACCAACAAAAAATAACGGCGGTATTAAAACGACTACAGAGCACATATAAAGGCGATTCGCTCGAAGCCCTTTGGCGTGTTGCCAGCGCATTTTTTGCAGGGTTGGTTGCTAATAATATTAGCCAAAGTAGTGCGACCCGGCATTTGCTTTGGGAGTTAGATAAAACCCTGCGTTCTTTGGTCAATACCGATGAGCCTAGCGTAGCGGATATACAAGCCAAAGAACTATTACGTAATCTCCTCTTTTACATAGCGCTGGTGCCAAATGACAGTGTTGCTCTGAATGCAATAAAAGAAGAGTTTACTCTGGATCAGGCCTTTCCTTCTTTGGTGCTGAGTGAACGTGACGGTACTTTGCAAACACGGCTAGATGGCGTGGTTGTTGCGGCTCTTAGTGAGGCCTTATCGGCAGAAATTACTTTATTACGTAGTGGCAGTGGTTCTTCTCTGGAAGGTGAACCCAGCGATCGCAGTAAGCTCGAAGCAATAAAAATCACAACGCAGAGATTGGCAGCGACCTTAATGATGGTTGGCCAAATTAAACTTTCGCAAAGTTTATTAGAAGTCGCGGGAATGGCTGATCAGGCTATGTCGTCAGGTGCAGATATTTCTCCTGATCTAGCAATGGCAATGACTCGCTTGCAGAGCATTCAGAAAAGCTTGCAGGACTGGGCCCTGAATTACGCTGAAGCGCCGCTGGCCAGTGATCTACTTGCTGAAACAGCTTATGTTGTGGACGATGCCCAGCGCTCTTTGATTCGCGAAGTGCGCAATAACTTTGAAAGTATTAAAGACGCCATTGTTGGCTACATTGCCTCCCAGTGGGATGGCAAATTTCTTTTAGAAATACCCGGACAGTTTGAGCATATTTTTGGTGCTGTTGAAGTCATCGGCTTAAAACGAGTGGCCGTTATTGTTGAGCAGCTCGGTAATTACATTACTCGCGAGTTGTTACAGAGAGAAGAGGCTCCCGAGTGGTCAGCCTTAGATGCGCTTGCTGATGCAATAACCGGGTTTGAATATTACCTTGAGGCTATTGATAAAGGCCGTGAAGGCGAGCAGCGCGACATGCTGCGACTCACCGCGCAAGCGATGGAAAAGCTGGGTTTTGCTGTCGAGCTTGATGCGGAACAAGACGCAGAGCCGCCGGTTGTTGATGAGCTGATGGATGAAGTAGAACTACTTCCTGATGCGATGGTGCTTGATAGCGAAGAAGATGAAATTGATCCCGAGATCAAAGAAATCTTTATTGAAGAAGCACAGGAGGTGCTAGCTGAGCTTGAAACACACTACCCGACCTGGCTACACGATCAGTCTGATCACAATACTCTAAATGACCTGCGCAGAGGCTTTCATACTCTCAAGGGCAGCGGTCGAATGGTGAAGGCCGATGTGATTGGTGATCTGGCCTGGGCCATTGAGAAAATGCTTAACAAGGTTCTCGATACTTCCGGGCTTGTTGCCCCTGAAACTGGAGAGCTACTTGACCTGACATTGGCTTTAATGCCTTCTCTGGTTGATGACTTTGACGGTGACAAACAACAACTATCACCCTATTGCTCCGGTCTTATTGCTGCAGCAGAAGCGTTGACAAAGGGTGAGCCGGTGAATTTGCCCCAAGCCGAAGGTCATAGCCCTGATCTGGATGTGGAAGAGCAGCTCGCGGTTGATTTGTCAGGTCTTACGGCAGAAGAATGCGACAGTGTGGTGCAGGCAGAGCCTGAAGAAAGAGTTGAGATCCAGCCCGTTGTACATATCTTTGTTGGTGAGGCGGGTGATTATATTGATACGTTGGCCAATTTTCTCGATAACTTCCAGCAGCCAAGCGAGGATTTGCGCTTGGCACCTACCGATGTACAGCGTGCGTTGCACACCTTGCAAGCGAGTGCGGGCATGGCGGGTTTTACAGCTGTTTCTGAGCTTGCCGGCACCCTTGAAGATTTCCTCATCGTATTATTTGCGCGAGGCCAGAATATAAGTAGCAGTATTATTGCCCTGTTAATGAATGGCGTGGAGCGCTTTTACGAAACATTAGTGCGGCTCGAAGCTGGCGAAGATGAAGATAGCGCCACCTTGAATGAGTATCGTTCTCGAGTTGACCAGGTCCGGGCAAATTGGCACGAGCAGAGAGTCGCGAGTGCGGAGCCCAAGGGGCTTGCCCGGGTGAAGCAACTAATGGTCGCCGGCCTGGAGCACGTACTGGTTGCGGATACTTTACTTGAGCAATGGGGTGATCAGGCGGGGTTGAGTCGGCAAGATATTGATGCGTTGCTAGAAGAGCTAGCAGAGCTGGGCGCAGCTGCAGAGGACTCGGGCGTTTCTTCGCTATCGACTCTGTGTGCTGAGTTTGCACGAGCACTGGACAACCTTGCAGCTTCCAGTCAAGGCTTCAGCGATGATGTTAAGAGCATCTTCAAATCTGCCCATGAGCAAATCCTGAATATGATGGATATTGTTGCCATTGGCCAGGTTGTTGACCCGGCGCCGGAAGCACTTTTGGTACAGCTCATAGAGTTAGCGCAACAGCAGGTTGATGAAGCGTTAGTATCTTCGTTATCAACGAATGGCGATGAGCTCGGCCGCCGTATGGCGGGTGAAGAGCGTGATCCTGATGTGCTGACGTTTTTCCTCGAAGAAGCGGATGACTTGCTTGAAGATATCGATAACGCGATACAGGCCTGGCGGGATGAGCCGAGCGATACCAGCCAGGGTGCGGTGTTAAATCGAGTCCTGCACACGCTGAAAGGCGGTGCCAGACTGGCGGGTTTGAGCCTGCTGGGTGATCTCAGTCACGATCTCGAAGCACTGATTATTGAGCAAGAAGGTCAGTTAGCGAAAGGTGATATGGCTGTGTTTGACCTGCTGTATACACGCTATGACGAGCTGGTCAGTGTGCTGGACAGAGTTAAATTGGGTGATGAGGAGCTGCCTGCAGAAGAGCTGACAGCACCAATACCAGAAGTCGCTCCAGAACTCGAACTTACAGGGCTTTCCCTGTCAGAGCCAGAGGTAGCGGTAACAATAGAGGCCTCGGAACCTGTCGTTCAGGCACCGGAGGGTGGCGATGATCTCGCGAGCCGTATGGCGGGTGAAGAGCATGATCCCGATGTGCTGCCGTTTTTCCTCGAAGAAGCGGATGACCTGCTTGAAGATATCGATAACGCGATACAGGCCTGGCGGGATGAGCCGAGCGATACCAGCCAGGGTGCGGTGTTAAATCGAGTCCTGCACACGTTGAAAGGCGGTGCCAGACTGGCGGGTTTGAGCCTGCTGGGTGATCTCAGTCACGATCTCGAAGCACTGATTATTGAGCAAGAAGGTCAGTTAGCGAATGGTGATATGGCGGTGTTTGATCTGCTGTATACACGCTATGACGAGTTGGTCAGCGTACTAGACAGGGTTAAGCCAGGCGGTGATGCGCCATCTGCTGAAGAGTTGTTAGAGTCAGAAGAAGAAACAGAAACAGAGATTGTGCTTGAGCCTGTGGCAGCACCGGAGCTTCCGGTTACTCTTGAGGTCGTTGAAGACAAACCTGCTGAGGCAAGTGTGCCTGACATGGCCAGCCTTGATGTGAAGGCCCCTGTTGATGAGCCGCAAGTAGCGGTCGACTTGTCACTTGCGGCGATGCCAGCACCTGAGCTGCCAGCTAAAGCTCAGGTGCGGCCCAAGCCTGCCACTGCAGTGCAGGAATCGGTAAAAATTCCTGCACAAGTACTGGATAATTTGGTCAACCTGGCAGGAGAAGCCAGCATTGCGCGGGGCCGTGTTGAGCAGGGGGTTGGTGAGTCAGCCTCGGCGCTGGATGAAATGGAAGAGACGATTGCGCGTTTGCGTAATCAGGTACGCCAGCTGGGTCGCCAAACTGAAGCGCAAATACAGTTTCGCCGTGAGCAGATTGAATCCTCAGAAAGCGCGGACTTTGATCCCCTGGAGCTCGATCGTTATTCACAATTACAGGAGCTATCCCGAGGGCTGGAAGAATCGGGTTCCGATTTACAGGATTTAAAAGATACCTTATTAGAAAAATCTCAGGCCGTGGAAGGCTTGTTGTTAATGCAGTCCCGTATTACTCAGGACCTGCAAGAAAACCTGATGAAAACACGCCTGGTACCCTTTTCACGCCTGGTTCCGCGTTTGCGACGCATTGTGCGGCAGGTGGGGCAGGAGCTGGGTAAGCAGGTTAATCTGGGCCTGAATAACATCGAAGGCGAAATGGATCGCTCGGTGTTGGAAAAAATTATTACCCCGATAGAGCATATGCTGCGTAATGCGATGGATCACGGCATAGAAAACGCAGAGCAGCGATTGGCTGCGGGCAAGCCTGAGGAAGGCAATATCTCCCTCTCCTTTCAGCGCGAAGGGGGAGAAGTGGTGATTACCGTCGCTGATGATGGCAAAGGTCTTGATGTTGCTGCGATTCGCGAGAAGGCGGTGAGCAAAAAGATTATTGCCGCAGATACGCAAGCGACCGATAGTGAGCTGTTGCGACTGATTTTTCAACCGGGCTTCTCTACGGCGACCACGGTTAGCCAGGTTTCTGGCCGCGGCGTGGGCATGGACGTGGTGAAAACAGAAGTGCATCAACTGGGTGGTTCTATTTCCATCGAGTCGGTGCTTGGGCTGGGTGTGGAATTCACTATTCGCCTGCCGTTCACCGTTTCCGTCAATAAAGCCTTGCTGGTGAAAGATGGCGAGAGTGTCTATGCCCTACCGCTGAACAGTATTGTCGGCGTTACTCAGTTGGGCGAAGGCGAGATTGATACTTATTATAAACAGCCTGATAGGCGACTTGAATATGCGGGCCTTGATTATGAGGTTTGTCCCCTCGGTAGCTTACTGCATGGCGGCCAAGAAGTGCTTGAAGCAGGGTTTGGTAAAGCAGTACTGGTTTTGATCGAGGCGGATAATTATCGTTATGCCGTCCATGTTGAGGCTATTGAGGGCCACCAGGAAATTATTATTAAGGGTTTGGGAGCCCAGTTTAACAATGTGCCTGGGGTGGCAGGGGCAACGATCCTGGCCAATGGTGATGTTGTGATTATTCTTGATTTACCCTCGCTTCTTAGGACAGTGGGGGAGCGGTCTATTCTCGAAGGGCCTGCGCTGGCATTAGGTGAAGAGGGCTCGCCTGATAAGGCATTAAGCATGGATGCGGGAGTAAAAACGATAATGGTAGTTGATGATTCCGTTACGGTTCGCAAAGTGACCTCCCGTGTTCTTGAGAGAGAAGGCTTCCTCGTCGTGACGGCGAAAGATGGTGTTGAGGCAACCGAAATGCTCGACCAGGCGAAGCCCGATCTGATGTTGCTCGATATAGAAATGCCGCGTATGGATGGCTTCGAAGTGGCGCGTGTGGTTCGATCATCGAAGGACTTTTCTCGCCTGCCCATCATCATGATTAGTTCACGTACGGGTGAAAAACACCAGCAGCGTGCAAGAGATCTTGGCGTTAATGAGTTTTTAGGTAAGCCTTACCAGGAAGATCGATTACTGGACCTGCTGGATGAGTTGCTCAATTTTGGTTTTGCATAAATCCAATAACGTTAAAGATATGGTATTGCCTCGTATTGGTATTGTACTGGACGAAGTGCGGCGGCGTACGGCAGTGCAGGCAATTGCCGACGCTCAGGGGCTGAGTATCAATCACTGCAGTGATCTGGCCTGGGAAAGCGCTTTGCGCGTGGGGGGAAGTGATGTCGATATCTGGTTGACAGAAGAAAAAAACCTGGCAAAAAACTTATCCGATTCTACTGGCCGGCAAGTGCGGGTTGCTCGTATAAATACTGATGGGCAGGTTGAGTCTGTGTCCTGGCAACAGGCTGTGGGCCGAGAGCTGAAAGCACTGGCGCAAGATTATCAACAGATGTGTGAGGCAAATCGAGCACAAAACGTCTGGCTATTGGCCGCGTCTGCAGGGGGCTTGCATGCGGTTCGTACATTCCTGGAAGGCCTGGATTCTTTTTATGGCGTGGCCTTTGTTTATGCTCAGCATATTGAATCGGAACAGGCCAATCAGCTGGTCAAAATGATCACTCGAAATACGCCCTGGCGAGCCCAGATGGCAGTTGATGGCAATTTGCTGACAACGGGGAGTGTGACAGTTGTACCTCCCGCTAAACGTATATCACTGTCTGATGGTCGCGTGATGACGGGTACATCTTCATGGCCTGGCCCTTATGCGCCGAGTATCAATGGCGTTGCGGAGGAATTGGCCAATGAATACGGTGCAGCCTGCGGCATGATTGTATTCAGCGGCATGGGTGACGATGGTGTTGCAGGGTCGCGGTTGATCCGAGAAAAAGGGGGTAGTGTACTGGTACAGTCCCCCGCTGACTGCACAGTGCCGGCATTGTCTGAAGCCGTTATCAAGCACGGGGTTTTTGATCAGAGTGGTCATATTGACCAGTTGAGAGACGCATTTATTCAGTTGCTAAGTCCCTCGTCCGGTCGTTCCGGTGTGATGGGGCAAGGGGTTATTCGTGGTGGAAAATAAAACAGTGGTGAAGGCTGAGGTTACAGAGGCTTCACTATTACAAGTGAACAGCTTGCTGCTGCCAGTGATCGGTACGGTGTTATTGGTGCCCCAGCTTTCTGTTGCGGAAGTGTTGAGCTCGAATGACTTGAGTGCGGAAGATGTGCGTTTAGATAAAACACCCGGCAGCCCTCATGGTTATGGCTGGGTTCACTGGCGCGACCAAAATGTCCCCCTATTGTCCTTTGACAGTATTTACAGTGGGCAGCGTCCATCACTGGATCAGGATTTGAAGATTGTTATTTGCAATACGGTGTTTGCTGCGACGGCAACGGGGTTTTATGCGCTCGTCGTTACCGGTTTTCCCCGTGCTTTGCGTTTGAATATGGACACAAAGATGGCGGTTGAGGGTTCGATGAGTGACCTGCAGGGTGTACAAATGCGGGTGATGATTGACGGTGAAGAGGTGTTAGTGCCCGATTTCGAGTTCATTGAGCAAGTTGTTTGCGAAATCGCCGAGAATAAAGAATCGTAGGCTATAGGTCTTGTGATTTTACAAAAATAATAAGAATGGCTTTAGGGGTGATAATTAGCCTCTATGTGCCCGGACTGCATCCCTGTTAGCGAGTTGCGATAAATAGCCATACAAACAGGCTGGCGTTGCTGGGTGCTTGATGTTACGCGAGAGTAATTGATAGTAATGTCTGGGAAAGATTCCGCACGGCTGGGGCCATGCCTTTAGCGCGTCCTCGCTGTGTTTTGAGCGCAGTGGAGGAGGAGAGCTATGATAGACTTTGTGATTTTAAAATCCGATTAAAATAATACTAGGAGTACCGCTATGTTAGGTCAGATGATGGATGATGCCCTTACCATTACTTCGATTATGAAGTTCGCTGCTCGGGTTTTCCCCGACACCGAAATCGTTTCAGTAACGGGCGATAACCCTCGGCATCGGACTACCTTTGGTGAGGCTTTTACGCGTGTTCACCAGTTGGCGAACGCATTGGCAAAACTCGGTTGCGCGCCGGGCGACCGCATCGCCACACTGGCCTGGAACGACTATCGTCATTTTGAATTGTATTATGCGATCAGCTGCTCGGGCTACGTTTGCCATACGGTTAATCCACGACTCTTTCCCGAGCAGATTTCCTACATAGCTAACCACGCAGAAGACCAATGGGTTTTTGTCGACCCCGCATTTGTACCCATGTTGGAACAATTGCAGGCTGAATTAAAAACAGTGCGTGGTTTCGTGGTAATGACCAGTAAGGCAGCCATGCCTGAGACCACATTAAAAAATGTACGTTGTTATGAAGAGTTAATTGAAGCAGAACCGGAAAATTACGACTGGCCCGAACTCGATGAAAACAGCGCCAGTAGCCTTTGCTATACCTCCGGTACTACGGGCAACCCAAAAGGTGTGCTGTATTCCCACCGCAGTACGGTACTGCACTGTTTGGGGACAAGCTCAAAGGCAACGCTAGGCCTCGATCCCGATGAAACCATTATGCCAGTCGTGCCCATGTTTCATGTCAATGCATGGGGTAGCGTTTACGGTGCGGCTGCGGCAGGCACCAAGCTGGTTTTCCCGGGGCCGAAAATGGGCGATGGTGAAACTCTTGCCTCGTTAATCAATGAAGAAGGCGTGACCTTTGCGTTGGGTGTGCCGACAGTGTGGCTGGCGTTGGTTACTTATTTACAGGAAACAGGTAGTAAAGTTGAAACCTTACAGCGACTGGTAGTGGGTGGTGCAGCATGCCCACGGTCACTAATGGAGGCGATGGATGTCTACGGCGTGGCCATGCATGTTGGCTGGGGTATGACTGAAATGAGCCCGCTGGGTACATATAACACCCTCTTGCCGTGGATGCATGATTTGCCCGACGACGAAAAAATGGCCTATCGCCTGAAAGCCGGTCGCTTAATTTACGGTGTTGAAATGCGCATTGTCGATGAGGCCGCCAACGAATTAGCCTGGGATGGCGAAGCCTCGGGCCGTTTGCAAGTGCGCGGTCCCTGGATCTGCAAAAGCTATTACAAACTGGAAGATTCCGATGCTCACCTGCCCGATGGCTGGTTTGATACGGGCGATGTGGCAAGCATCGACAAGTATGGTTTTATGCAGATAACTGACCGTACTAAAGATGTGATTAAATCCGGCGGTGAATGGATCAGCTCCATTGATGTCGAAAACGCCGCGATGGGTCATGAGGATGTTGCTGAGGCTGCTGTTATCGGCGTACCACACCCGAAGTGGACAGAGCGTCCTCTGTTAATTGTAGTCAAGCGCCCCGATAGTGATCCTAAAAAAGAAGACTTGCTAGCTTACCTCGACGGAAAAATCGCAAAATGGTGGATTCCAGAAGACTGCGTTTTTGTTGATGAAATCCCCCACACTGCAACGGGGAAAGTGAGTAAAAAAGATTTGCGCAAAGTATTCAGTGATTACAGTTATAAATAAGTACGCTGTGAATACGAATTCGATTTTTTCAATCAATTTTTAATTCAGTAAATTAACAATTTCACCAACAGGTTAACTATGTCAGTTCCACTATTAAATGACCGTGATGTCGAGTTTTTGCTTTATGAATTTCTTGATACGGAAAAACTTTTAGAGCGCCCTCGCTATAGCGAACACTCCCGAGAAATTTTTGACGCCTCACTACGAACCGCAAAAACAATTGCCGAAAAATACTTCGCCAATCACCTGGTAGAAGGTGATGCAAACGAGCCGACACTAGTAGATGGCGTCGTTAAAATGATTCCCGAAACGAAAGTAGCATGGGATGAATTTGCTAATGCCGGTTTTTTAGCGGCTCATCAGGATTACGATGAAGGTGGCATGCAAATGCCCGAAGTTGTCTTTCGTATGGTGATGGCCTATGTCAATGCCGCTAATATCGGTACGGCGGCGTATCCATTTGTTGCAACAGGTTCTGCAAATTTAATACGAGCCTTCGGGTCGGATGAACAAAAAGCTAAGTTTCTAACCTTGATTATGGACGGCCGAAGTAATGGCACGATGTGCCTTACAGAGCCGGGTCAGGGCTCAGCACTCGGCGATATCACTACCATGGCCGAGCAGGCAGATGACGGCACCTACCGCATCTTTGGCCAGAAAATGTTTATTTCCTGTGCCGATCATGACATCGCCGGTAATGTGATTCACATGGTGCTGGCAAAAATCAAAGGTGCCCCTCCGGGGGTCAAAGGTATTTCCCTTTTTATTGTGCCGAAGTTTTTAGTCAATGATGATGGTACACCCGGTGAGCGCAATGATGTTGTCGTTGCCGGACTCAACCATAAAATGGGTTATCGGAACACGACTAATGCTGCATTGAACTTTGGTGAAAAAGATGGCGCTATTGGCTATCTCGTTGGTGAGGCGAATAAAGGCCTCGGCTATATGTTTCAAATGATGAATGAGGCGCGTATTGGTGTTGCCTTGGGTGCTGCTGCGATTGCCTACCAGGGTTTTAATCATTCATTAGATTATGCCCGGCAACGGCCTCAGGGACGCTTGGCGTCGTGTAAAGATCAATCGTCACCACAGGTCATGTTAGTAGAGCATGCCGACGTACGCCGTTTGTTACTCGCGCAAAAAGCCTATTCTGAAGGCTCTATGGCAATGTGCATGTTTGGTAGTAGTTTGTTTGAAAACCAGAACAGCGCACCAACGGAAGAGTTGCGAACACGCAATGCACAACTCCTGGATTTATTAACACCTATCATTAAGTCATGGCCATCAAAATACGGTTGTATATCGAATGATATGGCGATTCAGATATTGGGCGGGGCTGGGTACACGCGTGAATACCCAGTAGAGCAACTCTACCGAGATCAACGCCTTAACCCTATTCACGAAGGGGCGGAGGCCGTTCATGGTCTCGATTTATTGGGCCGCAAGCTGAATTTATACGATGGCGCTGGCTACCAGTTTTTTAAAGAAGATATCGCGCAAGACATTACTCGTGCTAAAACTTTAGAGTCAGTTAAAAGCTTGGCAGTACAGCTCGAAAATGCCGTGGTATTACTGGATAAAACGACGGAATCACTGCAGCAGCAAATGGCAGAAGATATCGATCGTGGCCTGGCAAACGCAACGGTTTATCTTGATATGTTCGGTCGAATTGTTGGTGCCTGGATTTGGTTGAAGCAGGGCTTGATTGCGGAAGAGGCATTGCAATCAAAACTGCATGAAAGTGACGAGCATTTTTACCAGGGAAAATTACAGGCTGCTAATTATTATATTGAATGGGAATTGCCGGCGGTAGAGCAGTATGCCGAGTTATTACAGGCCGGCAATAGCGTGACCTTTGAAATGCAAGATGAGTGGTTTTAAATAACTAAAAGGTTCTGCTTGATATATGCAGTGAGCCGCTAGCGAAGCTATCCCTTGCTAGCGGCGTGAATTATCTGAACTGCCTTCCTTAGGTTTGTCACGTTGTTTCTTACGGTGAGATTCCCCTCTGACTTTGAATTCACTCAGGTAGATTCGCTCGAACTCTTCCCTTGGCAAGGGGCGGCTAATTAGATAGCCCTGTACAGTATTACAGCCAAGTTCTTTTACGATGGCCATCTGTTGTTCGTTTTCCACCCCTTCTGCAATAGTGGTGAGACTTAAACTATCGGCTAGAGCAATAATACCTTTAACGATGGGCTTGTCATCGGAATTGATTTCAATCTCTTTAATAAAAGAACGGTCAATTTTTAATATATCGACGGGAAGGTTTTTCAAATAGTTAAGCGATGAATAACCAGTGCCAAAATCATCAATAGCTAAAACAAAGCCCATGTCTTTTAGAGCAAGTAATTCCTTCTTGCTTTTTTCGGGATCGTCCATGAGCATACTTTCAGTGAGCTCAAGTTCGACAAGGGCTGGGGAGACCCCTGTTTTCTCCAGTTGATGTTTTAGAAAGTCAGATAGTGCGCCAGGGGTCTCAAGGTCTTTTGCAGATAGATTAATAGAGAGTTTGACGTCAAATTTTTGTTTCTGCCATTCGCTTATTTGTGCAAATGTTTGGCTAATTACCCAAAAGGTTAAATCTTTGATTAACCCCGTTTCTTCAGCAAGGGGTATAAACTCAGCTGGGCTTAGGAAGCCGTGCGTAGGGTGTTCCCAGCGGATGAGTGTTTCGGCAGCGATAATTCTGTTTGATTTGAGTTCGAGTTGTGGCTGATAGTGAAGAACTAATTGATCGTGCTTAATTGCATAACGTAACTGATGTTCAAGCTCTAAGCGTCGTGCAACCTTATCCTCCATCCCCTGTTGGTAAAAGCTGTAATTATTCCTACTCTTTTTTGCACTAAACATCGCGAGGTCAGCATGTTTGAGTAAGGCGTTAACATCGTCGCCATCGTCTGGGTACACAGAAATCCCCAGACTAGCGGTAACGAACATTTTTTGCTGGATAAAGACGAAAGGGCTGCTGATTGAACTGCAAATATTTTGTGCGATGGTACTGATCGCTTCAGGGCCGTCAATATTTTCAAGAACAATAGTGAATTCGTCACCACCAAGGCGGGCTACAAAGTCGCTTTCACGAACGGCACTTTGTAATCGGTCGGCAACCGCCTTAAGTAGTAAGTCGCCAATATTATGCCCAAGAGAATCATTAATGTTTTTAAAGTGATCCAGATCCATGAATAGTACAGCAAAGCTTGAATTATCAAGCTTTGCGCGATTAAGAATTAAGCGCAGGTCCTGCATTAATTTACTACGATTGGGCAGGCCTGTAAGGGAGTCATGGTAAGCAAGTTCTTTAACGCGTTTTTCAACACGGTTAGCCTGTAACAGCCGAGAAACTCTTTCTTTGAGGACTGTGAAGTTTAGGGGCTTGGTAATGTAGTCAGTAGCGCCAGAAGTAAATGCTTTGTTAATGGCCTCGTCATCTTCAAGGGAGGTGATCATCAAGATGGGTGTTTCATTAAAATTGGGAAGAGTACGGATGGTTTTGCATGCTTCGAAGCCATCAATTTCAGGCATGATGGCATCCATCAGTATGAGATCGGGTGTGTCCTGTTTACAAAAGCTTATTGCCTGTTGGCCATTTCTTGCTTCAAAAATAAGAAATTTTTTATCGGTAAACATGTTTTTTAAGGCAAGGCGTATTGTGCGATCGTCATCGACAATAAGAAGTTTGTGCTTCTGTTGGTTAATATCCTCTGCATTTGATAGAGGATTGAGAATATTGTTTTCAATATCGCGTTTTAAAATTTGAAAGTCATCAACTAATGCTTCAATGTAAATATCGCACTGGTGTAGTTGTTGGTTTTTAGCAAGGTGTTCAATAATTTTTGCTGTTTCAAGAAAGTTGTTTGCTCCAAAGTTACTTGCGCTACCTTTTAATGTGTGGGCAAGTTCTCGTACATTTTTTGAGCTGCCTCGCTGCAGTGCCTGTTTAAGTGAGTCGATATATATAGGTGAGTCTTCAAGAAAGGCTTCAAGCATTTTTATGACGACATCGCCGATGCCTTCGAAGAGGTCTTCCATTATTTTTGGGTTGTAAGCTAATACTTCGGTTTCTTCTTGCTGCGTAGATTCGACGTTACTAACGTTATTTTCTAAAATTTCTACGTGCGGATTAGATATCCAGTGTATGAGTTCGTCGCGGAGTTTGTTAAGCCTTAGGGGTTTTCCGATTGATCCATCCATTCCTGAAACAAGGTATTTATTCTTATCTTCAGTGGAGGTGTTTGCACTCATGGCAATGATGGGTATATGTGTATTCGTTTCTAATTTGCGAATTTCCTGAGTTGCCTCAAAACCATCCATCACAGGCATATTGCAATCCATTAGAATTAGACTGTAACTATGCCTTTGTACTTTTGTAACTGCATCTTGGCCATTAATCGCTATGTCTGATCGATAACCAAGTTTGTTCAGCATTTCTCGGGCAACTTGTTGGTTCACCCTGTTGTCGTCCACAATGAGTACGTTTTCATCAGCATGGTTGGCAGTAGCTTGGGTTTTTGCTCGTATCACCTGTTGTCCGGGATTGCTGGTGAGTGCACTAGCTTTAATATTAAAAAGTTGGTCAAAAGAAGATCGCAACAAAGGTTTTTCAATGGTTAAAAAACGATGCGATTCGAGCTTGAGTGATCTAAATGGATTGACAAGAATAGCAACTGTTACATTGTGTTTAGAGATCAGTCGCGATAATAAGGGTAGGAACTCTTGTTCATTGAGATAATAAAGTTCTTCGTCAATTATAATAAACTCAAAATCAATCTCAGCCTTTTCAAGACGAGATATTTCCAATTGGGCGGCACGTAAACTCCCTGTGGTGATACAGAGAAAATCATTGGTTTGTATGGCGGAGGTGGTGAATAGCCTAACGATCACGCTAGAGGTGATCAATAATGCATGTCTTTGCTCATCAAGCGATAGCCCGATGTGGCTGCCGGGTTCCGTGGTTAGGCGTTCAATCGGTATGGTGAATGTGAATGTCGATCCTTTCGTTGGTACGCTGTTGAGTGCTATTTCGCCACCCATCAGCTCGATGATTTGTTTGCAAATTGTTAGTCCAAGGCCGGTGCCGGTATAAGCTTTGGTAGTTGAAGAGTCGGCCTGTGTGAATGCGTCAAAAATACTCAATTGACTTTCTTCTTTAATGCCGATCCCTGTATCACGTATTTCAAATTCAATTTGAGGAAGGGGGCCACGTTTATATCGGATACGTAAAAAGACTTCACCGGTATCAGTGAACTTTATAGCATTGCCTAACAAATTAATAAGGACTTGCCGTGTTTTGGCAGCATCAATGTGTACAAGGTATGATGTTGAATTATCTTCTATATCATAGCCGAAGTTTAATTTTTTACTCAGGGCCTGGGTGGAAAGAAGCTGGATAACCTCCTCGGCAAGATCACGAATATTCGTTTCTTGTAAATGAATATCCATATTCCCCGTTTCCATTTTTGAGAAATCAAGGATATCTTCAATTAAGTCGAGTAAATTCTCTCCTGAGTTTTTTGCAATATCGATATATTCGGCCTGCCGAGCATTGAGCCGAGTTTCATTCAATAAATCCATCATGCCGAGAACAGCATTAAGTGGTGTGCGTAATTCATGGGTAACATTCGCCACGAATTCGCCCTTAACTCTCGCAGTTTCGAGGGCTTTATCATGTGCTGTTTTAAGTTCTTCTTCTCTATTTTCGATGCCATCCATCATTGTATTGAAGGCATGTTGCATTTTAGCAACATCAGGCTGGCCTCCAATAGTGGCTCGGATGGCAGTGTTACCCTGTTCAGCCTGGCCCATTACCAGGGCAAGTTGTTCTACAGGTTTAGTGATTCGTCTTGATATTCGATAAAGAGTTAAAATGATTAAAATTGCAATTGCAAAGGCTACAATAAAGCTGGTCTGATAGGTTTTCCGTTGCATTAATAGAAGAGGGGCTTTGCTCATTGAAAGTGTAACGTGGCCTAGCAAGGTATTTTCTTCTTCAGTTTCCTGATAAATATCTGTTAATTCCTCATCAAAACCAGCTTCGGAAAAAACAGGAGCAGAAAAAATCCATTCACCTTCATCTTCAAAAACATGAATAGCTGAGTCTTTGCTGACGACGGTTTTGGTCGTCGTGATGTCAATGTTACGAGCATGGTATAAGACGGTCCCGTCTATAGCTTTTAGTTGTAAAACTTCAATATCGGGGAAGCCTGCGATCGACTTTACAGCGCTTTGTGCGGCGTATTCACTTTGGTAAAGTAGAGCGAGTTTACTTTGAGAGGCAAATGTTTGGGTTATTTGAATGCCCTGGGCATGCATTTGTTTTTTAAGGATGTCGTTAGTCTTACGGCCTACGGCAAAGGAGACGAGTGTTGACATCAGGATGACAGCAATGATGAAAATAATGATCAGCTGTTGACTGAATTGAAGGTTTAGTAGTTTCTTTCCTGTTTGCCTAAACATTAGTCAAAACCCCTATAACATCCGGTGGATATTTAGTCCACGGATACTGTTGGGTATGATGCCCAGGTGCTTGCTGGTGCGTTTATTGATAATAAGATGTACATTTCTAAGAGGCACTAAACCCATATTTTGTGCGTTAGTCGTCTTCTCGTGTTGCTGTGCAATTTCGGCTAGAGCTACGCCCATTTTCTCGTTGTCAGGATAAACAGAGAATAGCGCCCCGCGTTTGACATGACTAGGGTTGGATGAAAAAACGGCTATTTTTTTCTTCCAGGCGGCTTCTAGAATTAGCATCAATATACTAGGCTCATTGAGGTTGGCGCCGCGCATGAGCCAAATAGCATCGTTACTTGTGGCCTTGTTTATTATTTTAAGGTATTTTTCTGCAGCTTGTTGTAGAGATTCCGCCTCTTCACTGTGCAGTGTTTTTCCTTGTTTTTTTAAGTAGATTTCAGCGCGTTCTAGCTGATCGCGTCGGTTAATGTCAGCAACAACATAAATATTATCGACAAAGGGTGCCATTGTTAATAAGTTCGATAAAAGAACTTCGGGGTCAGGGGTCATTGAAATACCTGAAACAGGCTGCTCTGTTTTTGTTATGGCCCCCGCAACGATGGGAACAGGTAGCTTTAATTGGCTTACTGTATTAAGTGATTCCTTTCCGAGGGTTATCAATATATCGGGCTGATATTTTTCAACGCCTTTACTCAGTACCTCATTTTTATCATTGGCTGTAAGTTCAATTTTTTGAGTTGTGCCGGGGTAGCTTTCGCGTATCCCTTTAATAATAGCTTGGTATATTTTGTTGTAAGGCGCCTTTACCGAGGGGTAGACAACAAGTAGGCCTGACGATAAAGCATTGCAGGGCAGGAATATCTGCCCGAGTAAAATCAGGGCGAGCAATGATGAGCGCATCCATTGGGAAGTGAATGAGTTGTCTTTTTTTATAAAACGTAAAATCATTAGCGAAATATTTAGATTATTTTTTAAAATTTATAGCGAATATCGCCATAAATACGACGACGTTCTAGGGGGAGGTCATTGCTAATAGCAGGTAGGGGTTGTCCGTTGATGCTAGGCTCTCGGGCATCATCATTAAAAATATTTTTGCCAATCAGTCCTAGTTCTAACTTATCAGTAAATGACTTGCGAAGCGTGAAGTCGATAGTCGTATAATCCTTGATATCTTTTCTGTTGTCGTTAAATACTCGATTCCTATCCATTACGCGATTGGCCTGAAGACTAATGTCCCATTCATTCGCTAAGGCGATGTTGGTGCGTATATAGAACTGCTGTTCTGGTGCATTTGCAGTGTCGGCGTTATTAAGTTCATCTTCTGATTTTTGCCATGAGTAATTACTCAGCACGGATAGATGGTCATTCACCTGCCACGATGCTTCGAGCTCAATGCCATGGCCTTCCTGTTCTCCAGTATTCTGTGCAGTACGAGTTTGGTTGGCATTGGGGACAAACTGAATAATATCTTTCCAGTAATACTGGAAGAGGTTGAGGTCAACACTTAAGTCGTAGGTGGGTTTATAGTTAAAAGCCAATTCGTAACTTTTTAGTGTTTCCGGTTCCAGGTCAGGATTACCAAGAAATAGCGGGTTAGTTTGTTCGCCTGCTTCTCCAAACGACGGTGCCCTAAATGCTTCACCGTATAATGCTTTTACGGTTAGGTTGTGTCGTGCTGACCAGACGAGTGCGATGCGAGGGTTCGTGGTGTCACCGAAATCTGAATAGTGATCAAAGCGTATGCCAGTTGTTAGCTCCCAATCATCGGCTAAATGCCACACATCCTGTATAAATACATGGCTATTTTCACGTTCGTTTTCATCAAGGAAAACAAGGGGGGTATCAGAAACATCGACGAGAGGGCTGCCGGGTAAAATGGGAAGGCCTGTGGCAGGGTTAAGACCGAAGTTCTTTTCTTCCCTGGTTTTATAGATGTCACCAAAATAATAACCAATGCCACCCATGAACTCATGACGGGCAATACCGCGATAGGTTGCATTCAGGTTTGTGCGGTAATGGCGTTCGTAAACTTCAGGGTTGCCTATGAGTCCGCTGGGGTAGGGGAATGAATTTGATGGGGAGACTGTCGTGCCTGGCGGTAATAGGATTAAGTTTTCATCGACCTCCTGGCTGGTCTGAAGATAGCTAACAGTCGCCTTAATACCGATATTCTGAGTGAAGTTGATATTATCGTAGCTAAGGTCAGCATTATAACGTTCGCTGGCGGCTTGCCCTTTTGGGTCTAGAGCTTGAGCAACACCGGTACCAAGGCCAAGCTGTTTTCTTATTTGGCTACCGGCATGAAAAGTGAATTTCCCATAAGTGAGTTCTAGCCTGGTATCGATACTCTTGCCTTCCCGGTTGATGCTTCCGGGTGCCAGAGATGCGTTGGTACCGGTGAGAGCATCCAATATTGATTGGGCATCGTTGCCGATTCTTTCACTACTACCATCGGTTTTACGGCCTTCAATTATTGCCATATAACCGAGCCCGTTAGCCTCTCCGCCGGTTTGTAGCCAAAAATTCTTGCTGTTCGATGTGCCGTAGCGAATGCCGCCAGAGGTGCCAGAAACTTCTGCTGGCGTCCGGGTAATTATGTTAATAACACCCGCAAAGGCATCCGCACCATAAACTGCGGACCCTGGGCCTCGAATAATTTCAATACGAGATATCGCCTCAACAGGCATCCCGCCCCAGGCTAAATTTCGATCGCCGTAGAAAAGGTTGGTCAGAGGGATGCCATTAATCAGCATAAGTACTTGTGGATTGGTGGTGGTATGAATACCTCTAAAGCTGTAAATAGGGGTGTAGCCTGCATTTCTTGAAACATGTAAACCCGGGACGGTTTCTAAAATTTCATCGATATCTGTTGCCCCTATTTGAAGAATATTCTTTGCTGTAATAACGGATGCGACAGCAGGGGCTTTCGAGATGGGCTGGGATGTTCCCGTTGCAATACTAATAAATTCTTCGTCGCCAAAAAAACTGGCCAGCTCATCTTCATCTTGCGCTATTGCCGTGAGGGCCGGCAGCAGAAATATTGTGATGACAAGTGGTAAGTAGCGTTTAAAAAACATCATTAATTAACCCAACTGCGTTTGGTTACGGATGTTGAGTTAATACGATCAACACTCAGGGGGTAAAAAGTACCTTCGGGTTTACTGAGTGTACTTAAGTGGCTGGGGAGTATTCCTCCAATAAATGCAATCGTGCTCGTGTGGTAGTACTCATCGGCTGTCATGCCGGCATCTGCAGCGGTTGCGGCATTAAACGCCGCAATATTCATTTTGAATTTATAGCGCGTACCTTTTAGATAGTCTTCTATTTCAAAGGCGAGTTTTAAATATTCTCCCTTGTCAGCGTCCATTTTTGCCAGGAAGCGCAACCCAGGGGCTATGCGTTCATCTTCATCCGTTAAGGGGCGACCATAACCACTGATGCAGCGTTTGGCTTTGAGTTCTTCTTTAACAATTGCTTCAATAGAAATACCTTGTTTCTTCTTTTCCGCCGCTTGATAGAGGAAATTAAGCGCTCCTTTAATGGGCTTTAGTCCGTAAATCGTGGCTTCAGATGCGGCGACGCCTGCGGATACGGCGAGGGCTCCCGTCGACCGAGTCGTTCCCGCAAGGGCCGCTATTCGATTGTTCCACAGCCTCGGGTCAGGATAGCTAGTCGTTAGCAGGGATAAGCCTTCGATGATCTTTGCCAGCCTGGGGTTGTGTTTGCCAGTGACCGCAAAAAGGATATATTCCATCCAGCTATAATCATTCAGCTCTGTAAAGAGATCTTTCCCCCGCAGTACCACGCGTTCTGCAGGAAACCAGGCGCCCATCGCTGTCTGCCAATTATCTTCATAATGGCTTAGCAGTTCTGGGCCTGTTAATGATGTGTTGTTTTGTGTATTCATTGCTTATTACTTACTTCTTTGTCGACGGGCCGGGATCATCCGTTAGAGTAAGGCCAGCACCAAAGAATGGATAGCGATTCCATCCCATTCTTTCCTGCTCGAGAGCGTGAGCCGCTGCACCGGGTAGCCGCAGCAGTAGAAAGAGCATTTCAGCCTCTTCAGGCTTAAAGTCAAGGGTGAAAAAAGTCGCTGCAGCAATACCTGAAAAGGACAGTGGCGATTGCGCCTGCTGTTCTAGTAGCAGGCGATTGGATTGTAGCCAAATAAGCTCGTCGTTGTGTTCAATATTGGCGAGGTGGTTCAGTAGCTGTCGTACCGGTTTTGGGCAGCTAGCGCCATTAGGATCAAAGCCCGGCGTGTGTTCCATTTCTGGCCAGACATCGCCGGTGTCATAGAGGGGCGGGTTCTTAATAATATTGATCCAGCTATCGATATCTGTACCGCATTGTTGCCAATATTGCATAGCCGTAAAGACTTCGCGGGCCCCGCCAAGGTTGCCGGCACCGATAGAGATGGAGGCAATCAATGCGGCGGCATGAGTCGAGCCGCCAACGCCCGCATTCATTGCGCCACGCACGGACGTGTCGCGGGGGCCAGGGTTGGCGAGGGCGACGGCAAGCCCCTCGAGTGTACGCACCTGTGCTTTACTGGGCGGGTCCAGTTTGAAGAGAAGCCAGAGGTACTCAATAAAACTGACTTTGCCGAGCAGGTCTCCGTAAACATCATAGCCTGCACAATAGCTTGCCGTGGCGGCGAAGGGGTTGTCCGGTTCCGCTTCTTCTCGCCAAATTTTAGTGGTGATTTGCTCGCGGTCTTTTTTGTCCTGGCTACTCATAGATCATTTGTCAGTGTTTTGATTCTCATGCCGAAGGGCGCAGCCTCTTCCTTATCAATGCGCACATCAAGAAGTGTAGGGCCTTGCTTGTTGAAAAAAGCATAACAATCAAGGTTTAGTAAATCGTCGGCAGAATAAATAATGTGGCCTTCTACGTCCATGGATTCGGCGAATGCGGCGAAGTTGATTGGTGGCAGGTTAGCCGCGATGGCTTCACCCCCCGTCATTCGCTGGCCGTGCTTGACCATGCCATAAGCACTGTCGTTGAGTATCACAAAGACGACGGGTAGCTGCTCTTCAATGGCGACGGTAATCTCCTGCCCGCTCATTAGCAAACTGCCATCGCCAGTAATACAAACTACGGGTTTGTCAGGACGGGCGAGGGCTGTGCCAATTGCGCTGCCAATTGCCCAGCCCATGGAGGCAAAATTGAGTGAGGCGCGAAACAGTCCACCTTTTGCGTCTCTACGACCACGGATCCGGCGATCATGGGGGTGTAAATAGTGTGTTGCCCACGAAAAGCTGGCCCCGGCATCGGCTAAATAGTGCGTGTTGGGGGGGAAAACATTGGGGAGCTCGCGCATCAGGCGCTGGGGTTTGATGGGAATAGCATCAGAGCGATATTTATCTTCATCATCCAGAGTGAACTGCTTTAGCTTTTCAAGTTTTTCTGCCGTGGTGTCGACGGCTATTCCGTTAGTTGTGATGAGCTTTAAGGGCTGATTAAAGCCGTTTTTATCAAAGCGCTTGAGAAGAGACTCAAAAATAGTTTCAAGGCGTCCCCTGACATGTAGCGCGGCCATTGGCAATTTGGTCAAGTTTGACTCACTGGCTTCAATGTCGATGATGCGCTGTTTGTGATTTTGTGGCTCCCAGCCCTGGCTTGCCCACTCATTGAGTTGAGCGCCAATAATAAAGACGCTGTCGATAGAGGGATCGGTGAGTAATGACTGGGCACTTTGGTGCCCGGAAAACCCGATAACACCTCTGAAAAGTGGGTGATAGGGGCTTATAAGTCCTTTGCCATGAGGGGTTACAACAAGCTGGGCGTTGAGACCGACGGCGAGACTGAGGATTAAACCAATGGCCTCGCTGGCGTCATCGCCAATAACAAATAGCGGTTTTTTGGCTTGTTTCAGCTCACTGTAAAGGCGGCCGACTGCGTCACTGTCAAACAGACCCGGCTTGCGCAGTAGATTGGGGAGATCGACAGAAGGCGTGGCGCTGGCTGATGTAGTGCGCATTAGGTCAATGGGGATACTCAGGTGTACTGGCCCCATAGGTTCAGCGAAGGCGGTCATAATAGCTTTAATCAGTTTGCGCTCGAACTGCTCAGGGTGGGAGACCAGCGTGCTGTAACGGCAGCAGTGATTAAACAGTCCAACCGTATTGACACCTGTACACGATGATTCCTGAAGAGTGCCGCTGCCGAAGCTAGCAAGTGCTGTTTGGGCAGTAATAACCAGCATGGGGATGTTGTTTTCGTAGGCTGATGCGACCCCCGTGAGCAAGTTGGTTGCGCCGGGCCCCGTGGTTGAGCAGCATACGCCGAGTTTGCCAGAGTTGCGCCAGTAACCATCGGCCATAAAGGCAGAGCCGGTTTCGTGTCGGGCGGTGATTGCGCGGGGCCCACCGCGGCGTTCACTGCGGGCAAGTGCGTTATATAGGGGCTCTATCGCCCCCCCTGGAATACCAAAAACATACTCAATGCCAAGTTGCTCAAGATAGCCGAGAAGCAGGTCTCCGTACTCGGGAGTGGCAGCTCCTTCTGCTTGATTTTGTTGTGTCTCTTTACAAACAGTCATGGCTAATAATCTCAATTAATATCAGCATGTTAAAGGGCTTTATTCGTGTTATTTGCATGGTATCGGCAGTTGATGATAAATAGCAAGATCAATAATGTGACGTATTCGGTAGAATGACATTTTTCGGCCTGCTTGCAGCGTATAGGCATGAGATTTTGTTGCTGTGTGACTGTAAAGTAAGGAATTGGATGATGTACAGGAAGAAAATATGACAGATCTCGATATGAACCTGGAAAACTGGTGGCAGCCGTTTACCAACGTTAGGGGCTTTCGGGCCAACCCCCGTTTGATAGAGCGCGCCGAAGGCTGTTTTCTCTACACCGCCGATGGCCGCGATGTCCTCGATATCACCGCCGGCCTGTGGTGTGCCAACCTCGGCCACAGCCGTAAAGAAGTGGCGGATGCAGTGCATAAGCAATTGATGGATATGGACTTTTGCCCACCTTTCCAGTTCGGTTCACCGGTAACGTTTCGCTTTGCCGAGAAGTTAGTCGAGCATGCCCCTGATGCGTTGAACCGTGTGTTTTTTACCAACTCGGGTTCTGAGTCTGTCGAGACCGCGATGAAAATTGCCCACCGCTACCAACTGGCCCGGGGCAAGGCGAGCAAAACCCGCTTTATATCCCGCGAGCGGGGCTATCACGGGGTCAATGTCGGCAGTACATCACTGCAGGGCATTCCCAATAACCGCAAGGGCTTCCCGACGCTGGAAAATGTCGATTTTCTACCCGATCTGCTCGATATTCCCAACAATGCTTTCAGCCGTGGCCTGCCTGAAAAGGGCGTTGAGAAGCTCGATGCATTGGAAAAAATCATCGCCACGCGCGGTGCGGAAAACATCTGCGCTCTGATTATCGAACCCATCGTCGGTGCTGGCGGCATGGTGCCACCGCCCAAAGGCTATCTTGAGCGCGCCCGCCAGATTTGTGATGACAATGACATTCTGCTGATTTTCGACGAAGTGGTGACGGGTTATGGTCGCACCGGCTCGGCCTTTGCCGCCGTTGAATTTGATGTCACTCCCGATCTGATGACCACCGCTAAAGCCATTAATGGCGGCACCGTACCCATGGGTGGTGTATTTATTAAAGAAGAAATTCAGCAGACTATTTTTGATGCCGCGCCGGGCGGTATGCCGGAGATTTTTCATGGCAACACCTACGCCGGTGCGCCAGTGGGTGCGGCTGCAGGACTTGCGGCCTTTGAAATTTATGAGCGTGAGGGTTTGTTAACCCGTGCCTCCGGCCCCATCGGTCAGTACTGGGAAGACGCCTTGCACAGCCTGCGCGACATCCCCCACATTATTGATATTCGCAACTACGGTTTGTTGGGTGCTATTACCTTCGCCCCGAATGCCGAAAAATACCCCACCGGTGTTGGCGTGCCTGTCCACAATAAGTGCTTTGAAAATGGCCTGCTGTGTCGTGCCGTGGCCGACAATATGGTGATGTCGCCGCCGCTGACGATTAGCGAAGCGGAGATCGATTTGTTTATCGAGCGTCTGCGTCAATCGATTAGCGATGTGCTGGGCTAAGAGGAAAAACAGGCAATGAAGACCAAAGCAGCGGTTGCATTTAAAGCGGGTCAGGCTCTCGAAATTCACGATGTGGATTTGCAAGGCCCGCGTGCGGGTGAAGTGCTGGTCGAAATTAAGGCGACGGGGGTGTGCCACACCGATGCTTTTACCCTGTCGGGGGATGATCCCGAGGGTGCGTTCCCGGCCATTCTCGGTCACGAGGGTGCGGGCATTGTGCGTGAAGTCGGCGCTGGAGTGACGTCGGTCAAACCGGGGGATCACGTGATTCCGCTGTACACACCGGAATGTCGCGAGTGCAATTTCTGCCTGCACCCCAAGACCAACCTCTGTCAGGCGATTCGCGAAACCCAGGGCCAGGGGGTGATGCCCGATGGCAACAGCCGTTTCTCCCTCGACGGTGAGCCAATTCTGCATTACATGGGCTGCTCGTCCTTTTCCAATTACACCGTGCTGCCGGAAATCGCCCTGGCGAAAATCCGCGAAGATGCGCCTTTTGACAAGGTTTGCTACATCGGTTGTGGCGTGACTACCGGGGTTGGTGCCGTGGTGTTTAAGGCGCAGGTCAAACCGGGCTCGACGGTGGTGGTCTTTGGTCTTGGTGGCATTGGCCTGAATGTGGTGCAGGGCGCACGTATGGTCGGTGCTGGGAAAATTATCGGTGTCGACACCAATCCGGCGAAGGTTGCCCTGGCGAAAAAATTTGGCATGACTGACTTTATTAACGCCAATGAAACGCCACAGGTGGTGGAGGCCATTCTCGACCTCACGGGCGGGGGTGCCGACTACAGCTTTGAATGTATCGGCAATGTAGAGGTGATGCGCCAGGCACTGGAGTGTTGCCACAAGGGCTGGGGCGAGTCTTACATTATCGGCGTTGCGGGTGCTGGGCAGGAAATTGCCACCCGACCTTTTCAGCTGGTTACCGGTCGATCCTGGCACGGCGTTGCCTTTGGTGGTGCGCGGGGTCGAACTGACGTGCCCACCATCGTCGACTGGTATATGGAGGGTAAAATCAATATTGATGATTTAATCACCCACACCATGCCCTTGAGTGACATTAATCAGGCCTTTGATTTAATGCATCGGGGTGAAAGCATTCGTTCGGTGGTTTTGTATTAAATAGAATTTTACGGTTGTAAAAATTCATGAGAATAAAGCTGATAAAGGGGTGATTAAAATGAGCGATAAGGTAGCGATAAGTGGTAAAAAATACCAGAACATCCTCGAAACCATTGGCAACACGCCTCTAGTAAAAATCAATAAGCTAGGCCCCGCAGGCGTTAATATCTACGCTAAAATTGAAGCCTTCAACCCTATGGGTTCCGTAAAAGACCGGCTGGCGCTAGCAGTAATCGAAAACGCCGAGCAAACGGGCGCCTTAAAACCAGGGCAAACGGTGGTCGAAGCCACCAGTGGTAATACCGGCATTGGCCTGGCGATGGTGTGTGCGCAAAAAGGCTATCCCCTGGTGGTGACAATGGCCGAGAGTTTTAGTGTTGAGCGACGCAAAATGATGCGTTTTCTCGGCGCCAAAGTAGTGCTCACTCCCGCTGCGGAGAAGGGCAGCGGCATGCTGAAAAAAGCGGTGGAGCTGGCCGAGGCTCACGACTGGTTTCTGTGTCGTCAATTTGAAAATGAAGCCAACGCGGATATGCACTCGCGCACCACCGCGCCGGAAATTCTCGCCTGTTTTGAAGGTGAAAAACTCGATTACTGGGTTTCGGGTTACGGCACAGGCGGCACTTTGAAAGGCGTCGCCCGTGCCTTGCGGGAAAAAAGCCCACAGACAAAAATTATGGTTTGCGAGCCTGAGGGCGCGGCTTTACTGAGCAGCGATGTGCCCCAGGAAGCGGGCGAGAGTGAATCAACCTACAAAAGCCACGGCAGTTTTAGCCCCCATCCCATGCAGGGCTGGACACCGGATTTTATCTCCCAGTTAACGCAAGATGCTGTTGCTAGCGAGCTGGTTGACGAGGTGCTGACTATTCCCGGGCCAGAGGCTCTGCGACTCTCGCGGGAGCTGGCCACTAAAGAAGGTATCTTCGTCGGTATCTCCGCCGGGGCGACCTTGGCCGGCGCACTAAAAGTTGCCGAGTCGGCAGCACCCGGTAGCAATATCGTCTGCATGTTGCCCGATACCGGTGAGCGTTATTTGTCGACGCCATTGTTTGATGACATTGGCGCGGAGATGGATGATGAAGAAAAGAGTCTGTCGGCTTCGACACCCGCTGCGCAACTGGATGTCTAGTTTTTTGTGGAGAGCATAAGCTATTGAATAAGTGGGAAGATGAAACACCTTCAGGCGGTGATGACGAAGAGGTATCCCACCCCTTTGACACCCTGACCCCGAGCTTTTTAATCGACGCCGTTGAGAGCCTTGGTTTCTATTGTGATGGGCGCTTATTCCCTCTCAACAGCTATGAAAACCGGGTTTATCAGGTGGGCATTGAAGATGCCACGCCGATGATCGCCAAGTTCTATCGCCCCCAGCGCTGGAGTGAAGCGCAAATTCGTGAAGAGCATGAATTCTGCTTCGAGCTGGTCGAACAAGAGCTGCCGGTGGTACCGCCCTGGCGCAACGAGGCAGGTGAAAGCCTGTTCGTGTTTGGCGATTTTTTCTTTGCTTTGTTTGAACGGCGTGGCGGCCACGCCCCGGAGTTGGATGATCTCGACAACCTGTTTACGCTGGGTCGTTTGATGGGTCGCATTCACGCTGTGGGTGCGGTTAAAGCCTTTCAGCATCGACCGGCGATTACTATCGAGGATTACGGCCATGCCAGTGTTGCTCTGGTTGGCGAGCGGTTTATTCCCGCCTCTCTAAAGGATTCTTACCTTTCCTTGACGACTGATCTACTGCAGACCATAGAGGCGCAATTTGCCCAGGTCAGTGATCTGACCTTAATTCGTAGTCACGGTGACTGCCACGGCGGCAATATCCTCTGGCGCGACGACACGGCCAACTTTGTCGACTTCGACGATGCGCGCATGGCACCAGCAGTTCAGGATTTATGGATGTTGCTTTGCGGTGATCGGCCACGGCAGACCGCGCAGTTGTCGGAAGTGGTCGAAGGCTATAACGAATTCTTTACCTTTCATCCCAAAGAGCTGCGCCTGATTGAGCCTCTACGCACTTTGCGTATGCTTCACTACGCTGCCTGGCTGGCGCGCCGCTGGACAGATCCGGCATTCCCCCGCGCCTTTCCCTGGTTTAATACTGAGCGCTATTGGGGTGAGCATATTCTCGAATTACGGGAGCAATATGCTGCGCTGCAAGAGCCGCCGTTGGCGCTATTTTAACGGATTGATTCTAGTGGTTGCCCAGTAAAAAAGCCGATGCAGGCTGTGGATAAGTACTGAAGAAACTGTGTAAGCACTGTGCAAATGCAGTGGAAAACAGGGAGGCAAAAAAATACCCGGGAGGACGTGAATTACGCCGCAAACCGGGTATTTAGCGAATAACGACTTAGCCCATAGGCGGCAAAGTCATCACCATGCCATCAACATCATCACTGACTTTCATCTGGCAGCACAGGCGTGAGGTATTGGTCAGGCCGTGAGCGGTATCGAGCAGGTCTTCTTCGGCTTCACAAACTTCACCGGATTTTTCGTACCAGGCTTCGTCGACGATAACGTGGCAAGTGGCGCAGGCTAAAGAACCGCCGCAGGCAGCGAGCATGGGCATGTCATTTTCTTTCGCAACTTCCATGACGGTAGCGCCGTTAGTGGCTTCAACGGTGGTTTTTTCACCATCGGGCTTAATAAAAGTCAGTGTAGTCATTGGGTTCATCTCCTCAGGGTTATTGTGCAAATGAGTTGTGCTTAGATAAATCGACCGGCTATAAAGTGGGCACGCCGGATGTTGTTGAATGCTCAAAGTTCAGTGCTTGTCCCGGATTAACGATCAAATAAGCAGCGTGGGCTGCCTGGGCCGCTTCCGAAAAACCACTAAGAATAAGCTTCAGTTTGTGGGGGTAGTCGGCAATATCGCCGACTGCGAAAATTCCCTCGATATTCGTCGCGCAAGTGCTCGGCTCAACCTTAATGACGCCATTGAGAATATCCAGCCCCCAGTCATTGATCGGCCCCAACTTAGTGGCGAGACCAAAAAACGAAAGTAGATGGTCGGCTTCAATACGTCGCTCATCGCCATCCAGGGTTTTGACGACGACGGTTTTGAGTTTGTCGCCTTCGCCTTCCAGCGAGGCCAGTTGATAGGGAATCACCAGTTCGATTTTTCCCTCATCCGCTAAGGCTTTCATTTGCGCAACGGATTCGGGAATGGCGCGGAAGCGATCGCGGCGATGGATGACGTAAACCTCGGCGGCAACGTCGGCCAATGAAAGCGCCCAGTCGACGGCTGAATCACCACCCCCGGCGATAACAATACGCTGGCCGCGAAAGTCTTCGCGCTTTTGCACCATGTAGTGCACCGAGTTGCCTTCGAACTGTTCAATGCTATCCAGCGGTGGTTTGTTGGGGCCGAAGGCACCGGTACCGGCGGCAATGATGACGGCTTTGGCCTGAATTTTAAGACCGCTGGATGTGCTCAAATACCAGTGCTCGTCGATCTTCTCCAGCTCCGTGACTTGCTGGTTGAGGTGGATGACGGGCTTAAAGGGCTCGATCTGTTTCTCGAGTCGCTCAATCAGATCCACCGCATTAATACCGGGTGCGGCGGGAATATCGAACAGTGGTTTTTCTGGATATAGAGCCGTACATTGCCCGCCAGTGGCTGGCAGCGCGTCAATAACATGGCAGGACATTTTCAACATGCCGCATTGAAAAACACTAAACAGCCCGATGGGGCCAGCGCCAATAATGGCAACGTCGGTGGTGTGTACTTCGCTCAAAACGACTTCCTTTTTATAAGGCCTTTCTATTTATCGTGCTGCGGGCATCTTTTATTCAAAAACGATTGTTTTATTGCCGTGGACTAATACGCGATCTTCGAGGTGGTAGCGCAAACCTCTGGCCAGCACCATTTTCTCTACATCTTTGCCGATCCTGACCATGTCATCAATACTGTCGTGATGGCTAATGCGGGCCACATCCTGGTCGATAATTGGCCCGGCATCAAGTTCATCGGTGACATAGTGGCAGGTGGCACCAATCAGCTTAACGCCTCTTTCGGCGGCCTGATGGTAGGGCCTGGCACCGGCAAATGCGGGTAAAAAACTGTGGTGAATATTGATAATGCGCCCGGCATACAGGGAGCATATTTCGGGAGGCAGTATCTGCATGTAGCGGGCGAGGACAATGACATCGGGCTTCATGTCGTCGAGCAGGGCCATAATGCGGGCGAAGTGCTCGGTCTTAGTATCAGGCGTTACTGGCTCGTGGTGGTAGGGCAGGCTGTGCCATCCCACATAGCTGCGCAGGTCGTTGTGGTTGGAAATCACCCCGGTGATGTCGTAGGACAGTTCTTTACTGCGCCAGCGATAGAGCAAATCCGACAGGCAGTGGGCCTGTTTGCTGGCGAGTAGAGCGACCCGCTTGGGTTGGGCTGTTTCGGTAATGCGCCACTCCATAGCGAATTTTTCGGCCAGCGGCGCAAAACGTGCGCGCAATTCTTCAACGCCGTAGGGCAGGGACTGAGCGGCGATAACCTGGCGGGTAAAAAACCAGCTGGAGTCCGGGTCGAGGTAGTGATTGGCCTCGGTAATCAGCCCGCCCTCCTCGGCGAGAAATGAACTGACGGCAGCAACGATGCCGATTTTGTCGGGGCAGGCAATGATCAGGCGATAACTATCTTGGGGCATGGTTTGCTCTTAAAAGAAGTACTCGTAAATAATGTGGCTATTGTAGCGAAGTAGCCGCTCGATGCTATTGCTCGAAACCGGCGAACTGGCAAAACGTATCGACATCTTCACGGCCGCTGACCAGACTATTGGCTGCGTGGTCGGGGTCAATATGACCGAGGGCCATGCCGTTAAAAATAAAATAGTCTTCGGAAATATCGAGTACATCGTGCAGCACCGGCTGCACATCCTGCCAGAAACCCTGAGCGCAGGTGTGTAGGTCAAACTCCCGAGCGGCGAGCATGACATTGCCCATAAAAATGCCGAGGTCGCCGAGTTGGCCGGGCATCAAGCAGCGAGGGATGGAGAAAAACAGCCCCACCGGTGCGCCGAAAAAATAAAAGTTCTGCAGTAATTGTTCGTTGCGTCTGACCTTGTCTTTGCGGTCGATACCCAGGGCGTCATAGAGCCCCATGCCGACGGCATAGCGTCGGGATTTATAGGGCTGAATAAAGTTTTCGGTGGGTGTTTGAAACTCTTTTTCGCGACTGCCGATGGGGTGCTTCTCGGCAAAGGCGAGGGACTCTTTAATCACGCGCTCAAGCAGCTTGCCGCTAACGGCGTGTACCTGCCAGGGCTGCATGTTACTACCCGAGGGTGCATGGCGGGCGAGGTCGATAAGCTGTCGAACGGTGGCTTCGGGCACGGGCTTGTCGAGAAAGCCCCGGGCTGAAATACGGCTGTGTATGGCGTCGGTGAGCTGCATTATTTTAGTGTTCTCTCGTCACGAATTTGTTGGGGCTGTTAACAACCTGTCTAGTGCGATGGCTTGAGTGTTTTTACACCCTCGGGCGTGCTGAGTAACATGAGGTCTGCCGGGCGCAGGGCAAACAAACCATTGGTTACCACGCCGGTAATATTGTTGAGTTTTTCTTCCAGTGCCTTCGGTGCGGCGATGGGGTGCAGGCGCTGCACATCGAGTATTACATTGCCATTGTCGGTGACCACACCCTGGCGATAAACCGCTTCACCGCCCAACTTGAAAATCTCCCGCGCCACATAGCTGCGTGCCATGGGAATCACTTCTACCGGCACGGCAAATTCACCGAGGTGATCAACCCACTTACTTTGGTCGGCAATACAGACAAAGTCGTCGGCGGCTGCGGCAATAATTTTCTCGCGGGTTAGTGCGCCACCCCCGCCTTTAATCAGCTCCAGTGCCGGGTTCACTTCGTCGGCACCGTCGACATAAATTTGCACGCCGCCGGTATTATTAAGTTCGAGCACATTGATACCGTGATCACGCAAGCGCTGAGCACTGGCCTCGGAACTGGCGACAGTACCTTTGATATAGCCCTTGTGCTGGGCCAGTAAATCGATAAAGCAATTCGCCGTTGAACCAGTACCAATGCCGAGATAACTATCGTCCTCGAGGTGTTTTAGCACATAGTCGAGGGCGGCCTGGGCGGCGGCTTGTTTGAGCTGATCTTGTGATACTTGGTTTTTAGACATGATGGGCTCCGGCAATAGAGCGGCATTATATCTGAGCAGGGAAAGTTGTTGGCGATACAATGATGGAGATTTTCTCAACAAGGCTGGTGTTAGTGTTGTTGAGAAACTACGATTGCGCCTGAGCACAAGACTGTGCCCCCTTCTCAAAAAAATATCGGACCGTTTCAGCATGCCAAAAAGCTATGTAAAAAGAATCCTCGATGCACGCATCTATGATCTGGCGGTAGAAACGCCGATTGATGAAGCGCCAATAATATCGGCACGTCTCGATAACCGGGTGCTGTTAAAGCGTGAAGATTTACAGCCGGTGTTTTCTTTCAAGCTGCGCGGTGCTTACAACAAAATGCGTAAGCTTAGTGACAGTGAGCGTGCGGCGGGGGTAATTGCGGCCTCCGCTGGCAATCACGCCCAGGGCCTGGCGATGGCGGCAAAAAAAATGGGCGTTAAAGCAACCATCGTTATGCCCCGCACCACGCCACAAATTAAAGTCGACGCGGTGCGTGCCCGGGGTGCAAAGGTCGTTTTGCAGGGCGATACCTATGAAGGCGCGGCCGAGCATGCACAGAAGCTGGTTGCCGAAAAAGGCCTGGTCTACATTCATCCCTTTGACGATCCCGATGTGATTGCTGGGCAGGGTACGGTTGCGGTTGAAATTCTGCGCCAGCACACCGGCCCACTGAACGCTATTTTTGTGCCAGTGGGTGGCGGTGGGCTGTGTGCGGGCATCGTTGCCTATGTGAAATATGTGCGGCCCGATATTAAAGTGATTGCCGTGGAATCTGAGGACGCGGCCTGTTTGGCAGCGGCGATGGAAAAAGGTCGACGGGTGACCCTCAAAGAAGTCGGTCTTTTTGCCGATGGCACAGCGGTGGCACAAATTGGTAAGGAAACATTTCGGGTGTTGCGCGACACGATTGATGGCGTGATTACCGTCTCGACCGATGAAATCTGCGCGGCCATTAAAGATATTTTTGATGACACTCGTTCTATTTGCGAACCTGCGGGCGCGCTGGGTTTAGCCGGGTTGAAAAAGTATGTGCAGCAAAGCGGCTGTAGTGGCGAAACCTTATTGGCTATCGATAGTGGTGCCAATATGAACTTTGATCGCCTGCGCTATATTTCCGAACGCACTGAGATTGGTGAAAAACGCGAGGCCGTGCTGGCGGTGACCATTCCCGAAAAGCCGGGTAGTTTTAAGCGTTTTTGCCAGGCCCTGAGCCAGCGGATGGTCAGTGAATTTAACTACCGCTATGCCGATGCGGGAGATGCCCACATTTTTGTTGGCATTCAGGTGACCTCCGATGCGGACCGCCAGGCTTTGGTCGATGACCTGCTCGCCAAAGATTATGCCGTTGTCGATATGACCGATAATGAAATTGCCAAGCTGCATATTCGCTATATGGTCGGCGGGCGCGCCCCAGAAATTGCTGACGAAGTGGTGTATCGCTTTGAATTCCCCGAGCGGCCGGGAGCATTGTCAAACTTTCTCGGTAAGTTGGGGGGGCGCTGGAATATTTCCATGTTTCACTACCGTAACCATGGTTCAGCTTACGGCCGGGTATTAGTTGGCCTGCAGGTGCCCGCTGGTGAGCGCCGTGATGTTGGTGCTTTTCTCGGTGCCCTCGATTACCCCTATCAGGAAGAAACGAAGAACGATGCCTATCGATTTTTCCTTGGTCAGTAAGGGGCTTTACTTCAGTTCAACGTTTCTTGCTGATACGAATGAGTTCTTTATCGGTAGCGATAATATCAAGGGGAATGTCCCAGCTTTGTACTTGCAGCTGCTCCACTTCCTGGCAGTGGTGGGCGAGGCCAATTAACAGGGGTCGTTTAAGGCCTTTGTTGCCCTGGTTTACATTGAACTGGGCGAGAGTGCGATCATAAAAGCCGCCACCCATGCCCATGCGGTTACCACCGCGATCAAACCCCACCAGCGGCAGTAAAATGATATCCAGCGTCCAGACCGGCGCCACTGTATTGATACCCAGTTGAGGCTCAAGAATCCCAAAGCGATTCAGCCGCAGCTTTGGCTGGTTACGAGGGCTGGTGAAATAAAGGCGATTGTATTTCAGCGGGTGAAGCACGGGTAGGTAGGTTTGTTGACCGTGTTTTTCCGCCTGATTAATGGCGAGCTGAGGTGATATTTCCCCATCGTTGGCGAGGTAATAAGCGATACGCTGGGCGTGCTGAAATCTTTTGAGCTGGTTTAGACATTGACTAATGTCGGTGGCAGCTATCTGCTGTTGTCGAGCAGATAGTGCGCGTCGTCGTTGACGGAGGGTGCTGCGGTTTATGAGGTTTTTACTAGAGATGCTTCCTACCTCGTACAGGAACTGTATGAATAGTCATTAGGATAGCAATAAAAAAAGGCCCGGGAGTGCCGCTGTCAATGTGGCCCTGAACCCGACGGTTCAAGGTGGGGGACGCCGTACAACATTAGGCTCTCCGTCAAGCGGATATGCACACCAGTAGCACGGGTAATCCTCCTAGGTGTAAAAATCGGCTCAAGAACTTCTTGACTGGCAAACACCCCAGGTTGCTGCATTATAGCTCAGAGTTGCACGATGGGGATGCCTTAACTTCACTAGGCTTGTGTCACGGTTAGCAAAGTAGTCGTGATACTTGATCAGTTCTCAGGCGAGAGAGCTTGCAGTGCTTGAAAGACTTTATTATCGAGGCGTTCTAGATCTTCGTTATTGGCCTCACTTTCAGTGGCTCGATGCTGTGAGTCGAGTAAATCGTAAGACAAATTGAGAGCGGCCATAATGGCGATACGCTCCAGACCAATCACGTTGCCACTCTGGCGAATGGTGCGCATGCGTTGGTCGAGCTCAAGAGCAGCGCGTAGCAGAGCATCGCGTTGATCGGGGGGGCAGTGCACCTGATACTCTTTGTCGAGCACCAAAATTGTTACGTTATCACTTGTACTCACTGGCGCTAACCTTCGTGGTTGAGAGCTTTGAGGCGGGTAATCATGCTTTCTACCCGTGAGCGAGCCTGCTCGGTTTTTTCCATTAACTGACCTTTTTCCTTCAGTAAACCCGACTCGCGTTGTCGCAGTCCCGCATTTTCTTTTTGCAGGCGCTCGCTCAGCTCTACAAGCTGATCAATCTTGTTTTCAAGGTCAGATAGAACGTCACTACTCATAGATGTATCTTCGATTAAGCTCATGATCAGGAAAGATCAGCTAACTATAATTGCGATTACGCGCACGGGTCAATAATCTTAATGTAGATTCGGGAATTAATCGCTTACTTCATCAATACATCACACTTTCTCTCTGCCTGCCATTACCATAATGGCAGGAACGGCTGACAGTTTGGACGGTGGATAATGCTAGAATGACAGTTTTTAGGAAACCTTAACTGATGGACTTTGAGCACTATTGCCGTGTTTTTACCGTCGTTGGCTTGACCACGAATCCTGCTGAATTACAGGCCGTATTATGCGGCCGGTTGAGTGGCGGGCAACACCTGAGTGATAAAAAATTACTGGAGGTTACTGCAGATCTTCTCGATGCAAGCGCGAGCAGTTTGACGGCCATAGAAAGTGATGTTCGTCAGCTCTATAAAGACACCGTCGAACAACTTGAAGATGGCGAAGGGGTGTTTGAACTGCTCTTACCTGATGACGATGACTCTTTACACGAGCGGATTGAAACACTGAGTCGTTGGTGTCAAAACTATCTCTCCGGTCTGGGGCAATCAGGTCTTTCTGGTGATGCGACCCTGGCTGATGATGTCTCGGAAGCCATGCGGGACCTTGCCGCGATAGCGATGGCTGATAGCGGGAATAGCGATGATGAGCTCGATCCTTATGCCAGCTCTATTGATGAGCAGGACGAAGTCAGTTTTTTTGAGCTGGTTGAGTATGTTCGGGTCGCAGTTACTTTGATTTATGCGGAGCTTAAATTGCTGAATAATCCGAAGGACAAAACAATACATTGAGTTTTTCTTTCATGCCCGCCAAAAAAACAGGGGCTGGTTCACGTTATTGAACCTTGCTGCCAGGAAGGATAAGTCGTTATAGATTTAAATCATGTTTAATTAATAAAAAGAATCAATAATAAAGACCTACAAAAAAGCGCGGTACTAACCTACCTACAAACAGGCGCGAACAAACAAGGAACGTAGGACATGACAGAATCTTCTCCCGCTCTTGTTGATGAAGAGTTAACGTTTGAAGCCGATGAGGTTATCGTCTCTAAGACTGACCTGTCTGGCAGGATAACTTACGCTAATGATGTTTTTTGTCGTCTGGCTGAAAGACCAACGAGTGACGTTATTGGTAAGCCACACAATTTGATTCGCCATCCGGACATGCCTCGAATTATTTTTAAGTTGTTGTGGGATACCCTGCAACAGGAAGAAGAAATTTTTGCCTATGTGAAAAACCGTTCGAAGACGGGTAAGTATTATTGGGTGCTGGCTCACGTGACGCCGAGCTATGATCAAGACCACAAGCTCAACGGTTACCACTCTAATCGGCGATGCCCTGATAGCTATTGGGTGCGAGAGATAGAAAATTTGTACCAGGCCTTGCTCGACGAAGAGAGTAAACACGAAAACCCAGATCAGGGAATAAGTGCCAGTGCTAGCTTGCTCGCTAAAATTTTGGATGAAAAGGGCCAGTCCTACCCCGAATTTATTTGGACAACGATGGAGGGCTTGTGATGAAGCTATTTAAAAAATCAAAAGCAGTATCTTCTGAAACAAATGGCTCATCCGACGAAGTAGATCAACTTCGTAAAGAAGTGTTGCGCTATAAAATAGCCTTTGCTCAGATTGACGAAGTGACCGCGAGAGCGAGCCTGGGAGATTTGAGTGCGCGGGTTGTCGGCTGGGATGGTTTTGGTGACCTGTCACCAACTATGTCTCATGTCAATAAAATGCTCGACCTGGCTGATTCTTTTGTTCGAGAGTCTGATGCCACTCTGGCCCATGCCGCAAAAGGGCTGTTTTACCGAAGTTATATTCAGCGCGGTGTATTGGGCGACTATAGTAGAGCCGCAGCAAACCTGAAGTCCACTCAGCGGCATATGGCTGAGCTTGAAACTGAGCGTAAAGACGAGATGTCTCAGCTCGCCGATAACCTTGAATCCGAGGTTAAAACAGCGGTTGATCATGTTCAGAAAAGTAGTAAAACGATGTTGGCCAAAACAGAAGATATGTCGACAAACCTTCAAGATGCTGGAAACCAGACAGATACCGTTGTTGAGTTGTCGGATGAGACTAGCCGTAATGTTGAATCCTGCGCTGTAGCGGTAGAGGGTATGTCGACTTCTGCACAGGAAATTTCCCGGCAATCTGAGTCTTCATTGAAGGCAGCAGTTGACGCAGAAAGGGAAGTTGAAAAAACGACAGTGATCGTTAATGAGCTGGCTAATGGCGTGGAAGAAATTAGTGGTATTGCCAATGTTATTAAAGAAATTGCTGCACAAACGAATTTGCTAGCACTTAATGCCACCATTGAGGCGGCGAGAGCAGGGGAGGCCGGTAAAGGCTTTGCAGTTGTTGCTTCTGAAGTGAAAGACCTTGCCAGCCAGACGGCTCATGCAACAGGGCGTGTTGATACACAAATAACCAGTATTCAGCAGATGGCAATCGACACAGCTGCGGCAATTGAAAAAATTGGTTTGTCTATTCGCGAGTCGAGTGAAATTTCAAAAACGGTGGCCACTGCGGTTGAAAAACAGCTCACATCAACTCAGGAAATTCGTCACAATATTCAGGAGGCGGCTCAGGCAACGAAAAAATCATCAAGTAATATTATTGAAGTGGCGACGAAAACAAGCGATTGCCGCTTATTAGTCGAACAGGTGACGGGTGAGTCTAATGGTGTTGCTGAGGCTACCCAATCTCTGTCGGATAAAGTCGCTACTATCTTGGCTAACCTGAGGAGCTATGAAGCCTTTAACCGTCGAGAAGACACCCGCTATGAAACATCGCCGCCGAAGGGCTGTAAAATCGATAGCATGGGTGAAACATCTTTGGGTAGTGTGCAGGATATTAGTCGTACGGGTGCCGCAATAATCGTTAACTCGCCGGTATGTGTGGGCGATGCCTTAGGCTTAATGGTAGAAGGTTATCAGGTGATTCAGGCTCGTGTTGTTGCTAACGAAAATGGGATTGTGCGTTTAAAGTTTGATGATCAGCAAAATGCAACAATTAGCGAGTTGCTACGTGATAAGTTTCAGGGACCTTAAAGCGATGACTTTTCTTTTCAATGGGTGCCGATTGGTTTCAGTGTCCCGCCTTGTCACGGTGGAGGGCAGATAAATTCAAGTGTTTCCTCATGAATAATAAGCTCGCAACGATTTCTTTTGGCAATTTTCCGTGCAATATGTAAATAGATGATTTTGTCGTCGTCATCGCAACGTTGACGAAATTCTTCCCGAGATATGATTATTATTTCCCCGCGTACCATTTGTTCGAATTCTTCGCGAAGGTCAGCCGTCGACATCATTTAGTCCTCATCAATTTTTATACCGTCAGGGTAACAGATCGAAACTCAATAGGGATGGGCTTGCCTGCCACTTGGGCAGAGAGCTTTTCCATGAGAAGATCCAGTCCTTGTATTTTGACGTGACGTCAATTTCATACGTGCGTGTTTAGCCTGAAATCCAGTTTAAGAGGAAGTGATGATTAGCAGTAATGAATTTTCCCGGCGGCGAAAAGAGTTAATGGCAATGATTGGCAAAGATGCTATTGCCATCGTTCCTGCAGCGCCGGAACGTATTCGCAGTCGAGACACGCTATACCCCTACCGTCAGGACAGTGACTTCCACTACTTATGTGGTTTTCCCGAGCCGGAAGCCGTGCTGGCATTAATCCCCGGTCGGGCACAGGGGCAGTTTATTTTATTTTGTCGCGAGCGCGATAGAGAGCGGGAAACCTGGGATGGTTATAGGGCTGGGCCGGAGGGTGCCTGTGAGCAATACGGGGCTGATGATGCCTTCCCCATTACTGATATGGACGATATTTTGCCCGGTTTGTTGGAGGGTAAAACAAAAGTTTATTCTGCTATTGGTAAAGACAAAGAATTTGATCAGCATTTAATGGAGTGGGTGAATAGCATCCGCGCCAAGGCGCGCACTGGTGCCGTCCCCCCCGGTGAGTTTGTTGATCTAGACCATCTGTTGCATGAAAACCGCCTGTTTAAAAAACCTGCTGAGCTGAAGCTTATGCGCAAGGCGGCGAAAATATCCGCTGAGGCCCATTGTCGCGCCATGCGTGCTTCAAAGCCCGGCCTTAACGAATATCAGTTGCAGGCAGAAATTGAACATACCTTCGCGATGGAAGGTGCTAGTTTCCCTGCCTACACCTCAATAGTGGGGGGTGGCGACAACGCCTGTATTCTGCACTATGTGGAAAACAATCAGCCCCTCAATGATGGTGACCTGGTGTTGATTGATGCTGGTTGTGAATACCAGCACTATGCGGCGGATATTACTCGTACCTTCCCTGTTAACGGCCGCTTTAGTCCCGAGCAAAAGGCAATTTATGAGCTAGTGTTAAAGGCGCAGTTGGCGGGAATCGATGCGGCGCGGGCGGGCAATCATTGGGATGCTCCCCATCAGGCGACCGTGGCGGTAATTACCGCAGGTCTCGTTAAATTGGGTTTGCTTAAGGGCAGTGTTAAAAAGCTCATCGCCGCTGGCGCTTATAGCGAGTTTTATATGCACCGTGCCGGGCATTGGCTGGGAATCGATGTACACGATGTTGGCGACTATAAGGTCGATGGTGAATGGCGCTTGCTGGAGCCGGGTATGGTGATGACGATTGAGCCTGGTATTTATATTGCGCCCGACCATAAAAAGGTCGCCAAAAAATGGCGAGGCATCGGTGTTCGTATCGAAGACGATGTGGCGATTACCCGCAAGGGTACCGAAGTTTTGACGGCTGGCGTGCCTAAAACAGTGGATGAGATTGAAGCATTGATGGCGGGTTAAACTTTTAGAACTATTTCGTGTGCGTCAATTCACAATTGCTTGTTCTCGGTTAGAGGAACGAGCTGGGAAGGAGTAATGTCTTGGTTTAGCGGGTTGTTGAAATTCGCTGAGCCGAGCCAGATACAAGGTAAAACCAAGCGAAAAAGCGGAGTTTACTCGTGTAAATGAGCACTTTTAGCTTGGTTGTAACGCCGTAGATGACCGGGTCAGTAGAATTTCAACAGCCTGCTAGAGCGTTTCCCGCCTCAGGTCATGGGTAAAAAAGACCAGTGATATTGTCAGGTTGGAAAATAATTATAGTGACTACCTGCGGAGAATTAGACGACCATGGCACTGTTCAATAAAAAGGGTGAACCTGTTAACGAAGCCGATAGCAAGCCAGCACCGGATGCGAATCAATCTATTCCAAGTACACCCGTAACCGTTAGTAGTGAGCCAGACCCGGCTGCTATGGCCGTGCTACGTAAGTTAGCGGCGGGTGATTTAAGTGCGTCTGCTACGGGTTCTGACTCTGAGTTGGGGGAGCTGGTAGAAAAAGTTCGACTGAAGTTTAGTGAATCGGCCGGGCAAACGTCGGCTTTGGTTGAAACCTTGCAGGGTGACCTGGGCACGGCTATGACCCAGGGTAAGCAGTTAGTTGACGCCTTTAAGAATGAAGGTAAGACCGAATTAAAGAATGCTCAGGCTTTGAACAAAAAGCTGAGTGACATGGCGAATGCGATGGAAGAGCTTTCTTCTAAAGTGATTGATATTACCCAGCAGGCTGATAGTTCACAGGACAATGTACATGCGGTGTCGCAAACGGCCAGTGACCTTTCTGTTGCCGCGAGTGAAATTGCCTCTAAAACGCAGTTGGCTTGTGATATTACGACTCGTGCTGTTACTAACGTTGAAAAAGCCTCAGGGCTCTTTGCTGGCCTAGAGTCGGCAGCAGCGGAAATCATGAAGGTCACTAACACGATTACTGAGGTATCTGATCAAACTAAGCTGCTGGCACTCAATGCCACTATTGAGGCGGCGCGAGCGGGAGATGCGGGTCAGGGTTTTGCTGTCGTCGCCAGTGAAGTGAAAGAGCTAGCGGCCCAAACTAATGTGGCCAATACTGATATCAAAAAGAAGATCGACATTATCCATGAAGCCATACAAAGCAGTGTGGTCTCGATGGATGAGGTCAGTGCGGTCATTACCCAGGTGAATGAAATCGTCAGTGGTATTGCCGAGGCTGCCCAACAACAGTCGATGAGCACGGGTGATATCTCGCAAAGAATGAATGAGGCGAGCGAGGGAATCGTTGGCGTTGTTCGTAAGGTGGGTGACACAGCAGTGGCGATTGAAGAAATGAACGGCACAGCCTCTGAAGCCTCGGCCCAGTTGAATACAGCGGTTGATGGCTTGAATAGTTTAATCGAGACGGGTGGTAGTTTAGCTGCAGATAGTCTTTCCCGTCTGAAGCAGGTACAAGCTGGTGCAGAGAGTATCGCTTAGTAAATAAGTTAATTTATTCATGCGGTCAACTCAAATGGGCAGCCGCAGAGAGCACCAGCTACAACCTAAAAGAAGCCGTCGAATTGAGAAAGTCTGCACACCAACAGTGGGCGCTTTTAGTCGAGTTCTTGGGGTGCCTAGAGACGTTTAAAAATTCTCATCACCAATAAGGTGACCACGATTTTTTACAATTCCCTATGCACTCCAGTATCTTGCACATCTTTTTCGCGCCCAACTGCCGTTTCTAGGTTCAAGTTGAAAAATAGCGGATTTAGGCGACGGGAGGACGCTCGCCGGGTATAGTTTCGACTGTCATCTAATCCTATATTTATCAATCCTTCGAGCTACTTCCATGAGTGGAGCTTTCAACCAACATTGGCACTTTGCCATTGTCGGCGCTGGTTTAAGCGGTGCCTGTCTTGCCTTGCTATTGGCCCGCGAGCGGAGCCAGTGGAACATCCTCTTAATCGACACACAAAATCCAGATTCACCAACAGAGCCCGATCATCGTTCCTCGGCGTTGTCGGCAAGTACTGTCGATGTTCTGCAAACAATGGGTCTGTGGTCGACTCTGGAAGCGAAAACAGCAGCCATTACGGCTATCGATGTCTCTGATCGGGGGCATGCGGGTTCAGCCAGTCTTAATGCAGCTGAGCAAAACCTCGGTGCTTATGGCCACGTGGTTGAGAATGCGCAACTCGCTAGCGTGTTCGAGCAAGCTCTTACTGAATTTCCCAATATTACCTGCGTCAAATCACCCGCCCCGACGGCCATTAAGCCGAGGCAGGCAGGCATGGGCCTGACTTTGGAGCAGGGCGATTGTCTCGCTGATCTGGTGGTTTTGGCGGGTGGTGAGCACAGGCCGTTAGCAGAAAAGTTGGGTATTGGCTACCGCACTTACGACTATCAGCGCGTAGCTCTGGTTGCCAACTTAACTATGGCCGAGGCTCACGATGGCCTGGCTCACGAGCGATTTACTGGTAATGGCGCTATCGCACTGCTGCCACTACCGGGCGAGGGCGAAAAGCGGGTTTCACTGGTTTGGACTTTGTCGCCAGAGCAGGCCGAAGAAATGCAAGGTGCCTCCGCCGAAGACTTCATTGTCAGCCTCAATCAGCAACTGGGCAGCCGGGCAGGTACGGCACTTGAGGCGGATTTTTGCCAGTGTTTCCCCGTGAAAAAAATCATCGCTGAAGAACAGGTGCGCAGTCATTTACTTCTGCTGGGCAATGCTGCGCACAGTATGCATCCCGTTGCTGGGCAGGGCTTTAATTTGAGTGTTCGCGATATAGCGACACTCACAGAGTTGCTTTCCAAATCTTATAGCGAAGGTATTCAGCCGGGAGACCTGAGTGTGCTGCAAGGCTATGCGAAGCTGCGCAAAGATGACCAGGGTCGCACCGTCGCTTTGAGCGACAAGCTGCCTAAACTATTCGGTATGGATGAGCCCCTGGCGATGGCCGCACGCAATATCGGTTTGGTGACTCTCGATTTACTACCCCCCCTGCGGCAGGGCTTCGCCCGTTTTGGTGCCGGTTTAATGGCGCGGAGGGCGCAGTTACGTGAATAAAATCAATGAGGATGATATGAGCCCGCATCACTACGACATTATCGTCGTCGGTGCCGGTCTGGTGGGCGCTGCCTTTGCTCTGTGCATGGCGCGAATCTTTACCGATAAGCACAGTGCCGGAAATAGTGAAGCCAGCAAGCCCAGTAAAATTGCCCTGCTCGAAGCGCGTACTATTGCTGCGCCAACAAACCTGTCGCCTGATACCTTCGACTCTCAGGTGGTTGCTGTTACCGAGGCTTCTCGGCAATGGCTCGATACATTAAATGTGTGGCAATCCTGTGAGCCACGGGTTTGCCCCTATAAGCGAATGATTGTGCGCGATGCTGAAGGCACTGGTTGCATTGAGTTTGACGCCGCCGAAGTTCAACGGGCAAATCTCGGCCATATTGTTGAAAACAGTGTGCTGCGTGCCAGCTTGCTGAGCGCCGTTGCGGAGCAGGACAACATCGATTTGTACAACCCTATGGCGGTCGAATCACTGCGGCGGGACGGTGAAACCATCACCGTTAACTTGCCTGATGGACAGCAACTGAGTAGCTCATTAGTGGTGGCGGCCGATGGTGCTAATTCCCCGATAAGAGAGCAAATGGGCTTTGAGCTGCGCACCTGGGGTTACGAGCATACGGCGATCACCGCCACTATAAAAACGGAAAAAAGCCACGGCTTTACCGCTCAACAGTGGTTTACACCCAGTGGCCCGCTAGCCTTTTTACCACTGCGCTCCTCGGCACAGGAAAGCCCGGCTGACGCTCATTACGTGTCCATCGTTTGGTCGCAAACACCGGAGCGTGCAAAAGAGCTAATGGCTCTCGATGAAGTAGAGTTTTGCCGTGAGCTGACAATCACTAGCGAAGGCGCACTGGGTACTATTGAGTCGGCATCAGAGCGCGTGCAGTTCCCGCTTACCCAGCGCCACGGTGTGGACTATGTTCAGTCCGGCATTGCTTTGATCGGCGATGCGGCACACACGATTCACCCGCTGGCCGGACAGGGCGTTAACCTCGGTTTTGGTGATGCGCGAGTACTGGCTGAGGAATTGGCGCGAACACTTGAGCAGAGTGGAGAGCTCGGTGGCCTGCAAGTCCTCAAGCGTTACCAGCGCCGCCGCAAGCCAGACAACCTGGCAATGATGGCAACCATGGAAGGCTTTAAGCGTTTGTTTGAACGTGATGAGCTACCTGTACGACTGCTGCGTAATATCGGCATGAGTGGACTAAATCGTCTGGCACCTCTGAAAAACAGCCTTATTCGTCAGGCGATGGGTTTGGATTAGCTTGAGATTGAGCCATTTGGGATATGCTGCGGGTGTGCAATATAGTTAAAGAAGTTAAGAGTTGAACGGAGAAAACTCAGCATGAAATCTATTGTTGTAAGCTACATTATTGCACTATTGGCTTGTATACCTTTTTCTCAGGCGTTCTCACAATCTAGCGTAGTAGAAGAACGCGTCATCAATGAAAGCGGGATAATTCACACTTGCGGCAGGGGAGGTGGACTTTCGGCTTGTCGTGATTTTAATGGTGAAACCTATGACCAGGAGATCAATGGCCCCAGCATGGATAGTGAATCCATGGATGAGATTATGGCCGAAGCGGCACGAATTCGAAATGAATCACCCGAAGAATTGTCGCGAACTATCAGAGATTTGGAGCTAGGTATCAATCCTGATGAGTCTGCAACAGAAGGGTTGTTGGATTAGCCTTGAGCGGGACTGTTAACTGTAATGCCGGGAAAAATAACTCCTCAGTTACTCTCTTCCACTTCATGAAACCGCGCGTAGTCAATCATGCGACTGCCATCTTTATGCTGGTTAAGAATACTGGCAAAGCGTTTATTGAAAAGAAAATGCTGCGCTTCGTAAATGTAATTGGTGTGCACGGTTTGGGCAAAAATATCTTCAATGCCGTCCAGGGTGATAATTAAAATTGTGCCGTAGCTTTCGATCGCCGTTTTGTCGAGTCCGTAAAGCGGGCTTTGTTCATCAATGGTGTGCGCTAATGTCCAGGTTAGTGAAAAGATGGGGATGTTGTCTCTTTCCAGTTTTAGATCAATAAAACGACGCTCAAAAATACTGTCGGGGTTACGGTCTTCCATCATCAATACGGCACTTACTTTACAGTTAACGATGGTCGAACGTTTACGGCCATTAGCGAGTCGTACTAGCAAAGTAGTTTGTCCGCAGTGCTGGGTGATTAATACCTGCTTGCTAAACAGTACGCTGGCTCGGGGTTTAGCGAAGCGTGCAAAGACCAGCCCGGTTAGCACTGCAACAAATAATAAACCAGAGAATACGTCGACCATGACAATAGCGTGGGTGATGCCGTTTTTGGGCAATAAATAACCGTAGCCAATAGTGGTGCTGGTTTGAAAGCTAAAAATATAGGCGTCGATAAAGGAGTTTGGTCGGGCATTGAGAATCATGTCGCCGCCCAGAAAATAGACCAAAGCAAAGCCGGCATTAATGCAGAGGTAGACCAAAATCGCGCCGATAAAAAATTGCGGCCAGCTGGCTAGCATCACTCGATAATAAAAGTCATTGAGGAGGGAGCCGCTCAGACCTTTGGTGTGAACGTGAAAGGTCCGATTGTTTTTGACGGCGGGCGGCGGTATAGGGGTGCGTTGAGGGTTGATGGATGGAGTCACTTTGTCGGATGGTGTTGTCATTAGCGGGCCTTGTTACGTTATATTTATACGCCTGATTTAATGATAATCGAAACCTTCAGCGAGAGTGACGGAAACTTTCGATGCAAATTCCCCGGCCGTATTCAGGCCATAAACGTGAGCAACAACGGATGAGCGCTCGTACCTGTTTATACACGGCACACCAGGAGATGGGTGCCAAAATTGTCGAGTTTAGTGGCTGGGATATGCCCTTGCACTACGGCTCGCAGATAAAAGAACATCACTGCGTACGCCGCGACTGCGCTATGTTTGATGTTAGCCACATGACCGTGGTTGATATCGATGGCAGCGATGCACGGAGCTATTTACGCTATCTGCTCGCCAATGATGTAGCAAAAATAACTGAGCCGGGGCAAGGTTTGTACAGCGCCATGCTCAATGACCAGGGCGGAGCTGTTGATGATTTGATTGTTTATGCCTTGCCCCGCGGTTTTCGGCTGGTGCTTAACTGTGCCACCGGTGACAAAGATTTGGCCTGGATGAATGAATACGCTCAGGGTTTTCAAGTCGCTCTTCAGGAGCGGGATGACCTGGCCATTATCGCCGTGCAGGGGCCACAGGCGATAGCGCGGGTCAGCTCTATTGTCGGGCAAACCACCGGCGATAAAATTAATACGCTAAAACCCTTCACCAGTATTTTCACACCCTCATCACAAATTGATAGGGACTGGCAGCTGGCACGCACCGGTTACACTGGCGAGGATGGCCTGGAGATTATCTTGCCCAGTAGCGATGCCGAAACGTTTTGGTGGCAACTGTATGAAGCGGGCGTTTTACCCGCGGGACTGGCGGCTCGCGATACCCTGCGTCTGGAGGCAGGTTTAAATCTTTACGGCCATGAAATGGATGAAAGTGTTTCACCGCTGCGGGCGAATATGGCGTGGACGATTGCGTGGAAAGATTTTGAGCGTGATTTTGTCGGTCGCAGTGCTCTGCTCGCTGCCTGTGATGAAGGCCCACAAGATAAATTGGTCGGCTTGTTATTGACAGGACGTGGTGTGTTACGTGATGGGCAGACCGTGTATATCGCGGGTTGTGAGCAGCCGGGTGTCATTACCAGTGGTAGCTTTTCTCCGACACTGGGGTATTCTATCGCGCTGGCTCGAGTACCGGTAGAAGCTGGCGAGTGGGCCGAAGTGATGATGCGCAAAAAGCGCGAGACCGTGAGGCTGCTCAAGCCTGGTTTTATCCGCCATGGTGAGCAGGTATTTGCAGCTGTGGCTAATGAATGACGAATTAATAACAGCATAGCCCTGAGTGGAGATAGGAAATGAGTGACACACCCAAAGAACTAAAATACGCCCTTACCCATGAGTGGACGCTCGATGAGGGTGAGGGTGTTGTCAGTGTGGGTATTACCGATTTTGCCCAGGAGAGTCTTGGCGATGTGGTCTACATAGAGTTGCCAGCTGTGGGTGATAAAGTCTCAGCTGCTGATGAAGCCGGTGCTATTGAGTCGGTAAAAGCAGCCTCCGATATTTTCGCGCCGGTCTCCGGTGAGGTGATTGCTATTAACGAAGATTTGGAAGACTCGCCAGAAATTATTAATGATTCCCCCTACGGTGACGGCTGGTTTTTCAAACTGAAAATGTCCGATCCCTCTGAGCTAAAACATCTGCTCAGTGCTGATGAATATATTGAAAGCACTGAAGAAGAGTAAGTACACGCCGTCGATACAAATTGAGCGCCCTTTGAAGAGGGCGCTGTCTTAACAGATTTACACCCAACGAGTTAAAACTACCATGCCTGATGCTGTATTACGCCTGAAAAAAGGTACCGACCGCCGCCTGCGAGGCGGCCATTTGTGGATCTATAGCAACGAGGTCGATATTGCCGCGACCCCGCTAAAAGGCATGGTGCCCGGTAGCACGGTGGTGATTGAAGATGCCCGAGGCAAACCCCTTGGTGCAGCAACAGTGAACCCCGCCAGTTTGATTTGCGCCCGACTCTACAGTCGTCAGGCCAATAGGGAGCTGGATGCCAGCCTGCTTGTCGACCGGCTTAAAACTGCTTTAACTCTGCGTGAGCAACTTTATCCCGAGCACTGCTATCGCCTCGCTTATGGCGAAGCCGACTTATTGCCGGGACTTATTGTCGACCGTTACGGCGACTATCTGGCCCTGCAAACTACCACGGCAGGTATGGATAGCCGCATGCCAATGGTGCTTGAAGCTCTGCAGGAAGTGCTCAAGCCGAAGGGCATTATCAGTAAAAACAAAGGTGCTTTTCGCGTCGCTGAGCAATTGCCGGAAGAGCAAAGCATCCTCTTTGGTGAGGTGCCTGAGCAGGTCGAACTGGTCGAAAATGGCTGCCGCTTTTTAGCACCTTTAGCCGGTGGCCAAAAGACCGGCTGGTTTTATGACCACCGGGAAAACCGCGCCTTTATGCAGCGTTTCTGCGCCGATAAAAGTGTGCTCGATGTGTTCAGTTATGCCGGAGGCTGGGGTGTGCAGGCCGCAGCAGCGGGCGCTTCGTCTGTTATCTGCGTTGACTCTTCGCAAGCAGCCCTCGACCTGGTGCAGCACAATGCAGAGCTAAACGGCGCAGGTGATCGGGTCGGCAGTTTGCAGGGCAAGGCGGCAGAAGTCATGAAAACGCTGGTCAAAGAACAGCGACGTTTCGATATTATCGTGCTTGACCCCCCTGCCTTTATTAAGCGTAAGAAAGATCAGAAACAGGGCGAAAAGGCCTATCATCAAATTAATGAACTGGCGCTGAAATTACTCGAGCCGGGTGGTTTGCTGGTATCGGCATCCTGCTCAATGCATTTGCCCGTCGATAGACTGCAGAACATCGTCCGTAGTGCCGGTGGTACGCGCAGTCGTCGTCTGCAAATATTGGCGTCACTGGGTCAGGGGCCGGATCATCCCATTCATCCCTCCATTGCAGAAACATCTTATTTGAAAGCGATTTTTGCCCGGGATCTCGGCTGATCCGCCTTTGATTCAATAAATACAGCAACGAACACTCACACCCTATGTGCCTCGTCACCCTCGCTTTTCAAGCCCATTCTCGCTACCCACTGGTTGTGGTGGCGAATCGGGATGAGTTTTATGACCGTCCCACTCAGCCCGCAGAATTTTGGGCCGATAGCCCGAGTATTTTGGCCGGTCGTGATCTCGATGCCGGTGGCACCTGGTTTGGCGTCGACCGCAAGGGTAACTGGGCGACGGTGACAAATACCCGGGGTGGTGGTTACTACGCGGATAAATCCCGGGGTGGCTTGCCTACGGGTTTTTTACTGAACGAAGGGGCTAGCGAGGATTATTTTGAAGAAGTTGTGGCGGCGGGCGAGCTTTACAGTGGCTTCAATCTACTTGCCGGTTCGGCCCATGAATTACTGTACTGCACCAATGCTCGGGGTCGAACACAGCGTTTGAATCCGGGTATTTATACGCTGAGCAATGACGCACTTGATACGCCCTGGCCCAAGTCTGAGTTAGCGCGCGCCAGGCTCAATCTTGCGATTGAAGATGATGCGTTGAATAGCGAGGCCTTACTGACCGTGCTGGGTTCGCGGCAAACCTTTCCTGATCACCTTTTACCCGATACGGGGTTAGGGATTGAAATGGAGCGCAGCCTGTCATCCCCTTTTATTGTCGGCCCCAGCTATGGCACGCGCTGTACCACCGTTTTGCTGATTGATGATAAAGGCAATATTGAATTTGCCGAGCAAAGCTTTGTGCAGGGTAAGCCGCTGGGTGAATTGCGGCAATATCGCTTTAGTGTGAGCTGAATTAAATACAGCGCCTGATCTTCATTTTTAAATGTCTATAGTAGGCTGGGACTACTCGTGGGCCGTATTAAGCGGGCAATGCCGGGTTGATCGAGGGCTTTATTCAAGTAGTCTTCGATCGCAAAAGTATCTGTTAGCAGGCAGGCTTGCTCGGCAAGTTCGCGCATATCGCTCATGTTTAATTGTCGCAATATGGCTTTGACTCGCAGTAAGTTGGCAGAACTCATCGACAAAAATTCATAACCCATTCCCACCAATAAGATGGCACCGAGAGGTTCGCCTGCTAGCTCGCCACAGACGCTGACGGGACAGTTGTATTTTTTGGCATCATCGAGAATAAGGCGTAGGGCCTTGAGCAGGCTGGGGTGAAAACTATGGTAGAGCTCGGCAACCTGTGGGTTGTTACGGTCGACGGCCAATAAGTATTGAGTGAGGTCGTTGGTGCCCACAGAAATAAAGTTGACCCGTTTGGCGATTTCACCAATTTGGAATATCGCGGCGGGCACTTCAATCATGGCGCCAATGGCGGGCATGTCAAAACGGTAGCCCTCTTCAATGGTCAGCTCGTGGTACACGCGTTTGATTAAAACCAGGGCGCTGTCCAGCTCCTCGGTATTGGAAATCATTGGTAACAAAATGCGCAGGTTATTGAGGCCGATACTGGCTCGCATCATGGCGCGCAATTGCACCAGAAAAATTTCCGGGTGATCGAGAGTGACGCGTATGCCGCGCCAGCCGAGGAAGGGGTTTTCCTCTTCAATGGGGAAGTAGGGCAGGGATTTGTCGCCGCCAATATCAAGCGTGCGCATGGTTACTGGGTGGGGGCTGAACATCTCCAGCTGCTCACGGTAAAGCTGACGTTGCTCCTCTTCCGATGGGAAACGCTCGCGCATTAAGAAGGGTATTTCTGTGCGGTACAAACCAACACCTTCGGCACCTCGGTCGAGAGATAGCATGGAATCGATACGCAATCCGGTGTTGACCCATAACGAAATATGCTGGCCATCGAGGGTGACACTGGGTTCGTTTTTGGTGGCTTCCAGATCGGCGGCGAAGCTGAGCTCTTCTTCGTAGACCTTTTCGTAAGCTTCAAGGTGCTGAGCGGTGGGCGAGTTGATAACTAGCCCTTGGTGAGCGTCGACAATGAGCTCGCAGCCGTCCAGCTCGCTCCAGGGCAGGTCGACGGCACCCATAATGGTGGGGATGCCCATGGCTCTGCCGAGAATCGCCATATGGGAGTTGTACGAGCCCTTGGCGGAAACCATGGCGCGAATGTTTTCAAAGGGCACGTCGGCCAAATTGGGTGCCGCTAGCTCTTCGCCGATCAAAATGGTGTTTTCTGGGTAGTGCTTTTCTTCGTGTTGCTGCTGTTGCAGATAGCCCAGCACGCGGCGGCCGAGGTCACGAACATCGGTCGCACGCTCGCGAAGATAAGGGTTTTCCATGGCGCTGAAGGTGCGGATATGCTCGAGAATGACCCGGCTCCAGGCGTATTGCGCGGATACTCCGGTCTTTATTCGCTCGCTGACTTCGCCGCCCAGTGAGTTGTCATCGAGCATACTGACGTAAACATCAAACAGGGCGATTTCTTCAGGATTGAGCTTGTCGGCCAAGTCCTGATGAACCGTTTTTAAGTCTTTAATCGTACTGTCGAGAGCATCGCGAAGTTTCGCCAATTCGCCGTCAATATCACCGGTGCGACGCTTCGGCACAGCGTTGAGGTCGGCGGGGAGGGCAACGACGATGCCCGTGCCAATGCCAATGCCGGGGGCGCTAGCGAGACCTGAATAGTGGGCTTCGCCCGAGGCGCTGTCCTGCTCCAGCTCCGGTGAAATAGCGCGGGCAAGCTCACCGGTCGCTTCGGCGTGAGCAATAATGCCGGCCAGTTGGGCGGCAATGGTTATCAGGAAGGCTTCTTCGCTTTCGTCGAAACGGCGGCGCTGTTGTTGCTGTACTACCAGTACACCGAGCACCGTGCGGTGATGGATAATCGGCGAGCCGAGGAAGGCGCTAAATTTTTCTTCGCCGGTCTCGGGGAAATAGGCGAAGCGGGGGTGGGTTTCGGCATGCTCGAGATTGAGGGGCTCGGCTTTGCGGGCCACCAGCCCGACCAGACCTTGCTCGGCAGACATCGATACTTTACCAACAGCTTCTTGCCGGAGGCCGTCGGTGGCGGCGAGCATGTAGGTATCCGTTTTGGCATCGAGCAAGTAGACCGAGCAAATATCAGTGTTCATTACCGCTTTCACGCGGTCGACAATAATCTCAAGCAAGTCGCCAAAGTCGTTGGCTGAGTTGACCTCCTGAAGAATGCTGCGCAGTGAATTCAGCATTTCAGGCTCACCGTTGGGGCTTGAGCTTTTTTTCTAAATCACTGTGGATTTGCGCCAGTTCTTTTAATGCGCGGCGGTAAACATCACGTTTAAAATCGACCACCTGACTGATGGGGTACCAGTAGTTAACCCAACGCCAGCCGTCAAATTCGGGCTTTTTGCCGCAGTCAAAACGAATGTGGTCAGTGGTGCTATTAAGCTGTAGTAAAAACCACTTTTGTTTTTGGCCAATGCAGGTGTTTGTTTCGCCCTTACGAATATAGCGTTTTGGCAGGCGGTAACGTAGCCAGCCACGGGTGTTGGCGAGGATTTTGACATCGGGTTGTTCGAGGCCTATCTCTTCATGTAGCTCTCGATACATGGCGTCGCGGGGGCTTTCTCCGGTATCGATACCGCCCTGAGGAAATTGCCAGGCGTTCTGTCGAACACGCTTGGTCCACAGTAGTCGACCTTTGCCATCGGCGACAATAATGCCTACGTTGGGGCGAAATCCATCCTTATCGATTGTGTCCATTATTGCCGCCAGCGTCTTATAGTTGTGGGCTATTGTTCCACAGTTTCTCTAGGTGCGGCAAATGCCTCTGAAACCGGACATTGAGTGCATGCTAGATAGTGGGTATTCTGCCTGCTTTTATGACTTCGAGATAAAGAGTAAACATGCCATTGGCCCTGTTTGATCTGGACAATACCCTGCTTGCTGGCGATAGTGACTACGCTTGGGGCGAATTTCTGGTGCATGAAAATAAGGTCGACCCCGACCACTATGCGCAAATGAATACACGATTTTATGAGGATTACCAGCAGGGCAAGCTCGATATTCATCAGTACTTACGCTTTGCCCTCGCTCCTTTGGCGGCCCTTGAACCGCAGGAGCTGGTTGAGCTGCATCGCAAATTTATGGACGAAGTGATTAGCAAAATGTGGCTGCCAGCAGCCGAGGCGCTGGTCGAAAAACATCGTGCGGCGGGAGATCAGTTGATGATCATCACCGCGACCAACCGTTTTATTGTTGAGCCGATTTGTCACCGTTTTGGCATTAGCGAGGTGATTGCCACCGAGCCCGAGCAGATAGAGGGTCGTTATACGGGGCAAGTTGCGGGTGTGCCCAGTTACCAACAGGGTAAAGTGACGCGCTTACAAAACTGGCTTGAAGAAAAGGGTGAAACCCTGGTGGGTAGTTGCTTCTATAGTGACTCGATTAACGACCTGCCGTTGTTGAAGGCGGTTGAGAAGCCGGTTGCCGTTAACCCCGATAAACTCCTGTTGGCTGAGGCCCGTCAACGTGATTGGCCGGTGCTGGATTTACGCGGTGCCTAACCAAAGACGTTAAAATGATACTTAATTTGTTAAAGGCTTCTTTATGCTGACTTATCCAGAACTTGACCCCGTACTTGTCAGCCTTGGGCCGTTTCAAGTGCACTGGTACGGTGTTATGTATTTGCTAGGCTTTAGTTTCGCCTGGCTATTGGCAAGGTCGCGCAGTCAGCGCGCCTGGTCACCTTTGCGTCGCGATCAGATCGAAGACTTAATCGTCTATGCCGCTTTTGGGGTGATACTCGGTGGTCGTTGTGGCTATGTTCTGTTCTACAATTTCGATAAATGGCTGGCTGATCCACTGTGGTTGTTACGCATTTGGGAAGGAGGCATGGCTTTCCACGGTGGCTTACTGGGCGTGGCTGTGGCCTTGCTGCTTTATGCGCGTAAAATCAAACAACCCTGGTTAGCGGTAGCAGACTTTGTTGCACCTCTGGTGCCTATCGGTCTCGGTTTGGGGCGCATTGGAAATTTTATTGGCCAGGAACTTTGGGGTCGTGCCAGCGACTGGCCGGTTGCGATGATCTTCCCCCGCGACCCCGAGCAAATTGCCCGCCATCCCTCTCAGCTTTATCAGGCGGGACTCGAAGGTTTGCTGCTCTTCATCATCCTGTTTTGGTATTCTCGTCGCCCGAGGCCTGAAGGTGCGGTTAGCGGCCTGTTCTTATTATTCTACGGCCTGTTCCGTTCTATCGCTGAATTTGCTCGCGAGCCAGATGGCCACATCGGCTTCGACCTTTTTGACTGGGTCACCCGCGGGCAGTTACTTAGCCTACCAATGGTCGTCGGCGGTCTGCTGCTGTTGACTTACAGCTACTGGCGAAAGCGAGCGGTCACCACCGTAAGAACGTGAATGAATTGCCCAGTCGGATGAAGTTCTCGATACAGTTTATTAAATGAGGTAGTTATGCAGCAGTATCTGGATTTGATGCGCCATGTGCGCGACAAGGGTGTTGAGAAAGGCGACCGTACCGGTACCGGCACGCGTAGTGTTTTTGGCCATCAAATGCGCTTTGATCTTGCCGAGGGATTCCCTCTTGTCACCACAAAGAAGGTGCACCTCAAATCCATTATTTACGAACTACTCTGGTTTTTGAAGGGCGATACCAATACCCAATACCTGCGTGACAACGGTGTATCGATTTGGGATGAGTGGGCCACCGACAGCGGCGATCTCGGCCCGGTGTATGGCTACCAGTGGCGCACGTGGCCTCTACCCAGCGGAGGTGCTATTGATCAAATCGCTGAAGTGATTGAGCAGCTGCGCACCCGGCCTGACTCACGGCGCCTGATTGTTTCCGCCTGGAACCCGGCACAATTGCCCGATGAAAGTATTTCCCCTCAGCTTAATGTTGAGCAGGGCCGCATGGCGCTCGCGCCCTGCCACGCTTTTTTCCAGTTCTATGTTGCTGATGGCAAATTGAGTTGCCAGCTCTATCAGCGCAGCGCCGATATCTTTCTTGGTGTGCCTTTCAATATCGCCTCTTATGCACTGTTGACCTTAATGGTGGCTCAGGTGACAGGTTTACAGCCCGGTGAGTTTATCCACACCCTGGGTGACGCCCATCTTTATTTGAATCATTTAGAACAGGCTGATAAGCAGCTTGTGCGCGAACTAAAGCCTTTGCCGCAGATGACTCTGAATAAAAATGTAACGGATATGTTTGGTTTTTGTTACGAGGATTTTACGCTGGAGGCTTACGAGCCTCACCCGGGTATTGCTGCGCCGATTGCAATTTAAACACTGTATTCATGGCATTAAAACGAAACAGTTGGGTGTTTGAATAAAATGAGCTTTGGTTTTACGCTTGTAAGATCCAAGTTTTTTTGTGGTGTTTTTTAAGCTAAAGTGCGATAGACCTTTGTAACACTTTGTTCTGCAATAACCATTGCGATGATAACAATGATAAAAGCAATCAGGCCGTGAACGTGTCCTGTAAATAGCACGCTATCGCCAAAAGAAAAGTTAATAGCCTGAAGTATCACTAGTTTTGAAATGAAGAGTATTGCCCAAGTTGACAGGCCTCTGGCTATCCTATGTTTTAAGCCATCTTTCTTTTTAAAGTACTCGGCAACGTTGTGTTCGAGGGCGATGGTTAGCTGCAATAGAAACTGTAGTAGTGCGGCTGCGAGCAACGAGACGCTAAATGATTCAATATGGACATGATCCCAGTATTGATCAAAGAGGTTGAGTACGGTGAGGTCTACCAGGATCGCTAGCACATATTTTATAAAGAGGCGCTGGCGGTTCAGTATCACATGGGTGTTTTTATTTTCTAGAGAGGCGTCCATTTTATTCAGCAATCCTTGAACTTCAGTGTTTTTTTCTGGCTTTCTATAGCGATGGCAGTGGCCAATTGTGTGGCCTTTTAAAAGATAGGGCCGACAGAGTTTTACCAATTTGAGGGCCCTGCATAATGCTAGAGCCCTCAGGTCAGAATCGACTAACCACCAATATAAGCGGCGATATTATCGACATCTCCATCGCTGAGTTGAGCCGCCATGCCATTCATTATTGGGCTAGAGCGAGTGCCGCTCTTAAAGTCACTCAATGCTTGTTTGATAGTGGCGGCATCTTTACCGGCCAATTTCGGCGTGCCAGGCGTTGGTGCGGCACCGCCTGCACCGTGACAGCCTTTACAGCCTTTACTCGCAAATGCAGTTTTTCCCGCTTCTGCATCGCCAGCAAATGAAGGGTTGGCACTCAAGGCTAAAGCTCCTGCGAGCATAATGGCATTAACTGTTTTCATCGATTGGATTCTCCTGCTGTGAAAAATTGCGGTTAGTCAGGGCCAGTGCCCTAGTCAGCCATTGTACGCCATATATTTTTGCGATCCGACGGCCAGTTCACATGTTGATCGAGGCCATCGGCTCATACTCTGGTTAGAAAACCTTTATCGGGTATGGGCAGGTAGGCGTAGAAATAAATCAATTAGGTGGCAGAGTAAAATGCCTGTTAATACGTAGGTGTCTTTTGCAAACTAATAATTATTCCGCTTGGGATTTATACATGCCTGTATCCTGATAGCTTTTTCTATTTGAGATTCATTATTGAATAAGGTTGTTGAAGGTTAAAAAGTACTGCGACAATCTGCCGCAGCGCCTGATACTCTGGGGTTGTTGTTGACATTTATCATGTGGCATATTGACGCATGATAAATGTCATGAAATATATTTTGTGGGTTTTGTTAAGGTTCGCTATGTAAATACAAATCCGTTTAAGGCTGTATTTATAGGGGTATATTGTATATTTGTTTGGTTTGTAGTTGTTTTTTTATGGTTAATAAAAGGCGCCTGTCACTTTTGGCATCGTTAATGTCATTTTCGGAATGTTGAAGTTTTATCGCCAGGCCCTTAGATTTAATAGCAAGAGTTGATGCAGATCAGTTCTTCATAATTTTATTAACAGGGGATAGAAATGAACACAAATGAAAATAAAGTGACCGAATCCGCCGTCAGTGCTTCCGTAAAGAATAGTGTTGCTGCTATTCCGCTCGATGAAATCAATGTATCCGACCCGCGTCTGTTCCAAAGTAATAGTATCTGGGCCTACTTTGAACGTTTGCGCAATGAAGACCCTGTTCACTATTGTAAGGAGAGTGAATTTGGTCCTTTCTGGTCAATCACGAAATATAAAGATGTGATGGAAGTTGAGATGAACCCTGCGGTGTTTTCATCGGCGACCGAAAATGGTGGTATTACCATTATTGATGGCAACTTGGGTTTGGGTGTCGAGATGTTTATCGGTATGGATAACCCTGAGCATGACAAGCACCGAAAAGCGGTAAACCCCATGCTTTCAGCGGCGACACTTGCGCGCCTTGAAGGCACGATTCGTGAACGGACACGCAAAGTACTCAGAGGGCTTCCCATCGGTGAAACTTTCAACGGGGTGGAAAGAGTATCCATTGAGCTCACCACTTTAATGCTGGCGACCCTGTTTGATTTCCCTTTGGAAGATCGAAAGTTACTGACCCACTGGTCAGAAGTCGCCACGGCGATGCCAGGTTCGCAAGCCTTTATTTCTGATGAATACAAAAAGCAGGAGCTGGATAAGTGTCTCGAATACTTTACCCGCCTTTGGAAAGAACGGGCTAAGTTGCCACCAGCACCCGATTTTATTTCGATGATGGCTCATTCTGACGCCACCAATAAAATGACACCTGATCAGTTTCTTGGCAATCTCATATTGCTTATCGTGGGTGGTAATGACACTACGCGAAACAGTATGTCAGCCAGCATTTTAGCGCTGAGTCAAAATCCTGATCAGTATAAAAAGCTCTGTGCTAACCCCAAGTTGGTTGAGTCAATGGTGCCAGAAATTATTCGCTGGCAGACCCCGTTAGCCTCCATGCGCCGCACTGCTCTTGCCGATTATGAATTGGGCGGTAAGACGATTAAAAAAGGTGACAAAGTGATGATGTGGTACGTATCGGCCAACAGAGATGAAGAGGCTATTGAAACGCCTGAAGAATTTATCATTGATCGTCGCCGGCCCCGTCAACATTTGGCCTTTGGTTTTGGTATTCATCGCTGCCTGGGCAACCGTCTGGCTGAAATGCAGATACAGGTACTGTGGGAAGAAATTCTCAAACTCTGGCCCGAGCCCTGCATTAGTGTAGTCGGTGAGCCCAAGCGCGTTTATTCCTGTATTTTACGGGGTTATGAAGAAATGCTTGTGCAGATTAACCCGTAGATTAATCCGCAAATTAATCCTCAGACTAATCCGTAAAAGGAGTCTTTAGAGATGACAGAAACAGTCGTTATTGTGGGTGGTGGGCAAGCTGGAGCGCAGGTCGCCGTTAGCCTTCGCCAGGGAGGCTTTGACGGACGAATCGTACTGCTTGGCGATGAACCCGTGTTGCCTTACCAGCGCCCACCATTGTCGAAAACATACCTCGCGGGTGAGCTAGCAAGAGAGCGCCTGTTCGTTAAGCCTGCTGCTTTTTATGAAAAAGTGAATATCGAGCATCAGCTGGGTGAAGCGGTTTGCGCCATTAATGCCAGTGAACAGGTGGTTTGTCTCGATAGCGGACAAACCTTGCATTACGATCATCTCGTTCTTGCCACTGGCGGTCGCGTTCGGCCTTTGCCCTGTTCAGGCGCAGATCACCCACAGGTTAATTATTTGCGTACGCTGGCAGATGTTGAGGCCATGCAGGATAAGTTCACTGAGGGTACTCGCCTGGTTGTCATCGGCGGTGGCTATATTGGCCTGGAGACGGCAGCGGTAGCGGTTAAGCACGGCTTAAAAGTGACGTTGCTAGTCGCAAGGCCGACGCCACTGGGTCGAGTCACCAGTCCTGAAGTGGGTAAGTTTTTCGAGGCGGTGCACCGAGAGGCGGGCGTTACCCTACGCTGTGACACGGAAGTCGTTGCTATTGAAGACGATGGTGGTGACGGCCAGGTTGCGGCGGTAGTGACCAGCTGTGGATATCGCGTGTTAGCCGATCTGGTTGTGGTAGGTATTGGCTTATTGCCCAATGTTGAATTGGCGCAGTCGGCAGGTATAGCTTGCGATGATGGTATTACAGTTGATGAATATGGCCGTACAAATATCGACAATATTTATGCGGCAGGTGACTGCGCCAATCATCCCAATCCTATTTATCAACGGCGTTTACGCCTTGAATCTGTACAGAATGCCGTTGACCAGGGTAAAACGGTTGCTGCGACAATTTGTGGTAAAGACAAACCCTATGCTCAGGTGCCGTGGTTTTGGTCAGATCAATACGACCTGAAATTACAAACTGCCGGTATCAATGCCGGTTATGATCAGACGGTTATTCGGGGCGATGTCGATAGCCGTTCCTTCGCGGTGTTTTATTTACGTGAAGGTCGCCTGTTGGCTGTCGATGCCATTAATCGCCCGGCTGAATTTGTTGTTGCCCGCAATATTATTGGTAAAAACATAGTGGTGAGTGCTGAGCGTTTGCAGGATGAAAGTATTCCGGCAAAAGCGTTAGCCGACGTGCCAGTTAATTCAGGCTCGACTGAAGATACGACTAAAGATGATGCGCACAATCAAGAACGTGTCGCATAGTATTTGTTAACACGCGTACAAACGTAAGACCTAAATATATTAGTGAGGAAATAAAATGACAAAAGTAACTTATGTTGAAAATGATGGAACCCGCCGTGATATTGATGTTCAGGACGGTGAGAATTTAATGGACGGTGCTCTTGATAATTTAGTGCCGGGAATTGATGGAGACTGCGGCGGCGTTTGCGCCTGTGCGACCTGTCATGTGCATGTTGATTCAGAGTGGCTTGATAAACTCCCACCAATGGACGCAACGGAAGATGCGATGCTGGAATTAACCGATGACCGCAATGAAAGCTCTCGCCTTTGCTGTCAGATAAAAGCCTCGCCCGAGCTGGATGGAATAGTTGTCCACACGCCAGCCGGACAGCACTGATTGGCTCTGCTTAGACAGGGGTAGAATGTCGATATTGAGAACACAAGGATGTGTTTAAATATTGAGGAGACTATTTTGAATAATAAAAAAATTAATATTGTGTCGACAATAAATAGTGTTAATACGATAAAAGTTAATAAGCAGTCAGTGTTAAATCGTATTGTTCGTACACTATTATTTGCGGCAGGAAATATTTCATTAGCACTTGGCGTGGTGGGTATATTTTTGCCTTTATTACCGACAACACCTTTTTTGTTGCTGGCTGCTGCCTGTTACGTGAGAAGTTCAGATAAATTTTATAGCTGGCTAGTTGCCCATCCCGTACTGAGTAAATATATTTTGGCGTATTTAAATGGCGAAGGTATTCCGCGCAAGGCCAAATACTATACTTTTCTCACTATGTGGGTAACGATGACTATTTCTATCGTCATCGTACCCCTGTGGCAAGTGCAGCTTTTATTGCTTTGTATTGCCTTGATGGTTTCGACGTATATTTGGCGCTTGCCAGAGCCAAGCCTGTAAGCGGCCAGAGCCAGACCTGAAATATGGCGCTGGCTCTGGCGTTGTCTAAAATCAGGTCAGCATTTCTGGGGTAATAAAACCCTCTGTATCCGCAACAAAACCCTTCCAGACACCCATGTATTCAACAAAAGTATCGCTAAGTCCTTCGGCGCGTAAATGATCGGCCGAAACGGGGTTACTCATGGGGGTAAAGCCACTGTCGTTTGCCAGTAGTTTAGGGAAATCATGGTGAATGATGGCGGCACGGCCGAGTAAAACAAAGTCGACGCCACTTTCCATACACTTCTTTGCTTCCTCTGGCGTGCGGATTTTACCGGCGACACCCAGGCGCACATCGCCACGCTTAAGCGCAGTAAAACAATCCATTAAAGAACGGCCTTTGTAGGCTTCGTCTGTTGGCTCTTTAAAGACATCCCACAAAGACATATCCAGATAATCAATTTGTGCTTCATCGAACAGGCGTTGAGCGATTTGGATAGCTTCGTCGAGAACAATGCCGAAGCGCTCGGGGGTTAAGCGCACGCCCAAATTAAAGTCTTTGCCACAGCGTTCACGGATACCGGCGATAACATCAAACAGAGGGCGGGCACGATTTTCAAGAGAACCACCGTACTGGTCATCGCGGCGATTGGTTTCGCTACTGAGGAACTGGCAGAGGATGTAACCGTGGGCACCGTGAATTTCCACGCCGTCAAAACCCGCTTTCTCAGCGCGCTCAGCAGCGGCAATAAAATCTTCAATCACCTGCTCGACTTCAGATGTTGATAAGGCGCGGGCACCGGACTCTTCATGGGCAGAGGGGGCAACCGGGTCGGTGTCAATCAGTTCTGGCGGTGTACGGTGGCCCGCGTGGTGCAGCTGCACAATCGACAAACTATCGTTTTTGTTAATGCCCGCCGCCAGGCGTGTTAGCCCCTCGAGGTGGTCGTCGGAGTAGATGCCGAGCTGTCCGGGGAAGCCCTGGCCAACGGCCTGCACGTGGGCGGCACAGGTCATGGTTAAGCTAAAGCCACCTTCGGCGCGCATAGTCAGCCACTTGTACTCGTCGTCTGACAGGGTGCCGTCGACATTGCTCTGTAAGTTGGTGAGTGGTGCCAGGGCGAAACGGTTTTTAATGGCAGGGCCGTGTAGAAACGTTAAAGGCTCAAATAAGGACTGCATAGGAATAAGTCTCGATTAAGGAATTAGAATAGTGGGCTGGATGGTAAGGCTTTAGCTGGCGAGGGGTCAATGATGCTTTGGCTCATTGCAGGGGAGAGAAAATGACTAGCGCTTCAAATCGCCGTGTCGTGTCTATTTCTCTTTATTCGGCGCGCCGGAGTCACACCCTTGAAACTGCAGATGACACTACAGCTCACGCTATAGGAGCTATTGATTAATAAACGGGGTCAGGAAAATACTGAACAATGGCCTGGGCGTGACTGATTAGAGCCACGCCCAGGCCATTCTAGTTGCGTACGCTTACCAGTCATAACTCAGCGTGACATAATAATTACGACCATTGCCGGGGAGGTGTTCGCCTATTGCGGTGTCCTCGTTAAGAGGGTTTCGATTCAAACCATTCAGGTGTACGCGATACCCTTTGTCGAATATGTTTTCAATGCCGAAGCCAATTTCCAGTCCATCCATATTTTGTAATTGAGGACGATATTGGCCGCGAAAATTGAACGTTGTATAGCCTGATGTGGGAACTTCATTATTAAAGCTGGAGACTTTATTTTGTCGCGAATAGGCGACGACTTCGGCACTGGTCATCCAGATGTCGGTTTCGTAAGTGAGTTTCATTGTCGTGTTCAAGGGGGCAATGCGGTAGAGATCGTCGTCTGTATCATCGCGCTTGCCGCGTACGTAGCTAACAATGCCGCCCACTTTCCAGGTGTCATTAAGCTGGTATTCAGCTTCGGCATCAAAGCCGTATAAATAGGCGTCAACGTTGGTGAACTGTAAGGTATTAGGGTCGATGGCTAATGCGGCATTATTCGTTGTTGGTGTACCTTGAATATAGTCTTCTACGTAGCGATAAAAAACCCGCGGTGCAAAATAGAAAGCATCTTCTTGCCAATCGAAACCTAACTCTGCTTGGTAAGACACTTCAGGGTCAAGATTAGTCGTGCCGATATAATTACGCCCATCAGCAAGGCCGCCGGTTGCTGTTAGTGGAACCCAGATATAACGTTCCTGATACGTGGGTGAACGTGTTTTTCGTGCAAAGCCGATTTCAACATCAAGCGTTGGTGAAAGAAAATAACGTCCGATTGCCACAAGGTCGACATTGACATTGTCCTCGTCGCGATCTGAATTGTTGAAGGCCGTTTGCAGTTTGGCAGGTGCATTAATGGGTGTGCCACCAGATGTGAATTTTGATGTGCTCGCAAATACGTCGCCCGCCTGCATGCGCACCCAGTTAATTCGGCCGCCAAGTTCCAGGCCCCAGTTGTCTGCCACATCGCCTTCCCATTCGGTAAAGAAACCGTAGCGATCGCGGTTAACATCGTTAAAATTATTAATGCGGAATTGCCCATTAAAGGGATCGGTGATCAGCGCATCATGTTCAATATTATCGCCATCTAGCCCCATGAGTAATTCCCCATCCAGATAGGGGATTGCAAGCGTGAATTTGTAACCAAAGCCGCGGGCTGTGTTGTCTGACTGTCGCGTTTTTAGGCCAATTCCTCGGAGGGTGAAATTATCCATCCGGTGTTTTATATCCTGGTATTGAAGTTTTGCGGTTACTTCGTATTGGTCTGCAAAATTGCCGATATAATTAAACGTGGGTACGCCGCCACGAGAATAAATAATGTCCATCGGTAATGACGGTGTGCCAGATAGCAGGGTGTCGTTGTAATTGTAGCCAACATCAAATTCGTGATCGTCAGTTTGAAAGCCGTAGCCAAACGTTGACGCGTTACGTTCGTGCCGGGTATCTATATTGGTACCTTCCGCCCACTCAAAACTATTGCCTTTCTCATGGCTGCCGCCAACACGCAATTTGTGATTTTGATTCGCAGCATTAATAAAAACACTGGCATAGCGACCATCATTAACGCTGTTGTAGCCACTGCTTGCCTTACCTTCGATAAGTGTTTTTTCAGAGCCTGCAAATTCACCCTTTCTGGTTTCCTGAACAATGGAGCCGCCGAGTGTTTCGATGCCGCTACTGACGGATGCAATGCCGCGTTCAATTTTCAGTACTTCCGTTAATGACGTGGGTACATGGCTTAACGGTGCGTCCATAGCATTGGCGCAGGCCGATTTATAATTGGCACCATCTGAGCTGACATTAATACGGTCACCGAATAAACCGCGATATTGCGCGATGCCTGATAATGGCCCATTAGAATTGATGTTGGCACCAGGCACTTGCCTTAACAGTGCGGCCGCATCATTAATACCACCCTGGGTTGGCATTATGCCAACGACGCCGGGTTTGATGATTTCTCCTACTACGACAATTTCTGTGAGGGTCACTTCATTTTCAGGCGTCGCCTCGTCTTCTGAGAAAGCCGTGGTAGAAAATCCCAGGTAAAAACTAACTGGAATGAGTAAAAATTTATTCCGCAACATAAGGTAATTCCCATGGTGTCTTTTATAGGCAAGTCTACAATAACTGTAATTTTTTGTGGTTATAAACGTCGTTGACAATTATCAATTGTTTTTAGAGCTCAAGTGAAGGCGTCTGGCTTGAGCGGTGTTTAAGCGGCATTGTTTTACCACTGCTTATAAAGGTTGGTTACGATTTGTTGCTGTTTGAGGCATCTTAATAATGCCGCTAGACTGCGACAATAAACCGCAGGCAACGAGAGAATATTTACCTGGCTGCTTTGTCGTTATTGTTACCCGAAGTTAGATGTTAAGGATGTCCCCATGAATGATGACCGTGCTGAATGCGGCCCCCTTTCTCAGCGATTACATGAGCTGGGCAATAGTCTGGATGAATATTTACGCTTCGAACACCCCGACGCGATGTCGCGTTATTCCCAATGGCACGATGCTCTGCAACAATCACTGCCCGAAAAAGGCGTAGGTATCGAGCAGGTGATCGCTGAATTAGGGCAGCAAATTATTCCCAATGGCTCGCAAATCCCCAACCCCGGCTGCACGGCTTTTATTACCACGGGTGCGACATCCGTTGGGGTCTTGGCGAGTTTGGCGGGCTCCGTTGCCGCGCCACAGCGCCTCGGTTTAACCGCCTTTAATTATCTCGAAGAATTGTCTCTGGAGTGGATGGCCGAGATGTTCGAGCTGCGCCCTGAAATGAAGGGGCTTTATAGCAGTGGTGGCTCAGTCGCTAATCTTGTTGCACTGGGTGCGGCGCGCCAATGGGCTTTTGAACGCATCGGTATTGACCCGAGTCGAGATGGCGTGCAGCGACCCTGTCGCATCTACGCAACGGCGGCGAGCCACCACACCGTGCACCGTTCAGCTGCGGTGTTGGGCATGGGGCGCAACGCCGTTATCACTATTGCCGTCGATGAGCAGGGGCGAATGTGCGTCGATGCTTTACGTCAGCAGTTGCAAGCGGATTTACAGGACGAGCAACTCATCGACAGGGGCTGTGTACCCGTTGCGATTGTGGGCAATGCGGGCACGACGAATGCCGGGGTTATCGATCCACTGCATGACATTGGCGAGATCGCCCGTGAATTTGATATCTGGTTTCATGTCGACGGTGCTTATGGTTTGCCCGGTATTCTCGACCCCCAGGTTCGCCCGCTTTATAAGGGATTATCTATGGCCGACTCGGTCATTGTTGACCCCCATAAATGGCTGGGCGCACCGGTCGGTGTGGGTGCAACTTACGTGCGCGATCGCAGTTTGTTGTACCGGGCTTTCACTCAGGAAGAGTCGGACTATCTCGAGGGCTCTGTTAGAGATGACAATTTTCAGCACTCAATGGATGGCCTCGGCATTCCCTACTACGATTTCGGGGTTGAATTATCTGCGCCCTCTCGCGGTGCCGTGGTTTGGGCATTAATTCGTGAAATAGGCAAAGAAGGCATGCGCGAGCGGGTTTGTCGCCACAACGCCATGGCTCGACGGGTTGCAGAATTAGCTCGCGCCCATCCCAATTTGGACGTGGTGCAGGAGCCGACACTGTCTATCTGCTGCTTTCGCTATCTCGATGATAGCGCTGGTGATTTGAATGAACTGAATCGGGAAATCCACCGGCGGTTGGTTCACCAGGGGCGCAGTATTCCCAGTACGGCAATGATCAATGGTGTATTGGCTATTCGCCCTTGTTTTGTCGGTGCGCGCACCACCTGGGAGCACGCTGAGAAGGTGGTCGAGGAAGTGATTGCCGCAGGTGATGCGTTAAGGAGCACCCACACTTGAAAGTATTAATAGCAGGTTGTGGTGATGTCGGTACGCGGCTGGCCCTACGTCTGATTAATGACGGCCACGAAGTGTGGGGTATGCGACGGGATGTGTCGGGGCTTGATGCCGCTATTCGTGGCATCGCTGCTGACTTCAGTAATGTAGCAGGAATCCCCGAGCTGCCAGCGAACCTCGATTACATTGTCTACTGCCCCGCAGCGGGTCGTCGCCAGGAGGCTATTTATCGCCAGACCTATGTTGATGGTTTGCGAAACCTATTGCATCAGCTGCGGCATCAAAACCAGCAAGTGAAGCGCATAATTTTCACCTCAAGTACGGCTGTTTACCATCAAACAGACGGTGAATGGGTTGATGAAAGTTCAGCCACAGAGCCTACAGGTTTTGCCGGGCGAATTTTGCTCGAGGCAGAAAGCTTGCTCGCCAATAGTGGCTTTACGTACAGCGTCGTGCGTTTTGCCGGCATTTATGGCCCCGGCCGTGACCACTTTATTAATCAGGTGAAACAAGGAGAGGTGGCGACCTGCACTTCTATGCCGTGCTATACCAACCGGATTCACAGTGATGACTGCGCCGGATTACTGCGCCACCTCATTATTTCTTCCCGCTCGGAAAGACTTTATATCGGTGTCGATAGCGCCCCGGTGGCACGTGCAGAAGTGGCCAGTTGGCTAGCGGCAGCAATGAATGTCGATAAGCCGATACAGGGGGACGAAAGCCCGTCGCCCCGAGGCCAGAATAAGCGTTGCAGCAATGCCAAAATACGCGAGGCTGGTTATGCGTTTTTATACCCCTCGTACCGCGAAGGGTATGGCCGTGAATTACGACGAATAGACTCTATGAATTAAGGGTTTTTAGCGATCGTTTCATTTTTTTCGGTATCGAGACTGCGACAATAAACCACAGGTCACTGTGACAATTCGTCACACCTTAATGAGAGCTTGTACCTCTAGAATCTCCCGCTAGAAAATTGAGAGGGATATTCATCGTGTTTACTATAAAAAATGTTCGCAGAACGTGTGGTGTAAATAAGCGTCATGCCTCAATGGCTGCCATTTTGTTAGGCGGTATATTGCCTGCGCTTACTTTTGCTGAGCCTTCTGCGGAGCCGCCGCTGGTTGAACCCACCTTGTTAGAAACTATCGTTGTTACCGCCAGCGGTAGTGCGAATACACTGGCCGACACGGCCGCGAGTATGGGTGTGATCACCGAGCAGGAAATCACAGAGCTAAACCCCGCCCATGCCGGGGAGCTGATGAACCGCATCCCCGGTGTCAATATTGTGCAAATAGGCTCGAGTGGCGAAGGAGTGATGGCGGCTATTCGTCAGCCCGTATCGACCAGCCCGGTGTATCTCTATTTAGAAAATGGTGTGCCAACGCGCGCGGCAGGCTTCTTTAATCACAATGCCTTGTATGAAGTGAATACGAGTGCCGCGAATGGTGTCGAAATTATTAAGGGGCCGGGCTCGGCACTTTATGGCAGCGATGCGATTGGCGCGGTGGTTAATGTCCTCAGCGGGCGGCCACCCAAAAAAGACAAGCTGAGTGTTGGTGTTGAGGGGGGTGAAGATGGCTTTGGTCGTGTGCAAATCAATGGCGCGAAGGTCACGGCTAATCACGGCTTCACGGGCAAGCTAGATCTTGTCGAAAACGATGGTTGGCGTGAGCAGACCGAGAGTAAACGCAGCTCTTTTACGGGTTCATGGAATACCGACGTCGGGCGTGACTGGCGTGTTAATACGGTATTTACCGGCACCATTATTGATTATGAAAGCGGTGGTAGCGGCTTAAGCTATGACGACTATAAACACGACCCGGAGCAGTTTGGTAATTTGATCGGCTACAGAGACGTGCGGGCTTTTCGTCTTTCGTCAGCCTTTGAGCGGGATTTCGATAACAGCACTTTAACGATCACGCCTTTCTTGCGTAATAACGATCTGGATTACGTCGCCACCTGGACGTTGAACACGGGCCGTGTCAGCCCGCCACCGCCCTGGTGTCCCAGTTGCTCGTCATCGCTGGACTCACAAGACGCCCATATTAATGAAAGCGGCCACGACTCTATTGGCACATTAATTAAGTGGGATTACAGCTTGAGCGCCGACAGCTTTGTGGTGACCGGGCTGGATATCGACTATAGCGAAGGCTATCAAAAACAAACGTATATTGAGCGTACCGATACCGACCCTGGCGATTACTGGATGGCTTTTACGCCGGCAGGTTTGCTCTATGACTACGATGTTGATGTGTTGTCGCTATCGCCTTTTGTGCATTATGAAAGCCAGCTGACCTCGGCGCTGCGTTTAAATGCCGGGCTGCGCTATGACTATTCCCACTACGATTACACCGACAATATGGGATCTACTCCCGTCGATCCACTGCATTTACGCCCGCAAGATCAGTCGGTGGATTTCAACCACCTCAGTCCAAAGCTGGGGCTGACTTATCAGTTTAGTGACGACATTAATGGCTACGCCTCCTACCGTCACGCTTTTCGCGTGCCTTCTAGTGGGCAGTTGTTTCGCTCCGGTAGCACTGCTGATTCCACCGACCTTGATCCGGTAAAAGTTGATAGTTTTGATATTGGCTTGCGCGGTAATTTGACCGAACGTATATCTTTCGACAGTAGTTTTTATTACATGCTGAAAGAAGACGATATCCTCAGTGTGCTCGACAGCAGTACGGGTGCGCGGCGCAATACTAATGCGGGTGAGACCGAGCATTACGGCATTGAGCTGGGCTTCGATATTATTCTTACCGAGACCGTCGATCTTTATATTGCCTACACCCAATCTGAGCATAAATATAAAGACTGGAAAGATCGCAGTGGTGACTACTCGGGTAATGATATGCCCAATGCCCCAGAAAACTTTGCCAATGTGCGTCTGCGCTATGGCCCCACATGGCTGAACAGTGGGCGTATTGAGCTGGAATGGATACATCAGGGTGAACACTGGATAGACGAAAAAAATGCTGATGATGGCCGCCCCACCGATCGGGATACCTACGAGGGGTACGACCTCCTTAATTTGAGAGCTAACTATCTATTAAGCCCGAAAGTTGAAGTCTCCCTTCGTGTCTTGAATGTGACCGACGAACTTTACGCTGAAACCACTGGCAAATGGGGGCCAACCTACACGCCGGGCCGCCCACGTACGGCATATATTGGCGCTAAATATACCTTTTAATCAGGGTGGGGTACTCGCTGGCAGGCAGACGTGTTTGCTGGCAATGAGCCGTTATTTGTCAACCGTTTTAAAAGGATAAGCATGTCCCGGTCTGTTTTATATTGCTGGCACCGTCGAATTGGTCTGGCGGTCTTTGTCGCCATTATTGCCTGGGCCGTGAGTGGCTTGAGTCATCCCATTATGTCGCGACTTAATCCGCGTCCGGTGGCCATGCATCCACCGGCATCGACGGCCTTTATTGCCAGTTTGTTACCCCTCGCCACGGCTTTGTCGGCGCAGGGGATTAATGACTTTCAGCAAGCACAGCTGCTCAATATTGATGACGCAAGCTATTACCGTATTGAGCACGGTGACAATACGACTTACATCAATGCCCGCAGTGGTCAGCGAGCCGTGTTAAATGATGAGGCTTACGCGCAAAAACTGGCGCGGCATTATCTGGGTGATGACACAAATGAAATTGCCTCGGTTGAGTTAATTACCGCGTTTAATGAAGACTACCTTTTTATTAATCGCTTTTTGCCGGTGTATAAAGTGACCTTCGAGCGGGCCGATAATATGCGTGCCTATGTTGAAATTAGCACCGGGCGACTAGCGACATTGGTGGATGATCGCAAGGCGTTGGTTGGCTGGATTTTTCGCCAACTGCACTCCTGGGTCTTTATCGACAACCCCTGGTTGAGAACCATTGCCATGAGCGGGGTGCTGCTCGCGGGCATGGCGTTGAGTCTGGCGGGCTTGTGGATGGCCTGGTGTGGTCGGTCAAAAATCAGGATTGGGAATGATTTCAGCAAGCCGGGTTCTAGTAGGCAAGGCAGTGCTAGTGTTTGGCACCGACGTCTGGGTATCGGGTTTGGTCTGCTGATGCTGACCTTTAGTTTCTCTGGCCTTTATCACCTCTTGCAAAAACCCGTCATCGCGCCACCTGCACTACTGGCACCGCTACCGTCTTTTCATGCCCAAGGTTTAACGCTGGACTGGCAGGCAGCGGCAAATGCTAGCGGTGCTGAATATTTTCGACGGGGTAGTTTGGTTAAAGTTGATGGTCAGCCTTATTTACGACTGGTACTGGCAGCAGCTGACAAAGGCATGACTGAAAAATCAAAAGTGCAGGAACATCACCCCAGCAAACCTGTATTTCACGGTGGCGGCCTTATTTATATCAATGCGCAAACTTCCCGGCCCTGTAGTGATTGCGAGCGCCAACATGCGCTGAACCTTGCCGCGCATTATGCGGGGTCTTTGAACCTTAGTCCGAGCGCTGGGCATATCAATAAGCAGGCAGAGAAAATTACCCGCTTTAGCAGCGATTACGGTTTCATTAACAAACGCATGCCCGTTTATGCGGTTGGTATTAACGAAGACCCGGCAGCAGAGGGCAATTCGCAAATGACACTGTTTGTCGAAACCGCAACGGGGGCTTTGGCGGGCCATTCGAGCCCTTCCAGTAAATGGGAGGGTTGGTCGTTTAGTTACCTGCACAAGTGGCACTTTTTTGACCCTTTCAGTAAAGACTTGCGCGATATTTTGTTGATTGTCTCCACGCTGATCATCACCTTGCTCTGTCTTTTAGGGGCGTGGATTTCGTTTAAGCCTCGGTCATAAGGTTTATTCTTCTTCCTGCCCCATTATTGCTGGTCTGAATCTTTTTACTCCGTGAGTGTTTCCGTAAAAAGCAGTTTCATAGATAATGGTGGGGTAAAACCCAAATAAGACTCATTGTTATTTACGATCGGGCGGAAGAATAGCGTGGTAAAAATTGCATTAATTGTAGCGGTGGCCGATAACGGCGTTATTGGCAGTAACAATCAACTACCCTGGCGTATATCCGCCGACCTGAAATACTTTAAGAAGGTCACCCTGGGTAAGCCCATTATTATGGGTCGCCTCACTTACGAATCCATTGGCAAGCCGCTACCGGGGCGCACGAATATTGTGATGACTCGCGATAGCACCTGGCAGGCCGAGGGCGTTACAAGGGCGAGTGACTTGAACGAAGCTTTGGCTATTGCCAAAAATATCGCCGACGAGTCCGAGCTTGAAGAGGTGATGATTATCGGCGGTGCCACGATTTATCGCGAGGCCCTGCCGCAAGCCGATAGACTTTACCTAACCCGTGTACACACTCAGGTCGATGGTGATGCCTTCTTCCCCGCGCTGGATTTGAGCGAGTGGCTGGAAACTCCCGTAGAGCAATTAGCTGCAGAAGGGCAAACGCCAGCCTGTAGCTTTGTGCGTCTGGATAGAAAATAAAAATTGATTGTCACAGCAGGATGAACAGCCAGTATGAAAAGCACCGTGAAAAAACAGCGTAAAAAAGTAGTGGGGCTATTCCCCCTGCTTGCTCTGCTATTGGTAGCCGGCCTACAAACAAAGGTCGTTTATGGAGCCGAGCTCGATACTGTCATCAAAGTCGGTGCCGATAAAACCGCTGCCGCCCAGGCATCGCAGCGGCGCATTGATAGCACCGTCGCGCAAAGCGACAAGCTGCTTCGCCAGTTTCAGCTGGTGAACAAGCAAATAGAAGGCCTGCAGGTTTACAACGCCCAGCTCACCCGGCAAATCGACGACCAGCGCCAGACGATGGCCGATATACAGGAGTCCGTCGAAAATGCCGCGTTGATTGAGCGGCAAATTATCCCGCTATCGTTGAATATGCTCGATGCCCTTGAGCACTTTATCCGCCTCGATTTGCCCTTCAAAATAGAAGATCGCCAAACCAGCGTCGACCAGGTGCGTGACAATATGGATTCCGCCCGCTTCAGCGCGGCAGAAAAGTCCCGTCAGGTGCTGGAGCTGTACGCCATTGAAAGTGAATACAGCACGACACTTGAGCAGTTCGACGGCGTGCTGACGATTGATGGGCAAGCCCGTCAGGGTGCGTTCTTGCGTGTTGGGCGTATTGCCCTGTTGTTTCAAACGTCCGACCAAAGTTTGACCGAGGTCTGGAATAAAACCGAGAGGCAGTGGCAGACCGTAGCCGCTGGGGATTATCGCCGCGCAGTAGCCGGTGCCATTCGCATGGCCAAAAAGCAGGCACCGCTGGATATGATCAAGCTGCCCATCGCTGCACCTGTTGGGGCACCTGTCGATAGTACGTCGAGTTCTCGTTCGACAGACAGCGAGACAACAGCGGGAGCGGCCTCATGAATGCCTTGAGCAGAGCGTGCTGCGCAGGTCTAACAGCCTTATTGCTGATAAGTGGCTTTAGCGTGTTACCGGCCGCGGCCGACGAGCAAGCTAAACCTGACCAGTCGGCTAGCCGCGATGTTAAGTCACTCGACGAGCTACTACAGCTCATCAAAACAGCCAAAGTGCGGGAGTCAAAAGAACACCGTCAGCGCGAACGTGCCTTTAAAGCGGATAAGCAGCGTCAGGCGCAATTACTGCAACAGGCGCAGCAGAAAAAGGACGAGGAAGAGGTCCGCAGTACAAGGCTTGAAAGCACTTTCGCCGATAACGAGCGCGAGCTTGAAGCTCTGCAAGAGCAAATGGAAAGTCGCCTCGGCACGCTAAAAGAGTTATTTGGACACATCACCGCTACGGCGGGTGATACGGTCACGCGGCTGGATAAGTCGCTGGTCAGCGCTCAATACCCCGGTCGCACGGTCGCACTCAATGAGCTGATCGAAAAAATGAGCAGCAATAGTCGTTTGCCCTCCCTCGAAGACATCGAAAACCTGGCCTATGAAATGAGCCGGGAAATGGTCGAGTCGGGCCGTATCAGCCGTTTTCGCAAGCCAGTGCTCAGTGCTGATGGTGCGCAAAGTGAACAGGAAATTATTCGCATCGGTACGTTCAACTTGATGTCGAATGGGCGCTATCTCAGCTATAACCCCGACAACGACATATTGGCCGAACTGGCGCGTCAGCCACGGGGCTTGAGCAGAGGGGCGAGTGCATTACAGGCGGCCACAAGCGGTTTTACGCCAGTGGCGGTTGACCCCAGCGGGCCGGTGGGCGGTGGTTTATTGCGGGCGCTGGCCGATAAGCCGGGGCTTGATGAAAAATGGCAGCAGGGTGGCTTGGTGGGCTACGTTATTACCGGTCTCGGCGCGATTGCGCTGGTGTTGGCTCTGTGGCGCGCCGTTGTTTTGCGCGGTGTGTTCGCCGGTGTGCGACGACAACTTAAGCAAGGTGCTGAGTATTCCCTCGACAACCCTTTAGGCCGCGTGCTCAGCGTGGCCGATGCCCATGCGGGGCTTGACCCGGAGTCGATGGAGTTAAAGCTGCACGAAGCGATACTCAAAGAGCGTCCGAGCATTGAAGTCGCGCTGAACCTGCTAAAAATTATCGCCATGATCGCCCCGCTAATGGGCCTGCTCGGCACCGTTACCGGCATGATTGTGGTATTTCAGCAGATCACTATTTTCGGTGCAGGCGACCCAAAGCTAATGGCCGGGGGTATTTCCCAGGCACTGGTGACCACCGTCCTGGGTTTGCTGGTCGCGATACCGACGCTGCTGCTGCATACCTGGGTGAACGGTTATGCACGCCGTATTCTGCATGTACTTGAAGAGCAAAGTGCCGGCATTGTTGCGCTAAAGGCGGAGGCTCGATTGCCTGAAGTGGCAAGCTCTAAAAATAGCGCTCCGGCTTGAGTTCAGCAACACAATGACTGAGCCAACAAACCCATGAATACCGTACTCGACATGCTCAGCCACCTGCAGCAACTGGCTGATATGGGTGGCCCCGTGCTGTTATTCATCATTGCCTTGATTTTACTGCTCTGGCTGTTGTTGATGGAGCGCCTCATTTACTACCGCACGACCTTGCGCCGCGATATGGCTCAGTGCCTCGACGTCTGGCAGCATCGCGTCGACCGGCATTCACGGCGCGCCCGGCAAGTGCGGGCGGCATTACTGGCAGAGGTGGATGAACGCATCGACCGCTTTTTGCCGATGATTAAAACCCTGGTCGCCATTGCCCCTCTGTTTGGTTTACTCGGTACCGTGACCGGCATGATTGGCGTTTTTGAAGCCATGGGCTTCGCTGAAGGCAGCGGCGCACGGGCGATGTCGAGTGGCGTGTCTCGAGCGACGATTCCGACGATGGCGGGTATGGTGGCTGCGCTGTCGGGGCTTATCGGCCTGGCAGGCATCGACCGTTTGGGGCGCAGTGCAAAAGCGCGACTTGAAAATAGCCTGTTAATGGATGATGAGCTTGCAACCAATCCCGCCATTTTGGGTGAACAACGATGAGTCGACGCATTATCAGCGCCGCGACTCGCACGGGAGCTGATGACGACCCGTCGGTACAGGCCGTCGATTTAACACCGATGCTCGATGTGGTGTTTATTCTGCTGATTTTCTTCATCGTCACCGCGTCATTTGTCAAATTACCAGGGCCAGATGTTGAGCTTACGCAGGCGTTGAGTGCCGAGGCGCGAAAGCCCGCTATGCTGGTGGCAATTGATCAGCACGACGTTATCTGGATGGATAAATCACCGTTAGCCGACAGTCGCGTTAAATTCGCCCTGGCTCGTTTACAGGCTGAAAACCCCCGAGGTAGTTTGGTGATACAGGTTGATAATCGCGCCAGTATTGGCCGTCTCGCTCTGGTGTCAGATGCAGCCGGACAGTTGGGTATTAGCAATATTTCGGTGTCGACGCTTAATGATTAGACGTAATGACTAGATTCCTGCAAGGCGGAAATGAGTCGGGTGGCAGCATTGTTGCTCGCTTTGCCGGTGCGCTGCTGGGCGCCGCTCTGGTCACCAGTGTGCTGTTGATATTGATGGTGCTAATGGTGGTCAACCGAGAGCAGGCACCCGATAGCAAAGGCAGTTATAAAATAGCCGATATTTGGCAGCCTGAGCGTAGTTTGAGCGAATTTGTAAAACCACCAAAACTGAAGCGCCCACCCGAAATGGCCTTAATACAGCCGAGCATGCCCACGCAAGCAATGCGTGTCGATATGCCTACGGCGAGAATCAAGCTACAAGCGGCGCCGCGGCCCAGTATGGGATTGCCGCTCGGTCTGGGCGGTGATTTCGCCCGCGATACTGACTTTATTCCGGTCTATGTTCCCCAGCCTTTATACCCGCGCCGGGCGCTTTCCCGAGGCCGCCAGGGCTACGCCGTGGTGGAGGTCATTATCACCACATCGGGCGGGGTGCGCGGCGTGAAGCTGGTTGAAGAGTCGCCCGCGAATTATGGCTTTGGCAGTGCCGCTTTAAAGGCCGCGATAAAGCTTAAATACAAACCCCGAGTGATTGATGGGCGAGCGGTCGAGGTGCCGGGGGTGATGTATAAATTTAGTTTCCGGCTGGAGTAAGGTGTGATGTCCGGTCGTTTTACGCGCTATTTCCCTACCTTTCTGCTGGCGTTATTTTTGCTGGGCTCGGTCATGCCTGCACAAGCGACCCATGACAAGAAGGATGCGAAGCAAAGTAAGTACGCTAATGCACCCACCCGGCGACGGCAGGCCGTTGGCCAGCGTTGTGCGAAAAAGTTGGAGGCCGCACAAAGGGCGATCAATGCAGAAGAGTGGTCACAGGCGGAGCAAGTACTCACTCTAGCGGGCAAAAAATACTGCACCAGTAGCTTTGAAAAATCCCAGGTTTGGAATTATCAAGGCTATGTGCAGTTTTCTCAGCAACACTATCGACGTGCGGTGGAAGCCTATTTAAGGCTGCTCGACGAACCCGCTGTCGAAAACAGAATGAAAGTGAGCACTTACAGCACCGTCGCCCAGTTGTACTTTCAGCTTGAAGATTACGCCAGTGCTGCGCAGTTTCTGCAGCGTGTATTAAAAGCCTCCGATGCTGCTGAGCCGCAGAGCGGTGTGCACAAGGCCGATGCTCAAACAGCGGATTCGCAAACACGGGCTTTACTTGCCCAGGCCTATTATCAACTGGATCGAAAAAAAGAAGCCCTTGCCACGATTAAACAAGCGATAGGCGATTATCAATCCCGAAAGAAATTGCCCCCCGAAGCTTGGTGGTCACTGCAAAGCCTGCTGTATTTTGAACAGGAGCAATATCGACAGGCCCTGCCAGTTCTGAAGCAGCTAATTAAGCACTACCCCCGCTATCGCTACTGGCATCAACTCGGTGGCTTGTACGGCCAGTTGAATAAAAACATCGAACGCCTGGTGGTGACAGAAACCGTTTATCTGGCCGGTTCTTTAAATAAAGAACGGGAGTTGCTTTCTCTTACTTACCTTTATCTCGGTGCCAATATTCCATATCGAGCAGCAGTTACCCTCGAAACGGCAATCAATAAAAAGCAGGTTAAAGCGAACGCTAAACATTTGGAATTACTCGGCCAGGCCTGGCAGCAGGCCGGCGAAGGTAAAAAGGCTCGCCCGGTGCTTGAGAAGGCAGCGGCGCTTTCAGGGCAAGGCAAAATTTACGCCCAACTGGCCGGTGTTTATCTCGATATTGGCGATAATGCCAAAGCGGTAAGGGCGGCAGAAAATGCTTTGAATAAAGGCAAACTAAAACGCCCCGGCGCCGTGCAGCTGGTGCTGGGTAATGCGCAGTTAAATCTGCATTGTTATGACAAAGCGGTGGAAGCATTTGAGAAGGCGGGGAAGTACAAGACCTCTCAAGTTAATGCAAAGCAGTGGCTGGACTATGCCCGGGCAGAGAGTGAGCGGGTTAAGGAATTGCGTGAAGCAGGGGCAGAGTTGGTGGGGTGTGGGGTTTAGACGCATGACGGGCTTGTGATCGTTTGCGTGATGCCTATTATTAAGAGTGATCGCTATCTCGGTAGTCTGTCTTTAGGTGATTGATTTTAGGGCTTATCAGGTAGCTGAATATCTGTGATGATGTACCCAAAAACAGATTTCCTTCGGCTCATGTTCGCCTTGAATTTTTGGTCTGTAAGCGTCTCATACTGATTCTTTGTTATGCAATGATGCACTATGAAGGCAATGAAAAATTCGGCTGTTGTTGTTGGTTCTAATCGATATTTGCAGCCTAAAGATCTACCGCCGCCACGAGCTTTTTTAAAAAGGGTGGTTTCTTTGGCATCCGTTCCAAGTATGTCCGTGAATAATCGAGGTACCGAAATGGCGATGTTTGTAAAGATTGAACAGAAAAGTAAAACAACTAGTAAAAGGGATCTATAGGCCTGTTTTAATTTCGACGCTTTCTTTCCATTAATTTCTAATGGAACAACTCTTTCTTTGCCAATAAATAACTTAATAGTGATATATAGGGTGATGAATAAGGCTATATAAGCCAGGTTTCTTGCAGACTTGGTATCTATAACAAAATCTGAAGTATAGACAGCATAAATAATCCCGGGCAATACAATCCATAAAAATTTGTCCTGAGGTGCTGTTTTCTTTTTCTGAGAGGGTGTTTTTTTTGGAGATTCCAGATCTTTTATAAGATCTTTGGATAGTTGTTCGTGCTCGCGTATTAAGTCTTTGTCGCCAGCTTTATGGGCAATTGCTAAAAGGTCGTCGAGGGCTTCTTTTTGTTGTTTTATTATCTCCCTGTTTTTGAACTTATGAATTATAGGCTTCAAGTCCATATGAAAATGTAATAGTTTGGGGTATATGAGGAGTGTGCCCATAAATGCGATTGCAATGCTAATGACAATGTCGAAATTAGGTAGCTTATATAGAGCAAGGGCTGCTAGCAAAGTAATGAGAAAGAATGTGGAGAAGATATCCATAGGGTTAATAATTACCTCTAATTCCGTTTATGCCTCTTCTTGATTCAGGCTGTTTGATGTGCTTTCTTACGGGGTAATACCTGCTCGTTTTTTTGGCGATTAGCTAAAATGGACGCATGTCAATTATTTCGGTCTATCGCTGGCCAAGCCCAATATTACGGTATCTAGCTTAGCTCACGATAAAAGTGTGACCTTCCATGGGCGAAATTAATATTCACTGTTCATGCCAAGACGATTTGAGATGGCATCTGTATTGCGGCCGCCACGCCATGCACGTGGTTTGGCAAGTTTAATAACATCTTTTGTTTTGTAGGGGTGGCTGTCAAAAAAACCATTAGATATTTCGTTTCTCAAAATATCTAAAAAATCCTGATTAATGTTGTATAGCTTAACTGTTCGGTTGGACTCTTTGATGCGGTAAAGGGCAATTGCATAGGGTATGTACTGCATTGATATTCCACATTCTTGTGCGGCTTTCTCGAGTTGTGGGACAGTGTATTGGTCGGAAACGCCATAGCGCTTAGTTAAGACTGGGGCCATTTCATAGATGTATTTTTTAATTATTCTGTTTTTTAAAAAACTATTAAGTATGTTCATGTTATTTTAAATAAATCGAAGGGTCGGTATAAGCTAGGTGGTTTGATGTTCTAGAAAGCTAGATGTTAGCATTAATCGAAAAACGTTATTCTGCTAATGTTTCTATATCCATACTTTCATGGAGCACTCTAACCGCGTCTATACCACCTTCATCTGCCACATAAATAATCAAATGACTGGCGTGATGATGAATGCGAACAGGCGGTGTAAATTCCTGCCGCTCTCTACATATTAGCGGCGTTTTTCCAAGTAGCTCAATAGCCTTGCTGAGTTGATCAAAGTAGCGGTCAGCTTGTATTTCACCCCGGTTCTGGAAAGAATAAAGCCAGATATTATTCAGGTATTGTTCTAAGGGCCTCAGGATGGCTTGATAGATGCCTTCTTTAATCCCTTCTTAAGGAATAAGGCCCGCCTGTTTTTTGCTCTTTGCTTAATGGCCTGAAGATCGGTTTTTTCTGCTTTGCCGCTGGCGAACCCCAGTGTTATGGCATCTTGCATGGCCTGTGTTTTTTCACTGTTGCGTTGGTCTTTACGAATGAGGTCGCGGAGGTAATCGCTATTGTTGGCGTAGTGCCCCGTTTTGATTTGCGCCTCTACCCCGTCGCGCATGGGGTCGGGTAAGGAAATATTCATCGTAGCCATTGTTCAATCCCACAAATTGATGATTGGTCAGATTGGCATGGTTTGGCAAAGATTGCCAATGGCTGGTAAGCGCTAAAAGTTAATAAGGCTGCTTCTAACGCGTCGTTAACACAATATCATCAACCCCCGCCGCCCACGCTTGATCGGCAATACGAATATACGTTTTAGCCTGCGCACGGGAATCCGTGCTAATAATTACCTTCGCACCACGATTGCTGGTACGCAGTCTTTCTACATTGGCGGGAACCGAGCGAATATCCACCCGGCGGCCGTCGAGTGAAATATCGTTGTTGGCGCTGACCTGAAAAATAATATCGTCGCATTTTTCAATGGCGGCATTGCTGGAGGGGTGGTGGTGTTGCAGGTCGATGGCGGTCTCGTCGACAAAAGCGGCGGTGACGACAGAAACCGTTTATCTGGCCGGTGCCATAAATAAAGAACGCGGACTACATTCTCTTACGTGCCTTTATCTCGGTGTATATATTCCCTATCAAGCAGCTGTCACTCTCGAAACGGCCATCAATAAAAGCAGGTTAAAGCGAATGCTAAACATCTGGAATTACTCGGCCAGGCCAGGCCAGGCCAGGCCTGGCAGCAGGCGGGCGAAGGCAGCAGCGCTTTCTGGGCAGGGCAAAATCTACGCCCAATTGGCCGCTGTTTATCTCGGTATTGGTGAAAATGACAAAGCGGTAAGGGCAGCAGAAAATGCTTTGAATAAGGGCAAACTCAAACGCCCTGGTGCCGTGTAGCTGGTGCTGGGTAATGCTCAGTTGAATTTGCATTGTTACGACAAAGCAGTAGGCACTTTTGAGCAGGGGGGGTAAATACAAGATCTCTAAAATTAATGCAAAGCAGTGGCTGGACTATGCCCGTGCAGAAGGTGAGCGGGTTAAGGAGTTGCGTGAAGCGGGGGCAGAGTTGGAGGGGTGTGAGGCTTAGTTTGCTACAGAGCATCAACCGTGCCTCGCGGGCTCACACTATATTACTCTTGGCTTGATTTCTCTTTTTACAAATTTCCGTAATGAGGTTTCAGTAATTAAAGCCACTAAGACAACCCCTGCAAGAATATACACAACATGATTTAATACCATGCTGACATAAACAATAGCAAGAATCATGGCGATAAAACTTAAAATGGCAGCGATAAAAACCAGGAACCTGGAACCACCTGTTTCTGAAATAATTTTTAGATGCCCAACGTGAGTAACAGTGTGAACAAACAAAATTGATATTGAGCCAATAGCGGCTATTTCAGATAAATCGAATAATAAAGATAAAATTATAATGAGTACGCCGCTGACGAGTAGGCCTTCTCGGCTGTGTGCTATAGGCTTTCCAAATACTGAAGGCAATTCCCCATCTTTTGCTAATTGATACGTGACATTTGTTACAGCATACAAATTGGCGTTAATAGAGGAGGCGGTGGCAATCAATGCTGTGATCGCTACGACACTAAAACCAATCTGACCAAATATAGGTAGTGCGGCTTCTGCCAGGGCAAAATCTTTGGCCGCGATAACTTGTTCAACAGGTAAATTACCAAAAACAGCAAACGCAATTGCAACATAAAGCAACATGACTAACACGATAGCAGTCATCATCGCTTTCGGGAGTGTTTCAGAAGGATTAGGCATATCCTCAGCCGTATTGGTGATAACCCTAAAGCCTTCAAAAGCAAAAAATGTGATTGCCAGGCTGAAAAATATGTCATTACCTGGTGGGTAATAGCTGGGGGACAATAATTTTGGATTTAGAAAAATTATTCCTGCTATGGATAAGCTCGTTAATATCGCGAACTTTATACCAACGGTGATTCTTTCCAAAAGGGCAACATCTTTTGCTCCTTCAAGATTGAGCAATACAAGCAGAATAATAATTCCACTTGAGAATAATATTTGCCATATTTTTAGATTTTCAGTTGCAGGTAAAAAAGTGACAGCATAATTGCCAAAGGCTTTGGCGATTAAAGAGAGGGAAATGATGGCTGCAAAGTACAGGATTACACCCATAGTGCCGGTAAAAAATCCAACGCCATAGGATTGAGATAAGTACTCTATTATCCCCCCAGAGGAGGGGTAGCGAGCGCCTAATTTACCTAATGAATAGCCGCTAAACAGGGCAATAATTCCGCCGATAATAAATGAAATATAAACGGCACTTCCAGATATGGCGCTTGCTTCCCCAAGTAGCGCAAAAATGCCTGCGCCAACCATTGCGCCTATGCCCATTGAAACGGCAGACCAGAATCCAATGGGTTTTTTTGATTTATGCATATAGGTCTGTGTTTTTTTATAGCCTGGAAGTTAACTGTTTTGAGATGAACGTTACCAAAATTAGAGTGCGGCCAATTTAAGGGTTGGATGCTGAGGCGGTGGGTACCAATATCACATCCTCAACCCCCGCTGCCCGCGCCTGATCCGCAATGCGAATATACGTCCTGGTTTGCGCGCGAGAATCCGTACTAATAATTACTTTTGCATCACGATTACTGGCACGCAGTCTTTCCACGTTGGCACGCACTGAGCGGATATCCACCCGGCGACCGTCGAGTGAAATATCGTTGTTGGCGTTGACCTGAAAAATAATATCGTCGCTTTTTTCAATGGCGGCATTGTTGGAGGGGGGCTGGTGTTGCAGGTCGATGGCGGTCTCGTCGACAAAAGCAGCGGTGACGACGAAGAAGATCAGCAAAATAAACACCACGTCGAGCATGGGTGTGAGGTCTATTTGCGTGTCTTCTTCCAGTCTGCTTTTGCCGAGACTCATTGGCTAACTTCTCTATTGTTGCAGCGAATTACAGCTTTGATAAATCCCGTACCGCGCCTTTATCGGCGCTGGTGGCGAGCAAAGCATAGGCCTTCAGTGCCGCCGTCACCTTGCGGGGGCGGTCTTCAACGGGTAGCCAGCCTGCAGCGTCCTGGGCGGCGCGGCGGTGGGCGAGTTCTTCGGTGCTGAGTTTAACGTTGATGGTGCGTTGGGGGATGTCGATCTGAATCAGGTCGCCATCTTTCACCAGACCGATGGTGCCGCCCGCTGCGGCTTCCGGCGAACAGTGGCCGATGGACAGGCCAGAGGTGCCACCGGAGAAGCGTCCGTCAGTAATCAGTGCGCAGGCTTTACCGAGGCCTCGAGATTTCAGGTAGCTGGTGGGGTAGAGCATTTCTTGCATGCCGGGGCCGCCTTTGGGGCCTTCGTAGCGAATCACCACCACGTCACCGGGCTTCACTTTGTCGGCTAGGATGTCGGCGACCGCCGTGTCCTGACTTTCGCAAACGTGGGCGGGGCCTTCAAACACCAGTGCCGATTCATCGACGCCGGCGGTTTTCACCACGCAGCCATCGAGGGCGATGTTGCCGTAGAGCACGGCCAGGCCGCCGTCTGTACTGTAGGCGTTGTCGAGGCTGCGAATACAGCCGTTGGCGCGGTCGTCATCGACACTGGGCCAGCGGGTGTCCTGACTAAAGGCGGTTTGGGTGGGAATACCCGCCGGGCCCGCCTGGAAGAACTTCAGCACCTCGGCAGAGGGATTGCGTTTGATATCCCACTCATCCAGTGCCGCGCGCATACTGGGACTATGAATAGTGGGGATGTCGGCGTGCAGCAGTCCGGCGCGGTCGAGTTCACCGAGTAGGCCGAATACGCCACCGGCGCGATGCACATCTTCCATATGGTAGAGGGGCGTGCTGGGGGCGACCTTGCTGAGCTGGGGTACTTTGTGGGACAGGCGGTCGATATCGGCCATGGTGAAGTCGAGCTCGGCCTCCAGTGCCGCCGCTAGCAAGTGCAGAATAGTATTGGTTGAACCGCCCATGGCGATGTCGAGGCTCATGGCATTTTCGAAGGCTTCAAAACAGGCCACCGAGCGGGGCAGTACGCTGTAGTCGTCTTCTTCGTAATGTTGTTTGGCGATGCCTACGATCATTTGCCCGGCGCGCAAAAATAGTTGCTCGCGGTCGGCGTGGGTGGCCAGCATGGAGCCATTGCCAGGCAGCGACAGGCCCAGTGCTTCGGTTAGGCAGTTCATAGAGTTAGCGGTAAACATGCCCGAGCAGGAGCCGCAGGTAGGGCAGGCCGAGCGCTCGTACTCTTCCACTTTAGCGTCAGAGGCGGTTTCGTCGACGGCGATAATCATCGCATCGACTAGGTCGAGCTTGGCATCGGAGAGCTTGGTTTTACCAGCTTCCATCGGCCCGCCGGAGACAAAGACGGTGGGGATGTTAAGGCGCAGAGCGGCCATCAACATGCCGGGGGTGATCTTGTCGCAGTTCGATATGCACACCAGAGCATCGGCGCAGTGGGCGTTAACCATGTATTCGACCGAGTCGGCAATTATGTCGCGCGAGGGCAGGGAATAGAGCATCCCGTCGTGGCCCATGGCGATGCCGTCATCCACCGCGATGGTGTTGAATTCTTTACCGACACCGCCGGATTTTTCAATTTCACCAATGACCAGCTGGCCCATATCTTTTAGATGAACGTGACCCGGAACAAACTGGGTAAAGGAATTGGCGACGGCGATAATGGGCTTGTCGAAGTCGTCATCTTTCATGCCAGTGGCGCGCCACAGTGAACGGGCGCCCGCCATATTGCGGCCTTTGGTGGTGGTGTGTGAGCGATAAGTCGGCATGTCTCTAACCCTTGTTGTCTGTTTGTATTGTCTACTTGCGGTGTCTATCTAGAGCGTGAAAAAAGAGAGGGGTAGAATACCAGACCTACGGCTGATGCCGTAGTGGCTATGGGGTGTTTGCTAAAATGATGTGCCTTCATTATTAGGGTGGGGTTTGTAGGGTAAGTGCAGCCACTTTTGTTGAATATCTTGTTTTTACTGTAGGATGTCCGCACATATAATTCATTATAAATATACGGAGACCCGCATGGGCCTATACGATAAATATGTTCTTGCGCCTTTTATCAACTGCGCCTGTGGCACTAAGCCTATTACCTACCAACGCAAAAAAGTGGTACCACTGGCCGAAGGGCGAGTGCTTGAGGTGGGCATGGGCTCGGCCTTGAATTTGCCCTATTACGATCGTGACAAAGTCGAGTTTATCTGGGGGCTGGAGCCTTCTGAAGACATGCGCGCAAAAGCTCTGCCCAATATCGAAAAGTCTGGTTTGGAGGTAAAATTGATCGACTTGCCCGGTGAGGAAATCCCCCTCGACGATAACAGTGTCGATAGCATCGTGCTGACCTACACCCTATGCACTATTCCCGATTGGCACTCAGCGTTGGAGCAAATGCGCCGTGTACTAAAGCCCGGCGGCAAACTGATTTTTACTGAACACGGTAATGCGCCGGATGCCAGCGTTGAAAAATGGCAAAAGCGCATTAACCCAGTATGGAAAAGATTAGCCGGTGGTTGCAATTTGAATCGACCAATACCTGACCTTATCACCCAGAGCGGCTTTAAAATCATCGACCTTGAAAGTCGCTATCTACCCTCAACGCCAAAACTGTTCGCCTATAATTATTGGGGCGTGGCGGAAATCGCTTAAGAATGCGCTTGTAGGTTTGTTTACTGTCTTTATCTGTTCGTGGCGGTGAGCCGGGTTGTTTTTCAACTCTTGCTCCATGAGCAGAGACGTTTCTGTTTAACGGCAACTTTGTTGTGAAAAAAGGCATTATTCGCACTGAATTTATTGAAATAGCCTCTTATCCCCTTCCATTTAAGGGCTTGTCTTGAGCTCTTTGTAGACAGTTAATATTGTTTTAAAGGCTTATATAACGGGGTTTTCAGCGATTCCCGCCAGACTAACTGTCAGCTTTTTTTACACATTATTTTTTTGCGAAACGCTATCGCCAATAATTTGGTTTGTCTTCTGTTTGGCCCGCGTTTGGCGCTGGCTACAAGTGATGAGCGGTAAGCTGACGGGAGTGGGTGGTCGGTCGATTTAGTTCTGGTGTTTTTGATCGTGCTTATTCTGGCACGAAACCGTAATTTTGCTTCTTAAATTAACAGGGTCGACGGGTGGTCGTTAATCCGGCGCGAGCGGTAAGCAAGTATTGAGCCAGCTGTCAGGGTTTTTTACATATGGGGTATTTCCACTCTTTGTATTTTATAACCAGTTGATTGTTAACGAGTTATTATTCTGGCATAAGTTTTGCTAAGTGGCGTTGTAGGGGCAGGTAAATAGCCCTAACTAACCCACCCAAAACAGATGGAAAGTAATGATGAAATTTTCAACATTTGTAAAAACAGCAGCAATTACATTATCTCTCAGTAGTGCGTCGGCAGTTATGGCCGGGCCTATAGCGAGTGACTTTTCATTAACCGATACGCTGAACTTTCGTAGTGTCACTCATAACGGCGTAGCACCGGCTAGCCGGGGGCTGTCGGGTGATTTTCAGACAGTAGGTGGGCGTCGCTCAACAAACGGAGTGTTGCTGAATAGCTTTGGTATCGATGATTTCATGACATGGGATCATGACATTAGAGACAATGGCTATAACAGCAGCCTGCATAAAATTGACTCAGCGACATTAAATATTACGTTTATGGATGATGAGGGGGAGGTTTGCATACCTTTTCTAGGTTGTCGCTCGACGGGTAGAGATGACCTACTGGGTGAGCAAGCGATTGTCGATTTACTCGGGTTCAGCGGCACTATGGGCTTTTTTGAAGTCGACACAGGTAGCTACGACTTTAATCTATTACCCCTGGCTTTAGCCGATTTAGCCGATGGCGTGTTAGATTTTATTCAGGTCGCATCAGACGATATATTGGCTCTTCCTTCCGACTTTTATGTTCAAGGCGCCTCACTGGATGTTGGTTATAGCTTGAGAGCTGGTGACGTTATAGACCCAGTTACAGGTACTGTACCCGAGCCCGGTAGCCTTGCATTGATGGCTTTGGGTCTGTTGGGTCTTGGTTCTTTAAAACAGCGTAAAGCACGTATTTAAGTTATTTATTGTGTGAGCGCTATTCGATAGCGCATGCGTATTCTGCATTTGAAAGAGGCCTTGTGGCCTCTTTTTTTATTCTTCGAAACATCGACAGACTTGTATGGATGTTCTTCAGGATTGAAAATATGAGGGTGTTACGTCAATGGTAATTTACACAGACATAGCCTATTATTTTCAGCTTCAATAATTATACAGAGAGGAGTATGAATCATGACATGTACCGTCTTATTGGAATTAAATGTAAAACTCGAATGTGTTGATGCCGCCATCGCCGGCCTTGGTGAATTATTGCCAAGCACGCGCACCTTTGAAGGCTGCGTTGAAGTCTATGCCCATCAGAATCAGGATGACCCCTGCTGTATCGTTGCCATTGAAGTGTGGGAAAGTCGAGAAGCTTACGAGAAATATTTCGCCTGGCGTACTGAGACCGGCGTTATCGGCCAGTTGGCGGAGTGGGTAACGGCTGATCCTTCGATTCGCTACTTTGATAAAAAAGCGTAGATAAAAGAATAGGTGACGATTAATAATAATTGATAGCCGTTAGTTTTTTTCTAAAAGTGACGGGAAACCCCCATCCTTTTTTGTTCGATCCTTTATATTTCTTCGATGGCTTTTAAAATATCGCGCCAGCTAACAATGCCAACGGGCTTTTGAGACTCGTCGATAACAGGGATGCATGAAATCGCGTGATTGTTAAATAGGTTAATTGCATCTTGAGTGGTCGCGCCAGGGTGTAGAGTGGTAGGGTTTCTGCTCATGATTTGATGTGCTCGTTTATTCATGGTTGCAGAATCCCTACTAGTTTCTGAAGGGGTGTCGATATGAGGGCTGATTGCTTTAAGCAAATCTCGGTCAGAAATTATACCAATAAGTTTATCGTCACTGGTGACGAGTAGGTGATGGAAGTTGGTGTTTTCAAAAATATGCTTAATGACTTGAAGAGAGTCATCCATTTCTACGGAAACGACAGTAGAGGTCATTAGGCTATCTATTATGGGCATGATTGATAATCACTTGATTGATTGTGTTTTTTTGCCCAGGTAATTAATTGATCTACGGGTAATGGTTTTGATATTAGGTAACCTTGGGCAATATCACACCCCATTTCGGCAAGTTTATTCCAAACTTCCCGAGTTTCAATGCCCTCGGCAACGGTCGTCATATTGAATTCATTGGCTAATATTGTGCAAATCCTCACGATTGAGTTTGCCTCTTGATCATCAGCCATTCGGCTGACAAAGTGTTGATCAATTTTCAGTTCAGAAAAAGGCGATTGATAGAGTTTTTTTAATGATGAATCACCAGTGCCAAAATCATCGATGGATAGTGAGAAACCCTTCATTCTAAGTCGATTGAAAATATCTAAAGCGATAGATGTGTCCGTTATTATTTCTGATTCGGTTAATTCTAAAGTAAATTGTTCGGGTTCAAGGTTGTGCGCTTTTAGTAAAATATCGAGACTTTCCGGGAATTTCAAGTCAACAATATTTTGAGCTGAAATGTTGACTGAAATAGAGACTTCAATGTTAGCCGCTTTTAGTTTGGTAAGGGATTTTATTGATTCAAGAATAACAGTTTGCGTCAACTCGGCCATGAGCTTGTTTTTTTCAACTAAAGGGATAATTTGATCCGGAAAAACAAGGCCTCTAACGGGGTGTTGCCAGCGAACAAGAGCCTCTACTCCGCAAAGAGAACCATCTGAAAATTTAATTTGAGGTTGCAGATGAACGATAAATTCTTGTTGCTCCAATCCTCGTTTCAATTCAGCTAGAGTAATGGCATTCTTTCTGTCAATATTATTAGAGTTTTTTTCTGGGTCGGCTTGGTCTGAGGTAGGTGTGAAATCAGTCAGGCTAGATTGAATATAGCTTATGGCTTTTTCATTGATAGCTTCTTTAATAACTTGTGTGAAACTCTCAAAATATACGGGTTTACTCAAAGTGCCGGCAACATGAAGTTTCCGAGATTCGGCAAACTGTCGAGCAGATTGTAGAACCCGGTCGTCAAAGCCGCTGACAAGAATGAAAGTCGGTGTTATACCTTGGTTAGCTAACTCCCGCATTACCTCAATGCCGTCTTTATCGGGCATGTTGAGGTCGAGGACAATAATGTCCTGGTTTGAAATTGTAGTATGAAGAAATTCGGTACTAGAGTTATAGATTGTAGCCCTGAATCCAACTTCTTCAGTCATTGCCTGTAATAGCTCAGAAAATGCACTGTCATCATCGACCAAAAAAATACGTGAATAGCGTAGCGTTGTTAAAGGTCCTATGTTTTCTGTCGCCAGTTGAATGCTCTCAAGGTGCATTCGGGTATAGGGTTCAACGCGCTTATCAGTACCATTAATGTGTTCAATGAACCAATCTTTTAAAAATATGACGAATTGTTGTGGGTTCTGTTTGTTATTTTGTACGAGTACTATTTGTTCTTTTAGATTCTTGATTAATTCGAAGTGAATATCGCGATGTTTATCCAGGTAGGGGTAGGGAGTGGCTTCCATAAGTGCTTCTTCACGGGCGAAATGCACTTCGGTGTAGTTGAGTAGATTCGCCATCATGCGATAGAGGTCAGAAGTGTTAGTCTGGGTTTGACTTGCCCTGTAGGCATTCTGAAAAATCTGGAATAGCGATTTATGATCATTATCGATCTCGTCTACGCCCGTACTAAGATCATCGGACCAGAAAGAGATAACGTGCTCATTCATGATTGCTTTTACTACCACTGTTGTTCTTGATCAGTAACGCCTGTAGATGAACAAGTGACCCTTCTTGAAAATACGGATTAGCTATCAATCTATTAATAAATGATGCGTTCACATTACCCCTTCGTTGATTGTAAGTAAGGACATTCATCATTAGGCGAGAATACCTCACTTAACACTAGTGCGATACGGTGGTTTGTTCCGCCTTGCCAAGGGCTTGTGCCCCATCTCTCATAGTGAAACAGAGTAGCTTTGTATCTTGCAGTGTTTGTCGACATAGTTCTCAGAATGGGGTTTTATCATCGCTATTATTTGCATATGTTATTTGAGTAGAGGTCTTGTTTATGACAGTGTCTAGTCGCGATTTACTGGCCTTAAACAGCAATGCCTTTGCTTTTACAGTACGCCCATATTTAGAGTCTTCTCTCAGGATATGCCGTTTAGAGTGATCTGTTAGGATCACGATTACCTCAATTATATTGATACGTGATCCACTCTCGATATCCCCAATGACGGTTTCTACCGTGCTAAGTAGGTCGGTGTGAGTACGTTTCTGCTGATCGAGGTAAGAGTAAGAATGGATTTGAATTGGGGTATGCCTGGCTCTTTGTTGGGTTGTAATAGGCTGAAATCTCAGCCCCAATTTTCAGGCTAACTAAAATGGTGTTTTTCTGAGCAGTGAATGTTCTTGGGAGTGTGAGGGGAGATTTACCGGTCGTCACTTTAAACTGAAGGACGATGCACGGCCTTCCGTATTGGCAGCGATAAAATTTATTCATATCAATAGGTAATGTGAAGAGAATAGGTGCTATTTATAAATTGGGATTTTCAGCATTACTCAGGCAGTGATTAAAGTTGTGATTGAATCAATTATTTTCGGCATCATTGATCTATTGCAGGCGCGCAAATTTTTGAGGTCTATACTCGTAAAAATCAGGGTGACTATAAGGTGTGGCGTTGCCATTGTGTATGGGAAATCAGATAAACCTATAAAGACATTTCGTATGGTGATTCGATCTTGGCGTAATGGTTTAGTTGGTGAGGTAGGTGGTAACGGAACCTTCTATTTAATACTTTGATATAGAACATGTGGAAAAAATATAAGATATTACGACATCAGTTTACACTGGCTTATATTAGGGTGCAGTAGTAAATGTTTAAAAAGGGATGGATGATGGCCAACCCTTTTTATTCGAAGTGTTAATCTTTTAAGGGACATGTGTTGATGCCCAGTAGGCTATAGATAGGGCAGAGTCCGAATATTCCTGTTGCCAGCGGGATCAGGCCTACCCAACCCCAGGGGGTTTGAGGGCCGATAAAAACAGTTGCCAACAAACCGAGCCCTACAACGACTCGTAACGTACGATCGAGATTACCTTCATTTGCTTTCATGCTTGCTCCATGTAGTGCTTGAATTACGTTAAATCACGTAAGCATTGTGGTGTATCGCGATCTGTTGTTCAGTGACATTGTCACTTAAGGGTGTAAATAATTAGCAAAAAAACCCTTCGGACAGGTTTTTAAGGGGAGTGTGTTGGTGGATGATGATTTTCCCTCGCGTTGTTTCTATCCAGCCTTCGTTTTCAAACTTACGCAGTTGGCGGCTAATAACTTCTCGAGCTGTGCCGACCTCTTTGGCCAATTCTTCATGGGTGGTATTAACTACCTGATTATTTGTACAAAGTTGAAGAAGATGGCGGGCAAGGCGGACATCGAGCCTTTCCATAGCGAGCTCGCTGACGAGCTCTATCAAGCAGCCGATGCGCCTGGATAGATCATCCATAAGCAGTAATTGTACAAGTGGTGATTTGCTCATAGCCTTTCGCAATGCAGAAGTCGGAATGGAAAGCGCTTGGCAATGCGTCTCTGTTTTTGCACTGGCGGGGTAATGCTGTGAACCTAGAAAACAATTTGTTGAGAGTATGCAGGTTTCTCCCGGTCTAATTCTGTACAGCAAAATTTCCCGCCCATTATTGGCTGTCGAGAAAACCTTTACCTGCCCTTTCAGAAGGAATAGATAGTTTTCACAGCTCTCTCCAGGAGAGAAAAGTAGCGTGTCGCTTGGGGCTTCAATTACTTTTGAGTGATTCAAAAATGAGTGTTCCAGATCACTTATCTCGTCACGAGAGGCTGTTGGAAATAATGTTTGAAGGGTAGTTATGGGCATTGTCAGTGGGCCTGTGACGTGTGATGGTTGTGTGGCAATAGCTTAGGGGATATCTGAAAAAGTCATGTACTTGTATTCTGCGCTCAGAATATATCTGTTTCTTCGTCCTGATTTAATCAGAGGTTCCTTAAAAATTTATTCGAAACGCATCTAAGTTTGCGAATTTATATTACTTAATAATCTTTTTCTTGATGGCCTCTACTCGGGTGCTTACCTTCTGGTCAACTACACTTTGTCTTTAAGTGAGTGTGATGGGCGCTACTGTTCTTTTGTGTGTGCTACTTTTTTACTAACTGAGCGGAGAAGCAAAATGGATTTGCAGAATAAACGTCTTGTGATTTGTTGTGATGGTACATGGAATACGCCGGAAGAGCCCACCAATGTGGTGAAACTGTTGCGTAGTATTAAGCCCTACAGTAAAGACGGTAAACACCAGGTGGTGTTTTATGATCAGGGAGTGGGGACGTACAATTCAGTTGATAAATTTATAGGCGGTGCTTTTGGCAAAGGGATTGAGCAAAATGTGCTCGATGCTTATCGTTTTATTGTCCACAATTATCAACAAGGTGACGAGCTTTACTGTTTTGGTTTTAGTCGGGGAGCTTATACGGCGAGAGCGCTTGGTGGTATGTTGCGCTGCATCGGCCTGCTATCGAAGGATGATCTGCATAATTTACCAATCGCTTATAAGTATTACCGCACACCTCCTGAGAAGAGAAATGCCCAGATTTATGCGGAAAATATAAAGCCTAAAATTCAACTCATGGCCGTTTGGGATACGGTGGGTGCGCTCGGTGCGCCAACACCTATTTTAGGCCGCTTCACAAAACCACTGGTGGGCTTTTTTAATACCCACCTTAGCCCTGATATTAAAAACGCCTATCAGGCTTTGGCCATCGATGAAAAACGTGGAGTCTTCCAGCCCGCGCTGTGGACGGGCGAAATTAATAGTGATCAAACAGTGGAGCAAACCTGGTTTGCAGGAGTGCATTCAGATGTGGGTGGCGGTTATGAGCAGGCGACGTTATCGAATGTGGCGCTGAGCTGGATGGTGAGTAAATCGAGAGCCCTGGGCCTCGATTTTTCCAATGAATACCTTTCCTACAGAGGAGAAATGCATGCCGATGATTTGCACGACTCTTACAGTTGGGCCTACGGTGCGATGGAAAAGCTGGGCGTAAAACAGGGTGTTCGCCAGTTACAGGGCGAGCCCGGTAATCCGCCGATTAATATTTCCATTCACGAATCCGTCATCCAGCGTATGGATCAGGTGGTAACTTATCAGCCGATTAATTTCATCAACACCCTGCCTGTTTCACGCACCGATGAGCGCCGCCATTTTACGCGCCTGAAAACGGAGCAATTAAAGGGTCTCCTGCAAATAGACGAGGCGGCTATTGCCTGTGAAATACTGGATTATTCACCTTTGGGTGGCGTCAAAATTAGCTGCGATAAGGGTTTGAAAGAAAGCGATACGATCGCGATTAGTTCGGCCAGATTTGCAAAAACCCTTGCGACTTGTGTCTGGCAACAAGGGAATACCTACGGGCTGCACTTTGCTGCGTGATATTGCCCGCGGGGGTGTCGTTAGCTGTTGCTAGCAGCAACTGGACTCATTGCATTGTGCTTTAGTATTAAAGGGCATGCTTGAGCCGCAGTCTTCAAACAGACCGAGGTGATGACTAAAGCCACCGTTAAATTCAAAGTGCTCGGCAAAGCGGCTGTCGTGCAGCATGCGCCAGGTGTTTCCGCACACGGGAAAGGTTTTTCCCGTTTCAATAGTGTGGTGTTTGTCGAGGATAAACTGCTCGGGCAGGTTGGGGATGGTGCCGCGATAAACCACGCTTTGGCCAAAATCTTCACAGGCACTTTCTAGTTTGTCGCTTTTAAACAGGCGATAAGTTGCGGAGAAGAAATTGAGGTCGCCGGTTTGGGCGGCAAGCTCGGGGTCGGTTATTTCAAGGGGTCGGTCTTCTACCAGTCGGGGGTCGGCAAAGCCGGCTTTCGTGGCGATGCGCAAAAAATCATTCCAGTACAGCGCTCCGCCAAGGCATTCGCCATAAAGTACGGAGTCATTGCGCACGGCTTCGGGTACGCGGCGGTCGGCGTAGACATCGGAAAAGTAAAATTCGCCGCCGGGCTTTAATAGCTGTTGAATGCCTTCGAGCACAGCGTCTTTATCGGTGCAGAGGTTGATCACGCAGTTGGACACAATGACATCAAAGCTACCCGCTTCAAGATCGAGTTCGTGCAGGCGTTCAATATCACCTTTCATAAAGCGCACATTGCTATAGCCGAATTTTTCGCTGTGCCAGTCTCGGTGTTGCTCGGCAACGGCCAGTTGCTCGTCGGTCATATCGACGCCAACCACTTCACCGCTGGGGCCGGCGAGTTGAGCGAGGGCGTAAACATCGCGCCCGGAACCGCTACCCAAGTCTAAAATCTTGCAGCCTTTAAGCAGGTTGGGGCACACCAGGCCGCAGCCGTAATAGCGAGCGAGCACGTCCGGATGAATATTGTCGATGAGTGGTTTGAGCCAGCTCGGTAGCGCGGAAATATCACAGCAAGCACTGGTTTTCAGGTCGTCTGTACTTTGTAGTTGTTTGCCGTAGTAGTCTTTAACGATGTCGCGCATAGGGTTTTCCCGTAAGTCGTTTCTTCGATTTATGATAGTTATTTTACATTGGTGGGTGGGTCAGGTGTAAAACGTAAGCTTAGCCTCTGCGCCACTGGTGATAGCGTTGCAGCCAGCGTAATACACCCTCTGGTGCATGGGCGCGTTTCCATTCCCCTGCAGCGTATTTATTGGCCTCTGCCCAGGTGGGGTAGGTGTGAATGGTGCCGAGTATTTTATTCAGCCCCAGGCCGTGTTTCATGGCCAGCACGAATTCGGCCAGCAGTTCGCCGGCGTGTTCGCCCACTATCGTCACGCCGAGAATGCGGTCTTTACCCGGCACGGTGAGCACTTTCACAAAGCCATCGGTGGCACTTTCGGTAATGGCGCGATCCAGTTCTTTGAGTTCGAAGCGGGTGATTTCAACGTTTATGCCCTGAGCTTTGGCCTCCTGTTCATTGAGCCCAACCCGGGCAACTTCGGGGTCGATAAAGGTGGTCCAGGGTATCACTCGGTAATCGACCTTAAACTTTTTCAGGTGGCCGAACAGGGCGTTTACGGCGGCATACCAGGCCTGGTGTGAGGCGGTGTGGGTAAATTGGTAGGGGCCTGCGACGTCACCGGCGGCAAAGATATTGGGGTAGAGGGTTTGTAAGTAGTCGTTGGTTGGCACAGTACGTTGGGTGTCGATGTCAAGTTCTTCCAAGCCAAAGCCTTCAAGCCGCGCCTCACGCCCGACGGCAACGAGCAGCTGATCGAAGGCGATGCGCTGTTCTTTATTGCGGCCTCCTTCAGTGGAGCCTTTCCCTGCAGATGTAACAACAATGTATTTATCATCGCCCTCACACTCGCAACGCAGTGTTTTACAGCTGGTGAGTACCTGTACTCCGTCTGCTTCTAGGTGCCTTTGCGCCAGTGCGGAGACCTCTTCATCTTCGCGGGGCATCAGCCGTGGCCCGCGCTGAATTTGCGTCACCGCTGAGCCGAGCCGCGCAAAGCTCTGGGCTAATTCGCAGCCAATCGGCCCGCCACCTAAAATGACTAGCCGTTTGGGGGCTGACTCAAGTTTGGCGAATTCACGCCACAGCGTATCGCTGGTGACATAGTCGACAGCATCAATGCCGGGTATAGCGGGCACGCTAGGGCGGGCGCCGGTAGCGATGATAATACTGCGGGTGGTGAGTCGAGTGCTTGCGCCATCGGGCTTGCGTATTTCAACCGTCCAGGGATCGACGATGCGAGCATAGCCTTGCACCACATCAACGCCAAGCTCGCTATAGCGTTCAATGCTGTCGTGGGGTTCTACGGCCTCGATGATGCGTTGTACGCGGGCCATCACCTCTGGAAAAGAAAAGGTGGGTTCAGAATCCTCTAGCCCGTAGCGGCCGCCCTGGCGAATATGTTGCGCGATCTTAGCGCTCTTAATTAAGGCTTTGCTGGGCACGCAGCCAGTGTTGAGGCAGTCGCCGCCCATTTTATGCGCTTCGACCAAAGTGACTTTCGCTTTAACGGCAGCGGCGATATAGCTGGAGACCAGCCCGCCAGCACCGGCACCAATGACAATAAGATTGCGATCAAATTTGGCTGGGCGTTGCCACTTCGCGTAGACGCGTCGGCTCTGAATAATGGCGACTACTTTTTTGGCTAACAGGGGAAAGATGCCGAGCAGTACAAAAGAGGCGAGCAGGCCGGGAGACAGCACGTCTGACAAACTATCGAGCTGGGCCAGTTGGGTACCCGCATTAATAAATACGACGGTGGCCGCTAGCATACCAATTTGGCTCACGGCATAAAAAGTGGCAGTGCGAATCGGCGTTAAACCCATCAGCAGGTTGATAAGGAAAAAGGGGAAGACCGGCACTAATCTAAGGGTGAATAAATAAAACGCGCCGTTTTTTTCGATGCCTTCATTAATGGTTTGTAGTCGATCAGCAAAGCGGTTTTGCACCGTGTCACGTAACACAAAGCGAGACACCAGGAAGGCGAGTGTGGCGCCGATGGAGCTGGCAAAGGAGACAATAATCGTGCCCCACAACAGGCCGAAGAGCGCACCACCGCCTAGAGACATGACAGCCGCACCGGGCAAAGACAGGCCGGTAACGATGACGTAGACAATAAAGAAGCCCCCGGCCACCAGCAGGGGGTCGCTGGCCAGTCGAGCCTGTGCTTGATCGAGCCCTGCTTTAAGGCCTTCGAGTGTGAGTGTTTGATGTAAATCGAATGCGAAGAAGGCGCCAATTAGAGCCGCGATACATAACATCAGCAGGCTTTTCTTCATCCCTTATTATCTCTATTAGTCGGTGATATCGCCATTATAGCGATACTCTGACAATCGATTCAGAGTGGGGTTCTATGTGCTGTTGGCATTATTCCGCCGGGGGCGGTTATTGTTGCAGATTAAATTAGGGATTCGCCAGAATGAGAGTCGTACGCTGTAGAGTTAAGGGCATAGCCGGATAGAGAAAGAAACGTTTGGTGACGGTCTCTTTCTCTATCCGGTAATTGGGGTGTTTAGCCTAAGAGTAAGGCTAATGATGCGGGTAGGGCTTTGGCTTTCTTGCGCAAATTTGGAGCTACCTTTTCGCCGAGTACGTTGCCGAGTGTTAAACCTTTCCAGTTGAGCTGCGATAAATAGTCGTCTAGAAAAAGCATCGGCAGGCGAGCCTCAGACACTTTGTGTAAACGTTGGTGGCAGAGTTGAGCCACATATAAAACGGCAGTTGCGGTCAAAATATCTTCAGGAATGTTCTTCGCAGGTGTGAATTCAGGAGAGTCCTGATGTTCGACGGCCTTCCATATACCTTCAGGCAAATTCCAAGTGTGTAGCAGTTGAGCACCGATGACTGAGACATCAAAGCACTCAATTAAATTTTCGAGTTTAGGATTTTGTTGGCGTAATAGCTCTACGATGATATTGCCGAGGGAATGAACAAGGCCGATAGTGGCCATCTCCGCAGGTTTGCCAACGCCAGATGCTTGTGAGATGGCAAAGGCGATATGGGAAATTTCAAGTGAGCGGGTATAAACCTTCCGAAATGCAGGGGTGTCAGGCAGGCTTTGTCGTAAGCTTTGAGACATGACAATTTGATAGACGCCAATATAGCCGAGCAATGACACGGCGTGATTCACGTCTGCGATTTTTTCTTCGAAGCTGTATTCAGCTGAATTGAGGGTTTTGAGTAACACGCTGGTGAGTGACGGGTCACTTTTTACCAGGTCAACAACCTCATTGGTCGATGTGCTGTCATCGGTGAGTTTGTTTAACAGGCCGATTGTGGCGATGGGTAGTTTGGGGACTTTTTGGATAACATTTTGAGCGAGGTCAGAATTTTTTGAGCGATCTTTGGCTGCTGTGCGTATGTCAAAAATAGCATCGACCAAGCCTTGGCTTTGTGCAGCGAAGGCCGCCTTTTCGGCTTCTTTTCTGACGGCTTCCTCGACAGAGCTTTTGTGTAATTCACGATAGATGAAAAGTAGTACATCGTCATCAATACTGTTGAGTAGGCGCTCATCAAGTAGGAGTACAGAGCTTGTTTCTTTCGCTCGGGCAGTTGTCACCCTATGGGCTGTACCACTTAAATCAAGAAAGTTGATCCACGATTTTTCAGGATAAACCCCAAGACTAGTTTCGTTTTCGTCGGAAATAACAAGTTCTTCTATTGCGCCATCGAGGACAATATATCCCGTGTCGGCAGGCTCCCCTTCTCTAAAGAGATACTCACCCGCAAGCATTTTTTTAGTGGTGCCAATATTGAGTAGGGTCACCAGCTCATTGCCCTTGTTGGCACCTACACTTTGTAAACGATCTTTTAAGGGCGTGTCAGTTTCAGGGGAAAGGGTTTGAGCTGGTTTAGATGCAACGTTTGGTTTGACGGAAGCTGAGGCAGCGGGTGGAGCTTGTTTTTTTCGCCTCAAAAACTTAAGCATGGGTTTTTCCTGTCAGGCTAGAATGGGAGTTTGGCCTGATAAATCAGGCAAGACCCCTTTGTAGCAATAACACGGTGTTATTTACAGGCAAAAGGGTGCTTTGGCTTTGTTTTTGGAGGGTAGGTCACAGAGTATTCTGTGATGGGGTTTTGTCACGCTAAACCAGGCGCTTATGGAAAATCTTTGAATTGCGTTGGTAGTTGTAGAGCGTGGCTTTCTCTAGTGGTAATTGTTCGAGGCTGGTGGTCGTAAAGCCGTTTTCCTGAAACCAGTGGGCCGCCTGTGTGGTGAGTACAAATAATGCGTGTAGTGACAGTTCGTTTTTTGCCTTGTTTTCCAAATGCTCGAGTAGTCGTGTGGCCAGCCCGCGATTGTGGAAGTCGGGGTGAGTGACCACGCAGGCGAGTTCTGCGGCTTTACCATCAGAAAAGGGATAGAGGGCGGCGCAGGCAATAAGCATACCTTCGGGGTGAGTGATGACGCAGAAGCGGGATATTTCTGTTTCAAGTAGTTCACGTGAACGCTTGACCAGCACGCCCTGTTCTTCAAGTGGGCTAATTAGCTCGAGAATGCCAGTAATGTCATCGATATTCGCCTGGCGGATGACTTCCTTGCTGTGCTGTAACACCAGTGTGCCCGTGCCATCACGCGTAAATAGCTCGCCAAGCAGGGCGCCGTCTGCGCAGTAGCTAATTAAATGACAGCGTGGCACGCCACTAAGGCAGGCCTGGTAAGCCCCCTGCAGAGCCTGCATGGGGCCGAAAGGTTTCTGTTGTTCGAGTCGTTGTTGCGCCTGCTTTAAATCAATACTTCTTATCAATGCGCTGTTGGCATCGAGCAGGCCCGAATCGGCACCGAGAAAAATAAGTTTTTCAGCGCCCAGATTAATAGCCGCCTGGGTGGCAACATCTTCAAAGCTGAGATTGAAGGTTTCGCCAGTCGGCGAATAACCAACGCAAGAGAGCAGCACAATGGCATTATCGTCGAGCTGGCTTTGTATCCCGGCGCGGTCGATTTTGCGTACTTCGCCACTGTGTTGAAAGTCGAGTCCCTCGTGAATACCGAGGGGTCTGGCAATAATGAAGTTGCCGCTCACCACACGAATGCGTGCGCCGTGCATGGGCGAATTGGACAAGCCCATCGACAGCAGTGACTCAATACTAATACGCGCACTACCTACGGCATCTTTTACGCACTCCATCGCCTGACTGTCAGTGATAGGGGTGTGGTCAACATAATTGAGTGTTAGCTGGCATTGCTCCAGACGCTGTTCAAGCTGCGGACGGGCACCGTGGACTAAAACAATACGTATACCCAGCGAATTAAGCAGGGCAATATCGTGAATAATGTGGGTAAAATTAGCATGGCAAATAGCCTCGCCAGGCAGGGCGATAACAAAGGTCTTGCCCCTATGCCGGTTGATGTAGGGCGAGGTTTCGCGGAAAAATTTCACGTAGTCAGTCATGGCCTTGGCTTTATATGCGCTAGGGGTAGTAAGTTTCGCTCGAGTATAGCAAGTGCTACACGAGATGCTAGAGTCCATGTCGGTACCTCATACATACTCTGCGACACGGGCATTAGTGGCTGTGTTTGTTCAATTCATACTTAAGGGCTTGCCTTGTTTCCTTTCTATAAAATGAGGCGAGGGTTAAACTTTATATCCATAAAATACGTGAAACTGCTTCGCTCCGGCCGTTTATGCATAGGGTTGAAGTAGTGCGCAAGTAAATTAATTTTGGAGATATTCTCTATGTTTAAAACAATTCATTTTCACCCAGCAGTATTTGTAGCTGTTTTTGCCCTTATTATTAGCGGCTGCTCCTTTCAAAAGCCGGACTACCTGACAATGATAAGCCCGGCCGAATTAAATGCACTCATGCAAGCAGAAGATATTTTTCTGGTGGATGTCCACACGCCTAGACAGCGGCCTATAAAAGGCACGGACTTGTTCATTCCCTATAACAAGGTGGAACAACATATCGACAAGCTGCCTAAAGACAAAGATGCGGCTATTTACTTGTACTGTGCCGGTGGGCCAATGGGTAATGCTGCGGCAAGAACGCTTTATGACCTGGGTTTTAGCAATATAAGTAATCTTGAAGGTGGTGCCCATGCTTGGGGGAAGGCGGGTTACGCCTTTGAATAAGCGGGCTGATAGAAAAATGGATAGTGATGGGATCTTGTGGCTTACCGCCTTCGTGTAATGCTGTCGATGAGCCTTGCCCTGCGTCAAATAGTGGTTCTCATGTTTCGCTACTAACGGCGCTTTCTACTCGATTGCGGCCGTTTTCTTTTGCGGTATAAAGCGCTTTGTCTGCACGTAAGATTAAATCATCAGCAGTATCTGTGTCAGTAATGCCCGCTACTCCCGCGCTGATGGTTGTTGTTATGGGCTTCCCTGAGAATGTTGCAGTCATGTTTTCCACCGTTAGACGAATCTTATCGGCAAGTTTGTGGGCTGCTTTTATATTGCTGTCGGGTAGCAGGATAAGGAATTCTTCGCCTCCCCATCGAAATATACTGTCTGATTCTCTAATGATTCTTTTTATGGTTTCTGAAAATTCTTTTAATACTTGGTCTCCTGCTGGGTGGCCATGTTCGTCGTTGATTTTTTTAAAATAATCTATATCAAGCATTATTACAGAAAGTGGTAGTTTATTACGTTTGGAGTGGGTGGAGGCTTGTTTGAAGAGAGCGTTGAATATTTGACGATTTGCTGTGCCTGTTAATTTGTCCGTTGTTGCCATGGCTTCTAGTCTCTTTTGGTAACCAGAAATAATAATGCTGACTAGAAATATAATTATAATCGATGCTGCCAGGCTAACTAATAAGTTTGTTATTAATATGTTTTGTATTCTTGTTTCGTCTTCGCTTTTTTGCTGTGCAACAATAAGATACCAGTTGAATTCTGGTATGAATCGGCTGTTTAAATAGATGGTTTTCCCATTGTTTTTATAAGATATAGCGCTGTTTTGTGAGCTTGATATCTGGCTTGCTATTGCCGAGAGACCCTCTATTTTTCGTATGTCTTTTGGCTCGTTGTAGGAAGCCCCGTGCAGCTTAACTAATCCTTCTTTGTCTATAAAAAACACCTCTCTACCATAGCGTTCTTTATAGCTTTCAATGAGTGTTTGAACGGAATCTACAGGTAGTCCAACACCAATAACGCCAATATACCCTCCGCTGTAATCAAATATTTTGTGGTTGATAAAAATGGTGAGTTTTGCTTTGTAAGCCATGTCTGCGTCAACATTGACCTCGTAATCAGCAGCCAAGTCGTTAACGCGGAAATACCAGGCGTCGTTTTTGTTTGATTTCTTGACTTTTCTTAAGACGCCATTTGGGTGGTAATATGTCTTCGTTTTTTCAGATATAAAGAAGCTGGTTAAAGCGCCATGACTTTCTTTAATCTCTTTTAAATAATGAATAATTTCTTCGTGTTTATTTTCGCCATTTATAACCCAGTCTCGAACAAAAGTATCTGTTGCCATCATGGAGGATATGAAAATTGGTTTTAATAAGTCGCGTTGTATTTCTGAATAAATATTATCGCTTGTAAGGGGTAGTGTGGTTTTTTCAACCTGGGCGGCAATAGATTTATGCGCAGAAAAATAACTGACCAAGCTGATAAATAAAAAGCTGGATATTAACAGAGCGGAAAGCAGGGCGATGAAACGACACTTTTGGTCTCGCATTGAAAAGTCTGATTTTGGCAAGACCTAGCCTCCTGTTATGCACATGTTGGGGCGTCGACTTATAAACAATAATAAGCAATAAGCTCTTCAAGTAATTTGATCATCGGTTTAATCCGCTCGGTGGCAAGATATTCATCGGGCTGGTGGGCCTGGTTGATATCGCCGGGGCCGAGCACCATGGCGTCCATCCCCAGCTGGTGTAAATAGGGTGCCTCGGTGGCGAAGGCGACGCTTTCGCTGCGGTGGCCGGTGAGTTTTTCGCAGAGGGCGACCAGTTCGGAGTCTTCGTCGGCGGCAAAGGCGGGCACGCCAAAGTGTTGCATGCTGACTTGTGTGCCTTCCGCTGCGCCAAGGCGGAGCAGGCGTTGTTCGAGCAAGCCCTGCAGCTCGCTAATGTCCATGCCCGGCAGCGGGCGTATTTCAAAACCAAGCTCGCTATGGCCGCAAATACGGTTGGGATTATCGCCGCCGTGAATACAGCCGAGGTTGAGCGTGGGGTAGTCGATGGCAAAGAGGGGATTGTGGTAGTTCGCTTTTAATTCGCTTTGCAGAGCACGCAATACGCCGATGGCATCGTGCATGGTGTGCAGGGCGTTGTTGCCCAGGGCGGGGTTACTGGAGTGGCCGGATTTACCTTGTATCAGCAGCTTTTCAATCATAATGCCCTTGTGCATGGCGATGGGCTTCATACCGGTGGGCTCGCCGATTAAGGCGGCGCGGGCCTTGGGTTTGCCAGCGGCTGCCAGTGCCCGTGCGCCAGCCATGGAGGATTCTTCATCGGCGGTGGCGAGAATAATGAGCGGTTGTTGCAGGGGCTTGTCGAGAAAGCTTTTCGCGGCCTCTATTGCCAGGGGGAAAAAGCCTTTCATATCGCAAACACCGAGACCGTAAAAGCGGTTGTCCCGTTCCGTCAGTTTAAAAGGCGATTGCTGCCAAAGGCCTTCATCGCAGGGCACGGTGTCGGTATGCCCGGCCAGTACCAGTCCGCCGGGGCCGGTGCCGAGTGTGGCAATAAGGTTGGCTTTTCGCGGGTCGTCAAGAGGCATAACCTCGGTGGCAAAGCCGAGATCGTCGAGCCAGGTGGCGAGAATGTCGATCACTTCGCGGTTGCCCTGGTCGACATCGGCGTTGACGCTGCTAATGGAGTTGCTGGCAATTAGTGCCTGTAGCATGGGGAGAAAATTCATGGCTTGCTGAACGACCTCAAATACGGAATTATAATTAACAATTGAGTGTTTCAATAAGTGTAAGCCCGCACGCTAAAAATGCAATCTGCTTGCCTCGGCGCAATGTGTCGTTTGTGAGCTCTTGCATGATTGTAAGGTGGGGGGCGTGAAGGCTGGGCGATAATGCCAGGGGCTTTCTGTCTTTGTTTGGTTTGTTGGTGGAATAGTTGAATAGTTGAATGGGGCGATCGATGAAAAGTTTACAGTTACCCGATGCACTACAGGCAAGTGTCGACACTTACCTTGAGCGCTTTAACGAGAGCGCCTCGGCAGAGGATAAGCTCTGGCTGAACCGGCAACTTGAAGATGAAACCTTTGCCAGGCAGTTGCACTGGGTGTGGGCGGGCAGCGAGTTTGTCGCGCTCAATTGCATTCAGTTTCCCGATTTACTGCGTGATCTGGTGGCGAGTGGCGAGCTGCTGACTTCGCGTAGTGATGACGGGGTGCCCGCTGAATTGCTCGCGTTTAAAAGTGAGGCCGAATTACAGAGCGGCCTGCGGAAATTCCGCCGCCGCCACATGCTGCGCATTATCTGGCGTGATCTCACACGACAGGCAGGCACCCTGGAAACTACCGGGGACATGACCTGGCTGGCCGATGTGACAATCACGTCGGCAATGGACTTCCTTTACGCCATGCTTGCCGAGCGCTGGGGTACGCCGATGGGTGCCGAAAGTGGCCAGCGCCAGGAGCTAGTGGTGCTGGGGATGGGCAAGATGGGCGCTGGCGAGCTGAATGTGTCGTCCGACATTGATCTGATTTTCACCTATCCCGAAGCCGGCGACACCGAGGGCGGGCGCAGCCAGTGCACTAACCAGGAATTTTTCATCCGTCTTGGCCAGAAGCTGATACAGGCGCTGGATAATAAAACTATCGATGGCTTTGTGTTTCGTGTCGATATGCGTTTACGGCCCTACGGTGAAAGCGGCACGTTGGTGCTGAATTTCGCGGCGATGGAAGATTATTACCAGGCTCAGGGGCGGGACTGGGAGCGCTACGCGATGATCAAATGCCGGGCCATCACCGGCAATGACGCTGCGCAAGCTGAGATAATGAGCATACTGCGGCCCTTCACCTATCGCCGTTATATCGACTTCGGGGCCATTCAAGCACTGCGCGATATGAAGGCAATGATCACCCGTGAAGTACTGCGCCGGGGACTGGGCAGCGATATTAAACTTGGCCCCGGTGGCATTCGCGAAATTGAATTTACCGCCCAGGCTTTTCAGTTAATACGCGGTGGTCGCGACCTGCATTTCCAAACCCAGAGCCTGCGCCAGGTCTTGCGTTTGATTGACGAAGAAAAGCTGCTGCCCGATGGCAGTGGCGACAAACTGTGGCAAAGCTACTGTTTCCTGCGCGATGTGGAGCACGTTATTCAGGGCTGGCGAGACCAGCAAACTCAGCTCTTGCCCGAGGGCGAGCTGGAGCACCTGCGCATGGCGACAATGATGGGCTTTGTTGACTGGGCCAGCTTTATGCGCGAGCTGGACAGGCATCGCGACTTTGTGCGCAGTGTTTTTAGTGGTTTTGACGAAGATACGGATGACAGTGGTGGTGAAGAGGATGCAGAAGTCTGGCTGTTTGATGAGCCTGAGCAAACACTTAAACGCCTAAGTGATCTCGACTATGACGATACCGAGCTGGCCGCGCAAACCTTGCAGCAGTTGCTAGAAAGTAGCGCTGTGCAAGCCATGCAAACGGAGACTCGCGTTCGCCTCGATTGTTTGTTGCCGCTATTGATTGCCGGTTGCGCGCCACTGGCAAATAGTACCCAGACTCTGCAGCGCGTATTGCTCCTCATTGAAGCAGTCGCTCGGCGCAGTGCTTATTTGGTGCTGTTAATAGAAAGCCCCTCAGCGCTGGAGCAGCTGGTCAAACTCTGTGCCGCCAGTCCGTGGATCGCCGAAAGCCTGGCACGTAACCCGGCTCTGCTCGATGAGCTACTCGACGCCAGAACGCTGTATACGCCCCCCGACCGCGAGCAACTGGCCGACGAGCTGCGGCAACTATTATTGCGTATTCCCGATGAAGATCTCGAAGCGCAGATGGAAACCCTACGCTATTTCCGCCTCGCCCATGGCTTGCGCGTCGCCGCCTGTGAAGTGATGGGTATGCTGCCTTTAATGCGCGTCAGCGATTATTTAACCTGGTTGGCTGAGGTGATGCTGGAGCAGGTGCTGGCCATCGCCTGGCACGACATGACCAGTCGCTACGGTCTGCCGTGCAATGCCGACGGACAAACGCCTGGCCTGCTAATCGTCGGTTACGGCAAGTTGGGCGGCATTGAGCTGGGTCACGGTTCCGATCTGGATATGGTGTTTATTCACAATGCTACCCAGGGTTTAAATACCGATGGTGAGCGCAGTGTCGATAACGAAACCTTTTTTGCCCGCCTGGGACAGCGCATATTACATATTCTCGGTACGCGCATGGCTTCCGGTGTGCTCTACGAAACCGATATGCGCCTGCGGCCATCGGGTAATTCGGGTTTGTTGGTTTGCTCCTTGGCCGCTTTCGAAAAGTATCAGCGTGAAAATGCCTGGACCTGGGAGCAGCAGGCGCTGGTGCGGGCCAGATCTATCGCGGGTGATCAGTCATTAACCGAACAGTTTGAGGCTCTGCGCAGGCAGTTGCTGGAGCAGGGCCGTGACATCGACACGCTGCGTGAAGAGGTCGGCGGCATGCGCACGAAAATGTTTGACCACCTTGGCTCCGGTGTTGGCGCGCAAGCCGAGGGCGAGTTCAATCTTAAACAGGATAGGGGTGGTATCGTCGACATTGAATTTATGGTTCAATTCGCGGTTTTAGCCCAGTCCAATTCCGTACCCGCCGTGGCTCATTGGCAAGATAACATCCGCATATTGGGTGATTTGGTGAGCGCTGGCTTTTTCTCGATAGAGGAAGGCGAGCAACTGACGCAGGCCTATATTGCCTATCGTTCAGCAGGTCATCGTTTACAGCTGCAGCAGTTGCCGGGCGTGGTGAAGACTGGGGAATTTGATACTCATCGTCAGGCCGTTGCCACCATTTGGGCGCGGTTATTTGACAGTAAAGAGTTAGCGTAGAGGAGTAGTTCAATGTCGTTTGCAGATCGTGACGGTTATATTTGGTTTGATGGAGAGATGGTGCCCTGGCGTGATGCCAAAGTGCATGTGCTTACTCATACTCTGCACTACGGCATGGGCGTGTTTGAAGGCGTGCGCGCTTACAATACCGAGAACAAAGGCACGGCGATTTTTCGTTTGAAAGAACACACTAAACGCCTGCATAACTCGGCCAAAATTGTTGGCATGGACATGCCTTTCGATGAAGACACACTAAATCAGGCTCAGCTCGATGTGGTGAAAGCCAACAATCTTGAAGAGGCTTATTTGCGTCCTATGGCTTTTCTCGGTTCAGAGGCTATGGGCCTGCGTGCCGACGGTTTGTCGACCCACGTCATTGTCGCTTCATGGGAATGGCCCTCGTATATGAGCCCCGAATCTCTCGAGAAGGGTATTCGCATTCACACCTCTTCTTATACGCGTCACCACGTCAACATCACCATGTGTAAAGCCAAGGCGAATGGCAATTACATGAATTCGATGATGGCGCTGCGTGAAGCACTGAAGAATGGCTACGACGAGGCCTTACTACTTGATGTCGAGGGCTACGTCGCCGAAGGCAGTGGCGAGAATATTTTCATCGTGCGCGATGGCGTGCTCTACACGCCCGAGCTGACCTCTTGTCTCGACGGGATCACCCGTGGCAGTGTCATTCAAATGGCACAGGAGCGCGGTTACGAAGTGCGTGAAAAACGTATTACTCGTGACGAAGTGTATATCGCCGACGAAGCCTTCTTCACCGGTACCGCGGCTGAAGTATTGCCGATTCGTGAGTTGGATAATCGCGAGATCGGTTGTGGCTCGCGTGGGCCAATTACTGCAGAGCTGCAAACGGCTTATTTTGACGCAGTGCGCGGTCGCAACGACGAGCACCCTGAGTGGCTGTCGCCGATTAACGGTTAAGTACCTTTCATAAGGGACACTCCCATTAACACCCCCGTTAACAGTAACAAAATCCTCATCGTCGGCCCTTCCTGGGTCGGCGATATGGTGATGGCACAAACGCTATTTACCAGCCTTAAACAGCTTGATCCCGATTGCAGCATCGACGTGTTGGCACCAGCCTGGAGTCGGCCAATTATTGAACGTATGCCGGAAGTCAATGCCGCTATCGCTATGCCGATAGGCCATGGTGAACTGGCGCTGTCCAAACGTTGGGCTCTGGCGCAGCAGTTGCGCAAGCAGGCTTACGACGCAGCTTATGTGCTGCCCAATTCTTTAAAGTCCGCCTTAATCCCCGCCTTTGCCGGTATTCCACTGCGTGTGGGTTGGCGCGGTGAAATGCGTTTCGGCTTGCTCAATGATATTCGTCTGCTCGATAAAGAGCGCTATCCCTTGATGATAGAGCGCTTTATCGCCCTGGCTTACGCGGAGGGTAAAGCCCTACCTGCTGAGCTACCTCGGCCACATCTGAAGGTTGACGAATCGGGCCTGCAGAACTTGCGTGACAAGCTTGGTCTCAATCTTCAGCGCCCCGTTTTGGCCTTGTGTCCGGGTGCTGAATTTGGCCCCGCTAAGCGTTGGCCCGAGGAGCACTATCAAGCCGTTGCTGAAGAGATGCTTGGCCGTGGTTGGCAGGTTTGGTTAATGGGGTCTGCAAGTGATGCCGAGGTTGGTGAGCATATTGCAGAATCTATCGAGGGTGAAAATAGTGCGTTTATCCGCAACCTTGCCGGAGAAACTGAGCTAGCTGAAGCCATTGATTTACTTTCCATGGCTTCAGCTGTCGTCAGTAATGACTCGGGTTTAATGCACATTGCCGCCGCACTGGGTCGGCCGCTAGTCGTGGTTTACGGCTCGACATCCCCCGGCTTCACGCCGCCGCTAGGTGAGTGTGTTGAGGTGTTGTCAGTGCCAGTCGATTGCGGCCCCTGTTTTCAGCGGGAATGTCCGCGAGGCGACGTAAAGTGCCTGGTCGAGCTTGAGCCGCAGCGGGTCATTACAGCGCTGGGCAGGCTGGTTGGTTCCGCTACGTTCGAACAAGTCTGACTCATGGTCGGAACCAATGAGCTGCCATCCTTGAAGCTTGCCTTCGCACTCTATAAGTATTTTCCCTTCGGCGGCTTACAGCGCAATATGCTGGCAATGGCGTTGGAAGCTATCGCCCGGGGTCATGCCGTCACTATTTATTGCAGTGACTGGCAGGGCGACTGTCCGCCGGAAATTGATCTGCAACTGATTCCTTCGCGAGGCTGGGACAATGCGGCGCGCATGCAAAACTTTGCCGCTGATTTACGCCCGCAATTAAAAGCCTATGATTTGCTGGTAGGCTTTAATAAATGGCCGGGGCTGGATTTGTACTATGCGGCCGATTCCTGTTTTGCCTATAAAGCAAATGTTGAAAGGGGTTTCTTTTATCGCTTGGCGCCGAGAACAAAAGCCTATTTAAAACTTGAAGACGCGGTCTTTAGTGCTGACTCGAAAACACAAATTCTCGAAGTTTCCCGCCCCGAACGTGAACGATTTTTACAGTGTTACGGCACGGCAGAAAATCGATTTCATACCTTGCCGCCGGGGATTGCCACTAATCGCGTAGCCCCGGATAACTGGCGTGAGATTCGCCGTGAAATGCGCGAGCAGTTGGGCTTAAGCGATGAGAAAAAATGTTTTCTGGCCCTGGGCTCTGGTTATAAAACCAAAGGGCTGGATCGCAGTATTGCTGCTTTACATGCGCTGTGTGAGCAGGGGGTGGATGGTGTACTGCTCGTGGTCGGTGAAGACAAGCGTGAACAATTTGTGCGTCAGGCGGAAAAACTCGGCTTAAATGAGAGGGTACGTTTTCTCGGTGGTCGCGATGATGTGCCCGATTTATTGCAGGCGGCCGATGTGCTGCTGCATCCCGCCTATAAAGAAAATACCGGTAATGCCTTACTCGAAGCGATGATTGCCGGTTTGCCGGTGGTGACAAGTGATGTCTGCGGCTATGCGCACTATGTGCGAGATGCGCAGATGGGCGCAGTGATTGCCAGCCCGTTTAATAGTGACGATTTTGTGGTCGCGATTAATCAGGCTCTCGCTGTACCGGGCGAACAGTGGCATCTTAAGGGTGAACACTTTGCGAAAAATAGTGATGTTTATAGTCGCCCTCAAGTGGCGGTCGATATTATGGAAAAGCTTGCCGATGAAAAGAGTGCGGGTCAGTGACTGAATTAATACTTCGGGGTGAGTTGCAGGCGCTGTGGCGTGATAAAGATGTCTTTGCTTTATTGCAGGCGCTGGATGGCGAAGTGGTTCGCGATAAAGAGGGCCGCCAGACAATGAAGTTTGAGCTGGACGGGAAAACCTATTATCGAAAAATGCATACCGGTATCGGTTGGCGAGAAATCTTCAAAAACTTTCTACAATTGAAGATGCCAGTAACGGGCGCTGCGAATGAATGGCTGGCAATTAACCGCGTTCACGAGCTGGGTCTCGATTCACTGAATGCACTGGCCTATGGTTGTAAAGGCCATAATCCGGCTAAAAAACTCTCCTTTCTGGTTACCGAAGAATTAAGTAATACTTTAAGTTTGGCCCAGTATGCTGAGCAGTGGCCAAATAAACCGCCAGCACCCAGTGAGCGACGCGCCTTAATTCGCAAGGTGGCGACGATAGCGCGGACGATTCACGATGACGGCATTAATCACCGAGATTTATATATTTGTCACTTCTTGCTCGATTTGTCATCGCGGGATAATAATGCAAAGAATGACCCGCGACTTTTTCTTGTCGACTTGCATCGTGCGCAGATGCGAACAGCTGTGCCGCGTCGCTGGTTAGTGAAAGATATCGCCAGCATTTATTTTTCATCGCTGGATATTGGGCTGACAAAAAAAGATGTCTATCTTTTTTTGAAGGTCTATTTTGATATGCCACTACATGAGGTTTTTAGTCGTCAGGAAGAATTTCTCGGTAGTGTGACAAAGCGTGCAGTACAGCTCTACCGTAGAGATTTTAAGCGCCTGCCAGTATTGCCGTTTAAGTAATAAGTATTTGAAGATTGAGGGTTGAAAAATGTCTATTTATAAAAATGTGATACGGCCTTTACTGCACAAAATAAAACGTTTTAGAAATTTTATTAGAGATTTGTTGGTCGTTATTGTCCGTGGCTGGGATCTTCGCTTGTTAACATCCTGTGATATGAAAATTTATCGCTTGCCAAAAAGCACGGAGTTTTGGCACCCGGTAGGTATTGTGATTGGTGGAAAGGTAAAAATTGGCGAACATTGCATTATTCGGCAAAATGTCACGCTGGGGCAGGTGAAAGACAAGTATCCGGTCATTGGTAATAATGTGGAAGTTGGTGCCGGTGCAATGGTGTTGGGTGACGTTGTTGTTGGCGATGGTGCGGTAATTGCAGCAGGAGCGGTTGTACTAAAAGATGTGCCGGCGAATACGATGTATGCCTCGCGCTTTGAGCCCTATATGAAGCCGCTTATATAAGTGGTCGAATTCATAAGCTAGTGGCTAATATTTAATTCAATTTTCTTTCTTTTTATATATTCATTCGGATCTAAATTTATTTTCTTTGTATAGGCTTTTCGGTCTTTTTCAATGCTGCGCTTTAATTTTTTTTCTGAGCGATGAATGGCCAGTGAGTCTAGGTCGATAAGCACTAGGCCACCTTTCTCATAAAGGATGTTGGTGTGCTTAATGTCACCGTGAGTGATGCCTTTTGAATGAAGAATGTTGAGCAGGTTGTTGACCTGGTCGTTTATGGCAGGCCATTCATCAAGCGTTATGATTGAATTTAGAAGAAGGTCATGCAGGCTCGGCCCAGAGCAAAACGCATTAAGAAGATAGGATCGTATAACTCTGCCGTTGTGCAGGACGTCAAAATAGCCCAGTGCTATCGGTGTGGTAATACCCAGCTGCTGTAGTAGGTAGGTTTCACGCCATACCCGTTTGGCCCGGGATCCTGCCAGAGTGTATTTTAATGAATTTAAAAAACCCTGATTATTGTAGCGTTTAATGATGACATTCTGGCCCGCGATGCTTGCTTTTGAAACAGTGGTTGCCCTGTCTGTTTTAATAATGGTGCCGTTTTTAAGTAGCGGGTCAATGCCGCTAATAATGTTTGCAGCAGTGTTTCCGAAAAAATCTCGGCGCATCATACCCTTGATACGATAGGGGGGATGGATCTCTGCCGAGTTAATGTTTTCAAATAGTCCGCCGTCAGCAAGCATGTTTTTTACGATGGCGCGATATTTTTTATGATCGTCTGCTATAGCCATAAATCAGTAGTCCCTATCTTCTTTTTACCGAGCATTATTTGAAGCCGTTTACGGGTCTTACTCATAACTTTGTTGAGTAGATCTTTATTGGTTCTCCCATAGCAAAGTGCAGAGTAATGATTGAAAAAACGCTGTCGGTCGGTTTTTGAAATAACCGGGCTGAGCAGGAGGTTTAGCTGGACGAGGTTTTTAATACGGATGTTTTCCGGTAGTTTTGCATACTGCCGGGTGCGCTCATTATCGAGAAATGAGAACTTCCAGTGATGGCTGTATTGACACATTACATTGCCCGCACGAAGGTCTCCGTGGCCGATATTGTCCCTATGCATGCGGGCAATTGTGCTGGAAAACTGCTTGATGAAGATTCTCTTTTGCTGGGTTGATTGTTTGCCGAGTTGTGCCACGACTGTGTATAGATCCTCATAGCCGATGAGCGCCGCACTGAGGGTGAAAAAACTATCCTTGAAGAACAGTCTTTGCCGCCATCCGGTGAGTAGTGTGGTCGGTGTGTCGAAGCCTAGAGACTGCAGAAGCAGCTCTGCCTCAAAGGCTTTGATAGCGCGACTTTTGCTCAACTGCTGCTTGATAGCATCACGGGGGGATTTAAAATCCATGCCTTTGAGGTAGGTAGTAAGGTCACTACCTTTGTTATCAAATACTGCTTTGCAGACATGGGAGAAGCAGGAGGATGCGATCTCTTCTTGCGCAGAGATGAGGTGGGCCATGGGTAATTCAAGGGTTATCGAGGTTGGGCTCTCGAATGGCTCCACGGTTTTATTTCGATAATAAACCCAAGGCCCATCACGTTCTAATGTAAATCCGGGGTATGACTTGGGCATTATCGACGGTCCCATTGTGAGTGTCGGGGCTGCTTGCCATTCAGTTGCGTGTTGATGAACTAGTGTCCGGTGTAGGTAGCTTGTATAGGGTCACTGAGCGACCACGTTTGTTCTGGAAAGTCTTCAGTCGGTATTCCGTCAGGCCTGACTGAGGAAACGGCGGGGTGCTATCGGTTCCACTTTCGTACAACACCGCATACCGATAACCCTTCTGTATCAGGCTTTGCATGCCCTGGTATTCTATTTTGAAACTGTTGTTCGTGTAATCGCTGGCGTAAAAAGCGACTTTTTGCTCGTTAAAATAAATACCTTTTTCACCTTTCAGGTGACTTCCAACCCATTGGCCCGCATCTTGGATATAGCGTTTGTCATTGTTCTGCTGACTGATAGGATAGGCACAAGCGAGCACCGGCAACGCTATTAAGCTATATCGCCATACGCGGGAGCGGGTTTGTTGTGAACCCATCAACGACTGATAAGTTTGGCTTAATACTAAGCTGATGGGGATGCCGGCAAGAATGGCTGGCAGCATAATATAACGCGTGCTGACAAAGTATCTGCTGTACACGCTGGCCAGGCCAACGAGAATGCCGGTGGCGATATAAATTGTTAGCAGCTTGTGTTGAGGGTTTCTCAGAAAAGCGTGTTGTATATTTCCTCGATAGAACGATAGCGCGAGTAACGGTGTGTTCAGTGTTTTTATAAGGGTAATTAATACATGGAAGATGAAGCCGCCAATCAGCACATCATTAACGCTGCGCTGCGCCCACTTATTTGGCATGACTTCGCCAATATCTTTTTTTAATTGTTTGAAATTGCTATTCGCTAGTTCGAGTCTGTTCAATTCCCGTTGCCATTTGTTAACGCTGGAAATGTTTGTCGGTTGTGTAAGCTCGCTAATAATTTTCCGTGAGTTTGTGGGCTCATGTGATGCGCTAAACCCTATAATTCCGGCGAGAATAATGATTGCGCTGGTGATCTTTATCCAGTGTTTACTGGCAAATGGTGTGCTTAGACTATAAAAAACAGGAATTAATACAAGGTAGGCGATACCCTCGGTACGATAGATAATTGAGGCGCAGCACAATACTAACCAAAGCAGGGCAAAGCGCCAGGCTTTGTATTTGGCAAAACCTTTGTATTTGGAAAAACGTAGTGCGGCCCAAACTGACCAGAGCTGTAGGGCCCAAAAACCAAAGCCCCGAATAATATCCGGTCGCAAATGATTGAGACTCATCATGCTAAAAAAGACGGCCAGGGCAATGATTTGCCCGAGTGGTGACTTATCGAAGGAGCGGGTGACTGCAATAAAGCCCATCGCGAGTATGACTTGCCAGAACACGCTAAGGAGTTGAGCGCTGGGGTATAGGTCTAGGCGGGTGAGTGAGGACAGGAATGTAATCTGATTATAGAAGAGCACTTCTTCGCGGTAACTTCTGGCCAGCTCGGGCAGCCCATCGCCCAGAGCTTGTGCGGCGTAGATATAGTTCATGCCGTCATCGTTGAGAAGATCGCTAGTCGCGGTATAGGTGAAAAAAAGCACGAGGCTAAATAAGCAGGTAAAACCATAAACAGCCATCTTGCCGCGCATGATGTCTTGATCAGGTTTTATCAAATGTTTTACGTTTAAAATATTTGTCATGGAATAAGTTTTTAGGAGCCTGATAGTGAGGCTGCGAAAGAGTGGTTTACAAGCTAAAAATAAGTATACCCAAAGCCTTGGTCGCAAGCAGTATTTTAGTGGGGAAGCTGCTATTCAGAACAGCAGGGTATGGGGCGCTACCGTGTGCTGTGGTAGCATACGCAGGCTTTCAGTTGCTCGGAGTTGCCCCTCATGCTTGAGTTAGATGCGTTCAGTAATGAACGCCTTAGAACAGACCCTTACCCCTACATAGTCGTGCCTGGCTTTGTACAGGGCGAAGCGCTTTCGGCGGTTCTGCAAGACTTCCCTGAAATCCAGCATCCGGGCAGTATTCCCATTTCTGAAGTGTCGGGGGGCGAGGCTTATGAGTCTTTACTCACGGAAATGCAAAGTGATGCGTTTCGCCGTGTGGTAGCCAACAAATTTGGCTTTAGTCTTGATGGCTTTCCGATAATGACCACGGTACGTGGCGTGATGCGTGAAAAAGATGGGCGTATTCATACGGACTCGAAGACCAAAGTAGTGACCGTGCTGTTGTATTTAAATGACAGCTGGGAGGCTGAAGGTGGCAATTTGCGCGTACTGCGCGACGGTGAAGATATTGAAAATTTTGTCGAAGAAGTACCGCCCAGTGCCGGTACTCTTATCGCGTTTAAAGTGACCGATAACTGCTGGCATGGTCACAAGCCAGTCGTTGGCAAGCGCCTGTCGATACAAATGAACTATCTCGTTGGTGAGGCCGCGAAAGGCAAGCATCAGTTTTTTCATCGCATTAGTGCAAAGCTTAAAAAGTTATTTGCTGGGGCTTCTAACGCTCCGGCTTGAATCGTCATTCAGGGAATACTCCGCTCGATGTTTGAATTAAGCCCCTTAGCCTTGCTTATTGTCTCTACAAGTTCGCGCCCATGAAGGTTTTACTGGTTAAGCTGACATCGATGGGCGATCTCGTGCAAGCGCTACCTGCCCTTAGCGATGCGCAGAAAGCGTATCCTGATATCAGTTTTGACTGGGCGGTGGACGAGTCTTTTGCCGAAATCCCCCACTGGCATGCGGCGGTGCAGCGCACGCTAACGACTGCCCATCGCCGTTGGCGTGCGACGCTCCGTCAGGTCTGGAAGAGCGGTGAGCTGGGGCGCTTTTTCAAAGACTTGCGCAGCACTCACTACGATGTCGTCATCGACGGGCAAACAAACTGGAAAAGTGCACTGGTCACGCGCCTGGCGCGTGGTATTAAACACGGCCCAGATAGCCATTCTGTCAGCGAATGGGTCGCACACCTTGCCTACCGACATCGGCACGGGGTTTCGAGAGACCAATTAGCGGTCGATCGCTGGCGTCAGCTTTTTTCTCAGGCCTTAGATTATCCCCTGCCGACCACGCCGCCAGATTTTGGGCTTTCATCCCGGCAGTGGCCACAAGCGCCATTTGAACTGCCCGCATCGCCTTTTCTCGTGTTTGTACAAAATGCCAGCTGGTCGAACAAGCGCTGGGCGGATGACCACTGGTGCGAACTTATTGAACGCGCGGGTGAGCAAGGTTATGAGGTGCTGTTACCCTGGGGCTCCCCCGACGAAAAGGCTCAGGCGGAGAGTATCGCGAGCTCTTTCCCCCATTGCCAGGTGTTGCCACGGCTTAGCCTAGGTGAGCTTGCCGGTGTGCTAGTGACAAGTGCAGGTGCCGTTTGTGTTGATACCGGTCTTGCCCACGTGGCCGCCGCCCTCGACGTGCCCACGGTGACATTGTATGGAGCCACAGACCCTCATTTGATCGGCGCGACGGGAGAGAGGGTCTGCCATGTACAAACCGTCGGTTTCGATTGCAGCCCTTGCTATAAACAGCATTGTGAAACAGCGGGCTATAAGGGCGAGCAGGCCCAGTGCATGAAAACGATTGGTGCCCATGACGTGTGGCAGGCTCTTGTACAATTGCAGAGTAATGCGCCTGTCATTGCCAGTGATGCCACGCAGGGCTAGTGCCTCGGTAAGGGTTGCTGCAGGCAGTGTTTTTTTCGGCTTAAAGATAAACAGAGTAAACGGAGAGTCAACTTGAAGGTAAAGATGCCACGCTTTGACGGCGCGCAAATATTAGTGGTTGGCGATGTCATGCTCGACCGCTACTGGCAGGGGCCGACCTCGAGAATTTCACCGGAAGCGCCTGTACCCGTAGTGAAGGTGGAGCAGCTGGAAGACCGAGTCGGTGGTGCTGGCAATGTTGCTCTCAATATCGCGGCGCTGGGCGCAGGGGCTTCTCTTGTCGGTGTCGTCGGCGCGGATGAAGCGGCGTACTCTCTCGAGACTCGTTTTAACTCGGCGGGTATTCGCACAGATTTCCAGGTTTCTACGGATAAACCGACGATTACCAAGTTACGTGTGATTAGCCGCCATCAACAATTATTACGCCTCGATTTTGAGGAGGCATTTACAGCGGCCGATACTGACCAGATTCCCAGCAAAGTAGAGGTCTTGCTAGAAGGTGTCAGTGCTCTGGTGCTCTCGGATTATGGCAAGGGCGCGCTGCAAAACCCCGTCGAATTGATTCAAGCGGCCAGCAAACTTAGCATCCCGGTTCTGGTTGACCCCAAAGGTAGTGATTTTAGCCGCTATCAAGGCGCCACTTTGATCACCCCGAATATGGGTGAATTTGAAGCGGTCGTCGGCCCTTGTGCCAGTGAGGGAGAGCTTGTTGAAAAGGGCCTGGCCCTGCTTGAAAAGCTGAATTTGACAGCTTTATTGGTCACCCGTGGCGAACATGGCATGACTCTGCTGCGTCAGGGCATGCCAGAATTTCATCTGCCAGCGCGAGCGCGTGAGGTCTTTGATGTTACTGGCGCGGGCGATACGGTGATCTCCGTATTAGCCGCCGCTCTGGGTGCGGGTGAAGAGTTGACGTCTGCGGTCGTGCTGGCCAATTTAGCGGCGAGTATCGTGGTCGGAAAACTGGGTACAGCCACTATTAGTGCGCCCGAGTTACGCCGTGCTCTGCAGTTTGAGCAAGGCCACGGGCGCGGTGTTGTTAATGAAGAGCAGCTGTTGGTTGATCTGGCGGATGCTCGCGCTCACGGTGAGAACATCGTTTTTACCAATGGTTGTTTCGATATTTTGCATGCCGGGCATGTCGGTTATCTCGAGCAGGCGCGTGGCCTGGGTCAGCGATTAATTGTCGCGGTGAATGCCGATGAATCGGTGCGTCGCCTTAAAGGTGAGGGTCGGCCAATTAATTCTGAAGATCGGCGCATGGCTGTGTTGGCGGGTCTTGAATCCGTCGACTGGGTGCTAGTGTTTACCGATGACACACCGGAAAGACTACTCGAGCTGATTCGTCCCGATATTTTGGTTAAGGGCGGGGACTACAAAAAAGAACAGGTCGTGGGTTGGGAAATTGTTGAGTCTTACGGGGGGGGAGTACAAGCGCTCGATTTTCTCGATGACTGTTCAACGACAGCAATAGTGGAAAAGATACAGGGCGAGTAAGCGGTGTTAGACAATACGGGCTGATTTGATGGCGTGTTGCAAAGGAGGCCGCCCGGTGGCCTCCGTTCTCTATTTACCGATTAGTGTTTATTTATGGGCTAGTGGGGGCTTGATTTAACCCTTTTCCGCTAGCATTTTGTCGAGTACTTCGAAAACACCATCACTGCCCCGTTCCATTTCTTTAAGGGCGAGTTCAAGCTCTTGTGTATAGCCCTCATCTTTGTCGATAAGATCGAATATGCGCTTGGTGCCACTGTGTACAGCTGAATGAGGGTGATCGAGGTGGGGGTAGGATCGTAATCTTGAAAAGCTCTTCTTGCCTTCGCCCTGGGTGTACCACTTGCCGAGGCGGCAGTCTTTGTGACCGACAAAATCCATTTGTTTTTCATGCTTGATGACAGAGAGGTAAGTATTTACCTTCCATATAATATGATCCAGCTTGGCAAGGGAGGTGAATGTTCGATCATTCGTACCCTCCATGCGACGCATCGAGCGATCGTTCGCCTGACTCGTTTCATGCAGACGTAGATCAAATTGATCAATAACGGTTTTGATTTTCTCGCAACCCTCACTCGACTCTTCCATGCTGCTGGAAAAGATCAACGATTCTTCATTGATTTGCTCTATGGCGACGGTGATGGTGTCAGCCGCCTTTTTACTTTCTCGTGCTAGCGCTTTCACTTCGTCGGCGACGACGGCAAAGCCTTTGCCTGCTTCCCCTGCTCGGGCCGCCTCAATGGTGGCATTGAGACCGAGAAGGTTGGTTTGATAAGAGATGCCAACAATCTTTTGCAGCAGCGAGTTAATGTTCTCGATCTGCTCTGCCATGACCTGAGTGCGAGCCTTTGAATTGGCAAGTAGTTGCGTCAACGCTGACATTTGTTCAGTCAAAGAGCGGGAGTCGCTTAACAAGCCCGTAAAATCATCTCTGATCTCATCGAAATCAGCGAGTGACTTATCGTTGATTTCTGTTGATTCAGCCAAGTTGGTTTGAACGTTGACCAGGCCCAGCTTGAGTTGTTCATTTTCAAACTCTAGTTGTTTGAGTAGTGCTTGATCATTATTTTCTATCATGTGTTATTCGTCCGCTTACTCGGGTTGCCTTGAGGGTGGATTATAGCCCAGTCTACGTAACGGAAATTGTGCGTTATATCGCACTAATATTAGTACGAAGGTGGTTTGGGTTAATTGTGCCTACAATGGCGCTGCTGACACCGGGGTGGGCAAAAATCATTTGGAAGCACTGTTTGATGGGGTCGCCGAGCGCGTTAACATTTGCCCCCTGACTTTTTGCGGCATGGCCACTGGCGAGGGCTTTTTTTATCAGCACACCTTTGCCGTGTTGATGGCAGTAATCGGCCACTGGGATTTCGGCATCGTATTGGAGATTCCAGGTGATCATCACCACATCGCTTTGTTCGGCGGCGAGTAGACCGCCTTTGACCGTTTTTGTCGACATGCCTATCGCACGAATTTTCCCTTCTTTTTTAAGTGCGGCAAGGGTGTCGAGGGTGCCGTGCCTGTGTAGTATTTCCTCGTCGTTGCCGTCGGAATGAATGAGGACAATGTCGAGAAAATCAGTATTGAGGCGTTGCAGGCTACGTTCGACACTGCTGCGGGTGTGCTCGGTGGAGAAGTCGTAGCGGGATTCTCCATTGTTAAACTCCTCGCCCACCTTGGTGCAAATCAACCAGTTTTGTCGCTGCCCTGCCAGTAGTTTGCCAAGGCGCTGTTCGCTGTTGCCGTAGGCGGGTGCGGTGTCGATCAGGTTAATGCCGTTGTCTTTCGCCAGAGCAATCAGTGTGGCAGCTTCTTTATCGTCGGGGATTTTGAAACTTTGTGGATATTTAACGCCCTGATTTCTACCGAGTTTGACCGTGCCCAAACCGAGAAGGCTGACTTCCATTCCTGTTTGGCCAAGGGGGCGTTTGGGCAGCATTACTCACCTCCAAAGAGGGTTTGCCAAGGCGGCGGCGCTATGTCCGGTGTTTTTAGCGGTAGGTTTGGCAGCGCAGAATAGAGGGGCTTGATACCTTTTTGGGTCAGCAGATCGACGATTTGTGTGCTTAAGTTGGGTGCTAGCGTGAGCTTGGTGGGCCAGGCGGCGATAACGTTTTTGCAGTTGCCAGCCCAGTCAGCGTAGGCCTGGTCGGGGCGGGCAAAATTGCGCTGCAGAGGCTCGGCCCGCTCGACGGGTAGTGTTGCCCACTGGGCCTCGCTGAGGTCGACCCAGGGCAGTAATTCAGCAAGTTCATGCTGGGCGCAGCGGATTAATTCATCGCTGCTTTGGCTAGCCCCTTTTTCTGCGAGGCTGCCACCGAGGTACCACACCTGGCTGCCGTCGTCACAGGAATGACTTGAAATGGTGACTCGAGGGGTTGTTTCAGCACCGAGGCAATGGCCAAAAAAACGCTGGGGATGGCGGTGTTTAACCAGCACCTGCTGCAGGGGGCGGGTTTGCATTGTCGGGCTGGAGGCACCGAGTTGCTTAAGTAGATCGCCATTGCCCCGCCCGGCAGTGAGCACTATGGCCGAGCTGTTGAGTAGTAGACTTTTCTCACCGCTGACGATCTCTATGGCGTGGCAACCATCGGGCTGGCGTTGGAATTCTGCTGTTTGCCAGTCGACCTGGAAGATACGTGACTGTAGCGGCTCGGCAAGCTGGCGTACGAGGGAGGGCACGTCCAGCACCATGTCCACTAGCTTGTACACCGAACCGCTAAATTCGGGAGACTGTAAAAGCGGGGGAAGCTGTTTGCCGCTGACTTTATCGGCGCGACCGCGGGTGGCTTTACTGGCAAAAAAAGTACTTAAACGCGAAGTGGTTTTGGCGCTAGACCATAAATAGAAATGATCGCTGAGGAGTTTGCAGCCGCGCAGATCAATTTCGCCTTCGCCCTGCAGGCATTTGCGCCAGTAGCCCGGCATATCGGCAATGGCCTCTGAGGCGCCGGTCAGCAGCCCGCTGAGGGTGTATTTAATGCCGCCATGAATCATGCCCTGACTGGCGACACTCTGGTCGCTACCGAGCGCCTTGCTTTCCAGCAATATGGCGTTATAACCCGCATTGCAGAGGCGGTGGAGCAGCCAAAGCCCGGCAATGCCGCCGCCGATAATGGTGATGTCTGTTTGAACCTTATCGCGGGTGTTAGTTGTGTCAGAACTTGCTGGCATTCGTTTCCTGAGGGTTTGTGCTTTCGGGGATTATAGCGCTTTGCGCGAAACCTTTTGCGGCTATCCACCGGCCTCGGTATGCTGCCTCAATCTGGAGGCACCACTTGGCACGATTACTGTACACCCTGCTTATTTATTTCTGTTTACCCCTGATTTTGTTGCGCCTGCTTTGGCGCGGTAGTCGTGCGCCGGCCTATCGTCAGCGCTGGGCAGAGCGCTTTGGTTTTGTCGCTAGACTCGCGGAGGCCCGGCAAGTGATTTGGGTGCATGCTGTTTCGGTGGGTGAAACCATCGCCGCTGCACCAATGATTCGTCGTTTACAGCAACAATACCCAGAGTCGACTTTGCTGGTGACGACAATGACGCCGACCGGGTCTGAACAGGTGAAAAAGATCTTTGGCGATAGCGTTGAACACTGTTACGCCCCCTATGATTTGCCGGATGCTATCGCACGATTTCTGGGCCGTACCCATCCAGTCCTGTTGGTAATTATGGAAACGGAGTTGTGGCCCAACTTGATTCACGCCTGCCACCGTCGCGCTATTCCGGTGGTGCTGGCCAATGCTCGCCTGTCAGCAAAATCGGCAGCCGGATATGCAAAGGTGAGTGCTCTGGCAGGCCTGATGCTGGGTGAGTTGGCCGTCGTTGCGGCGCAAACAAAGGATGATGGTGAACGGTTTTTACAGTTGGGTGTTGATGATGACGCACTTGAGGTCACCGGTAATATTAAATTCGATTTGCAGCTCGACGACACGCTTCGGCAAAAAGCGGCGACGATAAAGCGGCAGTGGCAGGGCGCTGATAACCGGCCCGTGTGGCTGGCGGCGAGTACGCATCGGGGTGAAGACGAAATCATTCTCGATGCCTTTCGTCAGGTGCTAGCGCATCGCCCCGATGTTCTGCTGGTATTGGTGCCGCGCCATCCTGAGCGTTTTGATGAGGTCGCTGCTCTGTGCAGTGACGCGGGCTATTGCATGCGGCGGCGCAGTGAGGGTCTGGCGCAGGGAATGAGTGCGTTAGAAAGCAAGATTCAGGTCGTATTGGGCGACACGATGGGTGAGCTGCTGAGTTTCTGTGGGGCTAGTGACATCACCTTTGTCGGCGGTAGTCTCGTTGATGTGGGTGGGCACAACTTGATCGAGCCTGCGGCCTGGGGTGTACCGGTGTTAAGCGGCCCGCATGTGTTTAATTTTACCGAGGTGAGTCGCTTGCTGAGTGAGGCGGGAGGGCTAGCGATTTGTGCAAGTGCTACAGAATTGGCTGAGCAGGTAGTGACTTTGTTGGCTGATCCCGAGCGGTATCAGCGGATGTCCAGTGCTGCACTCGCGGTGACCGAAGCCAACCGCGGTGCATTGAACAGGCTTATAGCTTTGTTCGAGAGTCAGATTTGCCCACCACCAGCTCAGGTTTCATCCAGGCGTTGAGCTTGTTGATGTCGTCGGGGCTAAGTAGGCCAGCAACTTCTTTAAGGTTGAGCATGCTCAAAATATAGTCGTAGCGGGCATTAGCGTAGTCACGCTGGGCCCGGTACAGGAGACGCTGTGAAATCAGCAGGTCAACGATGTTACGTGTGCCTACATCGTAACCGGCCTGCGTGGCCTCAAGGGCGCTTTTGGCGGAAACAATACCCAGGCTTCTGGCTTCAACACGAGCACCGTTGGTGTGTACTTTTAAGTGCTGTGAGCGGGCCTGCTGAGTGGTACTGCGCTTGGTATACAGGAGGTTTTCCTGAGCCTGAATAAACTCTTGCTGCGCTATTTTACGCTCGGCGCTGACAAACCCGCCGGAGTAGAGCGGTGCATCCATACGTACCGAAAAGACCAGCGGTTCATCATCCTGAGAAAAGGGCTGGTTGCCAACGCCATCAACATTAAAAGAACCGTCCTCGTGATAATTAGAGTAACTGAGCTTTGCCGATACCCGAGGCAGATGCTCTGCGCGTTTGGCTTTGGCGTTCTTTTCGGCAGCCTGCACACCCAGGCGAGCAGCAGCCAGAGCGAAGTTGTTGTCCTGGGCAAATTTCACCCAGGCTTCCCGGTCAACCGGCTCGGTTGGTTGTATGGGGAACTCTGCGGCGAGCCCGGCCAGTACGGAGTGGGGCTGCCCCGTCATTACTTCCAGCGCTTCAAAGGCGATATCCAGTGCGCCTTCAGATTCCAGCGTATTAACGCGGGCGGCATCGTAAGCAGCTTGGGCTTCGTGGACATCGGTGATCGGCAGCAGGCCGACGTCAAAGCGCTCTTTGGTTTGTTCGAGCTGACGGCCGATGGCGCGCTGCTCAGCTTTGGCGGTGATTAAGTTTTCACTGGTACGCAACACCTCAGTGTAAGCAACGGCAACGCGTACAATTAACGCTTGCTGCTCTGCCGCGAGATCTGCATTGGCTTGTTGGTCGAGGTCAAAGCCCTGTTTAAAGGTGAACCAGGCTGGCATGTCAAACAGTGGCTGAGTCAGAGTGAGTGAGTAGAATTCAGTTTCGTTATCTCGATTACCTGCCGCGCCTGCGTCAAAAGTCTGGCCAGGGAAGTTGAGGGTACGGAAGGAGCTAGAGTCGCCATCACCATCAGTCAGCTCTATGCTGCCGGTAATGGTGGGTAGTAATCCAGCGCGAGCAAGGGGGATGGACTGTTTGCCTGCTTTAAAAGCTGCGTGGGCGGCGCGTAACTGCGCATCGTTGTTCAGTGCCAGTTGATAGATTTCAGCCAGTGTTTCTGCCTGTAGCGGGGCTACACAGCTTGCCGTTAGCAGTAGGCCGCCCAGTGTTTTTGATATCAGCTTTGACATGAACTTGTCCTATTTCTATGGATATTATTAAGTCGTTAATTGATAGCGCACTAGTCTAGCAGATAGAAACGACTGCGTACCCTCAATACATACAATTTTGTTGATACAGTATGCTTGCCTATAATGGTTGCTAAATTACCTGCCGTATTAAAGGAGCTGATAGAAGGATGGTGGATCTCAAATCGTTGGACGCTGAAGATGTCGAGCTGCTTTCTCGTGAAGTCGTTTACAAAGGCTTTTTTTCGATGGAAAAGCTGCATTTGCGTCACCGTTTGTTTGAGGGCGGCTGGAGCCGGGAGTTTACCCGTGAGCTTTTTGTCCGTGGACGGGCGGTGGGTGTTCTGCTTTATGACCCCGAACGAAAGCTGGTTGGCATGATTGAGCAGTTTCGGGTTGGGGCCATCGGTCTGCCAGAGGGGCCGTGGCAGCTTGAAGTGGTTGCCGGTATTGTTGAGCCGGGGGAAACCTCTACAGATGTGGCGAACCGGGAGCTGATAGAAGAGGCGGGTATTGACCGGGTCAAACTGCTACCTATTTGTGAGTATTTGGTTAGCCCTGGCGGCACGAATGAGTGTGTGGAGCTATTCTGTGGTTTGGTTGATTTGCGTGACAAGGGCGGTCACTTTGGTCTGGCGAGTGAAAATGAAGATATCCTGCTGCACGTGATGAGCGAGCAAGAAGCAATGGATGCCCTGGCTGCAGGGCAATGTAATAATGCGGCGAGTATTATTTGTTTACAGTGGTTGCAACTTAACCGCGACAACTTGCTGACAGAATACAGTTAAAGCGGTGCGGGATGTTTTCCCGGTCAGTAATTACGTGCATTGGTGTTGAATTTTAATAGAGGTCAAGCTTGCGTTATCGAGTTGATTTAAAAGGATTTATGGCTTGCTGTGAGGCCAATTATTTTCGCCTGCTGGGTTTGTTTCCCGACCTGCATAGCGAAGATGAGCGGCGTATTGGTTTGTCACCGGGTGATGATGTTGAAGTTGTATTAGGGGTTCTGGAGCGAACTTCCTATACCACTCTGTTGTCTATTAGTCAGAAGCAGGGTAGTACTAGAGAGACTCGTGACACTCGGTCGGAAAGGACTGATAAATCAGTCACAGTTCGCTGGTTCAAGCCGCCAATGCTGACAGTGCGCTTGTATCATGACGCGCAAATAGCTGAAGTAATTACCAATGGTAGTAATCGTGGTGTGCGACCTAAAAATGCTTATCCAAATCAACACATGTTTCAGCCTGATGAAAAGCGTCAGTGGAATGATTTTCTCGAAGAATTGCTGGTACTCTGCCGTCAACATGGCTATGCCGTGGGTGAGACAGTGCCAATACTTGATGCGACCTGCGAGTGATGATTTAAACGCGTATTTTGCAAGCCAGTTCCCCCCTGTTCAACGTGTCCCCGCCCGCATTTATCCCACCAACACGTATCCCGCCGACACTTATAGAGAAGAGGCGAGCCGATGATTTCACGGGGTGTGCGCCATCTGGTACAGATTACCGATTTACATATCGGCGAAACACGCGACCATCGTTTAGCGGGTATCTGTACTTACGACAGCTTCAGTAAAGTGCTTGCTGATATTACCGCACGCCGTGATTTTGCCGACATGATGATGGTGACTGGCGATGTGGCGGCAGAGGGTAAGCACAGTGCGTATCGCTTGTTTTCTGAACAAGCCCAGTTCTTTGAAATTCCCTATGCTTGGTTGCCGGGTAATCACGACGATTTTGCGGTGATGCAGAGCGGCTTTATTTCCTCGCCCTATTGGCCACTGCTGGAATTGGGTGCCTGGCGAGTACTGTCCTTGAATACGGCAATACCAGGGCAGGTTGGCGGTCGGCTGGTTGATGAAGAACTGATGTTTCTTGAGCAAAGCTTGCGTGCCGAGCCAGAATCCCCCTTTGTGATTTTTATGCATCACCCGCCAATGCCAGTTGGCTGTGAATGGCTCGATAAACAGCGCATTGCCAATGCGGATGACTTTGAGGGCATTGTTCGGGCGGCGGGTAATGTTAAAGCATTATTTACTGGACATGTGCATCAGGAGCTATCGATTCAATGGGCGGGGTGTGATGTTTATACAACGCCGTCGACCTGCTTCCAGTTTGCGGCCAGTAGTGATGATTTTGCTATGAGTGACGGCATGCCGGGTTATCGCTGGATCGACCTGCACCCCGATGGTCAGCTCTTAACGGGGGTGCGCTACCTCTCTGATATTGAGCACAAAGTGGACCACGGGCTTGCTGGCTATTAACTATAGTTCGTAGTGATAGAGCATGGCGCTGGTTTATTGTTTGTTTTAAAAGGGCGTCTTTCTTTCAACTCCCCTGACTGCACCAGAACTTCTATTATCAGCACTCTCTTTATTGTTGCCGGGCAAACGCTATAATCACGCCTTTCTTCTAGGCGAAGCAAGATTGTGGCCTCTCTCGTATATATCCATGGTTTCAATAGTTCGCCAGATTCCGACAAAGCTCGGCAAACGAGTGCCTGGTTAGCGGAAAATCATCCCGACATCGACTTTATTTGTCCCTTCTTGAGCCCCTTTCCCGCTGTTGCCATGGCGCAGCTGGAAGCGGTGATTGCCGACCTGTCCGGCACGCTCTATTTTGCCGGTAGCTCCATGGGTGGTTTTTACGCGACCTGTCTGGCGGCCAAATATCATTCTCGTGCGGTGTTGATTAATCCGGCGGTACGGCCCTGGTTGGGCCGTGAGTATTTACTCGGCGATCAGGCCAACTATCACACGGGCGAAGTCCATCGTATCGAGCAAGAGCATCTCGACCAATTGCAGAGCTTTGATGTCGACCCTGTGACAGAACCTGCCAATTTATTGGTACTACTACAAACCGACGACGAAGTGCTCGACTATCGACTGGCAGAAGAGAAATATGCCGATTGCCAGCTTGTCATCGAATCCGGTGGCGATCATGGCTTTGTTGGTTTTGAAAACCACCTGCCTGCCATTGTTCAATTTCTTACCCATGAAGCCGCATAAATTCAACATGCGACTAGCCGTTAAAAGGTCCGATATCCAACTATGAGTGATTACAACGCAGATTCGATTGAGGTACTGACCGGCCTCGACCCCGTACGCAAGCGCCCGGGCATGTACACCGATACCACGCGGCCCAACCACCTCGCCCAGGAAGTGATCGACAATAGTGTCGATGAAGCGCTGGCGGGTTTCGCCCGTAAAATTTACGTTATTTTGCACAAAGACGGTGCCATTACCGTGGGCGATGACGGCAGGGGTATGCCGGTTGATATTCATCCTGAGCAGGGCTTGCCGGGGGTTGAAGTGATTCTCTCCACTCTGCACGCCGGGGGTAAATTCTCCGGCGACAGCTATGAATTTTCCGGCGGGCTACACGGCGTGGGCGTATCGGTGGTGAACGCCCTGTCGTTAGAATTGCAGGTCACAATTCGCCGCGATGCCAAGATTCACCGCATGACGTTTGTCAATGGTGAAAAAGCCTCCGAGCTTGACGTTATCGACACCTGCGGTAAGCGTAATACCGGCACCGAGATAAAATTCAAAGCCGATGGCAAATACTTCGACAGCATTAAATACTCCCTGCCCCGGCTGAAACACGTGCTGCGCGCCAAGGCCGTTTTGTGCGCCGGGCTTGAAGTACAGTTTAAAGACGAAGCCTCGGGTGAAAGCGAAACCTGGCTCTACGAAGAAGGTTTATCGGACTACCTGCTGACGGCGACCAAAGGTTGGGAGGTGCTACCCGCCGAACCCTTTACCGGCAGTCTCAGCGCAGCTGCCGCAGCAGTCGATTGGGCCGTGCAGTGGTTGCCCGAGGGCGGTGAAATCACCCAGGAAAGTTACGTCAATTTAATCCCCACCGCCCAGGGCGGCACCCACGTCAACGGCTTTCGCACCGGCTTGTTAGAAGCAACGCGGGAGTTTTGTGAATTCCGCAATCTCTTGCCACGCGGTGTAAAACTGGCCCCCGATGACATCTGGGATAAGTGCTGTTTTGTACTCTCGTCGAAACTGCGTGACCCCCAGTTCTCTGGGCAGACCAAAGAGCGCCTGTCGTCCCGAGAAGCCGCTGCGTTTATTTCAGGGGTGGTGAAAGACGCCTTTAGTCTATGGCTTAACCAGCACACCGAAGAAGCCGAGAAGCTGGCCGAGTTATGCATTGCTAATGCTCAGCGGCGCATGCGCTTGAGTAAAAAAGTGGCGCGTAAAAAGGTCACCTCCGGCCCCGCATTACCGGGCAAGCTGGCGGATTGCTCCAGTGCTGAGCCAGAACGTTCCGAACTATTTTTGGTGGAGGGCGACTCCGCGGGCGGTTCAGCCAAGCAGGCGCGTAGTCGTGAGTTTCAGGCCATCATGCCTCTGCGCGGTAAAATCCTGAATACCTGGGAAGTCGATAGCCAGCAAATTCTCGCCTCGCAAGAAGTACACGATATCTCCGTGGCCATCGGCCTCGACCCCGACAGCAATGACCTCAGTGCCCTGCGTTATCACAAGGTCTGTATCCTCGCCGATGCTGACTCCGACGGTGCTCACATCGCCACCTTAATTTGTGCCTTGTTTGTCCGACACTTTCGCCCCCTCGTCGCAGCCGGTCATGTCTATGTGGCAATGCCCCCGCTGTTCCGCATCGATGTCGGCAAAGCCGTGTTTTACGCCCTCGACGAGCAGGAAAAGCAGAGCGTGCTCGACCGTATTGAAGCGGAAAAACTGAGCGGTAAAATACAGGTGACACGCTTTAAGGGCCTGGGTGAAATGAACCCTATACAGCTGCGTGAAACGACGATGGACCCGGACACTCGCCGTCTCGTACGTTTGACGATTGACGAAGGTGATAACACCAGCGAGCTGTTCGACATGCTACTGGCTAAAAAGCGCGCGGCGGATCGTAAAGCCTGGCTGGAAGAAAAGGGCGACCTTGCTGAAACGGCTTGATCCCCTGCCGTTAACTTCACTTAAACAAATTCGATAAAGACGTTTTTTATGACAGATACAGTAATTGATATCGACTCGGCGGAAAGCCGCCCAGTCAGCGAGTACGCCGAAAAAGCCTATCTCGATTACTCCATGTACGTGATCCTCGACCGCGCGCTGCCCCATATCAGCGATGGTCTCAAGCCGGTGCAGCGACGCATTATTTACGCCATGAGCGAGCTAGGTTTGCGTTCCACCGCCAAGCATAAAAAGTCAGCGCGTACGGTGGGCGATGTCATTGGTAAATTCCACCCCCACGGTGATAGCGCCTCGTATGAAGCCATGGTGCTGATGGCTCAGCCTTTTTCTTATCGTTACCCACTGGTTGATGGGCAGGGCAACTGGGGCTCGCCGGACGATCCCAAATCGTTTGCGGCGATGCGTTACACCGAATCCCGCCTCGCGCAGTTTTCCGATTTGCTGTTGGGTGAATTGGGTCAGGGTACGGTCGAATGGCAGCCCAATTTTGATGGCTCGCTGGATGAACCCCAGGTGCTACCCGCCCAGGTGCCCCACGTACTGTTGAACGGCACCACCGGCATCGCCGTCGGCATGGCTACCGATATTCCGCCCCACAATTTACGCGAAATTATTAGCGCCACGGTACATTTACTCGAACACCCCAAAGCGACAGTCGAAGACTTATTCGCGTTTATACCCGGCCCCGACTACCCTACCGAGGCGGAAATTATTTCGACCCCACAAGAGTTGTTGGGCGTTTATAAAACAGGTCGCGGTTCGGTGCGTATGCGCGGTGTCTGGCAGAAAGAAGACGGTGATATTGTTATCACGGCGCTACCTCATCAGGCCTCGCCAGCAAAAATACTTGAACAAATTGCCGCGCAAATGATGGCGAAAAAATTGCCGATGGTGGCTGACTTACGGGATGAGTCTGACTACGAATGCCCTACGCGGCTGGTCATTGTGCCGCGCTCCAATCGGGTCGATCTCGAGGCCTTGATGAATCACCTGTTTGCCACCACCGACTTGCAGCGCAATTACCGGGTCAATTTGAATATGATCGGCATGAACGGCCTGCCCAGTGTTAAGCCGTTGAATGTCATTCTTGGTGAGTGGTTGACGTTTCGATTTGCCACCGTGCGCCGCCGTCTCGAATATCGCCTTGAGCGCGTACTGGCTCGCCTGCATATTCTCGATGGCCTGCTCGCGGCCTTCCTGAATATTGATGAAGTCATCGCCATTATTCGCCATGAGGATGACCCGAAACATGAGCTGATGGTGCGTTATGACTTAACGGACATTCAGGCCGAAGCGATTCTCAATTTACGCCTGCGGCAACTGGCGAAGCTAGAAGAATTTAAAATCCGCGCCGAGCAGGATGAGCTGAGTACCGAGCGCAAGGCCCTGGAATTGATTCTCGGTTCAGACCGGCGATTAAAAACCTTAGTGCGCAAAGAGCTTGAAGCGATTGCGGAAGAGTTTGGTGATGAGCGCCGTTCACTGCTGGTACAGCGCAGCGAAGCTCAGGCCTACAATGAAATGGATCTGCTCAGTGCTGACCCGATCACTGTCGTGCTCTCCGAAAAAGGCTGGATTCGTGCTGCCAAAGGCCACGAAGTCGATGGCGCGAGCCTCAATTACAAAGCGGGTGATGCTTTCTTTGCCGCCGTGCAGGGCCGCAGTAACCAACAGGCGATACTGCTCGATTCTACCGGGCGTAGTTATGCCCTGGCCGCACACACACTGCCATCGGCACGGGGGCAGGGCGAGCCGGCTACTGGCCGTTTAAATGCACCGTCCGGAGCGACATTTTGTGGTCTGTTGATGGGTGACGATGAGCAGAAAGTCTTATTGGCCACCGATGCGGGCTACGGTTTTGTCGCCAAAATGGCTGACCTCTACACCAAAAACCGCTCGGGAAAAGCGCTGATTAGCATTCCCAAAGGCGGGCAAATATTACCGCCCATTGCCAATGTTAACGTCGAAGCGGCGTTGGTGGTTGCCATCAGTAATGAGGGCAGAATGCTCGCGTTCCCACTTTCAGAATTGCCTGAGTTAGCGAGAGGCAAGGGTAATCGCATTATTAATATCCCGACATCACGATTGCAGGCGCGAGAGGAGTTTATGCTCACCATTGCTGTGGTGGCTGAGGGTCAGAGCCTGGTTATTTACTCGGGTAAACGTCATCACAATCTGAAGCTTGCGGATTTACAGCACTACATTGGTGAGCGCGGCCGGCGGGGTAATAAGTTGCCACGGGGCTTTCAAAAGGTGGATCGGGTTGAGGTTTCAGTCGCCTGATTTCCTGGGCGCTAATTTAAAAATCATGGTGCCGTATTCGTTTTCAGACTGCCATGCGAGAGCCAGGTTGCCCATCATAAAGCTGTAACGTGTAACACCTGAAAGTAATCTGAGGTATTTTTGCTCAAGGGGCATTAAGGGCGCGGGACACGCCATCCTTGTGGCACCTGCTTGCCCAACCGATAGTTCGCCAGCGCTATCGCCCGCTTCGACCCCGGCAAAGTATCGATTGCACGGCCCTTTTCCTGCTATACGATTGCCCTCTATTAGCAGGGTGACCTGCACTGATTCAGGCAGGGGCTCGTTGCGATTGAACTGCACAAGTTGCCACGACCTGTTGGCGATATCGGTAAGGCTCAATAGACCCTCAATCTCTGGACTTCCTTCCTGTAATTCACCGTCGATCAACGACCAGTTGCGGCTGGCTTTTTCTGATGGGCAGCAGGCTGCATCGTTCGGGCCCTGTTGTACGACATCGAGAATTATCTGCTGGTCATCAATGCGTGCGGAGCGTATTTGTACGCGATCGCCAATGGCCGCAACCGATGTATTGCTGGCCTCTCCATCAAGTTCTGTGAATACGGTGAGATAGATAAAGTTTCCAGAACCACCTGTGCTTTGCCAGAGCAGCACGACGGCCTCTTCTATGCCGTCTTTGTCGAGGTCGCCACTCAGGTAAGCATTGTTCACTAGCCCGGCTGATGGCCGAGAAGCGCCACCGGCAAGATAAGGCTCGCCTTCCCAGTACCCTTTATTCAGTGTGATTGGCTGCGGGTAAATGTTAAAGAAAGTCCCGTTGCCGATATTTTCTAGCGTGGGTGCAGTTGATTTATGTATGAGAGCAGGCGTCGTGTCTGGGTTGTTATTTGCGGTTATGGGCTGTGATTTCGATGCCGGTGCGTAGTTGGTAAGCACGACGAATATTGCTGATGCAAACCAGCTCTTTACTTGATGACTTGTCACGGTCGTTTACCTTTAGGGTCGAATTATTTTAGTTAAGGTGTGTTTTACAGCGTTACATTTCATTTTCGATGGGTAGATGAGCAAAAAACCAGTCTTCAATATTTTGCATAAAACCCTGGGCAGGCTGGTGCTTTAGTGTGTGCTTGTCGGAAACCCACTCTACCTGACCTTTATTTATAAGTCGGAGATGCCAGGCATTGCGCGGTAGAAAGTCCTGCGCAATAGCGTCCCTTCGTTTTTGGTTAAGCGCTTCACTATTAATGACTAAACCCATTTCTGTATTAATTCTCAGTGAGCGGGGGTCGAAATTAGCGCTGCCAATAAAAATTATATTTTGATCAACAATTATGACTTTAGTGTGTAAGGATAGGGTTTTAGTATCCAGAGGTTTTTGCATATAGCGGCCTCTATCTTTGGCATCAATACGAACTTCGTGTAAATCAGCCCCGTGCGTCAACAGTCTGTGAATATGTTTTCGATAAGCACTATGTGAATTAATATGATTATTGGAACGAATAGAGTTCGTTAAAATATGTACCTCAACACCGCGATTTTCCGCCTCCTCAATAGCGCGCTCAAACGGGGATGTCGGTATTAAATAGGCTGAGATAATCCAGATATCGCTTTTAGCATTTTCTATGAGCGCAATGATTTCACTGCCGAGCTGGATGGGTGCCTGGTTGACCATGGCTGGCATGCTCGGCAGATAGTTGAATGGGCTCTAGCCTGCTTGCACAGGAAGAAAGCAGCGCGATCGCAAGAATAAGGAAGAGGCTTTTTGAGCGGCTCATGGGCTAATCATAAGTAGGGTGGGCGGTATATTCAAGTCGCTATGATGCGTTTGCCGATGGGTGTTTTAGCCAGCAAACATTTATACTCGCGGTGCTATTTGTTAACAGGTAACTTGGAGACGGACAGGTGGGTGTGAGTAATAAAAAATACTGGTTACTTATCGTTGTTTTACTCAGTGGCTGTACGGCCATTGGCACCATGCAATTTGAAAAACATTACGGTAAAAATCAAGTCAAAGAGCGTGCCGTCGAGGTATTACCGCCGGGTGCCATCGATTATTGGTCCGAGGTGAAGCCGGTTCTTGATAAACGCTGCGTTGTTTGCCACGGCTGTTACGACGCGTCTTGCCAGTTAAAAATAAGCTCTATTGAAGGCCTTGATCGAGGAGCTACCAGCGATAGGGTTTACGCAACGCGTTTTAAAGCAGCAGCGCCGACACGTATTTTCGAGGATGCTCACTCGACAGCTGAATGGCGAGAGAAAGGTTTTTATTCGGTACTTAATGAACGAGCCGATAGCGTCGAGGCCAACCGAGAGGCTGGGGTTATGTATCGCATGCTGGCCTTAAAAGAAAAAAACCCCTTGCCCGAAGGGAAGCAATTACCGGGTAGTTTCGATTTGTCACTGTCGCCTAAGCAATCCTGCGCTAGAGACGAAACCTTCTCCACGTTTGCCCGCAAGCATCCGTTGTGGGGTATGCCCTATGCACTGCCAGGTTTGCCTGAAAATGAGCAGAGGGTGTTAAAGCAATGGCTTGAACAGGGCGCGATTTATACCCTTCGCCCAGCCTTATTACCGCAATACATTGCGCAAATTAAGCGTTGGGAAGGTTTTTTAAATGGCGACTCGCTAAAGGTACAATTGACCAGCCGTTATATTTTTGAACATCTGTATTTTGCCCATTTATATTTTCCAGAATTGGATAATCGAAAGTATTTTTCCCTGGTGCGTTCTGCAACGCCACCCGGTGAACCGATACAACTTATCGCTACGCGCCGACCTTACGATGACCCCGAGGTTGAGCGTGTGTACTATCGTATTCAGCCGGTGCTTCATAGCATTGTCACAAAAACACATATGCCCTACCGTCTTGATGAGCAGCGCATGCAGCGCTGGCAAACCTTGTTTGTTGATGCGCCCTATGAAGTGACAAGTTTGCCATCTTATGGGGCTGAGTCTGCGTCTAATCCTTTTATTACCTTTGATGAAATGCCCGTTCATTCGCGTTATCAGTTTTTGCTTGATGAAGCTCAATTTACCATCATGGCTTTTATTAAGGGTACCGTGTGTCGTGGGCAGGTGGCGCTGAATGTTATCCAGGATAATTTTTGGGTGTTTTTCATGAACTCCAATCCAGCGCGCCTGGAAATTGTTGACGATTTTATGGCTCAACGGGAAGGACGTCTGGAGCTTCCCGCGAGTCAAGTTGATATTTATTGGCCGTTTAATCATTGGAAAACCTATAAAAAACAGCAGCAGAAATTCATGGAGGACCAAGATGCCTACCTCGCGGCGCATATACCAGCGGATGCCATTAGCCTAAATCTTATTTGGGATGGCGGTGGTATTAATGATAATGCTGCCCTGACAGTTTTGAGGCATTTTGACAGTGCGACCGTTGAAAAGGGTTTGGTTGGCCAGACACCCAAAACGGCATGGCTTATTGGTTACGGTTTACTTGAGCGCATTCACTACTTGTTGGTAGCGGGTTACGATGTTTTTGGCAATGCAGGGCACCAGTTGCTGACACGGCTGTATATGGATTTTATGCGTATGGAGGCGGAAACGAACTTTTTACAATTGTTACCCAAAGCTGCCCGAGTCAGGGAGCGGGAACTTTGGTATCAGGGGGTGGGTGCTGAGGAAGTCCGTGATTACCTGACGCTGCCTATTTTCGAGAAAAAATCAACGCCGGCGATTGATTATCAAAGTGATGATGAAAAGCAGGAGCTGTTCGACCTACTGGCCCAACGGCTGAAAAAGGTCTTGCCGACAGAACATAAAATGACAGCCATCCGACCGGCTTCTTTGCGAGAGGCCTTAGAGCGCCTGCATTTACTTAAAGGTAAAACGGCCAGCCTTATGCCCGAAACTGCCTTTGTGAAAATCAGTAATGCGACAGGTGAAGAATACGTGACCCTTGTCGTTAACCGCGCTTATTCAAGTATGACGTCAATGTTTAAAGAGCAGGAAAACCGGCTGCCTGAAGGCGATACCTTGTCGGTTATTCCTGGGTTTATCGGTGCTTATCCGAATGTTTTTTTCGAGGTTAGTGCCAGTGAGGTGGCTGATTTTGTTGGCGCAATCGGCAGTCTTGAGTCGCAAAATGATTATCGACGCTTACTTGATATTTACGGTGTGAGACGAACAGATAGTGACTTTTGGAATACCAGCGATACTTTCCACCGAGCCTATCGTGAGCGCTACCCGTTAACATCGGGAATACTCGACTTTAACCGTTTGGAAAATCGCTAGTCGGGTTCGGACGATTGCGTCTTGAGCCTTGCCTGACAAGCATATTTCCCCATGGCAATGAATTAAGTGAGTCGCTCTCGTTCTACTTAATTTCGGAAACCTGGCTGTAAGTAATGACACCGCTAATGTGGAAATTGAATATTGGCGGGAGTCGGTGGGTCAAAGCGGCTGTGTCTTTGTATCCGTAACGGTACTGAGCACGCGTCGGAAGAAGCTGGAAGTTACCGGCATCTAAAGTCTTGTAAGGGCAGGAAGTGGGTGAAAAGTGCAGGGTTGTTTATTGAGCGACTGGCACTAAAAGCGAATGGACTACCAAAGAACATTCTCTACACTTTGATTGAGAGCCTCGCCAGCTCAGTGGCTTACTGCCCAGGCATCAATGATTCGCGTAATAATCCTTCGTGCCCCTGCGCGCACTAGAGTAATACCTGTTGGTCAACGACCATTGTTTACCGCCTATGCCCCTTACTCTATAGTAACTCGTTGTTATAGCTTGCCTCGTTTTTACCGTATATAAAATAAAGCGAGTACGGAGGATCGTGAACTTTGTAGTGCCGCTGAGGCTGGTGTTCATTTTTCCAATTATAGAGGCAGGCCCCTGTTAGGAAGATCCGCGCTCTTGTGAGTGTCCAAAGGGTTTCTACACAGACGATTATTCAAAAAAAATAAGAGGTTAAACATGTCTGATCTTGAACAATTCAGGGCGAAAACTCGGGTGTGGCTCGATGCCAATTGCCCTGCGTCTCAGCGTCTGCCAGTGATGGAGTTTGACGATCGCTGTTGGGGTGGCACGAAATGGAAGTTTGTTAACGAAGACCAGAAACGCTGGTTAGAAGTGATGGCCGAGCGGGGCTGGACGGCACCCGACTGGCCAGCGGAATACGGTGGCGGTGGCCTCAGTAAAGAAGAGACCAAAATTCTCCGCGAAGAAATGTACCGCATTGACGCACGGGTTCCCTTGTTCAGCATGGGTTTGTCGATGATCGGCCCGGCGCTTTTACAGTACGGCTCAGAAGAGCTGAAACGCCAGCATATTCCCAATATTGTGAAGGGCAAAATCTGGTGGTGTCAGGGTTATAGCGAGCCTAACTTCGGCTCCGACCTGGCGGGGCTGCAGACTCGTTGCGAAGACAAGGATGACCATTTTCTGGTTAACGGCCAAAAGGTGTGGACGTCTTACGCCGAGCGCGCCGACTGGATGTTCTGCCTGGTGCGTACCGATCCCGATGCGGTAAAACATGCGGGTATCAGTTTGGTTTTGTTTGATATGACCACGCCGGGCGTTAGCACTAGCCCCATTAAACTAATTTCAGGTAACTCGCCATTTTGCGAAACCTTTCTCGACAATGTACGCGTTGAAAAAGATCAGCTGGTGGGCAATATAAATCAGGGTTGGGAGTTAGCCTCCTACCTGCTCACTCACGAGCGGGCGATGATCGGCAACATGGGCCATACCGCTGCCAGTGAAAAAAGCCTGCACCAGCGCGCCATTGACGTGGCCGGTGGTTTAGAAAACGGCCAGCTGGCTGACACAGCCTTGCGTACTGAAATTGCCCAGTGGGAAATCGATATCCTCGCCTTTGAATTAACCCAGGAGCGTATCGACGATGAAACCAAGGCCGGCACCGGCACGGGTGCAACCTCGTCAATGCTCAAATATGCCGGTACGGAATTGAATAAACAGCGCTACGAATTACTCACCGACATCCACGGTCAGGCAGGTTTGGCCTGGGAAGGCGAGGCCTTTGATAACGGTTTGCTCGCCAGCCAGTGGCTGCGTACCAAGGGTAATACGATAGAGGGCGGTACTTCGGAAATTCAGCTCAATATCATCAGTAAACGTATTCTGGGTTTAGGTCAAAAAGTTTAGGTCAAAAGGGGTAAGGACAAATGGCATTAGTACTGAATGAAGAGCAAAACATGCTCAAAGAATCCGCCCAGGGCTTTTTGAGTGAGCACGCCC
>MAAS01000014.1 GCA_002162755.1 Gammaproteobacteria bacterium 50_400_T64 | reverse complement strand
ACCAACACCATGATCAGAGAAACGGGTGATGGTCGCTATAAATTAAATGGTGCCAAAACCTTTATCACCGATGCCGGCGAGTCCGACTACATGCTGGTCGTCAGCCGTAATAAGGCTTTTGATGAGGTTGATCGCAAGACCGATGGCTTTACAATTTTAATCGTTGACAGAAAAGCCCCTGGTGTTTCCGTACAGCCTATTGACGTCAGTATTCCTATTCCCGAATTACAGTATCAAGTGTTTTTTGACGATGTGGATATTGGCCCGGAAGACGTGCTTGGCGAAGTCGGCAAGGGTTTTGATATTCTGTTTGAATCCCTTAATCCCGAGCGTATTATTCTTGCTGCCGTGGCCAACGGTTTGGGTCGTTACGCCATGGAGAGGGCGGTTGAGTACGCCAATGAGCGAGTGGTTTTTAATGGCCCCATCGGTGCGTATCAGGCCCTGCAACACCCCTTGGCCAAGGCAAAAACTGAAATTGAAATGTCATCGCTGATGACCCTTAAAGCGGCAAGTCTGTTTGACAACGGTGAGCCCTGTGGCGCAGAAGCGAATATGTCCAAGTACTCGGGCGCAGAAGCGGCGATGCATGCCATTGATGCCTCGTTACAGTGCTTTGGCGGTAATGGTTTCACCAAGGAATACGGTATTTTCGATCTTTATCCGGTTGCTCGTCTGCTGAAAACAGCACCGCTCAACAGTGAAATGGTGCTGAACTACATTGCACAGCACGTGATGGGTTTACCTAAATCCTACTGATCACGTTTTAAGTGATATAAAAAGCCCGGGTAAGAGATTGCCTGGGCTTTTTTGTGGTTTAGGTTTTTACAGGATTAAGCCTGATCAGTAGAGCGTGTTAATTTAACGAGGGGAAGGGTGCCCATTTAGATAAACCAAGTTGTCTCGATTTTCTCAAACGCACTTACTACCAGCGGTTATTTAGGAGCTGTTTAAAAGGGAAGTAAAAAGTAGAACCTACTGAAACCAAATCAAAGCAGACTCTACTTGTATTTAGCGCAGCGTGCGAAAGCAGTTGCGCACCTCTTCAACAAAGGTCTCTGGCACTTCAAAGGCCGCAAAGTGCCCCCCCTTGTCTAACTCATTCCAGTGGATGAGGTTTTTAAAGCGCCGTTCTGCCCAGCGACGTGATGCACGAAAAATTTCATGCGGATATATGCTACAGCCACTTGCTAGTGTGATTTCATTAAGAGGCAAGTCATTAAAGCTTTCCCAGTAGAGACGGGCGGAGGAGGCTGCACTAGTGTTACACCAGTAAAGCATTATGTTATCCAGTAGCTCGTCTTTTGTTAGCACGTTTTCTGGGTGACCATCGCAGTCCATCCAGGCCCAGTATTTTTCGAGTATCCAGGCCATCTGTCCTACAGGCGAGTCACTCAAACCATAGCCGACAGTTTGTGGTCGCGTGCTTTGTTGTTTTGAATAGCCCGAGTCGTGATCGTAATAGTGCTGAAAACCGGCTAGCGCGCTTTTCTCGAGAGCACTGAGGTCATCCATCGTTGCGGGGTCGGGTTCGACCATCACCATATTCAAATGAATACCCTGGCAATTGCCCAAATTCTGCATACCTATCGTTGCGGTCACGATGGCCCCCCAATCGCCACCCTGAGCAAAATACTGTTCGTAGCCGAGCCTTTTCATCAGTTGATCCCAGGTCTCGGCAATCTTTTCGACACCCCAACCAATGCTCGTTGGTTTACCTGAAAAGCCAAAACCGGGCAGGGCGGGGCATACGACATGAAAGGCATCGCCAGCATCACCACCATGGGCCACCGGGTCAATTAAAGGGCCGATCACTTTCTGGAATTCGACAATAGAGCCGGGCCAACCATGAGTCATTAACAGTGGACGCGCGTCAGGGTGAGGTGAGCGCGCGTGAATAAAATGGATGTCGAGTCCATTAAACTCAGTCATAAACTGCGGGTATTTGTTAAGCAGTTGTTCCCGTGCGCGCCAGTCATACGTGTTGAGCCAGTAGTCACAGACCTCCTGGGTGTAGGCCAGGGGAATGCCTTGAGACCAATCATCTACCGGCTCACTTTCAGGCCAGCGAGTATTGGCAAGCCGTTGTTTTAGATCGTTGATAACCTCATCACTGATGGCTATTTTGAAAGGCCTTATGGCGTCGTTACCCATGGTTAACTCGCTCCTGCTCTAAAGTGTCATGTTTTCATTTGAGTGCTTACACACCTAAATTATCGCCTGTTGATGACATGGTCAACTATTCACTGGTATTATATTTTTACTGTATAGCTATACAGTTGTTCTGTTTTGTTTTAAGCTGGCTTCACTGTCTTGGATGAGGGGCGTGCCCCTGTTACGATGGCAGCCATAGTTAGTCAATAGAGATAGCAAATAACACTTGTTGAGCGAGGTACAATCCGATGTCGATGGATCCCAATAAAGAAAAAGCACTACAGGCGGCACTGAGCCAAATTGAACGACAGTTTGGTAAGGGCACCGTAATGCGTATGGGGGATAAAGAACACGTCGCCATTCCCAAGATTTCTACCGGCTCTCTGGGGCTTGATATTGCCCTAGGAATAGGCGGCTTACCCCAAGGTCGAGTGGTCGAAATTTACGGCCCAGAATCGTCGGGTAAAACCACCTTGACCTTATCTGTTATTGCCGAGGCCCAAAAATTGGGCGGCACTTGCGCCTTTATCGATGCGGAGCACGCCCTCGACCCAAGCTATGCTGAAAAGCTGGGCGTCAATGTTGACGACTTAATGCTCTCTCAGCCTGATACGGGTGAGCAAGCTCTCGAAGTAACGGATATGCTGGTGCGCTCCGGTGCTATTGATGTACTGGTGATCGATTCGGTCGCGGCCTTAACACCAAAGGCTGAAATTGAAGGTGATATGGGTGATCACCACGTCGGTTTACAGGCGCGCTTGATGTCTCAGGCTCTGCGTAAATTGACCGGTAACATTAAAAACTCCAACTGTCTGGTGATTTTTATCAACCAGATTCGTATGAAAATTGGCGTGATGTTTGGCAGCCCGGAAACCACCACCGGTGGTAATGCCCTGAAGTTTTATTCCTCTGTGCGTTTAGATATACGTCGTATCGGCGCGGTCAAAGATGGTGACGAAATTATCGGTAATGAAACTCGCGTTAAAGTGGTCAAAAACAAAGTGGCACCGCCATTTCGCCAGACTGAATTTCAAATACTCTACGGCATTGGTATCAATCGTATGGGTGAGATTATTGACCTTGGCGTTAAGTGTGGTTTTGTCGATAAGGCGGGTGCCTGGTATTCTTACAAAGGCGATAAAATTGGTCAGGGTAAAGCCAATTCCTGTACCTATCTTCGCGAGCATCCTGAAATTGCCAATGAGATTGAAGATAATATCCGCCTGCAATTATTGGGTGATCCAGAGGCTGAGGCGAAAGCGAAAAAAGTGGAAGCAGAAGCGGGTGCTACAGACGCCGCTAAAAGTTAAGGCGTCTTTGTAAATAGACACTTTTCATAAGTGTTGATTTTATAAAAGCTGATCGAAAAGGGCGCCTTATGGGCGCCCTTTTTTTGTACTTTTTTAGGTGTGCTTCTAGTGATTACATAACCAGCAGTGCTTTATCGCTCGACGGGATAGCCCGCTGTAATCCAGTTGGGCATACCGGTGTGACTGACACAAACCATGTTGTTAAGGCCGAGAAGAGATAGGTTTGTCAGGGCTGTCTGTGCTCGACGGCCAGAGCGGCAGTACATGTACACCTTGTCGTAGGCCTTTAATGCTTCGGCACGACTGCTCTCACTGCCCAGAGGAATGTTGAGGCTGCCGGGCACATGGCCCTCGGCAAATTCTTCGGCGCGCCTGTTGTCGATGATCACCTCGTTGTCACTGAGCTGTTGCCAGGAGGTGTGTAAATCACTCATTGAGAAGTCTTCGTACACATAGCGTCGTGGATTGTAATCGACACCGACACCGACATTGGCGGGTACGGCTTCGTTAATTTTCTTCGGCATATCCAGATTGAGATTATTCATAATTTCAATAAAATCACTGGCGTTTTGCCCGCCGCCGAGTCGAGGGTTCCAACGTTTTTCTTCAGCGATACTGGAGCTGGTTCGCCCCTTGTAGTCATGGGCGGGATAGACAATCGTATCGTCGGGCAGGGTGAATAATTTGTTGCTGACATTGTCGTATAGCATCTGGGCATCACCCTCTTGAAAGTCCGTTCTACCGCAGCCGCGAATCAAGAGGGTGTCACCCGTAAATACTTTGCCATCAATGTAGTAACTCATGCAGCCACTGGTGTGCCCGGGGGTGGCGAGGGCTTTAATGGTGTAGTTGCCGAGCCTCAGTTCATCGCCATTTTCCAGGGCAATATCGATGGCCTCGATACCCGCTGCTTTGCTAAAGACAATTTTTGCGCCGGTTTTTTGTCGTAGCAAGCCGGCGGAGGTAATGTGATCGGCGTGGGCATGGGTTTCGAACACGTAAAGCAGTTCAATACCAAGCTCTTCAATATATTGTAAATCCCGATCAAATTGCTCCATTACCGGATCAATCAGCGCGCCTTCGTTTGTAGTAGTGTCGACGATGAGATAGGTATAAGTAAAACTGTCTCGGTCAAATAGCTGTCTGCACAGTAAACCGGATACGGATGTTTCAGTAGGCATAGCAAGCTCTTTTGTTCACGATGTACAAGAATAATAGAGGGGATGGGCAACGGTTTAAAGCCCCCTAAAACAAAAAAGTGCGAAAACCTGTGGTGTTTGTTTTGGCGCTAATTTTCAGTAAACGCCAATATCCAGGTAGGAGCGAGATATTTTGTCGATAGCGACAACATAGGATGCCGTTCGATAGTCGTTAACCTTATCATTGCTGTCCATCACCGCTTTTATTTGCTGGAATGAAAGGCGCATGGTGTCATCCAGCCCTGAACGAACAAGATCGAGTTCGTCGGCGCCCTGTACAAGCTCTTTTTGTATCCATTCGGGAATAGGTTGCTCCGTCATGCTTTGAATAGCACTGAGCATATGGCCGCCACGCATTTCATCATAGCGCCTCTCCATGCGGCCAAAGCGGATATGGGCGAGATTACGTACCCACTCAAAATAGGAAACCGTTACACCGCCGGCATTAACATAGGCATCGGGCAAAATCGCAACGCCGCGTTTTCGCAGTATTTCGTCAGCTTCAAAAGTAATGGGGCCGTTAGCGGCTTCAACAATTAATGCAGCCTTTATTTGCTCGGCATTTTCAGGGGTTATTTGTCCCTCCATAGCGGCAGGAATCAAAATATCGCAGTCCATCTCTAGTATGCTTTTGCCATCGGCAACGTGGCGGGCACTGGGGTAACCGATGATGGTTTTATTCTCGATGATATAATCGCGGATGGCCTGAATATTAAGACCTTCTTCGTTAACGAGAGCGCCATCTTTTTCAATAATAGCGGTGACCAGGCACTCGTCTTCTTCCTGGAGTAACTTCGCTGCGTGAAACCCAACATTACCCAGGCCTTGAACAATCACACGCTTACCGCCAAGCCCACCCGTAAAACCAGCATCGGCGACACAATCATCGTGTCGGAAAAACTCTCGCATTACGTAGACGACACCGCGGCCCGTTGCTTCGGCTCGACCCCGAATACCACCATGGGCGACAGGTTTTCCCGTCACACAGCCAGAGTAGTTAACATCTTCCGGGTGCAGGTGTTTGTAGGTGTCAGCAATCCAGGCCATTTCGCGTTCGCCGGTGCCCATATCAGGGGCGGGTACGTTGGTCGCGGGGCTAAGGAATCCTTTGCGTATCAACTCTCGAGCAAAACGCCGGGTGATTTTTTGCATATCGTCACGGCTGTATTTAGTCGGGTCTATCAGTAGGCCGCCCTTTGAACCGCCAAAGGGCACATCGACAATGGCACACTTGTATGTCATCAGTGCTGCCAGAGCTTCCACCTCATCCTGGTCGACAATGGTCGCATAACGAATACCTCCCTTGGCAGGTAGCCGATGGCTACTGTGTACAGAGCGCCAGCCGGTAAAAACCTCAATTTCACCATTAATTTCTACCGGGAAATTAACTTCCAGTGTCGCAGTACAAGCCTTTATGGCAGCGGCGATACCCGGGTCAATATCGAGTACTTCAAAGGCTCGGTCGGCCATATGATTGACACTTTCGGTGAAGGAGAGAGGGGCAGAGCCTGCTTCATTTTCCATGATCGATCTCTTTGTGATTTATTATGATTTTGCTCGATTTAACTGACTGGTTGATAAGCTTTTTTTATGACTGTGTTTGTAGCGTACTATCATTAACGAATACAAGTTGTGACATGCGTGTAGATTTAATACAGAAGTTTTAATTAAGGGGCCGTGGTCGACATCAATGCCAGCTCTTCTGGATCCGGGTTGATATACCAGTCTCGTTCAAGCGGGGTGCCTGCATATTTCTGCTGATAGCGACGAACTTGTTCGGCGACTACGTTGAATGATACGAGCCCACGACTGTAATTGTGGACTTCTTCTTCTATTTTGTTTTTATCCTGAATGTTAAGTTGTTGCGCTAGTTTTTTAGTTATCTGTCTTAATACAAGGGTATTATTTTTTCGAGTGGCTAGGGTTTTTAATAGGCTCATCAACGCTGTTTCATAGTCAGAAACCAGAGTGCCGGATTTAATCTCGAGAGGTTTTTCAAGCCAATACGTCAATTGTTTATAGCGCTCTGAATCGCTAGCCATTAGCAGCGAGCTATGTTGCCGATGAAAGGTCTGTACGTTACGGAGGCCATGCTTTTTATTTATCAGCGTTTTCCAGCGCCGATAAACAAAGACTCGACGGATAAAGTTATTACGCAGTTCAATATTTTCTAATCGGTCTTCACTTTCTACGGGCAGGTTGGGAAAACTCTGCATGAGTCCCGCAGCATAAACACCAACACCCCTGAGACTAATAGTCCCTTGCTGAATCAGTTCCACATTTTGTATGCCGCAGCTGGGTGATCTGCTTTTTAGTATGTAGCCATAAATATCCTTTTGCCACTGAGCTTGCCGGGCAACACTCTCATTGATGGCCATTGTAAAGTCGTGCTTGGTATCTTTATTAAAGACTATGCGCTGTTCACCCTTTTTCTCGATTAAGCCGAGGGTATCTCGCGGCACACCAAGGCCAATATCCATCTCTGGACAGAAAGATTTAAACTCAAAATATTGGCCCAGTGTTTGCACAATATTAGCGTTACGTTTATGCCCGCCGTCGAAGCGCACCGGCTCACCCAGTAGACAGCCGCTAATGCCCAGGAGGATTTTTTCAGTCCCACTATTTTTGCTCATTCCCATCCTGATTTAATTGACACTGAGATTATAAGTGACTTGAATCAATTAAGGCTTTTCCGCTCAAGCCTATTATAAAAATAGTCAATCAAGCCCGCCAGGGGATCTTGTCCAATGGATGTAAAGCTGCTGAGTAGCGAAGCATGAATAGTGAAACACAAGCTGAAAGCATTAACACACCGGTCAGTGAATTAATCACCATCGACGGCAACGAGGCCGCTGCCATTATTGCTCACTTGTGTAATGAAGTGATTGCCATTTATCCGATCACGCCGGCTTCACCGATGGGGGAGTGGGCAGATGAGTGGTCGTCGCAGGGGCAGGTTAACCTTTGGGGCGCGGTGCCAGAGGTTATTGAAATGCAAAGTGAGGCGGGTGCCGCTGGCGCTATTCATGGTGCCTTGCAAAGTGGCGCTATGGCGACCACTTTTACCGCCTCCCAGGGACTGCTTTTGATGTTGCCCAATATGTACAAAATTGCCGGTGAATTAACGCCAACGGTGTTTCATATTGCGGCGCGTTCACTGGCCTGTCAGGCACTTTCTATATTCGGCGATCACAGCGATGTGATGGCTGCCCGTGCCACGGGTTTTGGCATGCTTGCCTCTAACTGCCCACAGGAGGTGATGGATTTTGCCCTCATTGCTCAGGCGGTCACACTCAAAGCAAGGCTACCCATGCTGCACTTCTTCGATGGTTTTCGCACCTCCCACGAAGTGGCCAAAATTAATAATATTCCCCAACAAACCGTTCGCGCTTTGCTTGATGAAGAGGCCGTCGATGCCCACCGCTTGCGGGGGCTTTCCCCCGAGCGTCCGGTGCTACGGGGTAGCTCGCAAAATCCCGACGTCTATTTCCAGGCGCGCGAAGCAGTAAACCCCTACTACGACAAAGCGCCAGCTATTGTGCAGCAGACCATGGACACCTTTGCGGAACTAACCGGCCGCCAATACACGTTGTTTGATTATGTCGGCGTTGCGAATGCCGAGCGAGTCATCGTCTTAATGGGCTCGGGGGCAGAGGCGGCACACGAGACGGTCGATTATCTCGTTGGCCAGGGCGAGTCGGTCGGTTTGCTCAAGGTGCGTTTGTATCGACCCTTTGACGGTGTTGCTCTGGTAGCCGCATTGCCCAAAAGCTCGCAAAAAATAGCAGTGCTCGACCGCACCAAAGAACCCGGTGCTGATGGTGAACCCCTGTATAAAGATGTGTTGAGTGCTATCGCTCAGGATGTTTGCCGCGGTGATGGCCGCTTTGTAAAGTTGCCTACAGTCAGTGGTGGGCGCTACGGTTTGTCGTCGAAAGAATTTACCCCCGGCATGATTAAAGCGGTGTTTGACGAACTTAAACAAGCGCATCCAAAAACACCCTTTACCATCGGTATTCACGACGATCTTAGTCATACCAGTTTGAATTGGGATCAGGATTTTCGTACTGATGCCCACAGGCATAATTTCCAGGCTTTGTTTTACGGCCTGGGCAGCGATGGCACGGTGAGTGCCAATAAAAACAGTATTAAAATTATTGGCGAAAGTACTGATCTACACGCCCAGGGTTATTTTGTTTATGACTCAAAAAAGGCCGGAGCAGTTACTATCTCCCACCTGCGCTTTGGCAGCACGCCAATACGCTCCAGCTATTTAATTGATGATAATGATGCCGACTTTATCGGCTGCCATCAGCCGGTATTTCTGGAGCGCTACAATATGCTCGATAAGGCTGCCGAGGGAGCCGTGTTTTTACTCAATTCGGTTGAGCCACCTGAGCAGGTTTGGCACAGCCTACCGAAAAAAATGCAAAGCCAAATTATCGATAAGAAAATCAGCCTGCATGTCATTGATGCCCTGGCCGTCGCTGCGCGTACCGGTATGGGCAAGCGCATTAACACGGTGATGCAAACCTGCTTTTTTGCCATATCGGGAATTCTGCCGAAAGAGCAGGCCATTGCTGCCATTAAACAGGCTGTAGAAAAGACTTACGGAAAAAAGGGTCGAGGCATTGTCGAACTTAATTTTAAGGCAATTGATGAAACCCTGGCCTGTCTTTATCAGGTGGCTATTCCTGATTCAGTGACGGCCAGTTATGTTATCCCGTCACCGGTGCCACTTAATGCGCCAGAATTTATTCAACAGGTGACCGGTGAAATTATTGCCGGGCGGGGTGATCTTATTCCTGTCAGTCAGTTACCCGCCGATGGTACGTTTCCCCTTGGCACAGCCGCTTATGAAAAGCGCAATCTGGCGCTGGAAATTCCCGTGCTCGATGAGCAGCTTTGCACCCAGTGTGGTAAATGTCCCATGGTTTGTCCCCACGGGGCGATAAGAAGCAAAGTGGTGCCTCTGGCTGAGTTGCAAAACGCACCGCCCAGTTTTAAACATGCACCGACACGCAGTAAAGATTATGCCGAGGGCATGGCAATGATTTATCAGGTGGCACCGGAGGATTGCACCGGCTGTACCCTGTGTGTGGATATTTGCCCGATTCGCGATAAAAGCAATGTCAGTCGCAAGGCTTTAAATATGGAGCCGCTACCCCCTATAAGAGAGCAGGAAATAGAAAACTGGGCCTTCTTTCAACAACTACCAACTTACGACCGCAGTCTCTTAAAGACAAAAACGATTCCCGGTTCCATGGTGCTCGATCCATTATTTGAATTTTCCTCCGCTTGCGTTGGTTGTGGCGAAACCCCGTATTTAAAACTGGCCACCCAGTTATTTGGTGACCGAATGATGGTTGCCAATGCCACCGGCTGCTCATCGATTTATGGTGGCAATTTACCCAGCACACCCTGGACCACCAATACCGAAGGCCGAGGCCCCGCGTGGAATAATTCACTGTTTGAAGACAATGCCGAGTTCGGTCTCGGTATGCGAGTGGCGGTCGACAAGCACCGCGAGCAGGCCGGTGAATTGCTAATAGCCCTGAAAAACCAGCTCGAATCAACATTGGTTGAGGCAATATTGGCGGCAGATGAATCTGACGAAGCGGGTATTTATGAGCAGCGTCAGCGCGTTGAACGCTTGTGCAAAGAACTGGCGAAGATTGATGATGACAAAGCCGATCGCCTGCTAAAACTGGCAGAGAACCTGTGTCGCAGAAGTGTCTGGATTATTGGTGGTGATGGTTGGGCCTACGATATTGGTTACGGCGGTCTCGATCATGTGTTGGCTAGCGGTCGCGATGTGAATGTTCTAGTACTCGATACAGAGGTCTATTCCAACACCGGCGGGCAAACCTCCAAAGCAACACCCCGTGGCGCTGTCGCCAAGTTTTCCTCCGGTGGCAAAGCGACGGCGAAAAAAGATTTGGCACTGCTGGCAATGGACTATGAAAATGTTTACGTCGCCCACGTTGCCTACGGTGCGAAAGATACCCAAACCCTGCATGCTTTTTTAGAAGCCGAGGCCCACCCGGGGCCATCCATCATTATTGCCTACTCGCCCTGTATCGCCCACGGGGTTGATTTGTCGAATAATCATCGCCAGCAAAACTTGGCGGTTAAAAGTGGCCACTGGCCTTTGTTTCGTTTTGATCCGGGCAAGATAGCCAAAGGCAAAAACCCGCTGCATCTCGACTCAAAAGCGCCGAGTATTCCCTATCGCCAGTTTGTCGAGAGTGAAACCCGCTTCAGTATGCTCTGGCACACCCACCCCGACGCTGCTGAGGATTTTCTCACCCAGGCTCAGCATGAAGTGAATCACCGCTTTAAATACTATCAACAACTGGCTGAACTCGACTGGAGTGACGCCATTAGCGTTGCCGCCGTGAAAGCCGGCACATCAACGCATAAAGTGGAGGAATAACGATGCCAGATCTGAGTACCACTTATCTCGGTTTAAAACTGAAGAACCCCATCGTGCCTTCTGCCTCACCGCTGACTCAGAGCCTGGCCGGTGCCCAGCAATTAGAAGACGCCGGCGCCGCTGCTTTAATCATGCACTCTTTATTTGAGGAGAAAATTCAACATGAGGGTGAGCAGTTACAGCGCTTCTTCCACCAGCAATCGATTGGCCACGGCGAGGCGGATGGTTTTCATCCCATTCCCGACGACTACCTCAGCTATCAGGATGATTATCTTCAACAGCTGCAACGCATAAAAGCCGCCTTAGATATCCCGATCATTGCCAGTCTCAACGGCATCAGCGCTGGGGGTTGGGTTGAGTATGCGGGGGCGTTGGAAGGGGCGGGGGCCGATGCTCTGGAATTAAATATGTATTACATCGCCACCAATGGTGAAGATACGGCACAGCAGATAGAAGACCGCTATATTACCGTACTGCAATCGGTACTGGCTCAGGTGTCTATTCCCGTCACGGTGAAATTATCTGATCAATTCAGTGCGCTGGTAAATATGGTGAAACGTATTGAAGCAACTGGGGCAATGGGTATCGGTTTGTTTAATCGTTTTTACCAGCCGAATATTGATCTTGATACGCTGGAGGTTGTGCCAACTCTGGAGTTGTCGACGTCGCAGGAATCGCTTTCACGCATTCGTTGGGCGGCTATTTTACGCAGCCAGGTACAGTGCTCAATTGGGCTGACGGGTGGCATGCATAGCTGCGACGATGTGCTCAAAGGCCTTCTCGCCGGTGCCGATGTCACGCATATGTGCAGCGCTTTATTACAGCAGGGCCACGGTCATATCAGCACCGTACTGGCAGAGGTCGAGCGTTGGCTAGAAAGCCGTGACTATGAGTCCGTGGAGCAACTGAAGGGTAGTGTCAGCCAGCGCCATGCGATTGACCCCGACGCCTATGAACGAGCGAATTATATTCGTGTGCTGGATAGTTATACACGTCCGGCCGGGGTCCTGGGCTAAAAACGATCAGCCGGGTGATTATTAACCGGGCAACTATTAACCAGGCAAGTACAGACCACCGTTAACGTGGAGTGTTTGTCCGGTGACATAGGAGGATTCTTCCGAGCAAAAGAAATTCACCACGCCGGCGATTTCTTCTGGCTTGCCGACCCGCTCGGCGGGGACGCGGGCTTCCATTTTATCGAACTCCTCCTGGGGCAATATTCCCTTCAAGCGGTCATGCCAGATAATGCCCGGCGCAATGGCGTTAACCGTGACTCCGTGTTTGGCCAGATCGAGTGCTACCGAACGGGTGTAACCAGTAACAGCAGCTTTGGCGGCGGCGTAGGGCGACTGGCCGACACCGGGATGGTAGGCGTACATCGAGGCGAAGTTAACTACGCGGCCAAAGCCTTTATCGACCATGGCCTTGCTAAAAGCACGGGTTAAATAAAAGGTGCCATTGGCGTTGACCTTCATCACCCGATCCCAGGTTTTGGAATCCAGCTCCCAGGGTTTGGCATTGCCCTGAATGCCTGCATTATTGATGAGATAGGCGATATGAATGCCATCCTCTTCCAGTTTTTTAGCGAGTGCGTCGACCTGTTCTTCTTTAGTTACGTCGAGGGGATAGCCGGTAAAGAGGGCGCTTTGCGCGTCGTTGAGTTCCGCTTTTATCCACGGGTCGATATCGGTGACGCGACGATCGGTGCCAATCACGGGAATGCCCGCTTCAATCAGTCGTTTAACAATGGCCGTACCCAGGCCGCCGATGGCGCCAGTTACCAGTGCATGTCCTCTACTCATATCTCTATTCATAGTGTTCTCAAGTTAATGGTTTTAAAAAGTGGTTAAAGTGAATTGTTTGCCCGTAGTTGACCCAGGCAGTCATAAAGTTGCTGTGGGATTTGACCAGTAAACAGCCCAGCAAGGCAAGGCTTGTTATTTAAATGAGGGTGTCTCGGGTTCGGGCAGAAGGCGGTTGAGCGCTTCACAGGGTTCCAGGTAACCATGGACCATCATCTCCTGCGATTTTAATCAGCCATGGCTGCAGCGTCAGGGCATGTTATTTCTCAATGTCTCGCTCGTCATGGTCGTCAAAACAGTGGGGGATAATCACATCGACATGTAGGTCTGGCCACCCACCCAGTACGCTATTAAAGCGACCTATCAACCTTGCATCGTTTGTATTAAGAGTACTTTTGTTAAGGCGCGGCCTATTTATAGATGCACCAGCTGAGGGCTGGGAGCATATTTGGTGCGTGGTTGAATGCATATTGGTGCGAAGTATCTAAAATTTCCTGTGTATTCACCATTGGAGTGCGCTAATCCCTTTATATGCACCTGATTACCCATGATGTGAAGGGTGGCATAATTATTGCTTTAAAGCTGTTCTAGAATTTACACCCTTCAATAGATTAATGGTCACGGAGCACCTGAATGAGCGAGTCGACACTTAAAGACAGTTTCCTGTCATTTAGCGGAAAATCCCAAATTCTGCACATGAGCTGGATGGCTTTCTTTGTCACCTTTTTGGTTTGGTTCAGTCATGCACCCCTGTTGACGATGATTCAAGAGTCAATGGGCCTGAGTGATCAGCAAATTAAGACCCTGTTGATTCTCAACGTTGCCCTGACGATTCCTGCACGAATTATTACTGGCATGCTGGTCGACAGCTACGGGCCGCGTAAAACCTACACCGCCATGCTGCTTGCAACAGCGGGCCTGTGCTTCTTCTTTGCCACGGCGACGAATTTTGAAATGCTGGCACTGGCGCGTTTTATGATGGGCTTTGTCGGTGCAGGCTTTGTCATCGGTATTCGCCTGATCAGTGAGTGGTACCCCGCCAAACAGCTGGGATTAGCCGAGGGCATTTACAAGGGGATGGGTAATGTCGGTTCGGCTGTCGCCGCAGTGACACTACCAACTCTGGCTATTATGTTCGGTGGTGATGATGGTTGGCGCTATGCCACGGCGATTACGGGCGTTATTGCACTGATTTTTTCTGTCTTCTTTTATCGCGCCGTGCGCGATACGCCGGTGGGGTCCACCTATTTTAAACCGAAAAAATCGGGTGGTTTGGAGCTCACCAGTAAGCGTGACTTCTTCTTCTGTGTATTTATGAACCTACCAATGTTTGGCGCACTGGCGGTATTAACCTGGAAAGTAACAGGGCTTGGCTTATTAGGCGAGACAGCGGCAACGGTTATATACGGCCTGCTAATAGGCCTTTATCTGTTTCAAACCTACCACCTCTACAAAGTGAACGAAGAAATTTTCGTCACCCCTGTTGATGAGCTCATGCAATACAATTTCAAACAGGTGGCGATTTTAAGCATCGCTTATGCCGTCACCTTTGGTGCAGAGCTGGCCGTGGTATCAATGTTGCCACTATTCTTTAAAGAGACCTTCCTGATTCCCGTGGCGCTAGCAGGCCTGTTCGGTGCCTGTTTTGCCGTGATTGATGTTTTTTCCTGCCCATCGGGTGGCTTTATTAGCGACAAGTTTGGTCGTAAGTGGTCTTTGGTGATTCTCTTGGCCGGTGCTGCCGTTGGTTTCTTTTTAATGTCGCAAATTACGGCTGAGTGGCCCATTGCTCTGGCAGTCGCGGCGATGATGTTTTGCTCCTTCTTCCTCGGTTCAGCGGCTGGCTGTGTGTTTGCCGTTGTGCCGCTTATTAAGCGTCGGCTTACCGGGCAAATCGCCGGTATGGTTGGGGCCTACGGCAATATCGGCGCAGTACTGTTTCTTACCGTATTCTCTCTGGTATCGCCCTCGGTGTTCTTTTTAACCATTGCTGGCGGTATCGCTTTTGCCATGCTTTGTGCATTGTTTTTAGATGAGCCCAAAGGGACAATGGCGGAAGTGATGCCCGATGGCACAGTACAGCTGATTGAGGTTCACTAATACAGCGCTGCTGTCGTACCAATGAGTACGTACAAACGAGTACGTACAAACGAGTGCGTACAAACGAGTGCGTACAAACGAGTGCGTAGAAATAAACAGTACAAATGAATGCGTAGAAACGAGCGAGGTCAAATGTCAGATCGGTCGGTAGCACATCTCAGCTTCACCATAGCCCAGCATTCGGTGGCCGGTGTAAAGCCGCAGAATGAAGATGCCATTGGCATTCGTATTCCCGAAGGGCTAACACTGACGAATAAAGGCGCGGTGGCTGTTATTGCCGATGGTGTGAGTGCGGCAGAAGCAGGCAAGGAAGCCAGCGAGACCTGTGTGCACAATTTCCTTTCTGATTACTACTCAACACCCGATAGTTGGGGTGTCACCAAATCGACCACCCAGGTGCTTACCGCCCTCAATCGCTGGTTGTTCGGCCAGGGTCGCAGTTTTACCGATGCCCAAAAAGGGTATATCAGCACCTTCAGTACGGTTATTTTTAAATCGCAAACAGCCCATGTTTTTCATGTCGGCGATTCTCGCATATATCGTTTGCGTGATAATGACCTTGAGCAGCTGACTCGTGATCACACCACCTACGTGGGTGCTGATCAGTCGTATTTGGCGCGGGCTATGGGGCTGGATGTGAAGCTCGATGTCGACTATCGCAGCGTCGATCTGGAAATTGGCGATATCTTTTTTCTCAGTACCGATGGTATCCATGACTTTGTTAAAGACAGGGATATAAGAGCATCACTACAGACGCTGGTTGGTGAGACTGAAGAGCAGACGTTCGATGACTGTTGTTCAGTCCTGATTGATATTGCCCTCGAAAATAATAGCGGTGACAATTTAAGTTGTCAGATTTTACGCGTCGACAGCTTTCCCAAACAGACCATTGATGATGTTAATCGCAAACTCTCGGCGTTACCTTTTCCGCCACTGCTAGAGCCAGGCATGATATTGGACGGCTATCGCGTCGAGCGCGAATTACATGCCAGTAACCGCAGCCAGGTGTATTTGGTTTGTGATGTTGAGACTGACACCCGCTATTGTATGAAAACCCCGTCTGTGAATTTTGACGATGATTTAGGCTATATTGACCGCTTTGTTATGGAGAGCTGGATAGGCAGTCGAATCGACAGCCCCCACGTTGCCAAGGTTGTTGATAATGAAAAATCCAAATCTTGTTTGTACTATCTCACTGAATATGTCGACGGTATAACGCTGGAACGCTGGATTAAAGAAAACCCAAAGCCCGCTGTGCAAGATGTGATTCTTTTAGTGCAGCAAATCGTTAAAGGTATAAGAGCCTTTCATAATCGCGAAACCCTGCATCAAGATATTAAGCCGGGAAATATCCTCATTGACCGCAATGGTCAGATAAAAATTATTGATTTTGGCTCCTGTTTTATTCAGGGCATTGCAGAAATTGCCACGCCACTCGACCGAGAGGGAATACTGGGAACAGCGGCCTATTCCGCACCAGAGGTGGTGATTAATGCCAAAAGTACAGTGCAATCGGATATCTTTTCTCTGGCAGTTATTGTTTATGAAATGCTGACAGGTGAGCCTCCGTTTGCCGGCAAGCTTGAGGATTGTCGCACTTCAAAAGCGTATTTGAAGACGAAGTATATTCCCTGTTTTGATATAAATCCTCTCATCCCCATTTGGATAGATGGCGCCGTTAAAAGAGGTCTGCGCTTCAACCCTGAACGTCGTTATGATGACGTATCTGAATTTTTATACGAATTGCAAAACCCCAACCCAAAATATAAAAAAGGCGAGGGTAGTGCTTTGCTTGAAGCTAACCCTTTATTGTTTTGGCAGGCCTTGTCTGGAGTGTTGTTTGTTGCCCTTTGTTTTTCCCTGGTTTTCTAAAACACCTTTTTAGAACAATTCATTTAATCAGCAGCAGGCCACACTTCGGCCAATACGCGGAATGCACTGGCTGCCACGGGCCAGCCTGCATAATGAGCGGCATGGGTAATCATCGCCTCTAGCTGTTCGCGTTTACCTCCCCCTCCAGACATTGTGATATCCCCCGATTATTATTGGCGGTTATTTTTTATGTGTTGACTGTTTGGCCATGGACAAAAATAGTTTACGATAAACTGCCTGTGACGCTAAATAATAACAATGTGCCGGGTTTGGTGAGTCAGCGTACTGAAGAATAATAAAATAACAATAGGTCTGAATAGTGAAAAGGCTCGATCATCAGGTGGCCATTGTTACTAATGGAATGTCGATGCTGGTCTGGTCTGCGACTAAGACTGTCAGTAACAAGCGTTAGTAAAACAACATCGAGAGAGGTAGTAACTTGAGCGATAACATGCGCAGTCAGGGCAGCGAATTTGCCCGCAGTACGGCCTTACGCAAAATTGATGAGCAGGTATGGGCGAGTGATTTCTCTGCCGACTGGTGTATTGGGCAGGTGCCCAATGGTGGCTACACTCTGGCTTTGGGTGCCAAAGTTCTCGGCGAAGCTTTGCCCCATAGCGACCCGCTTAATGTCACGGCCTATTATCTAGCGCGCACTGAGCCCGGCCCGGTGCGTTGTGAGGTTGAGCTATTACGGGTGGGGAAGTCGACGTCTAATGGCATGGTGAAACTGATTCAAAATGGCGAGGTAAAGATACAGCTTGCCGGTGTTTTCCAGGATATTGACCGTCTCAAGGGTGAAACGCAGGTGAAGGAAGCAGTGCCTGATATGCCCGATTATGATCGCTGTGTCGACATGCCCCATGCACCCAACCTTAAACTTCGTGACCGGCTGATACAGCGGCTGGCACCGAACAATATTAATGCCCTGATTAATGACCCCGATGGCGATTCGACCTGGGTGGGTTGGCAGGGTTTTAATGACGGGGCTGATATTGATCTATTCGCAGTACTGATGTTTTGCGATGCGTTGCCGCCCCCGGCCTTCGCCATTTACGGCGCAAAGGGCAGGGTGCCAACGATAGAAATGTCGGTGCAAATCCACCGCCGCCCTTGCCCGGGGCCACTGCGTTGCCAGTTTAAAACCAGCTTTATTACCAAGGGTGTGGTCAATGAAGACGGCATGATTTGGGATAGTGCCGATAACCTGGTGGCACTATCGCGGCAAACAGCGAAACTGCGGGTGAGCCGTTAAGGTAAGCAGGGAAGGGTAGAATAATTTTAACAAAATACAATAAAAAGGTGATTTAAATGATCGGTAAAAAAAGGGTTGGTTTGGTTTCGATAGCGGCTGTAATTACTTCATTTTTGTTTTTCGCTAGCACTGCCAGTGCAGGTGATAGTGATTATGAAGAACGCCGTGCCCGCGGTGTTGCGGTACTGGGTTCTCTCACCGGTGTGAAAGATGCCCGTCAAATGGCTGCAAAGCTAGAAGCGGAAAATGGTGCCCTGGGGTCTTTCGCCCTCGATTTTGTACTGGGTGATATTTGGAGTCGCCCCGGGCTGAGCAAGCGTGACCGCAATCTTATTGTACTAACGATGCTTGCGACGCTGCATCAAACGAACCAATTAAAATATTACGTACCCGGTGGGTTGAACCATGGGCTGACGGTTGTTGAAATCCGAGAAATCATGACTCACGTTGCGGCTTATGCGGGTTTCCCTCGCGCTCTCGATGCCATGGCTGAAACCAATCGCATTCTTACCGAGCTTGGCCATCGACCGCAAAATGGCAAGTTGCCGGGGGCTGAAAAGTACTCTAATGCTGAGCGACGCCAGCGGGGTGTAGATGTGATGGCCAAACTTTCAGGTAACCCTGCATCCGATCCCGAAAAAGTGATTACGGCAATGGCGGGCAAGTTGGGGCCACTGGGAGCCTACGGCATCGACTTCGCCTTTGGTGAGGTGTGGGCGCGTTCACAGCTATCGCGGCGTGATCGCAGTCTCTTAGTTGTTTCTGTATTGACGGCCCTTGGCAGAACCAAAGAACTGCATATCCACGTGCCTGCAGCCATACGTCACGGTGTCACGAAAGAGGAGCTTGAAGAACTCATGTTGACGGCTTTTGCCTATGCCGGCGCACCGTTGGCGGTGGAAGGTATGCATGTGGTGCAGGAATTGCCATGACTATTAAGTTTTAGAAAATGCACGCTAGAAATGCGTGTTAGAAATTGAAGGAAAGTGGATTAAATTCGTCGGGGCAGGTTTTTTGATAAATCTGCCCCGACTATCTTTTGATTAACGCAAACTTGGTTTAGCCTTTCATGCCAACAGCTGCACTGCTGGGGTGAAGACTACTTGTCGCACTGGGGCGTTGATCCATACGCGCAAACCAGGCACTCAGGTTCTTCATGTCAGGGTTCAGTGGCTGGCCAATACCCGCGGCAAAATCGAGACAGCAATAGAGCACTAAATCGGCAATGCCCAGCGAGTCGCCACCCACGTAGTCATTGCTGGCCATCAAACCATCGAGCCACTCGAGCTGGCCCTGCGCTTTTGCTTTCAGGCCATCGGCGGCTTCTGGCAAACAGTGCAAGCGGTCTTTGAATAGCTCAAGCCCTTCGGAATAACGAAAGGCGTTGTAAATATTTTCGGTAATATTCAGCTCGACCCGACGTGTCCACATACGGCTTTTGGCGCGCTCCTCAACGGTATCGCCGAGCATTGATTGCCCTGGGTACTTTTCATCCAGATATTCACACATGATGGTGGTTTCAGCCAATACTGAACCATCGTCTAGCTCGAGAGCGGGCATTTGAGCACCGGGATTGCGCGCCATATAGGCCGCTTGGCGGTTTTCACCGGCTAATAAATCGACTTCCTCTGTCGCAAGCTCGATATCCCTTTCAGCCATAAACATACGAACCATGCGGGGATTGGGGCCAAAAGAATTGATGAGTTTCATACTTACCTCTTTTTTGTTAGTTTTTTTCGCAGTATGCGAAAATGAATATTAGCACCTTTGCTATAAGCCTATAGCTATGAATAATTGATGATTGATGGCCTACCAATGTTACACAGACCAAGTCCTACCGCAGTAGCCTGATTATGCAAAAAGTGCATTTTTATGAGGCGCTGTTTTGTTAGAATCGTTCCAGGCGCGCTGAGTACTAATAGTATTACGTCAATTTAATGCACTTTTATAATCAGCGCCTTCAAATACCAACTTGCTACAAAGGCCCAATATGAGTGAACTTCCGAAGTGCCCCCAATGCCAATCCGAATATACATATGAAGACCGGGATAACTATGTCTGTCCAGAATGTGCCCACGAGTGGCCACAAGTGGCCGTTGAGGAAAGTGATGAAGATGCCCTGGTTATCAAAGATAGCAACGGCAATTTACTGGCTGACGGCGACAGTGTGGTGGTGATTAAAGACCTGAAGGTTAAGGGTTCGTCGTCCGTAGTGAAAGTGGGCACCAAGGTGAAGAATATTCGTTTGGTCGACAGTGATCACGATATCGACTGTAAAATAGACGGTATTGGCCCCATGAAGCTAAAGTCTGAGTTCGTTAAGAAGGCATAGCTTTCTGCTTAGAGCACATTAAAAGCTACACGCCAATGAATAGCCTGTAATAAGAGTGATAAAAGCAATGTCTTTTGTATTTGAAGAGCTTGATAACCAGTCCAGCCCCCTCGGGGAAATCAGTTTGAGGCGCCGTTCCGAACCTCGCTTGAATAATCAAATTATTTTTGAGGTAAAGCTGGGCGATGAGTTTTTAATGTCGAGCCTTTTTGTCGAAGCAGAAGAGCAGCTTTCGGCCCTGGGCCTGGCGGCATTAAAGAAAAACGGCCACCAAAAGGATCTTCATATTATTATTGGCGGCCTTGGGCTGGGCTATACCGCAGTCGAGGCCTTAAAAGACCCTGGCGTTAAATTGATGCGGGTGATCGATATTATGCAACCGGTGATTAGCTGGCATCAACGGGGGCTGTTACCCGTTGGTGATATCCTGGCAACTGATCCGCGCAGTGAATTAGTCGAGGGCGATTTTTTCAAGCGGGCCACGACCAGTGATGCTGGCTTTGATCAAAATAACCCGCAACATAAAGTACACGCAGTATTACTCGATATCGATCACTCACCCAGTCATTGGCTTAATGATGCCAATCAACGTTTCTATACGGAAGAGTCTTTGACAAAGTTGGCAGCAAAAATTTGTTCGGGTGGTGTTTTTGCACTGTGGTCGAACGAGTTGCCCGACACACAATTTAGCGATTTGCTGAAACGTGTATTTATCAATTGTGAAGCCCACACCATCCCTTTTCCAAACCCTTATACGGGCGAGGAATCATACAATTCTGTTTATGTGGCTACAGTCCAGTAAATTAGTGTGAGCAATATAGCGGCCACAATGAAAACGGGACATTAGTACTTGAATTCAGGCATTGCCCTTGTATTCGCTACTTTGCTCACTGCTTGTGTGCAGGCCGAAACGATTCCTGTCAGCCAGTTTGATCATGAGGGACTAAAGGGCTGGACTGAAAAGAGCTTTTCAGGAAATACCCAGTACACGCTGATTAAGCGCGAAGGCAGCCAGGTTTTGATGGCTGAAAGTAAAAGCGCTGCTTCTGCTTTGTATAAAAAAGTGCGCATTGACCTAGAAATCACGCCGTATTTAAACTGGAGCTGGTTAGTCACTAAACATCTGGGCAATATTGACGAGCGGAAAAAAGAGGGGGATGACTACCCGGCCAGGGTTTACGTCATTATCGACGGTGGGGTTTTCTTTTGGAAAACGCGAGCTCTCAATTATGTCTGGTCAAGTTACCAGCCTAAAGGCACAACATGGCCCAATGCCTATAGTGATAATGCCCGCATGCTCGCACTCCAGTCGGGCAATGTAAAAATAGGCGATTGGGTACCTGAAAAAAGAAATATTCGCGATGATTTTAAAAAGCTGTTTGGTGAAGACTTACGCTTTATTGATGGTATTGCAGTGATGACAGATACCGATAATAGCCAGGGGAGAGCAGTCACTTTTTACAGGCATTTGTTTTTTTCCAGCGACTAAATACTACTGTGTATTAATTAATGGCTGGTCAACTTTATCCTTCTTCGACCAAAAGTTAACATTGAATTGTGCATCTTCACTGAGTTCTACTCGGTGCCAATACTGCGGTGCAATGGTGGTAAATTCTCCCGCCTTTATGGTGATAATCAGTTCTGCTTCCATCGTGTGCTTATCGGGAAAACCATAATAAGTCACCGTGCCGGCCATCACGCAAAGCTGGCCGAACACGCCTTCGGCAGTATTATGATGATTGAGTAAAGCTTGGGGGACGCTGGCTCGGGTGAAAAAGGGGGTAGAGCGCTGGATTTTCCAGTCTGAAGGTATTTGTTGATGCATGAGGACCTGTTTTGATAGAGGATTTTAATACACAGCATAACAGTTAAAAATACCCGCTTGAAAACGGGCTCTATTGAACGGCAAGTGTCTGGGTTACGGTAGCTTCGGGATTTGTTTGAAAAGCGTTCTAATCCGCTTGTGCTTTTTCTGCGGAAAGAATGGATTCTCGACTAAAGTAGGGTGGCCAAACCCGATTGCGACCCCGTCGTTTCGCCTCGTAAAGATTGGCATCCGCCTGGCGAATCCACTCATCAATGCTCTGCTCGGTGTTGTAGTCGGCGATGCCGACACTAATGGTGATTACTTTCCCGTTGAGAATGTTAGCCTGTTCGACTGCTACACGCAGACTATCAGCGAAGGCAATAGACTCCCCAGGCTCAATGTTGTGGGCCAATACAATAAACTCTTCGCCCCCGGTTCTAAATAACCTGTCCAGTTTTCGTTTACGCATCAGTAAGGTTTTCACGATGTTTTTGAGGGCTTCGTCACCAGCTTTGTGTCCCAGGGTGTCGTTAACCTCTTTGAAGTGGTCGATGTCGATGGCAACTAAACTGGCGCTGCCAATTTCGCGACGGCAACCCTCGGCAGCATCACCCAGCGTGCTCAAAAAAGAACGGCGGTTCAAGGCCCCCGTTAATGGGTCGGTTAAGGTAAGAAGGGCTTGTTGGGTCTGAGCCTTGTCGAGCAGGCGAACCACAATGTCACCAAAAATACAGACCATCAAATAGGTGACTGAAAAACGTGCGGCGATGCCTGCATCAATGGTTAAAAAAACCGCCGGCACGAATACAAGTATGCTCAGTACAAGCATTACTCTGGCCTGCCGGTGTTCGGCAATAGATAACACAATAAAGGCAAATGGGTAGTACCAATAAATAATAGTGCCCCCTTGCAGTATCAGGCCTGCAGTGAGAACCGTTAAAATTAGTGTGAAAAAATAAGCAAAGGGAATGATTTGCTGGCGATGGCGAAAAATAGACAATGAATTGCCCGATGCCAACAGAACAATGGCAAAGGTTAGGCCCGACATTATAAATCGATGTTGTAAAAGGTGGTTGATTACATAGGGAGATAATAAGAGGAAGGTGGCAAAGCCGAAATACATCTCAAAATTAAGACGGAAATTAGCGATTAAATCATCGTCTTGAGGTGGTGATGAGGGATGCTTTATCCTAAAGGGCCACATCTATCTTCATCCTTGTTGGTATTTATTAGCGGCATGTTCGCAGGTGTTGTGTTGACGAGCTTACGCCATCGTTTTTTCAGGTCAGTCTAGTTTTAGTCCGTTATTATTTCTACACGCGATTATTTTTAGTATTGGCCAATGTAATATCGTCGCCATTTATATGCCTGTTCAGCAGATTGTAACCAGTCCCTTGAGTTAATGGAATAGGGTATTTTTCTCAACTCAGGCAGCTAACTACTGCGTTTTAGTTTGGCTTATTAGCGCTTCTTCTATAAATTCAAAATCCCGGGAACGCTTGATGTTTTCAAACAGCGTACCTGCTTGTGGATAGCTGCGCATTAAATAAAATAGCCATTGTTTAATACGATTGCCCATGTGTTTAGGTGGGTAATACACTTGTGTCAGGCGTAATAATTTCAGTGCTAATTCTGCGATCTGCGGCCAGTCCATGTATTGATAATCTTCGCCACGTTGATGCGCCTTGATGGCAAGCCCTAAATCGGGGCGGGACAATAGCCCACGTCCGAGCATAATACTGTCGCAACCTGATTGTTCACAACAGGCTATATAGTCATCTACAGTCCAAATCTCACCATTAGCAATGACCGGAATGTCGAGCTGTTGCTGTATTTCATTGATATAGCCCCAGTAAGCCGGGGGCTTGTAACCATCGGCTTTTGAGCGGGCGTGGACAACCAGCTCATCAGCGCCGGCCTCGGCAATAGCCATCGCGTTGTGCAGATAGCTACCGCGGTCTTCATAACCCAGGCGAATTTTAGCGGTGACCAGTGTGGTCGATGGTACGCATTCCCGAGTGGCTTTAACAATGTCATGAAGCAGCCTTGTATTGTCGAGCAAGCGAGCTCCACCATAGCTACGATTGACAGTTTTAGCAGGGCAACCAAAATTCAAATCAATTGCTGTGGCACCTAGCTCGGCTGCTTTTTGCGCATTCAATGCGATAAGCTCCGGATCGCTACCGAGTAGCTGTACGCGAGTTGTGTTCGTGGATCCGTATTTTGATTCTTCGCCGCTTTGTCGTTCAGTTAAGGGCGTTAACTCAGGGCAAGCACTTAAAAAAATATGGCTTGGTAGAACCGTTTTACTCACTCGAATAAATTCAGTGACACACAAGTCTATACCGCCCAATTGATTGAGAAGATAACGCATATGGTGGTCAATAACCCCTTCCATGGGGGCAAGATATATTTGCATGGGGTATTTGGGCTGCATGTTAATTGGGGTTAGTCAGTTTACCTCGAGAAGACCTATGTCGTGATGAAATTGCCTTTTACTTTCCGTTGTATAGCGAGCGGCTATGCCGGCCATAAGCCCCGCTGATACTGGGGCTCGGGTGTTGAATTGAGGGGCTTCTATTAGCCGCTTGTCCCGTTAGAATACAGCCCATCGTAAAATAAGGCGCATACGGTCACAAAGCTATAATATTGTGTGCAAGTTGAAAATCACAGATTCCTTATGAGTACATATATGAAACTTTCCGCCTTCCTGATACTTACTTCCCTATTAGGGTTTAACCAGATCGCTAGCGCATCACTTATTGGCGTTGATAGTGTCGCGGGCGTGAATAGCCTGTATGCCCAAGATTGGGGGCATATCTATAACACGGGCAGTGGCAATGAATTTAATGCGCTAGGCAGAGGTGATTCGGCACGTGCTTTTGAAGCTGTTACAGGAAGTGCCTATGGCTTTACTTCGGGTGAAAAATTGCAGATTACGGCCAGTGACTGTGTTGTTGATGCCGGAAACAGTTGCACCGGCCCTGGCTACAGAGGGGGCGGTTTTCGGGATTTACCTGTGTATTCACTGATTGGCTTGTGGAGCACGAAGGCGGCAGAAATAGTGGCCTTAGATCTTACTCCTGGCGTGAATCCCACTTTCTTTATTGGCAGTTTACTCGACATTATCGTTCCGGATTTCAGCTCACCACTCTATCTCTTTATGGCGACAAATGATGGCGATTTTATGGATAACAGTGGTGCTTATTCCGTCCGAATTGACAATGTTTCTCAGGTTCCCACGCCCCCCGTTATTTACCTCTTGTTGATTGGTCTAGTGTTGGCCAGGCGTTTCGTATTGAAGCGTGCTTGATATGAATCAGCGACTTACGAAGGGGAAAGCCCTTACAACAGATCATAAATTTTAGTCATTTTACGGATCACGCCAACTTAGGAAATAGCAGTAGTCGTCGGTTGTTCATTCCAAAATTCATTTCCACCCACCGTGAGTTCTGCTGTGCTTCACGGTATTGCCTTCCGCAGCGCCTTTACTTGCTCGTCCTTGAGCAAGGAGGGTGATCAGCCTTTTCGTGCTTATACAGGGGCTGTATAATCGCCGCCATTTTGCCAATATCTGAATTCTAGCTCTGTCGACTGAGTGATTCAGTGCAGGCTATATTTTAAGCGGGAAAAACACATGGCCGATGCCAATTTTATTAATGAAGTAAACAAGCGCAGAACCTTCGCTATCATCTCTCACCCCGATGCGGGTAAGACCACGATGACGGAAAAGATGCTGCTATTTGGCAACGCTATTCAGGTTGCCGGTACGGTGAAGGGCAAAAAGAGTGATCGCCACGCGACCTCTGACTGGATGGCGATGGAGAAGGAGAGGGGCATTTCGGTGACCTCTTCGGTGATGCAGTTTCCCTACAGGGACTGTACGGTAAACTTGCTCGACACCCCGGGTCACGGTGATTTCTCCGAAGATACCTACCGTACTTTAACGGCTGTCGATTCTGTGTTGATGATGATCGATGGTGCCAAGGGTGTCGAAGATCGCACCATCAAACTGATGGATGTCTGTCGCCTGCGCGACACGCCAATTTTGACCTTTATCAATAAAATGGATCGCGAAGTGCGCGACCCCATCGATGTGCTCGATGAGCTTGAAACCGTACTGAAAATTAATGCCGCGCCCATCAACTGGCCGCTGGGCATGGGCAAGGCTTTGAAAGGTGTTTACGACCTCTATCAGGACAAGATTCACGTTTACCAGCAGGGGCAAGGCAGTCAGATACCCGACGATGTTCAGATTGATGGCCTCGACTCCGATGCGGCGCGAGAGCTACTCGGCTTTGAGTACGACAATATCCGTGATGAGATCGAGCTGGTTCGCGGTGCTACCAATATCTTTGATCTCGAATCCTATCTCGATGGTAGTTTGACTCCGGTATTTTTCGGCACAGCGCTGGGCAATTTTGGTGTGCGCGAGATGCTCAATCATTTCGTGCAATGGGCCCCCGCACCGATTGGTCGCGATACTATTGATCGCCACGTTGAACCTGTTGAAGAACCTTTGACAGGTTTTATCTTCAAGATTCAGGCGAATATGGATCCTCGGCATCGCGATCGCATCGCCTTCATGCGCATCTGCTCAGGCAAGTACCGCCAGGGTATGAAGATGCGTCACGTGCGTATTAACAAAGATGTCAAAATTGCTGACGCCGTCAGCTTCCTGGCGGGCGAGCGCAGCAGTGTTTCCGAGGCCATTGCAGGCGATATTATCGGCCTGCACAACCATGGCACCATACAAATTGGCGATACCTTTACTGAGGGGGAGGTGTTGAAATTTACCGGCATTCCTCACTTCGCACCGGAGTTATTCCGCTCAATAAGACTGAAGGACCCTTTAAGAATGAAGCAGTTACACAAGGGTTTGAGACAGCTTTCTGAAGAAGGGTCAACCCAGGTTTTCTACCCGAAGCAGAACAACAATATTGTTGTCGGCGCAGTGGGCCAACTGCAATACGAAGTAGTCGCCTATCGACTTAAAGACGAATACGGCGTTGAAGCCATTTACGAGCCGGTCAATGTTTACACGGCCCGCTGGGTCGATAGTGACGACGAAAAAGCTCTGGATGCCTTTAAGCGCAAAGCGGCCGATAACCTGGCAATTGATGGAGGAGGGCATCTCACCTATCTCGCGCCGACGCGGGTTAACTTGAGCTTGGCCATTGAGCGCTATCCAGAAATTGAGTTTTTCTCTACCCGAGAGCATTAACAGGCTGTTGAAACTCTACTGATCCGGCCATCTACTGCGTCGCCTATAGCGCCTACTTTTGGTAAAACCAAGCTCAAAGTACCCAAAGCACTTCGTGGGGCAGGCTCTGTTCATTTACGCGAGTACCAAAAGTAGGCCTCATGAGAGGAACTCCGCTTTTTCGCTTGATTTTTCCTTGTACTTGGCTCGGCTCAGCGAATTTCAACAACCTGTTAAGCATCGGCTTCCCTTTTAACTGAGTATGGCTAGGCTAGGCTCCACTCCTTTCATGATTGCATTTGATATTCCGCAATTGCTTTTCTCATCAATGACTTCGATAATCGTCTGACCATTGCCCACACGCTGGCAATGGTTCAATAACGATAATTATAAGGCGAAGCCTGGGTGAGAAAACTGCAATGAGAAAAGAGATGCGTATCGACATGGTTGAGCGGGCCTTTAAGCTGCTCGATAACAACGATACAACACGAGTTGACGATATTTATTTAAGCCCCATTGAGTCCTACACCTGTAAAGATTGGCTTGCCCTGGAACAAGACATTCTGTTTAAGGATTATCCTCAGTTAGTGGCATTTTCCTGTGACTTGCCCAAGGCTGGCGATTTTATTACCAACGATGATCTTGGTGTACCGATCCTTATCGTTCGCGGTAAGGAAGGTGAAATTAATGCTTTCTTCAACACCTGTCGACACCGTGGTGCCAAGTTAGCGAATGGCTGTGGTCGTGCACAGGTCGGCTTCACCTGTCCCTATCATGCCTGGACGTATGATTTTACGGGCGACCTTAAAGTCCTGCCCGATCAAGTCAGCTTCCCCGGCGTTGATAAAGCTGAACACGGTTTGGTGAAACTGCCAGTGGTAGAGAAGTACGGCATGATTTGGGTTTGCCCAACGGTGGGCAAGGATTTCGACATTGACGCTCAACTCGGCGGGCTTGATGCGGGCCTGGTTGAAGATTTACAAAGCTATCAATTTGCCGATTATCACCCCTACACCCAACGGCGAATGCACTGCAAAATGAACTGGAAGTTAATGCTCGATACCTTTCTCGAGCCTTATCATTTTGCACCGCTGCACCCAACCACCGTTGGCCCCTTGATGTATCACAACCTCTGCCTGCTCGACACCTTCGGGCAAAACCTGCGCGAGGCAGTGATTCGCAAGTCCATTCAAAAGCAGCGGGATCAGCCAAAAGACAACTGGGACATCGTGCCCGATTCAGCCCTAGTGTATTTACTATTCCCTAACGCAGGTCTGGTGATGCAGCGCGATCACGTCGAGTTGTGGCGCTCTTACCCCGTTCCCGGTAAGCCCAATGAATGCATGGTGCAAATGGACTACTACATTCCCGAACCGGCTGAAACTCAATCGGCAAAAGATCACTGGGAACGTAATATGGACCTCGCGGTACGCACCGTGCTGGAGGAAGATATCCCCGGTGTTGAAGGCATTCAGGTCGGCCTCAGCAGTGGCGCCATTAGCCACAGTACTTTTGGCCGCAACGAGCCTGCGTTAATTCATTTTCAGCGAGAAGTGGCCAGGGCGATAGGGCGCGCCTGAGTAGGTAGGTAATCCCCCCATTTTTAATCGAAGTTAGAGATGGAGGGTTATGCAGTTAATACCAATTTTCTGTATCGGTGTTGCAAACTAAGCTGGCTGACCCCTTGATCCAGAAGCCTCTGATTCTTGAAATAACCGGGGACGTAGCACGGTTTTTCGCCCCCCTATTGTTGGTTTAACTTAGTTTTCTTTCAACAATTCATCCAACTTTTCCTGGGCGCTGACATGTCCTTGTGCCGATGCCTTGCGATACCATGTGATTGCCTGAGAAATATCTTTATCAACACCTTCGCCAAGGGAATACATAGAGGCGACCATAAATTGGCCAGTGGCATTACCTTGTTGCGCTGATTTCATGTACCACATAAACCCTTGCTCAAAATCCTTACTCACTGCCCCATCGATATAATCGAAATACGCCCCTACATTCACCTGAGCATCACTATTACCTTGCTGCGCAGCTTTCATATAAAAATTAAAAGCGCGCTGTGGATTTTTACCAACGCCAAGGCCTTTTTGATACAATATTCCTAAGTTTCGTTGAGCAATAACATGGTTTGCTTGTGCTGCTTTTTCATACCAGCGTGCCGCCGCCAGGTAGTCTTGCGTTACACCCGCTCCCCCTGTGTTATATGCATAACCAATTGCAAACATTGAATCGGGGACAGCATATTGGGCAAGTAATTTCTTATGCCAAAATATCGCGTCTTTGTAGTTACGCTCAATACCAAGACCTTTACCTAACATGACAGCAGTTTGCTCCTGCGCCATGTTATGCCCTTGCTCAGCCGCTTTTAAATACCATTTAAAAGCGCTAGGGTAATCTACTGTTGTTCCATTTCCATAAAAATAAAGACCTGCTAGATTAAATTGCGAATTAATATGGCCTTTAAGTGCTGCACGTTCAAGCCAGACTAGCGCAGTAGAATAACTTTGCCCAACACCTTGCCCCTTAAAGTACATATAGCCTACCTGACCCTGTGCTAGCTCATGGTCTTGTTCAGCTGCGCGTAAATACCAATCAAATGCACGCTCCATATTGTGCTTGACATCAATCCCTTTGTAATACATTTTGGCTAATTGATACTGTGTTTCAGCATCTCCGTGGCGAGCTTTAGCAACAAAATTATCGAAGTCACTGACATTTTCATTGTAGCGATCATTGTCCGCCTGATGACTATGTCTGTTTGTTTCGTATGGCTGACTTGCCATAGAACCCAATGGATGGTGATGTTGGGGACCTTGTGAAAATATAAATGATAAATTACTACGACTTTCTTGTATAAAGCTTACGTTTCCGTCTTTTGTAATGCCTAAACGGTAACGGTCGGATTTCAACTGTCTACTACTGACAATATCAAAGCGGCCTTTTTTATCCGGGCGTCTAATGGACCAATTGTTCCACCATGGATTCGATTCAACAAAATGTAGTGTGCCATCACTTGCGAGGAGGTAAAAACTGTCGCTTGTCACAATGTTATAATCGTCAGACGACATTTTACTTTTTTTAATATTCCAGGTTAAGCATTGTGGTGAATCAGGCGCTTGTTTATTGAAAGGTTGAACATCAATAGTGTTAATACCACTAGAGCTTTGCGTACTCGTTAAACAATATTCTCCATCTTCACTCACAAGATAAATATTGTACGCCTCAGCCGATGAATTGTATTTCACTGGGTTGGTTTGATTTAATCTATTTTGCTCATTTGCTCTAGCTTGCTCATCTAGTTTAGCTTGGGCATCTAATCTAGCTTGGGTATCTAGTTTAGCTCGGGCCTCTAATTGTTTTTTATCCAATAATTTAGTTCGGGCATTTTCGAATTGTGCATGTCGTATATCATACCGTTGATATACAGATTTATTTATCATAATAATTTTAGTGTTTTTATACGTATTTCTATCGGGGAATGATGCATCAACTCTTGTGAATGGCATACCCGTAAAATTGCTAAGAGACGCTGTGCCACCAATGAATTTTTTCTGGGCTAGGTTATACCGAGCATATCTCCCGCCAGAAAACATCACAATACCGCCGTTACCATCATTAAACGCAGCATCAATTGTTGTGAATGGCATGCCCGTAAAATTGTTAAGGGACGCTGTGCCACCAATGAATTTTTGCTGGGCTAGGTTATACCGAGCATATGTCCCGCCAGAAAACATCACAATACCGCCGTTACTATCATTAAACGCGGCATCAACTCTTGTGAATGGCATACCCGTAAAATTGCTAAGCGAGGCTGTGCCGCCAATGAATTTTTTCTGGGCTAGGTTATATCGGGCATATGCCCTACTAGAAAACATCACGACCCCACCGTTGCCATCATCATAGGTGGCATCGATACTTCCGAAGGGCATTCCATTAAAATTATGAATGTCAGTATTTAAGAGCCGCTGTGAAGGTGGTTGACTGGCTCTAGGTGGTTTACTGGTTGTCGGGGTGGAATCGTTAAAATAATTCGAAATATTGACTGGCTCTGCGGTCTCGCTTTTACTTGAGGCCATCATCATATCGTTACCACATGTATTGACCTTCGTGATTTTTAAAGGCCTGCCATCCTCTAGATAGAATTCACCCTGTTCGTCATGAGATGGCACGGGGCCACCGGTAATATGGTATTCGGGCATCTGGTTACATTGAGCTGGCCAGGGATAACCTGCGTACTGGCCAACCATCTTTATGGAGCTTGAATCGGTGAGGTATTCGCCTAACTCATTCGCGCCAAACTTGGCGACAGACTTTAGGCCTTTTTTCACGGCGGCTTTCACTGCTGCTTTGGCGGCGATGCGCGCTCCTGATGCCGCTACGGAGCTACCACCCGTCATCCCCGCAAGTGCAACTTCGCCGACGAGTTCTGCTACGGGCTTGATACAATCCCAATCTGTCTGCGGGTTAATGCCATCAGGTTGGATATGCGCTTGAATGGTGAACCAGACCGCTCCTGTGTCGCGTCTAAATTCGCCAGGCTTACCATTGAATTGGGCGGGGACGATTCCATAATAAAGACAGCCAACCTGATCGAACGAGACAGCGACTGGCCATGCCGTTTTATTAATGAAGCGAAAGCCTGGACTCTTTCCCTGTCCCGTGTTGCTTGCTTTTGCCCACTCAGCATCGGAAAAAATTCTGTACCTGTCGCCAAAGGCGTTGATTTGGAATTTTGAGTAACTCGTAGCTGGGTCAGATAAGTACTCGGAGACGTCTGTTTTCTCCCCGTATGTGGATTTATTCGTATTTCCAAGTGATACCGGCTGGTATTTTGGGTTGAAAGGTAGTGGGATATCAAATTTACGGGTTCCGACATTGTACCCTTTTTGATTTGCCAACATGATGCGTCCTTCGATCTTGCCTATCAGGCAAACGCCTCGACGGCTCCCTTTCCAGGTTTGCCCCGGCCCGACAGAATAGGAATCATTTTTACAAAGTTCGCTTACATAGTGTACCGTTCCACTTACTGTGTATTCAGTATTATTTTTGATTTGGGCGCTGGGATAGTCAGCTGAGGACTCTGATGTATAAAAGCTAATAATAAGAAATACAACTAAAAGTAATGTGGTATCTAAGTTCGTCCTAGATATATGAAAAATGTACATATTCTCCTCCTTGGATTTGGCAAAGATTGATAACAACCTTGACGTCATAATGACGGAAAAGGAAAAGTAGGCACATGTTTACTATTTCAAAACTGCATTAAATCGGTGAAATACCGCGCCTTTTATAAGGGTGGCCAGGCCGACGGTTCTTCGCCATATCAAGCGCTCTAATCAATACTTTACGAGTATCCGCCGGGTCAATTACATCATCCACCAGCGCTGCTTCTGCTGCTGGCAATATAGTGGTTTTGGCTTTAAATTCTGCCACCAGTTCTTGCCTTCTTTCTTCGCCATTCTCCATTTCGGCCAATACACGGCCAAAAAGAATATCGACAGCATCATCGGGCGAGATGGCGCTAAATGAAGCCAGCGGCCAGGCGACGAGCATATTGGGCTGCATACCGAGGCTGTTCATGCCGTAGTGGGCGAGGCCGAAAGCCTTGCGTAGCATCACGGTAAAACGCGGCACAGTGGCGTGTTCAATTTCGTAAAGCAGGCGTGTTGACCAGCGAATAATACCGTCGAGTTCTGACTGGGGGCCGGGGTAGTAGCCGGGAATGTCCTGCAGGAATATCAGTGCAATACCAAAGCAATCGCAGAAATTAATAAAGCGGCTAATTTTCTGGCAGGCTTTGGTATCGAGGGTGCCGGACATATAGGCGGGTTGATTGGCAATAAAGCCGACGACGCGGCCATCCATATGCGCCATGCAGGTGACAATATTTTGGGCAAAGGTCGGTTTGAATTCGAAAAACTTGCCGTCGTCGACCAGGCCGCTAATAATTTTTTTAATGTCGTAGGCAAAGCGTAAATCGGTGGGCACGATGTCGCGTAGCTCGGGACAGATGCGTTCGGGGTCATCGCGCGTGGCACGAACGGGCGGTGCTTCGTTGCAGTTATTGGGCAGGTAGCTGAGAAATTCTTTAATTTTGTCGATGCACTCGTCTTCATCCGCGACCAGTAAATCGCCCATGCCACTTTCTTCGACATGCTTGCGGGCACCGCCGAGTTCTTCCAGCGTGGTATCAATGCCCATTTTGCTTTTCAGCAGGGGCGGCCCGGCGATCATCATTGAGGCATTTTCTGTCATCGGTACAAAGTCACCAATAGCGGTGATGTTGGCGTGGCCGCCGACACAAATACCCATTACCGCTACGACGATAGGCACGTAACCACTGAGACAAACCAGGTTGGAAAACTGGGGATTATCGTAGGCACCCTGAGAACTGACTTCTTCTTCCAGGCGCGCACCCGTGCCTTCTGTGAGGATGACGAGTGGAAAGCCCTGTTCCAATATTAATCGTTTAAGGCGGGTGAATTTCCACTCACAAATTTTACCCATGGAGCCTGCGCGATACTGCATGTCGTAAGCGGCGACACCCACCATGCGGCCGTTGATTTTGCCGTAGCCAACCACGATGGCATCGCGGGGCGTTTCACCGGCTTTCGTGGCGGCGGCTAAATCGCATTCTCTGGCGAGGGGGGCGATTTCGGTAAAGGCCTCTTTATCAAACAGCAGGTCGACGCGCTCTCTAGCAGACAACATACCTTTGGCGTGGCGCTTGCTGTAATCGAGGTCATCGAGGGCTTTCTTTTTATCGAGGAAGGGCTGTAGTGCCTCTTTCATGGTGGTTGCCGCAGGGGTTTCGGCTTCAAAGAAAACATTACTTGAGACGTTTGTTGATGACGGATCTTTTTGCGACACGATGCGTTTACTTCCGTAGTTATTATGATAGTGGTTGTTAGTACGCCATCAGCGTTGTATTGATGGCGTACTAATCGATTGCGGCGCTCAATGTAGCGAGCCTGTAGCCACAGATCAAGTGATAGGCGTTGTGTCTATTATTGAGTATTTATTATTGGAATAAAGGGGGAGAGCGAGTTATTGATCTTGACCCGTGGTCAGCAGAGCCGAGCGTAATTCACTTAACCAGGATTTAAGCAGAGCAGAATTTTTGCTACCCATTCTAAGCAATTGTTTTTGCGCACTGGGCAAGGCTTCGATAGCCGGGTCTGCATATTGATAAAGTACAGACTCGCGCTTTAAAGCGATGGGGCCTTCAACTCTGGGGGTTGCGAGAAGGGTATCGATGGCTTTGATTATCGCGCCATCCAGATTTTCACCGGGGTAGCCCAGTTCACTATAAGCCGTTTCGAGTAGAGGGCGCGTCCAGTGAAAAAATGCGGCGGCCTGCTGGCTGTCTATCGCGACGATGCTTTGGGTAAAGGCATCGTAACGCTGAAAGTTTACCGAGCCCATTGATAGAGCCTGGCCCTGTTTGTGGGCGATAAAAGACTGGCTGGGGCGAGTAAAGGGCAGGAGCTTATCTTGTAGTACGCCTTTCGACAGCCCGTCGAGAAAGGCGACACTGCGCTGTAAAAGAAAGTCTTTATTGAGAGCAGGTAAGTTTTTGGCGTTAATGTTGAGTGCCTGCCAGTGCTGCTCTCCGACTTGCGCCTTAATAAAAACATTGGCCTTTTCGTAAGGTGGCAATGGGGGCAGGGGATTCGCTGCGGGCTCTATAAGCACGGCGTCAACATTGAGTGGCGGGATTTTAATCGTCGGGGGAGAGTCTAGATTAATGGGTACAGGGTCTTGCACAAATACCTGTTCTATCGAGGCTTCAAGGGCCTTGGGTTCATCCTGATATAAAGAGTTGGTATAGAGAAAATAAATTGTTGCCGCCAAGAGAGAAAAGGCAATAACGAGCAGGCCCACTCGTACATTTGAAGGTGGTGAAGGGTGGCGGCTATCGGTTGCTAGTGGGTCATTCGGTGCAAGTGACATGCGTTATTCCTTTTTTTAGCGCTTAACTGTCGTCCGTTAGCTTAAGCGGTGATTACTCGCGGCCTTCAAAGCTGACAGACTTTAATGTCATTTCGTAGCTTTTACCGTCTTCTTCTCGCTGCCAAATTTTAACGGGGAGGTAGGCAAACTCTTCGGCCATCCAGAAAACGGTTTCGCGCTCTTTGTTATCTCGAATGCGGCGTATTTTTAAGGCTGTAATGTCACCGATTCCGGTACTAATGGCTTCTTCACCAAGGCGTTCAAATTGATAGCTTTTAATTTTTCCGTGGGAAATTACCGTGTATTTCAGGGGTGAATCAGCTTGGGCAAGGTCGCGCCGTAATTGCAGTTGATAGCTGACCGGGCCCAGGTGGTCGGGCTGCAGAGTGGTTTCACGTCTTTTCTTCTTACGCGTATAAATGGCCTTGTTGAGCTGATGATCGATGACCAGCTTTTCTTTGCGCTTGCTACCGAAGAAAGAGCGCTTTGACACATAACCATCAGTGCGAATACGGCCTTCGACATCGAGGTGAAACTGCTCGGTTTCACGCATATTGCCGAGGAAGTTATTCGCCAATGTTTCGAGGCGGTAGCCTTGCTCGAGCTTAAGCAGTTCACGCTGGGCTTCAATCGGCATGCCGTTGTATTTTGCAGTGTAGCTTGCCTGATAGGGTTGAAGTGTAAACGGGCGGCTGGTCTCGGTGGCGAGCAGCGGGGTGGTAAAAAGAAAGAATAAAAATAATGTGCTAACGGCTGTACTAACGGAGGCACGCATAATCAATCGTCGCGGTAGGAACCATCGCTAGAGGGTGTTATTCATGCCCTCTAGCGATTTTTTTAAAGTTATTGAGTTCGAGTTCCCGAATCTGATTTAGTTCAGTTCGACAGCCTCTTCGCCGTCTTTTGCAGCGGCAATAGTACCGATTACCATGGCTGTTTCACCGGCTGCGGACAGTAAACCCAGTGCGGTGTCTGTTTCTGATGCCGGCACGCAAATCACCATGCCAATGCCGCAGTTAAACGTGCGATACATTTCAGTGGGCGAGATATTGCCCTTTTCCTGCAACCATTTGAAGATGGGTGGTGCAGTCCAGGTGCTAGTATCAATAAGCGCTTTGGTATGTTCGGGTAGTACGCGGGGGATGTTTTCCAACAGGCCGCCACCCGTAATGTGGGCGAGGGCGTGAACTTTGCTCTCGCGAATAAGGTGGAGCAGTGATTTAACGTAGATACGCGTTGGCGTCAGTAATACATCGGCCAGGTTCTGACCGTCGAGTTCAACATCTGCTGGGTTAATTTCGTTCACTTCGAGGATTTTACGAATCAGTGAATAGCCGTTGGAATGGGGGCCACTTGAGGCCAGGCCAATCAGCACGTCACCGGCAGCGACTTCTTTACCGTCGATAATATTATCGTTCTCAACCACGCCGACACAGAAGCCCGCCAGATCGTAATCTTCACCTTCATACATGCCGGGCATTTCAGCCGTCTCGCCACCCACCAGAGAGCAAGCCGAAAGCTCACAACCTTTGCCGATGCCCGTTACAACCGCCGCAGCGATATCGATATCGAGCTTGCCCGTGGCGTAGTAATCGAGAAAGAACAGCGGCTCAGCGCCACAGACAATGAGATCATTAACGCACATGGCAACGAGGTCGATGCCCACGGTGTCGTGTTTTTTCAGGTCAATGGCCAGGCGCAGTTTGGTGCCGACACCATCGGTACCAGACACTAGAACCGGCTCTTTATAGCCTGCGGGGATTTTGCACAACGCGCCAAAACCACCGAGCCCGGCCATGACTTCCGGGCGTCGGGTGCGCACCGCAACCTGCTTAATACGTTCAACCAGAGCATTGCCCGCCTCGATGTCAACGCCGGCGTCTTTATAGGTAATTGAAGGGGGCTGATTCTGACTCATGGCGACTATCCTGATTAAAGCGCGCATTTTATAGGGACTGGCAAAGAAAAGCAGGTGCAACTTTGCTTTGAACCAGAATTTTTTTGTCGTGAGCCGATGACGACGCATCGAAAAAGGGGTGTTGCGACTAAACCGCTAGCGGTAACGATGGATGACGCTAGCGATCTGTTTCTTCATCAATCGACAAAATACCCTGTATTCAAGTGTGCGAATGCGCTTCTAGCTGCTTTGAGAGCGGCTCAGCTGATACAATTCGTCGATGAGACTTATTTGTAGAACATTGCTGATTATTTTCTTCTCGAGCCTTCCGTCACTGGTGCTCGCCGTTGCTATAAATGATTTATATTCCGCAACCGTTGAAGTGCCCGACCAAAATCGCAAACATCGTCAACAGGGTTTCTCCCTGGCGCTGGCTCAGGTATTGATTAAAACCACGGGGGCAAAAGATATTGCCGCTCAGCCGGGCGTCAGCGATGCATTGAGCCAGGCGAGTAATTACATGGTCAAATATGCCTACTTACCGCGTCCTGCTATCGTGGAGCCGATAGAGAGTGATGGCGTGCCAATTGAACAGAATACGCCCTTGTCAGTGCAGTTTGCCAAGGCGGCGATTGATGACCTGATGCGTAAACTTGATCTGCCGATTTGGCCAGCGAATCGTCCCGAATTATTAATCTGGGTCGTTGAGCAAACGGCCTCGGGCTACCGTTTTGTCGATGAGGCGGATTTACCCCCCGAACTGGCGAGTACGTTTAAAAGCCGTGGTCAGCCCTTTCAATTGCCTTTATATGATCTGAATGACCAATTAGCGCTTAATGCCCTCGCTGCCTGGTCATTGAATGAACAGCAATTAGGTGATGCCGCAAAGCGCTACGGGGCTGATTCCTGGTTGGTACTGCGCTATAGCGAGGTATCGAGCGGTGCTGTTAGAGGCTCCTGGTATCTTGCCGGGCGCAGCGGAAAACTGGCTGGTGAGGGTACTGTGCTTAATACCCTGGAGTCTGATTCTGAAAGTGCTTTTTTGAGTCGTAGTATCGATCAGGTCGTTGACCGCCTCGCCGAACAAATGGCTTATTTTGCTGATGCTGAGGCCAACTTGTTTCGTGTCGTCGTCGAAAACATCAACAGTTTTGCCGCATTTTCAGAGCTCAATCATTTTCTGAGTGGACTCGAAATCGTGAATGGGGTGAAGGTGCGCAGCATTGAGGGCGACACGATTATTCTCGATTTAGCGATGGAAGGAGAGTCCCGCGTACTGTTAAGAGCGCTGAATAAAGAGTCCCGTTTGTCGCGAGTCACCCAGCTCGATAATGACAGTACAACGGAGCTTACTTCGGTTGCAGGGCCGCGAACAGATACTGCTGCGTACTTTCGCTGGCAGGCGGCGCGCTGACCGATGCCTGCCCAACAGCTTAATCTGGCACTCTCTCTCGCCGATGACACCTTGTTCGATAACTTTCTGACCAGCCCCCAGTCTATTCGCCAGCAAGTGCTGCTAGCACTTAAAAACCTGTTTGAGGAAGGGGTCAATTTGCCAGCCAACAGCAATGTGTTGCTTTGGGGCGGCGTGGGTAGTGGTTTAACGCATCTCTTACAGGCAGCCTGTCACGAGGCAGTGAGTCGCGGACAAAGCATTCAATACTTACCCCTTGAGGCAATGCTCAGCTACCCGCCGCAGGATGTTTTACAAGGCCTGGCTGAGTGTGAGTTGGTGTGTCTCGATAATTTACACGTGGCGGTTGGTGTGCCCGAGTGGGAAGAGGCGCTATTTCATCTATTTAATGAAGTGATGGCAGCAGGGGGGCGCTTGTTAATGAGCGCCAACGCTGCCCCTCGAGCACTATCGTTTACATTGGCGGATCTTGAATCTCGCCTGGCAGCAAGTACGGTCTTTCAATTGCCTCAGTATAGCGAGGCAGATAAAGCCGACATCGTGCAATTTCGTGCGGCCCGCCTGGGTTTGAACATGAGTGAGGACGCGCTCGGCTTTTTACTGAATCGAGCACCCAGAGATATCCATTCTTTAATTGATCTCCTTCACCGCCTTGATACTTTTGCCTTGCAGCAGAAAAGTAGAGTCACCATCCCTTTGATGAAAAAAGCCTTTGGCTGGTAAGCCGTCCTGTAACAGACCTAATAGAAAGGCCTTTTTCAAAACCTCCATTAATCAATTCGACACTGCCAGCACTGTAAATACACGTGCCCGGGTGCCTGTTCAAGCAAGTAGGTTTGCGATAAAAACTGCTTGGCATATTGATTCAATATAGGCATCAGCGGGGTGCTGTTGCCGCTGTTGATTCCCAGACTCTGGGCGCTTATTTGTACCTTCTGGGCCAGCTGTTTTAACAATTGTCGTCGCAAATCAAGACTCGGCTCAATATCGATAAGCTCGTAATCATCCAGGTCTGCGATCTTTGCAGCGGCTGCAATGGCGTCATCAAGGCTACCCAGTTCGTCAACTAAACCAAGTTCTTTTGCTTTACGCCCCGTCCATACACGGCCCTGGGCAATTTCATGGATTTCTGCAGGCGTGCTGTCACGACCTTTAGCAACAAGGTCAATAAATTGCTGGTATATATTGTTAACGCCAAGCTGTATCAATTGCTCGGCCTGGGGGCTCATCGGCCGGTCGAGGTGGTAGATGTCGGCAATGGGGGAGGTGCCGATACCATCGTTATGAATACCCAATGTCGCAAGACTATTCTCGAAGGTCGGGACCACACCGAAGACACCAATAGAGCCGGTAATTGTTGTGGGTGATGCCCAAATTTGATCGGCACCAGCGGCTATCCAGTAACCGCCCGATGCGGCGAGTGAGCCCATGGAAACAACAACGGGAATACCGCTTTTCTGAATTTGTTCGATTTCACGGCGCATAACTTCTGAAGCAAAAGCGCTACCACCGGGGCTATCTATACGCAGTACCAATGCGCGAATATCTTTGTCTTTACGCACTTTAGCCAGTAAGTCGCTAAAGTTTTTACTGCCAATATCGCCCTCGGGACGCGTACCGTCGTAGATAGTGCCCTTGGCAATAATCAGTGCAATTTTATTTTCACTCACTGGCTCGGAGAGCTGGAGTTTTTGATGGAATAAATACTCCTGAACCCCGACATGAAGATAGTCATCTTTCTTTTCATTCAGCCCAGCCATCGACTGTAAACGTTTGCGCATGGTGGGGCGTGGGCTTAGGTGATCAACCAGACCATGTTGCAATGCCAGATGCGCACCACTGCCTTTGGCAAGTTCTAAATTATGGCTCATGTTAGTGAGGTAATTATTAATCGTAAGGGCAGGTAGTTGTCGATTGTTTTCAACACCGCTGATATAGGCCTGCCATAGTTCATTTAACCAAAGTGAAGCCTGGGCCTTTGACGCAGCTGACATATCATTACGAATAAAAGGTTCGACGGCATCTTTAAACTCACCCACGCGAAAGACATGGAAGTTGATTTTTAGCTTGTCGAGTGCCTCTTTAAAAAAGGGATGGTAGTTGCCATAGCCGCTGAGAATGACTGCACCCATGGGATTGAGATGAATCTCATCGGCAAAGCTGGCTAGAAAATACTGTTCTTGCGTGTAGTTGTTACCAACGGCAATTATCGGTTTACCACTGGTTTTAAAGTCTGTTATAGCATCGCCAAGAGTTTGTAATTTGCTAATGCCGCCACCCGCGAGGAAATCCAGCTCAAGCACCAGCCCGGTAATACGCGGGTCTGTCTTCGCACCTTCAAGCGCATCAATGAGGTCGCTCATTAGTGTCTCAGCGGGGTGGTCATTTCTCTGACCCATGATTTGCGAGAGGGGATCGGTGTAGGTCAATTGCTCAACGAGCATGCCACTGGGCATTAGCCGTAGAAAGGCTTGTTCGGGTAGAGGTTTGACATTGTCACCGAACATGCTGGCAATAAGGCTGAGAATAAAGAGGAGCACAACAATATTAATCGCCGAGCGTATAAATTTAACGGTGGTGTTGATCAGGGAAAACATTTTCCTGAAGAAGCCCTTTTGTTTCTTATCTTTCGTACTTCCTGTCATGCTTGTGACCTCTTGTTATCGGGCATTCTTCCGTCGGAATTTATTGTGCAATACATATTCTGCTATTCATCTTTTTATAACGAACTTAGCACTCGTTACTGTAATCAATGGCTGAGCTGGCCTGTTGCCGCTGTAACCAGCGACTGTACATCATGGTGGTGATAAACAGCGTCACCACGGCAATTACGGCGCTAATATCAAACAGCGATCTGTCGGGCTCAAACAGGTTGGCCACTATTACCGTGAAATACAGCAGGGTGGCAAAACACAACATGCTGATGGAACGATAATTTTCTTTACGCAGGCCGGGAATGAAAATTAACAATGGCGCAACAGCAAACGCCAATAAAATGACCGGTGTGCCGCTGACCAGTCCTCCGCCTATGAGACTAATAATGAGTAGGCCGTAGCTCAGTCGAGTCATCATTCGTGCCTTGCGCAGCAACTCGCTAAGATCTTTCAAAGGGCACAATCTCCAGGGCTTTTTCCGCCGGGCTTACAAGCAGTAGGCATTTATTAAAGGATTTCAAGAACAGATTCCGGAGGGCGGCCAAGGGCAGCTTTATCACCATTAACGACGATGGGTCGCTCAATCAACTTGGGGTATTTGAGCATAAAGTCGATGAGTTGTTCATCGGACAGGCCGGGGTCTTTCAGATTGTTGTCTTTGTAGTCGGCTTCGCTCTTGCGCAGCAACTGTCGAGGGCTAATCGCCAGTTTGTCGAGTAAACCCTGCAAAGCAGCCTTATCGGGTGGTGTTTCAAGATAGAGGACAATCTCGGGGCTGATGCCTTTGTCTTCGAGTAATTGCAGGGTTTGGCGCGATTTTGAGCAGCGTGGATTGTGATAAAGACTAATCATAGTAACAGGACTTATGTGATTGTTTTAAGGCTCACATTGTAATGCTTAGCTCGAACAAGGGCTAGATACGTAGCGATGTGTACGCTGGCCATAAAAGTAAAACCCTGCGTCGAGAGCAGGCTTTGCTGTGCCATCGGGCTTTGGTGAAAACGCCACGATGCGCACCATCATCGAGCCGGAGATGGGGTCGAGGTTATATTCACCGGGGCATTCACCAACGTTATCGGCAGCGTTATTAGCAGGCAGGGTGCCCACCCATAAATCATCCATGGCTAACTGGCCCTGATCGGCAAGATCCTCTATGCCTGGCCACCAAACAGATCTTCGCGGCCCCACCTTAGATGAAGGCGGATTGTCCTTTTCCATTAACACCAGTAACGCCTCTTCTTACGGCTTTCATTGTTTTTCTCCTTGTTTTTATTGTGAGGTTTTTGAAGAATTCAGACTCTATTAGTGCATAGCTTTTTGCGCTTCACCATTTGCTGAATAATGAATTTGAACAAACCCTACCCGCTGGTAATGCTTGATAATTTGCGGTAGATTGCGTGCTCAAAATTATCGATATCAATGTGAGATTGCCATTGAAAGCGCATAAGAAGCTTGGCCACTCACTGACTCATTAATCAACTTTAGGATAGGAGACTCTTATGGAATGCGGCATTCACATGTTGTTCCAAAACCCCGGTAATATGACCGACTTGGCCGTTTACGACGCTGAGCTTGAAATTGCCAAACTGGCTGAACCCCTGGGCTTCGACTCGCTGTGGTGTGTTGAGCATCACTTCACCGACTACACCATGTGCCCCGACGTCACCCAGTTCCTCAGCTACATGGCGGGTCAAACAAGCAAAATCAAGCTCGGTACTGGCGCTGTTATCTTGCCCTGGCACGACCCTTTGCGCGTCGCGGAAGAAATTTGCCTGCTCGACTACTACAGTAAAGGTCGCACCATCTTTGGCATGGGCCGAGGCCTGGCCCGTATCGAATACGATAACTTCCGTCTCGACATGAGCAAGAGCCGCGTGCAGTTCGACGAAAGTGCTGAAATGATTATCAATGCGCTGAAAACTGGCTTCGCTGAATATGACGGTGAAGTGATTAAACAGCCGCGCGTTGAAATTCGTCCACGCCCCCCTTACAGCTTTGACGATCGTATTTACTCGGTCGCTATGTCACCCGACTCAATCGACGCCGGTGCCAATATGGGCACCACCATTATGTTGTTTATGCAGAAGCCTCTCGCCGATATGGCCGTTGAAATTGGCCGCTATCGTGAACTCTTCCAGAAAAAACACAATGCCACAGCACCCCCCGTGCTGTGTATCGACTTTGTCGTTTGTGATGAGAACGCCGACCGCGCCGAAGAAATGGCGCGCAAATACGCCGCCGAGTACTTCCTCACCGCCGCGAATCACTATGAAATGGCGGGCGATCACTTTGAAGGTACCAGCGGCTATAACTCCTACGCCGAAGCCTCAAAAATGCTTAACGATGTTGGCGTTGATACCGTCGCCCAGGCTTTTGTCGACTATCAAATCTGGGGTACACCCGAGCAGATTCTCGAAAAAGCCAAAGCGCGCAAGCAAGTCATTGGCGACTTCAAAATGAGCGGCTGCTTCAGCTTCGCGGGCATGCCCTATGACTACGCCACCAAAAGTATGAGCCTGTTTGCAGAGAAGTGCATACCTGAGCTGCATAACTTGTAATTTGGTTTTTTCGTTAAGCTCAATTACCTGCTATTGAAATGAAAATGCCGAGTCATTAGTGACTCGGCATTTTTTTGATGGGTAAAGCTGTACGTTTCTATTCTTCGCGTTCAAACCAACGGTAAACGATTCCCGCTAATACTGCGCCGACAATGGGTGCGATCCAGAAAAGCCATAGTTGCGACAGAGCCCAGTCACCTTGAAAAATAGCGACACCGGTACTGCGCGCCGGGTTAACTGAGGTGTTGGTGATGGGAATACTAATGAGGTGAACCAGCGTAAGCCCGAGGCCAATGGCCAGTGGCGCAAAGCCCTGTGGTGCGCGCTTGTCAGTGGCACCCAATATAATAATCAAAAACATAAAGGTCATAACGATTTCGGTGACCAGTGCGGCCGTTAAGCTATAGCCTCCCGGGGAGTGCTCGCCATAACCGTTTGATGCAAATCCGCTTGCGCTAGCATCAAAACCCACTTGCCCTGAAGCAATGACATATAAGATTGCAGCGCCAGCCACACCGCCTGCTATCTGTGCGCCGATATACGGCGCTAGTTCGCTGAGGGAAAAACGTCCGCCCGACCAGAGCCCGAACGACACGGCAGGGTTAAGGTGGCAGCCGGAAATATGACCAATCGCAAAAGCCATGGTGACAACGGTTAAACCGAAGGCCAAAGAAACGCCAAGTAAGCCAATGCCAACATCGGGAAATGCAGCGGCCAGTACAGCACTACCACAGCCACCCAATACCAACCAGAATGTGCCTATAAATTCTGCGCCGAGTTTTTTCGTCAATGTCATAATTTTTATCCCTTTGTAAATATAAATTCCGTCTAATTGTAAATCTAATATGTGCGGTAAAATTACCACATGAACGTGCATAAACCTTTTGTGTTTTTAAAAATGCACTCGCTAGTTGGTACGTTTATTAACTCTGCAAAATAAAAAGGGCACGTAGAATATTTACGTACCCTTTTTCTACTTCAGATTTATTGCTTTGCCAGGGTATTAAGCAGGTTTCGCTGGTGCATTCGCACCCAGTGGTAAATTAAATAAATTAACGCAATTAAGACCAAGGATTTGCTCTTTCACTTCCTGCGTAACAGTCTCCGCATGCATGTCGACCAAAGCCATAGAATCAGGCCAGGTCGAGTCACTATGGGGGAAATCATTGGCCCACAGCAGGCGTTCAGGGTTCATGCGGTGCGAGCAACCAAAGGCTTCCCAGTCGTCCTGAAAGGTAAGCCAGACATTTTCACGAATATATTCACTGGGCAGGCGGGGCAGTAGAGGGCCATTTTTGCCGTAGCCGTGGCGAGTCATCGCGTGATCCATGCGCGCCATGTAGTGGGGCAGCCAGCCGGCATCGCCTTCGGCACCGACGAAGCGGAGTTTGGGGTGGCGTTCAAAAACACCGCCCAGGGTGAACAGACCGATTAAATCCTGAATGGCGCGGATCAATTTCATAAAGCCATTCAATTTATGGCCGCGATATTGACTGATACTGGCCGCACTTTCTTTGGAGGTGAGGATGTGGAAACAAATCGGCAGCTCCAGGTCAACGGCGCACTCCCACAGAGCGTCGTACATGGGGTGATCGTAATCTTCTTCAATGGGCATGCCCGGCATCATTACACCAACAAAGCCCGCCGCTTTAATACGGCGGAAATCTTCAATGGCAGAATCAACGCTGAGAATAGCGGTTTGGCCTAGACCAAACAGTCGATCAGGCACTTCACCGACATAGGCTTCTAGCCAGCGATTGTAGGAACGAAAGAGGGCGTCTTTATAGAGAGGGTCTTTAGCATTGCACAGCACCATGCCGACGGAGGCATAAATGATTTCCGCATCAACGCCATCCTGCTCTTGATCGGCGACACGAAACTTAGGATCCCAGCCACTGCGGTGCATATCGTAAAAGCGTCGGTTGGGACCTTCTTTGGGCATGATTTCGGCGGGAATACCGGCGGCAGACATTAAGCCTAAATCCAGTGGGCGTTTAATACCTTCCCACAAGTAGCCGTCGCCACCCTTGCCATCATCCACAATGCGCGGCACGCGATCGCGGTATTTGGGGTCGATATGTTCGGAGTAGGCCTCGGGGGGTTCGACAATATGTGAATCAGCTGAAACAACGGGTGCTTTCATGTTCAGTAACCTCAAGAGATAGAATTATTATTTATAATTTTTATACGACTATCAGTTGAAATGATCGAGACTAAAATTGCAAGAAGATTAGATATGCATCATCGGTGATTTCTCCGGCGAGATAATTAAAAAGCCCCGTCGTTGTAATGACAGCGACGGGGCTTAAGTGTGCAATAAAACGTTATTGGAGTATTTGTGTGCTAAGCCGTTTGCTCCTGAATAAACTGGCCAATTCGTGCAATGGCTTCGCGACCTTCAGGCACCATGGGTGCGAATAAATGCCAGACGTGAACCATATCTGGCCAAACCTCTAGTGTGGTATCGACACCTGCGGCTTCAGCACTTGCCGCAACGCGGGTGGCGTCATCGAGCAGAGTTTCGAGATCACCGACCTGGATCAACAAGGGTGGCAATCCCTTGTAATCCGCATACAAAGGAGAGGCTGTCGGCTGTTTCGGATCACCGCCGCCCATGTAAATTTGGCCCATACCCATCAAACCGCCGGGTTCAACCATGGGGTCAAGGTCGACTTTTGTTTTCATCGATTCACCCGTACCTTCCATATCGGTCCAGGGTGAAATGGGGATAGCTGCAGCAGGTAGTGTGTCACCCGCATCGCGTAGGGCAACAAGTGTGGCCAGCGTTAAACCACCGCCCGCAGAGTCGCCAGCGATGGTGATTTTATCCGCGGCGATGCCTTGGCTGAGCAACCAGCGATAGGCCTTTGTGGCATCTTCCACAGCGGCGGGGTAGACGTGCTCTGGTGCTAGTCGGTAATCAAGAGAGAGTACACGGCAGTTGGCGGCCTTCGATAGCGATGCGGTTAAACCCCGGTGTGTGGCAATCGAGCCAATGACATAACCACCACCGTGGAGGTATAAAAGAACGCGGTCGGTAGCAACACCGGGGGCATCAAGCCACTCGGCAGCAGTACCATCGATATCAACTGTGGTGACCGTGACATCGCTAGCGGGTGTGGCGAAATTTGCCGTGGCTTTGACAAAATTAGCGCGCATTTTATCGACTTTATCTTTCATCATCTCGTAATTTGAGGGGCCGGGGTAGTTCTTCCACAGCAGTTCAAGTAGCTTTTTACTCTCGGGGCTCGCCATTCGTTTTATCCTTATTTTTATTTGAATTGTTTCTGTAAAAAGGCTCCAATTTTTTCGACCGCTTGCTGCCCTTCTTCAAGCATCGGGGCAAAGGCGTGCCAAACATGAAACAGCTCTGGCTCATCGAGCAATTCAACGTCAACACCCGCTGCACGGGCTTTATCAGTAATGGTAATGGCATCGTCATAAAGAATTTCTTTGCCACCCACATGAACACACAGTGGCGGTAGGCCTGCCATATCGGCAAATACCGGCGATGCCAGTGGCGTTTTCGCATCAGTACCGTCGAGGTATTTATCACCCAGAGAATACAAACCTTCAGGTTTTACCATGGGGTCGATGTCGGCGCGGGCTTTAACCGAAGCCGCTTCGCCAGTGAGGTCAGCCCAGGGGGAAATCAGTACGCCAGCAGCGGGTAGCGCTATGCCTTTGTCACGCAAATTAACCAATGTCGCTAGAGTTAGGCCGCCACCAGCAGAGTCACCGGCAATGGCAATGTTTTTACCTTTATAGCCCTGGGACAGCAACCAGCAGTAAGCTGTAGTGGCATCTTCAACAGCGGCGGGGAAGGGGCTTTCAGGGGCCAGGCGATAATCGAGACCGAGGGTTTTGGCACCGGAAAAGCGCGATATATTCTGCATTAAATAGCGATGGCTTTTGATGGAACCAATCACATAGCCGCCACCGTGAAGGTAGAGCACGACACGATCATCGGCGGCACCGGGAGCAACCAGAAACTCAGCGGGCACACCGTCGGCATCGACCACTTCCTGGGTGACATCCTCGGGCACTAAAAAGCGTGCGCCACCTTCGTCGAGATTACGTCTTTCTTCTTCGAGAGACAGGGAGCCGAGAGTCGGCATTTTTTCAAATATGTTCAGAAGTTTGTCGAGTTGTGCCTGCGACATAGCGTTATCACTCCAATAGTTTTAAATTTTATGAGTTGTACATTGTTTCAATAAGTTGCACTACGTTTGTATGCCTTACTTGTTAAAGGCTTTGCGTAACACGCTAACGGCTTCATCTAAAAAACTGCGGGCTTCATCCAATGCACCGGCCATTGAGGCAAAACCGTGGATTTGTCCTTCGTAACAAACGTATTCGACAGGTACGCCAGCGGCTTTTAATTTGTCCGCATAGGCGCGGCCCTCATCGCGCAAGGGATCAAAGCCTGCCGTCATGACATAAGCCGGTGCCAGTCCTGCAAGATCATCGTTAAGCAAGGGTGAGGCCAGCAGGTTGTCCCAGTCTTCCGCTTGCTTCAAATAATGATCGAAAAACCAGTTCATGGCTTTGGCGGTAAGAAAGTAGCCGTCATCAAAATCTTTGTACGACTGGGTTTCTGCGCCCATACGTGTGGCGGGGTAGATCAGTAATTGCAGGGTCAGTTCAGGGCCACTGCGTTGTTGGGTCATTTGCGCAACGACAGCGGCAAGGTTGCCACCGGCACTATCGCCACCGATCGCAATACGGGATTTGTCAGCACCGATATTTTCCGCATTGTCGGCCGCCCACTGTAAAACCGCGTAACAATCTTCCGGTGCGGCGGGGAAGGGGTGCTCTGGGGCGAGGCGATAGTCGGGAACGATAACGATGCACTGTGCTTCGTTGGCATAGTGGCAGCATTCTTCGTAATGGGTCTCTGGGCTACCGATGACCCAGCCACCACCGTGGTAGTAAATAAAGACAGGCAGGTTTTTCGTTTCAACACCTTTGGGTGTGATCACCAGGGTACGAATGTCCCCATTGGGGCCGCTGATTTGTATTTCTTTCGTTTCTTTCACCTCGGGGGCGGGCAGGCCCAGCAGCTGGGTGGTGGCGGCAAAAATCGCGCGACCTTCTTCGGGTGTGCCTTCACCAAGACCGGGTGTGCCACTTTCTGCGGCGCGTTTGAGGAGTTCTGCAGCCTGAATATTTAATGCCATGGGGTATCCCTGTTGTTATTACGATGAGTTTTATTTTTAATTAATTAATTGATTTTGTTGATATCTGTGTTCTGGATTTTATTAAACGTTTCCTTAGCTCATTAGAAAATGACCATGCATGGAGGCAACGGGTTTGCCCGGATCATCCTGCCAGCACTGCACCTGCACGTTGGCGACCCGACGGCCCCGCTTGGTGACCAGTGCTTTGGCGTGCAGGTCTTTAATAAAGCCGGTGCGCAAGTATTCCACGGTGATATTAATGGTACGGGGCAAGTCATCACTTTCCTGATCGTGGGCCAGCTGAACAATTGCTGCCATTTCCAGTAAGCCGCCGATATTGCCTCCGTGTAGGGCGGGAATCCAGGGATTACCCGCAAGCTGAGGATTCGCCTTTAATGTGGTGATGAGCAGGCCGCCGTATTGATGCACGTTAATGCCAAGGGCCTTCATATAAGGGATGTTTTCGGAAAGAATAGAAAAATCCTGATTTTCTTTTGCCCGTTTAATTAGCTCCATAAAACTCATTATTTCGTTTCCCCCTGAGCCAGCTCGGGCTGGGCATTTTTCTGTACTTCTTTACCGGTACCTTTGGCGGTGATCATAAATGTCGCGGTGGCGTTGGCGATAGGTTTTGATTTGTCTGACTGATAGGCAATGCCTCTGACAAAACAGACATTTCGAGTCACTTTATAGCAGTGACCGTAAGCGAAGACGTCTTCTTTCGGCGTGGCAGGTTTCAAGTAATCAATGCGTAAATCCAGGGTGGCTATCGTAGTTGGCCCGCCCAATGCCGCAATGACAGAGAGGCCGCAAACCGCATCAAGCGTGGTAGTGATAATGCCGCCGTGAAGAATTCCGGTCAGCGAATTACCGGCAAGATGCTCGGCATAGGGTACAGATACGGTCGCTTCGCCTTTATCAATATCGAGGATTTTAAGACCTATATAAACGGCAAAAGGCGATTGATTCTCGGGTTTGGAGCGAAAGTGAACGAGGCGTTCCATTAATGCTTTATCGGTCATAAGCCCTACGTAAAATAATGGTAATAAGTGGCAGGGGCGTTAGCGCATATTCATTTGTATCGCTTAAAAGAGCCCCGTCGCTGCGTTTAATTGCACGGACATCATAGGTGCAGGGCTATCAATTTTCAATGTAGTGGGGGGGCTTAAGAACTGCCGCAATCATCAGTGCTTAGTGCTATATTTAGACGCATTAAAATCTGAGACATGACAAAGGTAAGTGATGATGGGAAATTCAACGGGCGCTCTGCCCTCAGCAGAACAGGCACTGCCTGGCCGCAGCACCATTATGCCAGTGCCGGCAGCGCACTTCGTCAACGGCCATCCGTTAAAGGCGCCTTTTCCTGAAAATATGCAACAGGTGCAGTTTGGTATGGGTTGCTTCTGGGGTGCTGAGCGACGTTTTTGGCAGCAGGAAGGGGTTTACACCACGGCTGTTGGCTACGCTGGGGGTATTACTCCTAACCCCGCTTATGAAGAAGTTTGTAGCGGTGGCACCGGGCATACTGAAGTGGTGCTGGTGGTTTTTGATCCGGCCGTTATCAGCCTCGCTGATCTTCTAAAAATATTCTGGGAGGCCCACGACCCCACTCAGGGCATGCGCCAGGGCGGCGATATTGGCACGCAATATCGTTCGGCTATTTATTGTTATGGGGCCGAGCAGCTGGCCGAAGTGCAAGCGAGCGGTGTTAAATATCAGGCGGCCTTAAAAGCGGCAGGGCTGTCGGCGATTACGACAGAAATTAGTGAAGCACCTGAGCTTTACTATGCAGAGGACTACCATCAGCAATATCTGGCAAAAGTACCGAACGGTTATTGCGGACTACGCGGTACGGGTGTGAGTTGTTAGTCACAGAATAAATGGGCGCTGAAACTGAAAGAACAGGGGAAGACTCGAAACTTATCTTCGATGGCCAGTGTCCTTTTTGCCAGGCTTATGTCGCCACCCTCGAAGATCAGAAGCCAAATCCTCAAGCGGGATTGAACAAAGTTGATGCCCGCTGTGCTCCTGAGCTTGTAGCGCAACTTGCTGATAAAAATATCGATATTAATGCCGGCATTGTGCTGATTAAAGGCGAAGCGTTTTTTCAAGGTGCTGAAGCGCTGACAATACTCGCAAGGGGACATGCTGCAAAAGGCGGGGTAAATGGTTTACTTCATCGTTTGTTACGTTACCGGCTTTTATCTATTTTGATCTATCCCGTATTACGGACGCTAAGAAATTTGTATTTACGGCTGTCAGGACGAACAGCGATTGAACTGACGGCAAAGAAAGACCACGCTGTTAATCGCAAATGATCAGCGCTTAATATCAAATTTAATGTGCGTTAACAGCTCAATTCTGAGGCTATCTTTTATCAAGATGTTTGATAATTGTGTTTTTCACCTCACTATTAAAGCATGCAAAAATAACGCTTTCGATTGTTTGATTATTGGCGAGAAAATCACTGACCTCCGCGACGGCAATTTCACAGGCCTCACTAATGGGGTAAGCATAAACCCCGCAACTGATGGCGGGGAAGGCAATAGTACGCAGTCCGTGTTCGACAGCCAGGTTTAGCGAATTACGGTAGCAGGCCGCCAACAGTTGAGCTTCGTTATGCTGTCCGCCCCGCCAAACGGGGCCAACAGTGTGAATCACATACTTTGCCGGCAGGTTGAACGCAGGCGTGATTTTCGCAGCGCCAGTGTCACAACCGTTTAATGTTTTGCAGGCTTCGAGTAATGCGGGCCCAGCGGTGGCATGAATAGCGCCATCAACTCCGCCACCGCCGAGTAGTGAGTTTTTAGCAGCGTTGACGATGGCAGCGACTTTAAGCTGAGTGATGTCGCCTTCTAAAACTTCAATTTTATTCATTGGCATTTTTATTATTTGAATGTAGAGCTAAAAACTACACAGGCCTCATAGAGAGGCCTGTTTAGTTTTACGGTGTTGTCGTATTACCCAACACTTTGGACAGTTTACATATTCGGGTAATTCGGCCCACCTGTTCCCTCGGGTGTTACCCAGGTAATGTTTTGTGCGGGGTCTTTAATGTCGCAGGTTTTACAGTGCACGCAGTTTTGGCCGTTGATCTGGAAAGTCTTTTCACCAGCTTCGTTCTCCAACACCTCGTAAACACCAGCGGGACAGTAGCGCTGTGCTGGCTCGTCGTAGAGGGGTAGGTTTTTGGCCAGCGGAATAGTGTCATCGCTGAGTTTTAGATGACAAGGCTGATCTTCTTCGTGGTTAGTATTCGACAGGAATACAGACGAAGGCTTATCAAAACTGAGTTTGCCATCGGGCTTGGGGTAGTCAATTTTCTTGCATTCACTGGCTGGTTTCATTTGCGCGTGATCGGGCTTGGGATCTTTCAGCGTAAACGGCAGATTGCCATTGAAAATATTGATGTCGATAAAGGCAAAGGCCGAACCGATAATATTACCCCATTTGTGCTGAGCAGGACCAAAGTTACGCTGTACATGCAGCTCCTTATAAGCCCATGAGTTCTCATAAGCGGTGGCGTACTCAGTAAGCTCTGTGCCGGCTTGTTCTTTACCCAACGCAGCAGTCACCACTTCAGCGGCAATCATGCCGGACTTCATGGCGGTGTGGTTGCCTTTGATTTTTGCAAAGTTCATGGTGCCGGCATCGTCACCGATCAACAGGCCACCGGCGAAACTCATTCGTGGCTGCGACTGCAAACCACCCTTGGCGAGAGCCCGTGCGCCATAGGCGATACGTTCTCCACCTTCAATATACTGCTTAACAATGGGATGGTGCTTAAAGCGCTGAAACTCATCGAAGGGACTGAGGTGGGGGTTGGAGTAAGAGAGATCGGTGATCAGACCCAGGGCCACCTGATTATCTTCCAGGTGATAAACAAAGGCACCACCTGCCGATTTGCTTTCGTCCAAAGGCCAGCCCGCACTGTGAACGACTAGACCTTGCTGGTGTTGCTCGTCGCTGACCTTCCAGATTTCTTTAATGCCGATACCGTAGTGCTGGGGGTCTTTGCCCGCCGCAAGATCAAATTTCTCGATCAGCTGCTTACCCAAGCTACCGCGACAACCTTCAGAAAACAACGTGTACTTACCGTGCAACTCCATGCCTTGCATGTAGCTGTCTTTTTGTTCGCCATTAAGGCCAATGCCCATATCGCCAGTAGCAATGCCTTTTACACTGCCGTCGTCGTGATAAACGATTTCGGCGGCGGCAAAGCCAGGGAAGATCTCAACACCCAGGGCTTCGGCCTGTTCAGCCAACCAACGGCAGAGGTTGCCGAGGCTAATAATGTAGTTGCCTTCGTTGTGCATGGTTTTGGGCACAAAGAGGTTGGGCACCTTAATGCCTTTCTCCTGACTGGTGAGAACATAAATGTCATCGCCCTCTACTGGCGTATGCAGAGGCGCACCTTTTTCTTTCCAGTCGGGGAAGAGTTCGTTGAGAGCGGTGGGTTCGAATACCGCACCAGAGAGAATATGTGCGCCGACTTCAGAGCCTTTTTCAACGACGCAGACAGTTGTCTCCGGATTCAATTGGCGCAAACGACAGGCGGCTGATAAACCAGCAGGGCCGGCGCCAACAATGACAACGTCGTATTCCATGTACTCTCTTTCCATCACTTTTCTCCAAACAGCCAAAGACAATCGCGCATTTTAACCCAGTGTTAGTAGGCAAGGCCATGTTACAAGCAGAGAAAACTGTACCGAATGGGTTTCTGCAGGTTGTCAGACCAATTCATTGGGCTAAAATCAAGACCAAAATTTGATTTTTGATGTCAGAATCGGCATGATTACGCCCGCTAAATTGGGTGCTTTATTGTGCAGCCAATTTATTCGTCACACTCCACAACATACCTAAAAGGTGGTTCATGAAGATTCTTGTCGCTGTTAAGCGCGTCGCTGACTACAACGTAAAGGTAAGGGCCAAGTCAGATAATACGGGCCCCGACCTGGCCAATGTAAAAATGGCTATCAATCCCTTCTGTGAAATTGCTGTTGAAGAAGCGGTTCGACTGAAGGAAAAAGGCGTTGCAACAGAAATTATTGTTGTCTCTATTGGCCCACAAGCCGCTCAGGAGCAGGTTCGCACTGCGCTGGCACTGGGTGCTGATCGCGGTATTTTGATCACCACTGATACTGACCTCGAGTCACTGGCCGTTGCCAAATGCCTAAAGGCTGTTTGTGATAACGAAAGCCCCGACATCGTCTTGCTGGGTAAGCAGGCCATTGATGGCGACAACAACCACACAGGCCAGATGCTTGGCGCACTGACTGGTTGGGCACAGGCGACATTTGCTTCCGAGCTCACTATCGACGGTGATAGCGCTACGGTTATCCGCGAAGTTGATGCCGGCCTGCAGACTATTCAAATTAAATTGCCAGCCATCGTTACCGCTGACTTACGTTTGAATGAGCCTCGTTATGCTTCATTGCCTAACATCATGAAAGCCAAGAAAAAGACGATTGATAGCACCACCCCTGCAGATCTGGGTGTTGATGTTGCTCCCCGTACAACCCTGCTCAAGGCCGAGCCACCCGCCGAGCGTAAGGCGGGCATCAAAGTAGAAGATGTTGCACAACTGGTTGATAAACTGAAAAACGAAGCCAAGGTGATCTCATGAGTATTCTGGTAATTGCGGAACACGACAACAACGAAATCAAAGGCGCAACGCTGAATGCTGTTGCCGCCGCCCAGGCTATTGGTAGCGATGTTGATATTCTTATCGCCGGTGCCAACTGTAGTGCTGCAGCCGATGCGGCAGCAAAAATTGCAGGCATTAACAAAGTTGTTGTTGCCGACAACGCTGCCTACGAATTTATGCTGGCTGAAAACGTTGCCCCTTTAGTTGCTGAATTAGCGGCTAATTATGGCCACATTCTTGTGCCTGCTACCACTAACGGCAAGAATGTCATTCCCCGTGTTGGTGCTTTGCTCGACGTGCAGCCAATTTCTGATATCAGTGCTGTTATCAGCGAAGATACTTTCCAGCGTCCTGTCTATGCGGGCAACATCGTCGCTACAGTACAGAGCAGCGACAGCATTAAAGTGATGACGGTTCGTACTACAGCTTTTGACCCCGTAGCAGCAGAGGGTGGCAGTGCCACTATCGAAGCCGCTGGCGGTGTTCACGATGCAGGCATTTCTGAATTTAAAGGCGAAGAAGTCGCCAAGTCTGATCGCCCTGAGCTGACTGCTGCCGATGTCATCGTTTCCGGTGGCCGTGGTATGCAGAATGGCGAGAACTTCGAGCTGCTTTACAAAGTTGCCGATAAGCTTGGCGCCGCTGTTGGTGCTTCACGTGCTGCTGTTGATGCGGGTTTTGTACCTAACGAAATGCAGGTTGGTCAAACGGGTAAAATCGTTGCTCCTGATCTCTACATTGCCGTCGGTATTTCGGGTGCCATTCAGCATCTGGCAGGTATGAAAGACTCTAAAGTCATTGTTGCTATCAACAAAGACGAAGACGCACCGATTTTTCAGGTGGCTGATTACGGTCTTGTTGCTGATTTGTTTAAGGCATTGCCAGAGTTGGACGAAGCGCTGTAAGAGCTTTCTTCATCTCAATAAAAAAACCGGCATACGCCGGTTTTTTTATGTCTGCTAACTTGTGTCTACTCCCCCTGATGGTTATTCCTCTTTCTCTTAATGGCTTTATCGCGTTGTTCCGGGGATAGGTTTTGCCACTTCTGCCTCAACCTTTTTCTTTCCTCTGGGGGTAGCTGCTTGAACTTCTTACGGGCCTCTTTAAGCCGTTGTTTCTCTTCCGCAGGCAATGCTTCAAAGCGCTTTTTACGTTCTTTAAAGCGTTTCCTTTGCTCTGCTGTCATTTCCTTTCCAGGTGTAGCGCTATTCTCTTGCCGAGAAATTATTTGTATTTCAGGTGGGGGTTTAGCTTCATCTGAATTCGATAAAATATCGCTAGTTAATTGATATTTATAAATATTATTCTTATCTACGATGGGGTTTAAGCGAGTATGTGCGCTAACGGATACGCAGCTCATCAACAGAGCGATAGCAATGATTGATGGTAATGGGTTTAGCATCTTAACCTCGAAAGCTCTGTTCATTCTCAGCCAGCCAATAATAAAACTCGAGATCATCATAGAGTTCAGTATTGTCACTCAAGTAATCAATGGATGATGGCGATGTAAAAGGGGAGAGCGGCGCTGCCAGAACAATGAGCAGTAGTGATGCCAGAGCCATGCCCGCAGTGGGCCACGAAAAGTGCCTCCAACGGTGGGGCGTGTTCGTTTTGCGCGTGAGTTGTAAACCAAGTGCCTGTTGGCGAATATCGGCCAACTGGGTGAGGTTCTCTGTATCGATGGTTTGCTCACTGTGGCGTAATCTGGTTTGTAGATCCTGTTCAAATTGAGTTTTCATAGCAGCCTCCTTAAAGGGGTTCCCCAAGGTTTGAGCGCAGAGCCTTTAAAGCTCTTGAGTAATGGGTTTTCACACTGCCTTCACTGCAGCCCATAGATTGGGCAGTTTCCAGCGTTGAAAAGCCCTCCCAGCAGCGCAACATGAAGGCTTCTCGCTGTCGACGGGGCAGCCGGCTTATCTGTAAGTGAAGGTGAACAATCGTGCGTTCTCTCTGCAGGTGGATGGCAGGGTCACCCTCTGTAGCGGGTATTCTGTCAAACGGATCTGCAGGTGTATCTTTTTCATCAGTATTCTGACTCGCAAGCCCAGGTAGCAAGCCACCAAAACGTCGCTGCAATTTACGCCGCCGAAACAGGTCGTTAATTTTGTTATTCAGAATACGATAAAACAGTTTTCGCCACTCATCTACATCCCGGTCTGCATAGGACTTTACGAGTTGTAGCATGCTGTCCTGCACGACATCCATGGCGTCATCAGCATTACCCAGGGCCGCACGCGCCATGGTGAAGGCACGGCGTTGCACTGAGCTTAAAAAGCCATCGAGGGCCAGGCGGGATTCGTCACTCTCGACCGGCATGTTACGTTTTAGCGCAGGAATATCCATAAGGGGCACGCAATGGCGAGCTAGTGATGGACATGGTGTAAAACTTCATTGAGCACGATAGCCCCAGCAATTAATCGGTAGGTTTCTCGCCGGTCATAATCATAGGAAAGACGGTGTTCATAGCGGTGATGCTTGTGGTGATTACCACTGCGATACACTGTGTAACCAGAATAAACCTGATAGCTGGGCTTGTGTTGATGATGACTAGCAGACTCATATTGACGTCTATGGTGGTGCTGCTCAGCTTTGCGTATAGAATGTTTTAATTTTGAATACTGGTGAGCACGCGGGTGTTTATCTCGAGAATGATGTTTATGCTCTGCAAATGTCGGCGCGGAAATAACCAACGGCAATAGGGCTGCCAATATCAACCTTGTTACATTCATTTTATTATTCCCCAATGTGGCTAATTTTTTAGGTCGTATAGATACAAACGCCTTTAGCCACTATTGGTTGACATTAATTACTGACTGTATGAATTAAACAAGCCTTTTTTTACCACACGCGTTTCCAGTGAAGTGGTAGAAGCACTGGTGTAATCGAACAACAAATTCGCAGTTTCCCGCAAAATGGGATCAGGGGTTTGCTCATCTTCCTTCTGTTGTTTACGGAAAGCTTCTACGGCCTCAGTCGATTCAAAGGGTGCTTCGCTACGAGTTTTACGTCGCTTATTTTCAATCGCCAGCCACTTTCTTTCGCGCTCATCTTTAGTTTGTTCACGACTACTTTTATTCAGCGTAAATTCTTTTAATGCGCGTTGTTCAGTAATTAAAGCAATTTCATTGAGCATAAAACGCCAATCTGGATTTGATTCGATACGCTGTTGATGCTGTGTTTTTAGGTCGAGAAGTAGGGGGCTAAAGTCTTCATATTCACGGTGTTTGACCGCGCGAATACTGTCCCAGGGTAGGGCGTTATCCTGGCTACTCTCACCCACTTCCTCTGTATTGAAATAGGAGGGGAAGCTGATGTCGGGGATGACGCCGCGATGCTGAGTACTTTGTCCTGAAACACGATAAAATTTCGATTCTGTCAATTTTAGCCGACCCTGTTCTAAAGGGGCGAGAACCTGCACTGTGCCTTTACCAAAACTGGTCGTTCCAACGACTAAACCACGACCGTAATCTTGAATCGCACCGGCAAAAATCTCAGATGCAGAGGCGCTCAGTCGGTTAATTAACACCATAAGAGGGCCGTCGTAAAAGGGCCTCTGTCGGGCGCGTTGCTCTCGGGAAACACGCTGGTCAGCATGACGAATTTGCACTACTGGACCCGGATGAATAAACAGGTCGGTCAGTGCAGTGGCCTCATAAAGAGAGCCGCCGCCATTGTTACGCAGGTCGAGAACAATACCGTCAACACCGTCTTTTTTTAGATCGATGATGAGCTTCATAACATCCCGAGAAGTGCTTTTAAAATCGGGATCGCGCTTACGATAGGCTTCAAAATCCATATAAAAGGCGGGGACTGTGATAACGCCTGCCCGAAATTCTTGGCCATCTTGTTGTAGTTCGATGATTTCGCTTTTGGCGGCCTGTTCCTCAAGCTTTACCTTGTCACGAATAATGGCGACCGTTGTTGTTTTATCGCCACCTTCTGATGTGCCTGGAATTATTTCCAGTCGGACTCGGCTATCTTTTTTACCACGAATAATCGCGACGACATCATCCAGACGCCAGCCGATGACATCGACCATTGCCTCATCATTCTGCGCCACACCAATAATCTTATCTTCAGCGGCTAGAACGCCCTGTTTATCAGCCGGGCCGCCAGGAACGATGCGTACGATCTTGGTGAACTCGTCCTCTAATTGTAAAACAGCACCAATCCCTTCCAGTGACAGGGACATTGAAATATTGAAGTTTTCAAGCGTTCGCGGGGCAAGATAGCTCGTGTGGGGATCGTAGAGTCCAGCCATGACATTGATAAAGCTTTGTATGGCGTCATCAGCATCTTGTTGCGCCAATTGTTTAAGCTGGTTTGCGTAGCGTTTGCGTAATAGCTCGCGAGCCTTATCAGACTCTTTGCCCGAAAGTACCAGGCGGAGGAGGCTGTCTTTCATGCGCTTACGCCAGTAATCGTCAGCTTCCGCTGTATTTTCCATCCAGGTGCGGCTGTCCCTATCAAGATTAATTGTTTCTTCAAGACTAAAGTCGAAGCTGAAATCACCCTCGAGGACGACAATATTACTTTCCAGGCGGTCGGCGATACGATCACGAAAGAGATTATAAATGGCAAAGGCTTGGCTTAAATCACCATTTTCTAGAGCATCATCGAAGCTATAACGGCCGGATTCAAACCTCGTCATATCCGGTTTAAGGAAATAGACCTTAGCGGGATCCAATGCATCAAAATAAGCATCGAGCAAGCGACTGGAAAAACGGTCATCAACGACTTGTTTTTTGTAATGCTTGTTGCTCAGGGTTTCAATAATTTCAACAGCAGTTTTCGAATGCGCTTTGGTAAATACCAGGGGTTCTGTTTTGCCATAAGTAGTAGTTGCGACAAGAAACAGAATAATTGCGAATGGCAGTAACTTCATAAGGTATGCAGTCTTTCTATTGTTAGGGTAGGAGTGTAGCACTATGGTTCGTTTGCCTTGTGTAGCCAGCGTATCAAAAACGGGATATGGGAGTGGACTGGTGGTGAATTAGATCCACAGCCTGATCATCATCGAAACCTGATTTAACATAATATACATTATACGCAATTGACGGTGTGCTACTCACGGTTGTTAAGACTGCCAGGCTGGGGCTGAGTTCAAATTATAACTAGCTCAGCGAAAGCACATACTCAAGTGGCTGTTACTATTTGGCCGACGTATCGACGTCTGCCGCTTTACTAACGAGATAAAGCCAAAGCACACCAGCTACACCCGCCACAAAAGATGCTAGCAGGATGCCTGTTTTGGCAATCAGTAATAAATCCTCTCGCTCACCAAAGCCGAGCTGGGCAACAAAGATAGACATGGTGAAGCCAATGCCGGCTAAGAGTGATACTCCAGCAATCTGTGTAAAACGCGTATCTTTGGGAAGCACAGCAATGCCGAGCTTTAGCATCAACCAGCTAACGCCCGTTATGCCAATAAATTTGCCCAATATCAGGCCCAGCGATACACCGATAAATGTGGGATGGCGCAGTGTTTCACCTATCGATGCTAGCTCAAGGGGAATGCCTGCGTTGGCCAATGCAAAAATAGGGATGACAATATAGGCAACCGGCATGTGCCAGGCGTGTTCAAGACGTTGCAAAGGTGCCTGTACGCTATGCACTCCGTTTTCAAGGCACTGCACTACTGCGCGTAATTCGTCATTGGTCATGATGCTTCGGCCCGATTGATGACTGGCATCGAAACGCTGCATTAGAGCTTTGATTTGATCACTAAAGCGCTCAGGCTGATATTTTGGTATTGCAGGGACACACAGGGCACCCAGCACACCTGCAAGAGTTGCATGCACACCAGAAAGCATAACGGCATACCAGAAAATGACTGAAACGATAAAGTAAGGCAGTGTCTTGCGAATACCAACAAGATTCAACACGATCAATAATGCCAGTAGAACAACCGCCGCAGCCAGAGGCCAAAGGGCAATAGTTTCAGTATAAAACACAGCGATAACGACAACAGCGCCCAGATCATCAACGATCGCGAGCGCCACTAAAAAGGTAATCAGCGCCTTTGGCACACGACTCGCGAGTAGTGACAGCGCACCGATAGCAAAGGCGATATCGGTGGCCATGGGAATACCCCAACCCCGCGCAGCATCACCCTCTGGGTTAATCATGAAATAAATTAATGCCGGTACCACCATGCCACCAATTGCGGCGCCAATGGGTAGTGCTGCATTACGAAGATCGGCCAACTCCCCTACTAATATTTCACGCTTTAATTCCAGACCTACAACGAAAAAAAACATCGCCATCAAACCATCGTTGATCCAGTGATGCAGGCTCATTTCAATAGCCCAGCTACCGACATTGAGGCTGAGCGGGGTATGCATAAAATGCGTATAAGCCGATGATAATGGGCCGTTTGCCAAAATCAGGGCGACTACAGCTGTGCCCATCAACAACAGACTACTGGTGGTTTGGCGGTGAATAAATTCTTCGAAGGGAGTCAGAACCTTGTCAAAGGCCTGTTCCCAGGGTGAATTAAAAACCCCTCTTTTTCCTGTTCCTTGCTGCTTAGGCTTGGCCATTATTTTATCCTTAAGTAACAATGCTGATAATTACCCAAGAGTAAGGGGCTACTCAGCAGACTACAAGAGCAAGGCCCTGCCCTTAATTAAATAAATAATTAAATAAAGATTCTGTATGTGGTCACGGGCGCTGTTTGGATGAGGTACGATGCTATTGAATAGGCAACATACTGTTCTGACTATAGAAGAAGATACCGTACTGCAGAGTTTAATATTACTGGGTCGATGGGTCGGCGCTGCCTGACATTATTAATGGGGTAAAACCCGGATTAACGATCAGCACGCCAATCGATAATCCGGACAAAGTATTGCGCCCTACTCTTCAGTCTTTACTTAAGCGCAAAACCTTCGTAGTCGTGGGCAGCCACATCATCACATTTTGCTTTGTAATGTGGCGCGCCACCGGCATAGAGCATAAAGGTGCGCTTGGCATCGGGGTTGTTGGGATTAACGCCCATAAACCAGGAGTCGGCTGTCGGGAACAGGGTTTTCTGAGCCAGATCATCGACATGCTGAGTCCATTCATCTTCCGCTGCCACCGTAGGTTCAACTTCGACCAGATTCTTCTTATTCATATAGGTGATTAAGTCGACCACCCAGTCGACATTCTGCTCGATACAGCGGGGAATATTACAGAAGGTTGCGCCATTGTGAGGGCCAACCAGTGTTAATAAATTGGGGAAGCCAGCGGTCTGCATACCCAGGTAAGTACGGGGGCCATCTTCCCACTTGTTGATCAATTTCTGGCCGCCTTTGCCGGTAATATCGATACGCTTAAGCGCACCGGTAACGGCGTCAAAACCTGTTGCATAAATAATTAGATCCAATTCATAAAGCTTGTTACTGCAACGCACACCCTCGGGCATAATTTCTTCAATGGGTGTTTTGTTGAGATCAATCAGGTGTACATTGTCCTGATTAAAGGCTTCAAAATATTTGGTTTCCATCGGCACGCGGCGAGTACCAAAACCGTGGTCTTTCGGAATAAGTAGGTCTGCTACAGCAGGGTCGTCGACACGTTGACGGATTTTTTTGGCAACGAATTCAGTGATCAGCGCATTCGCTTCGGGGCTGGTCATAATGTCGTTGTAGTTGGCCAGCCAAATGCCAAAGCCCGGTTCGGCATAGAGCTTTTCAAAAAAGGCTTCGCGCTCTTCATCAGACACGTCGAGCGCCGATGTGTCGACAAATTTGTGGGCAAAGGCGCCAAAGGTAGTACTGAGAAACTCAAAGGTTTCTTTATAGTGGGCTTTGATGTCATCCATCTCGGCTTGCTCAATGGGGGCATTGTGCAGCGGCGCGCACCAGTTGGGCGCGAGTTGAAAAACGGTCAGTTCTTTGGCTGTTTTTGCGACTTCCTGAATAACCTGTGTACCGGTAGCGCCGGTGCCGACAACGCCGACTCGCAGACCACTAAAGTCATTGCCCTGCCAACCGCTATCGCCCTCGGGCCAGCGCGCTGTATGGCAGTAATCGCCTTTGAAACTATCAACGCCGGGGATGCGCGGCATGGTGTAAGCAGACAAGGGGCCGGTGGCTGAAATCAGAAAGCGAGCACTGGCGGTGCTGCCATCTTCCAGCTCAATATTCCACTGAGTCTTCGTTTCGTCATAAGTGGCTTTCGCAACACGGCTGTTGAATTGAATGTCTTTGCGCAGATCAAATTTGTCAGCGACATAGTTGAGATAGCGTTTGGTTTCGGGCTGCGGCGCAAAGCGTTCAGTCCAGTTCCACTCTTGCAGTAGCTCGTCAGAAAAAGAGTAACCGTACGTATGACTCTCAGAATCGAAACGACAACCCGGATAGTTATTCCAGTGCCAGACACCACCTACCCCATCACCGGTTTCATAGACTTTTACGTTGAGTCCTAGCTCTCTCAGTTTGAGCAGCTGATACATACCGGCAATGCCGGCTCCCATGACAATAGCATCATATTGATTAGACATACTTTGGCCTCTTTATATTGAGTGTTAAATAAAAGCGTGGATAAAAGAAAGGGCCACTTGTTACAGCAGCCCTTTCGATGTTCTAACTTGATACTAGATCGCTTTAAAAACTAGCTGCCAGCTATTTAAGAACGAACCCTTCATAGGCGTTCTCCGCAACCTTATCGCACTCAGCACGGTAGTTTTGCTGGCCACCGGCGTAGAGCATAAAGGTCCGCTTTTTAGAGGGGTCGTTAATATTAACGCCCATAAACCAGGAGTCCGCCGAAGGAAATAAAGTCCCTTCTGCTGTTTCATCAACATGAACAGTCCAGGCATCTTCCGCTTCTACCGTAGGCTCAATGGAGTGGAAGTTGTTTTTCTTCATGTAGGCAACCGTATCGGAAACCCACTCAACATTCTGCTCAATACAGCGAGGAATGTTACAGAAAGTTGCTCCATTATGGGGGCCAACCAGCGTGAACAAGTTGGGGAAACCCACCGTTTGCATGCCCAGTAAAGTGCGCGGGCCGTCCGCCCACTTATCGGTTAATTTAGCGCCGTCTTTACCGGTAATATCAATACGCTTTAGCGAACCTGTTACCGCATCAAAACCCGTGGCATAAATAATGATGTCGAGATCATACATTTCATCACTACACTTAACGCCTTCAGGCAGAATCTCTTCAATGGGCGTTTCTTTGAGGTTAATCAGCTTAACGTTGGGCTGGTTATAGCACTCAAAGTACTTGGTCTCCATGGGTACACGGCGAGTACCGAAGCCGTGATCTTTGGGGATCAGGTTCTCAGCTGTTTTAGGATCGTTGACGCGGCTACGAATCTTACGGGCAATAAAGTCTGTAATCAGATCATTAGCCTTACGGTCGGTCAGAATGTCGTGAAAGTTACCCAGCCAGATACCAAAACCAGGCTCGTAGTACTTCTTCTCGAAGAAGGCTTCTCTCTCTTCATCAGACACGTCAAGGGCTGAACGCTCATCAAATTTATGATGGAAGGCACCAAAGGTATCATTACACTCAGCAAAAATTTTCTTATAGTTCGCTTTAATATCCTTCATTTCTTCAGGACTAATCGGGCCATTGCCAAGCGGCGCACACCACTCGGGTGCCAGTTGGAAGACAGTCAATGAATCCGCCGTTTTGGCAACTTCCTGAATGACCTGTACGCCGGTTGCACCCGTGCCGATAACACCCACGCGTTTACCACTGAAATCAGTACCTCTGCCACCAAAGCCTTCTTTCGGGTAGCGTGCTGTGTGCGCCCACTCGCCTTTGAAGCTATCGATGCCGGGAATGCGTGGCAAGGTGTGTGCGTTAAGCGGCCCTGAAGCAGAGACCAGAATTTCTGCTCGAGCAGTACTGCCATCTTCTAGCTCAACTTCCCACTGATTCGCCGCTTCATCAAAAGTGGCCTTGGTGACGCGGGTGTTAAACTGAATGTCTTTACGGAAATCATACTTATCGGCGACAAAGTTGAGGTAACGCTCAGTGTCAGGCTGTGCGGCAAAACGCTCTTTGTAATCCCATTCCTGGAGTACTTCTTCTGACCAGGAGTAGCCATAGGTATAACTCTCTGAGTCAAAGCGACAGCCGGGATACTTATTCCAGTACCAAGCACCACCAACGCCTGTCCCTGTTTCATAGACCTTTACCGAAAGCCCCTGCTCTCGCAGTGTGTGCAACTGATACATACCTGAAATACCAGCGCCAATAATGATGGCATCGTATTGATTTGACATAGATTTACCTCGTTAATTTCTGGACAAAAAACATGAATACTTGTCAAGATTAACTCCCCTAATACAGCAGAAGTGAATGCAAGCAGGCGCTAAATCAAGGCTCATCAATATCAAGTAGAACCTGACCGCAATGCTGTGTGCTGAACGGACATACCGTGAACCAGCAAAGCACAGAACAGCAATGTACCTCTTCAAATGAGACAGGGGTTTGATTTGCCTCAATTGATCTGATCAGTAAAGCTAGCCAGCGCAATGAAATTGCTAACCCCTTAATAAGAAGCTACTATTTTCAGCACAACAACTAAGTACTTTTTTACAGTGAGAGGTTAAGAGCATGGGTCAAGGTCGGCAATCAAAAGTAATAGAAACCCCCAACACTGCAGCAGAGACAATTTTAAAGGCACAGAAGGATGCTTATTTTCAGAATCCCTACCCCTCCTTACAAGAACGTCTTGAAAATTTGCGCAAACTTGAAGCCCTGCTAAATAAAAACACCGATGCGATCACTGCGGCAATTTCTGCTGACTTTGGCCATCGCAATCCCACCGAAACCAAAATGGTTGAAATTTTTGGCTGCTTAACCGCCTCTCGTGACACCCGAAAAAATCTCAAAAAGTGGATGAAGGCCCAGCGACGTCACACCTCCATCATGTTTTTTACGGGTAAAAATGAGGTTATTCCTCAACCTAAAGGTGTCATCGGTATAGGGACCCCCTGGAACTATCCGCTCTTTTTGTCCATCGGGCCGGTGATTAATGCCATCGCCTCGGGTAATCGTTGCATGGTCAAGCTTGCGTCTAACTCGCAAAATCTTTGTCGCTTGTTGCAAGGTTTATTTCGCGACACCTTTGGTGATGACACGGCAGCCTATTTACCCGGGCTCAGTGGCTCGGAGTTTTCCAGCCTGCCTTTCGACCACATCGTTTATACCGGATCAGCTGAAAGTGGCATTAATGTCATGACTGCCGCCGCACAAAACCTGTGCCCGGTAACACTGGAGCTCGGCGGTAAATCACCCACCATTATTTGCGACGACTACGACTTACAAGAAGCTGTTAGTCGCATTATGTACGGTAAATACGTTAATGCCGGACAGACCTGTGTTGCGCCAGACTACGTCTTTGTACCCCGGCACAAGCGTGATGAATTTGTTCGTATTGCCGGTGAAATCATGCGCCAGCGTTATCCTGATACCAATAAGGATGATTACACATCGATCATTGATGAGCGATCCTACACCCGACTAAAAGAGACCCTCGATGATGCTGTCGCGAAAGGTGCCGAAGCGATACAGCTAACGACTGAGGGCTTTAATGATGAGTGGCGCAAGTTCCCACCCCATCTTGTATTGGATATCAACGAAGATATGCGCATTGCGCAGGAGGAGATATTCGGCCCCCTCTTCAGCGTGATGACTTACGACTCTCTCGACGAGGTTCTTGACTACATCAATAAGCGAGACGCGCCACTCGCCCTGTATTATTTCAGTAATGATAAAGCCATACAGGAGAGGTTGTTTTATGCAACGCTGTCGGGTGGCGTAACGGTGAACAACTGTATATTCCATGTGCTGCAGCACAGCATTCCCTTTGGCGGCGTTGGCGCCAGCGGCATGGGGCACTATCACGGTTACGAAGGATTTATGGAAATGAGTAAACTGCGGCCGCGCTTTACCTTTCCTAAGATAGGTAAGCCTGAGTTGTTTTATCCGCCCTACACCAAAAATCACGCAAGGCTGTACTCACTACTCAACTTCTTTAAGCTTTAGACGTTTAACAGGTTGTTGAAATTCGCTGAGTCGAGCCAGATACAAGGCAAAATCAAGCGAAAAAGCGGAGTTTACTCGTGTAAATGAGCACTTTGAGCTTGGTTTTAACGCAGTAGATGGCCGAGTCAGTAGAATTTCAACAGCCTGTTAAGGCACAGGTACAAAAAAGCCCGCTTACATTACTGTAAGCGGGCTTTTTACTACTTGAACTCAGACGAGGTTCTTACTTTCGGTTTAACCATTCACCAAAAAGTGTACCCAGATGCTTGCCCCATAACCAAGGGCAATTACCGGCGTCCACTTCAAATGGCCAAAGAAAGTGTACTGACCACGGGCCTGGCCCATCAGTGCAACACCAGCTGCAGAACCAACCGACAACAAGCTGCCACCAACACCCGCAGTCAAGGTCACTAACAACCACTGGAAGAGATCCATATCCGGCTGCATCGTTAGCACCGCAAACATGACGGGAATGTTGTCGACAATGGCCGACATAATGCCCACAAGTACGTTGGCCGTGGTGGGGCCGAGTTCACCGTAAACAAACTCAGAAGCCATGCTCAGATAGCCGATAAAGCCAAGTCCACCTACCGCCATAATCACACCATAAAAGAAGAACAGGGTGTCCCACTCGGCCTGAGCAATTTTTGAAAACACATCAAAATTGTAAGGATCTGCACCTGATCCAGGAGGGCCTTCAGAAGCCACTGTCCATGACTTCGAGCGCTGACGCAGGTAGTAACCGTAAAACTTAAGATAAGCCAACCCCATCATCATGCCGAACACGGGGGGAATATGTAGAAAGTTGTGGAAGCATACGGCGGTAACAATAGTCACCAAAAACAGACCAACAATGACCATGCCACCGTATTTCAGGCCCTCTTGTTCACCCTCTACCTCATCAGGCTTACCGGACGGCAGGGCAAATTGCATAATGAAAGCCGGTATCAGGAAGTTAACGGCTGACGGGATAAACAGAGCAAAAAAGTCACCGAACTGCACAATACCTTTCTGCCAAACCATCAACGTGGTGATGTCGCCAAAGGGACTAAAGGCACCACCGGCATTGGCACCGACAACAATATTGATACACGCGATTGAAACAAACCCAGGTTGACCCTTACCGACAGCCAATACCACAGCACACATAATTAAAGCGGTTGTCAGATTATCGGCGATGGGTGAGATGAAGAAGGCGAGAATGCCCGTCAACCAAAACAGAGCCCGATAGCTAAAGCCTTTTTCGACTAACCAGTTGCGCAGGGCATCAAAAACACCCCTCTCTAGCATCGCATTAATATAGGTCATCGCGACTAACAGGAAGAAAAACAGCTCGCCATACTCAAGGAAGTTATGGCGAATGGCTGGCTCAACTTCGTGAGGTAAACCATTGGCGTTATAAACCAGGGCAATTAATATCCAGATAAGACCAGCGGCTAAAAGTACCGGTTTGGATTTGCGCAGATGTATTTTTTCTTCGAGGATGACGAAGATATAGGAAAAGGCAAAAATGCCGATGGCCAAATAGCCTACCCAGTTATGCGTTAGCTCCAGTTTGGTGCCACCGCCTTCAGACGCCCATCCTAGCGTAGCCATAAACAAGCCTAGGGCCAGGGCTATATACTGTTTAATCAACTGCTGCCTCCAATCTATAAGTTACTTAGGTTTAAACTTTCGCTACGCAATTTAGAACCGAGTTGTCACGGGTTTCGTAGTAGAAAGGTTAAAGTCTGTTTGATCCTCTCTCGCTCTAAGCAGGAATCACCCAGGCACGGAAAAAAGAGCCGCCAATTTTAAACCTATTTCTGCCCCGGGGTAACGTGCTAAATGGACTTGTATTCAATTTTAGGAAAAATAAAAACAAATTTATGCGTTCGCAAGCATTATAAGCTTGTAGTTTAGTCAAGCCCTTGTCCTATTTTGCTCTATTTAGTGTTTACCAGCCCTCTCCTTCCGTTTCATCGGGCTTAAGTTAACCTTAAGTTTTGCGCTGTAGTCTTGACCTCAATTGGAAACGCCATGTCGAGGTCAGTCAATGCAAAGTACGCGCTTATCAAAGGCCACAACTAAGGCATTAAACAAGACTGCTCGTTATTCATCGGCACAATCCGGTGCTATAAATTGCTCTCTAGGCCTACGTACCCGCAAACACCCTCTTCGAGCAACGTTGGAAAATTATATCGCTGTTCGTTATGCCCGCCACCACAGGGCATCTATTGAACACTTCATGCCCAACTTACTGGTACTTGAGGAGGGTTTACAAACCCGTGCCGCACTGGGTTTGAACAGTGCTCGAAATCAGGCCTTATTCCTTGAATGCTATCTCGACAAACCCGTTGAACAGGCGATTAGCCAGCAACTCTGCACACCTGTGGATCGTTCAAAGGTTATCGAAATCGGCAATCTAGCGGCCAGTCAAAAGGCGGGCAGCCACCTGCTTTTCACCCTGCTTTCAGCATTACTCGATCAGGCCGGTTATCGCTGGATAGTCTTCACGGCGACACCTTGTGTTCAAACCATGGTCGAAAACATGGGGTTTTCATTACAGGCGATTAGTGATGCAAAAGCTGAGTGTATGAATACCAGTGACAACTGGGGCTCCTACTATGAGACCCGGCCCCAGGTCATGGTTGGTTGTATTGATGATGCCATGCGTAAAGCACTTTCACCGGCCATGCGAGCCGAGTTAAGCCGTCATAGTAAAGCCATCAGCAATATTGCAGCGACTGTGTAGATACTATTAATGATCGAGATGCGCCGATCCATTGATCGCTTAAGGAGTGCAGAATAGTTTGAACGAGACGATGATATCCATTCTGGCTGAGCGTGCCAAAAGTGATCCGGAGGCCATTGTTCTTATCGGCTCCGATGAAATATTCACGGCTAAAAGGCTTTATACGGATGTGCTCACCTGCGCCGATCAGTTATGTACAGCGGGAGTCAATGCGCTTGCTCTGCAAGCCGATAACAGTCCTGCATGGATTATTATTGACCTGGCCTGCCAACATGCCAATATTCGGCTAGTGCCACTGCCTGTTTTTTTCTCTGAAAACCAACTACAACATGCCTTAGATAGCAGCGGTGTTGATGCGCTAATCAGCCTGCATCCACTTCAGACCGGCAGTGACACCCTGACTATTTCTTCGTTGAAAGTGGCAGGGCTCACTTGTCAGCGTCGTATCCCATTAAACATAGCCTTGCCTAAAGGCACAGATAAGATCACATTTACGTCTGGTTCAACGGGTGAGCCCAAAGGTGTTTGCCTGACTAATCAGCAGCAACTAGCTGTAGCCAAAGGGATTGTTGAGCGCCTACAGCTATCAAACGTATGCCACCTATGCCTTTTGCCACTATCGACATTACTTGAAAATATTGCCGGTGTTTACGCACCGCTGCTCGCCCATGGCTGTGTTATTGCACCCTCTCTTGATGATCTTGGTATGAATGGCAATTCCGGCATCAATATAACGAAGCTGATAACACGCATTGCAGGCTACCAGGCTAATAGCGTAATACTGGTGCCGGAGCTATTACTAGCACTGGTACAGGCTTGCCAAAATGGCTGGCAGGTACCGAGTTCACTCTCATTTATCGCCGTCGGTGGCGGTAAAGTTTCCCCCGCGCTTATTCGTGTTGCCCGTGAATATGGCTTGCCCGTTTATGAAGGTTACGGGCTGTCTGAATGTAGCTCGGTGGTCTGCCTCAACGCACCGGGCCAGGATCGTATGGGTAGTGTTGGCAAACCCCTGCCCTCCTTTACTGTCGATATCGAAGATGACGAAATACATACTTCGGGTAACGCTTTTCTTGGTTACGTCAACGATCCGTCTAGTTGGGGGCAGAAGACTGTTGCAACGGGAGATCTCGGCACTATTGACGATGATGGCTTTGTGTTTGTCGAGGGTCGACAAGGCAATCGACTGATTTCAAGCTTTGGCCGGAATATCAGCCCCGAGTGGATCGAGAGCGAATTACTGGCTGGCCCCCTCCTCGCTCAAGCAGTCGTTTTTGGCGATGCAAAGCCCTATTGCTCCGCTTTCGTCTACCCTCGTAAGCCCGAGACAAACCGGGATGAAATTGAGCAGTGGATCAACACCGTCAATCAACAGCTACCCGATTACGCCCGCATTAAACGTTGGCATCGATTAGACCAGGCGCTAACGAGTGACAGACAATTATTAACCGCCAATGGCCGCCCGCGTCGCCAGGCCATTCAGCAACAACTCGCTGATGAAATAAGCTCGCTCTATCAAGAAAACGAGGAGGTTCACTGCTAATGGCATTCTACGATTCACTTCAGCAACAAACTGAAAACGAGCGCCAATACTTAATGGCGGCCCCCATTTTTGCCCGCGTGTTTAGCGGTGATATCTGTCGAGAAGACTACGCCGCCTTTCTCAGCCAGGCTTACCAACACGTTAAACACACCGTACCCTTATTAATGGCGATGGGTGCGCGTTTGCCCGATGACAAAAGCTGGCTGCTCAAGGCCGTCGTCGAATATATAGAAGAAGAACTCGGTCATGAACAATGGATTCTTGATGACATCGCTGCCGCTGGCTTCGACCCCGATAAAGCGCGCCTAAAGGCACCCAATCTGGCGACAGAGTTATTAGTTGCCTACGCCTATGACACGATACAACGCATCAACCCCCTGGGGTTTTTTGGCATGGTGCAAGTGTTGGAAGGCACCAGTATTCACATGGCTGATTCAGCCGCCAGTGCTATACAAACCGCTCTTGAGCTACCCGATAATGCCTTTCATTATTTACGTTCCCACGGTGCTCTCGATATTGAGCACGTAAAATTGTTTGCCGGTTTAATGGATCAAATTACCGAACCAGAGGAGCAGGCATTAATCGTTCACAGCGCACAAGTTTTTTATCGCCTTTACGGTGATGTTTTTCGCAGCCTTACGCCGGAACAGGGCCAGGCGATTGCGCTTTAAAGAACAAACAGAAACAAAATACCCGGGGGGGGGGGATTGTGAACCTACAAAATAAAACCATTGTACTAACTGGCGCCTCAGGAGGTATTGGTCAGGCAATGGCTCACGAACTGGCCAATAACGGTGCACGACTGATACTGGTTGGGCGCAACACCGGTAAACTTTCGAGTCTGGCTAGCTCACTCAGCGGTGAACATTTATTTATAGCGGCTGACCTTTCAAGTGACGATGGCCGTAAACAACTCTTTGATTATTGTTCCTCCAATGGCCCCATCAACCTGTTAATTAATAATGCCGGTGTCAGCGCTTTTGAGATGATTGAAGATCAAAGTGATAGTGACATTGCAAAACTCCTGTCCATCAATCTCACCGCACCTATTTTAGTCACCAAGCGCTTATTACCCTTGTTACAAAGCAGCGCTGACGGTGGCGTGGTTAATGTTGGCTCTACTTTTGGCGCTATAGGCTATCCTGGATTCAGTACCTACTGTGCCAGTAAATTCGGCTTGCGAGGCTATTCAGAAGCACTGCGGCGGGAACTATCCGATAGCGGCTTACAGGTTTTTTACCTGGCACCACGAGCGACAAATACTGCAATCAATAGCTCACGAGTTGCCAATCTCAATAGTGAGTTGGGTAATACTGTTGATGAGCCAATAATAGCGGCCAAAGCCTTGATCAGACAGTTACAAAAAAACAGTCTGAATTGTTATATTGGTTGGCCGGAAAAGTTCTTTGCGCGTTTTAATGGTCTACTCCCGATGCTTGTTGACGCCAGTCTACGCAAGCAATTACCTGTTATTCGCCGCTTGGCTAAAACCCACAAGGATTAAAATGAAAAAGCAAATAGTGATTATTCTTAGTCTTACCCTTTTCAGCATTGCCGCTATTTCTCAAAATAGTGGGGATATGCGAGAAGATACTACGGCGACCATTTCAAGCCTGCAAAGCCGTTGGGCGATTGCAAATTATGAATTGAAAGGTGACAAACAGCTTAAGGCTTTTGAACAACTGATATCTGATGTCGAAGCAGCAACAAACGAACAAGTCAATGAGGCAGGTATATGGGTGTGGTCTGGCATTATTAAATCTACATTTGCCGGTGTTAAAGGCGGACTTGGTGCTCTGAAATTCGCCAATGCTGCAAAGGTCGATTTAGACCAGGCTATTAGTATTGATGGCAATGTCTTACAGGGTTCGGCCTACACCAGTTTAGGAACCCTCTATTATCAGGTTCCTGGTTGGCCCATAGGCTTTGGGGATGGTGATAAAGCTGAGGGACTTTTGAAAAAAGCGATTGCCATTAATCCCGACGGTATCGACAGTAACTATTTTTATGCCCAATACCTGTTGAGTGAAAAGCATTACAGCAAAGCGGAACAACACTTGTTAATAGCGCAAAATGCAGCGCCACGCCTCCAGCGTCCTTTGGCCGATAAAGGTCGTCAGGCAGAAATTGCGGTACTTTTGGCCGAGGCACGTAAAAACCAATGATCATAAATCTGGCATAAGGTCTAAGTGCGCGTTTAACAGTCTGTTAAGGAGCTAAATCAGTGCGACTACTACTAGTGGAAGACAATCCATCCCTCGCGTCTGGTCTGAGCTTGGCTCTGTCGAATAAGGGGTTTAGTGTCAATCATGTTAGTAAAGGCCAGCAAGCGCTTCGAGCTGTACAAGATGATAAGCCCGATCTTGTCACCCTGGATCTTGGCTTGCCCGATATGGACGGACTAGACGTACTGCGTCAAATTCGCAAGCTCGACAGTGAACTGCCCGTGCTAATACTGACGGCTCGTGATTCCGTAGACGATAAAGTTAGTGGCCTCGACCTTGGTGCTGACGATTATTTATGTAAGCCTTTTGAAATTGAAGAGCTAGAAGCACGGCTACGGGTACTCGAACGACGACTCGGCATGGTCAGTTCGAGCAGAATAGAATTTGGGGATATCACCCTCGACACAGCAACATTAGAAGTCATACAAAAGGGTAATCCTGTCGACCTGTCACGTCGTGAATATATGATGCTAAAGTCTCTTCTGGTAAATGCAGGTAAAGTGCTGACCCGCGATAGTTTAGAAGATAAGCTCTATAGCTGGGGAGAGGAAGTCGCGAGTAATGCTATTGAAGTGCATATTCATCACTTACGAAAAAAGCTTGGCGCAAGCCTGATTAAAACAATTCGTGGTGTTGGCTACACTATTCCAAAGTCGTAATGTTACCGAAATGAAGTTACAAACACCTTGAAATCCATTCGGTCCTATTTAATTATCGCCGTATTGTCCGCGATAACCTTGACCAGTTTTCTCGCTGCCCTACACGGTTATCGTTCCAGTATGGCGGCGGCTGAATCCTTATTTGACCAACAGCTAAGTGATACGGCCAGCCTTATTGCCAGTATTTACAGCAAAAATAGCCCTCAGCAAAAGCCTCCATCAGGGCAAGCACCCGATAGCCATATCGCCTTCCAAATTTGGCAAGATGAAAATACCTTACTTTATCGCTCTGCCAATAGCCCTTCCCAGCCCGTAGCGACCTTTAAGAACGGGTTTCATGATGAGAACTTTGATGGTTACCGCTGGCGGATTCTTGTTCACCATGAAACAGCGGCTTCATACTGGATTGTTGTTGCGGAGCGAGCAGATATCCGTTTTTTATTGGCCGATAACATTGTCATTGAATCTGTTGCGGCAACGCTTATCGGTCTGCCCATAGCCGGTTTGTTTATCTGGATAATTGTTGGCCATGGCCTAAGACTGTTGCGACACCTCGCCGATGAGTTGCAGAAAAAACAGGTCGATGACTTATCAATTCTTTCGCTGGAAAACCCACCACAAGAATTAAAAGTCGTCATCGATGCTATCAATGCTCTGTTTGAAAGGCTTGAACTCTCCGTCGCCAGAGAGCGACGACTCAGTGCCGATGCGGCCCACGAACTGCGTACACCCATTGCCGCACTTAAACTGCATATTCACAACTTGGCGAGTGACCTGCCCGCTGACAACCCCACTCTTTTACAATTGGAAAAAGAAGCGACAGGGTTGGGGCACTTGATTGAACAAATTCTCCACCTTTACCGTATTTCACCTGAGCATTATCAGGCAGATATGTCTCCGCTCGACCTTTGTGAACTGGCAAGGCAGGTGATTGCCGATCAGTACAGTGCTTTTCAGCACAAGAAACAGTCTATCGAGTTGATTGGCGAATCTTGTGTCATTAATGGCGATCACTTCACACTTGCCACCCTGCTGCAAAACTTATTAAGTAATGCCAATAAATACACCCCTGTACAGGGTCATATTAAAGTTCGTATTGAAAAGAGTGGTAGCAAGATTGATCTGAGTGTTATTGATTCTGGCCCTGGAATGAAAGAAGCTGAGCGGGAGCGTGTTTTTGAGCGCTTTTATCGCATCGACGGTGACCGCCACAACTCCAATGAACAGGGTAGCGGATTGGGCCTATCCATTATCAAAATGATTGTTGAGCTCTATCAGGCGGAGATTTATTTCAAAGAATCAGACTTTGAAACCGGGCTGGCTGTTGTCATTGTATTTCCAACTTCAATAGAGCAACGGCGGTTAATCTCTTGAGAATATTAAAGCGATGGGCTAAGCCTTCCACTACTTATGCGTTGACTTGTGTGCTGCTATCACCTTTAGCCCAGGCGGGGAAACCGGTGGTCGAAATAAATATTAAACAGCACTTATTTGAGCCATCTGAAATCACTATCCCTGCAAACACCAAAATCAAACTACGCATACACAATCTCGATGCCACACCCGAAGAGTTTGAAAGTTGGGAGCTAAACCGTGAGAAAGTCATTATGGGCAATAGTACAGGCACCCTTTTCATTGGCCCTCTACCCCCAGGCATTTACCCCTTTTTTGGTGAGTTTAATCCCAAAACGGCCCAGGGCAAAGTGATAGTGGAGTAGACAGAATGCTATTAACCAGTGTGATTATTGTACTGCGAGAAATACTGGAAGCAGCGCTGCTAATTGCCACGCTACTTGCCGCAACTCGCCTTTCAAACATCGGCTACGCCTGGCTGCGTGTGAGTATTAGCAGCGGTATTGTTGGCGCACTTGTTTTTGCGTGGCAACTTCGCGCCTTATCTAATCTTTATAATGGCGTGGGCTATGAGCTTATCAATGCAGCATTACAGGTGCTAATTTATGGCGTGATAATAGTACTAATAGCACTGCTTTTTAGATTGTATTTTCGTGTAACAACAAATAACACCCCACTCGCCTTTTTTATGGGATTTGCACTTTGCCTCAGTATTATACGAGAGGGTTCGGAAATATTAATTTTTTTCTCCGGCTTTCTACAGAGTACAGAATCGCTAAGCAGTGGCATTCTTGGTTCTATTATTGGCGCCAGTGTTGGTTTTAGTTTTGGCGCACTTTTTTATTTTTTACTGAGCGCGCTAAAGCAATCAGTAGCACTTGTTGTCACTCTCAGCCTACTGATTTTAGTGGGCGCAGGCATGTGTTCTCAGGCGAGCCAGCTGTTAATGCAGGCTGATTTCCTACCCTCACAGAGACCCCTTTGGAACACGTCCAGCTTAATATCAGAGTCATCTATCCCTGGGCAGTTGCTTTACGCCCTTATTGGTTATGAAGCGACACCCAGCCTGCTGCAAGTCAGCATTTATACGGGTAGCATTTTTATCTCACTAATCGCCGCTGTTGTTTCCTATAAGGTCTACAGTCGAATGAGAAACAAAGAAGAAAGTAACAACGTATGAAGGTTAAAAACAATTTTCAAAAAACAGAAAAGTACTCTCTGATATTTATCTATCTGCTGAGTATCTTTTCTGCCCTCCCCGTACAGGCGGATGGCTCGGTGGTAAGTAAGATTTATCACCCTTATGTCCAACCTCTTGAAACGGAAATTGAGCTGCAAACAATCTACGAAAAGGATGATGACCTTAAGGATCATCAAAAATACAAGTTGGGTTACGGTCAGTCATTCTCCGACACCTTGTTTGGCGAAATCTATTTAATCACGTCCAAAGACGGTAGTGACAACCTTGAAATTGAAGCCTATGAAGCGGAGCTTAAATGGCAAATCACAGAACAGGGAGAGTATTCAGCCGACTGGGGTGTACTATTCGAACTTGAAAAAGAAGAAGGCGATGAATGGGAAGCATCGAGTGCACTACTTGTCGAGCGCGAATGGGGGCGACTAGTCAGTACGGTTAATCTATCGGTGATTTATGAATGGGGGGACAAGGTCGACGATGAGCTGGAAAGCAAACTGGCCTTACAGTTGCGTTATCGCCATTCCCCTCGCTTTGAGCCTGCCATAGAATTCTTCTCAGGTGAGGGTTACCAGGGCATTGGCCCATTGATAATGGGGCGTGAAACGTTAGGGCAGGCAAAAAAATTACGCTGGGAGTTGGGTGGTATTTTCGGGATTGACGGTGATAGCCCTGATCTCACCGTCAAAACCTCCCTTGAATATGAGTTTTAATTTAGGTTTAACGCCCTTTAGGCCCTAAAGACCTCTCCACTAAATAAATATTGGAGCACATAGCATGGATAATACTGAAAGCAACGCGATTCTCACCACTTACCCCGTGTGGGGTCGAACGGTAAGAGTCTTCCACTGGATAAACGTAATATGCCTAATCGGCCTGATAAGCTTGGGACTCATTATATTTTTTAATAAAGATTTTGGTGTCAGCTCTGAAGGCAAAATTTTACTGAAAACCCTGCATACCTATATTGGCTATATTTTTGTCTTCAATCTCAGTTGGCGAATACTCTGGGGCTTTATCGGTAGCCCCTATGCCAGATGGGCGGCGATACTACCTTTTGGTAAAGGCTATAAAAAGGCTCTGACGGATTATCTTCAGGGAGTTAGAGATAAACGTCCACCGCCCTACCTCGGTCATAACCCCCTGGCCAGATTGATGATCACTTTCCTTTTTATCTTGCTGACGACCCAGGCCATCACCGGCCTGGTATTAGCGGGAACTGATTTGTATCTGCCACCCTTTGGCCATGAATTTGCTGAATGGGTCACCGCTTCTGGTGAGGATCATCAGCTCTCTGAGCTCAAAGCCGGTTCGAAAGAAAACGTTGACCCGGAGGCTTATAAAGAGATGAGGGCATTTCGAAAGCCCTTTATTAACACGCATAAATACGGCTTTTATCTACTTTGTCTGGGTATCATTGCGCACATTGTTGCCGTCGTTATCACTGAACTAAAAGAAAACAACAATATAATTTCCGCCATGTTTAGCGGTAAAAAAACCTTTACCGAGAAGCCTGTCGATTTGAAAGATGACGAAGTCGAATAAGCGGTACAGGCTATCTGTTTAATACTGACGACGCTTAATAATGCCTGATGAGCGAATATGTCCTGACTCGCGACGATAAGGCGTTTGAATACCTGGGTTTTCTGTGTGCTTTTGATGACTGCCGTACGAAAGCCCATAGCGAAACGTTGAATTGCCGCCGCCAAGCTGAAGTCTCACAAAGGAGCCCGAGAGGTGAGAAACACGATGTTTTTCACCGCTATCAAGACGGGGTTTGTAGAGGTAGGGATAGCGACGTGGGGAGTGATAAACACGATTTTCGACCACCACTACAGGCGGCTGATAGTGGCTTCTCTTTGCTTCGGCTTCATCCTGGCGTAGCTTTGATCGTAATTTACGGTCTTCCTGTAAACGTTTTGTGGTTGCAGCCATTTGATCGAGGCGGGTTTGCAGTTCCTCAGCCGAGGAGTTTTGTTGATAACTTGGGCGTTCGAGGGTTTCAAGTTCAACGGTGTTTGCGCCGGGTTCATCACCAAAACTCACACGCCCCTGAGCATCAACAGACTTGTAGATCAATTTATTTTCTTTAGGCAAGCTTAGCTGTATTCCGTTTCCCACAGCGGTGTCTGCTAGCAACTCAGCAAAAGTCAGTAGAGGCGCTAGCAGAAGCAGCGGGATAAACAAGCTAATATGCCCTGCTTTACTTATTGACGGCCTTACGCTCTGTAACTTTGTCATTAACCTTTTCATATCTTCATCATAGTACGAAAGACCATTTTCAACCGCGCCAAATGTAGCCTCGCTTATTACAATTCAAGGGCTACCCTGCTTGCTACTTTTCTAGCGTTTATCTCGAGAAGTATTACGCCTTCTCTTCTAACTCAGCAATATTGACACTGCTGTAACCGAGTAGCTCGCTCAGTACATGACCATTGTGCTCATCCAGAAATGGGGCTTCAAGCTACAGCAGCTCGGGAAAGTTCTAAAAGCACGAGGGTATGCCGCTAATTTCAAGCTCGCCAAAAGTACGATCAGCGATGGTTCTTTCCATTTGGCGTTCTGTCGTATTAAAAAAATAATAAGTAGCGCATGCAATTCTGGCTATCAATGACACTGTTCGTACACTTTAAATATTCAGAGGCTGCGAAAAAATTGTTTTCGTCCTTGCCGGGTTGTGGCAACATAATTTATGTCAACAGCCTCCATATTAACAAGGATAAAGAATGCGTCAGATATCAAAGGGTAGCGTTACCGCCAACGGTATCGACTTTCATTATTTAGAGGCTGGAGAGGGCCCGCTGGTGCTGTGCATGCACGGCTTTCCTGATAATGCCGACACTTACCGTTCGCTAATGCCACTATTGGCGGATGCCGGCTATCACGTGGTTGCGCCCTTTATGCGCGGTTATGCGCCGACCGGTCTCGCCCCTGACGGGCGTTATGACTCTGCACTATTGGGTCTGGATGTCGCCGCTTTAATCGACGCTTTGGGTGCCGGCCATGCCGCAGCGGTGATTGGCCATGACTGGGGCGCCTTCGCCACTTACAGTGCAGCGGCTTTTGTACCGGAAAAAATCGACAAAATTGTCACCATCGCTATCGCCCACCCCGGTGCTCTATTCGGAAAAATGGGGCTCGATTATGAAGTGATTAAAGGTGGCTGGCATGCTTACTTTTTCCAAATGCCCAGTGCTGAACAGGCCGTGGCACATAATGACTACGACTTTCTCCTGCGCTGGTGGCAGGATGCATCACCGGAATTTGATATCCCCGCTGAGCTTATTATCGGCGTAAAAGACACCTTCCGTAACGAGGGCACACTGGAAGCCGCCATTAATTATTATCGCCACACCTTTAATCCTGCTGGTGCAGACCCAAAGCTCGCGGCGCTCAGTCAAAAAGTCGCTGCACCGACGACTGTGCCCTGCCTCGCTTTCCACGGCACCCGTGACCGCCCGGGACGGCTGGAAACCTTTGAGGGCATGGATCATCTCTTTAGCAATGGACTAGAAAAAGTGGTTATTGAAGGCACGGGGCACTTTATGCATTTGGAGAGACCCAATGAGGTCAATGCAAAAATTCTTTCGTATTTACAGGCATGAATTAAACAGATGGTCCAAGTAATCGGGCCGCTTTACCAGACTATAAACTGGGTACAAAGTACGCCCCCATTAGCATGCATGGTTTGGCCGCCCCCACATTTTAGTGTCCATTTCCCAGGCTTTGCCCAGCCCCAGAACGAGCCCTTCCTTGGTAACACCGAGGGGGAAAAGCGTGACCAGCTTGCTCTGTTCTTCATTCAACTCTCGATTACGCCAGGCTTTACGATCACAGCCAATCACCGAATATACCCTAAGGAATAAGCTGTTTTGTCATCACGCGCTAATGGTGCCGGTAATAGGAGTATGAGATCAGCTCGGTTCTATTTTTAGGTTTTCACTCATTCTATGTTCCTTATTATTAGATAGTGCGTAAAACTAGCCGGTGCTATTAAAAGTATGACGAGTCATTAAAAGGTGTTTTCTGAGGATAAATAAAAAAAGGCCTGCTTTACAAGAGAAAGCAGACCTTTTTAGCCTGTGCAAAAAATCACACCGTTAGCATAAGCAATTTTTAATGCAAAATTTACATATGCTTTTTCAGCTCAAGCCGGGCAATTTGATTGCGGTGAACTTCATCGGGGCCATCGGCAATACGCAAAATACGCGTGTGCGCATAGGCGCGTGCCAGACCCACATCTTCAGTAACGCCACAACCACCGTAGACCTGAATCGCATCATCAATAATTTTAAGTGCTGCAATCGGGGCAGCAACTTTGATCATGGCAATTTCAGCGCGGGCGACTTTGTTACCCACAGTATCCATCATGTGAGCCGCTTTCAGTGTTAGCAGGCGGGTCATTTCGATGTTGATACGAGCATCGGCGATACGTTCTGACCAGACACTTTGCTCAGAGATTTTCTTGCCGAAGGCAACGCGACTCATCGCCCGCTTGCACATTAGCTCTAGCGCTCGCTCGGCAACGCCGATCACGCGCATGCAGTGGTGAATACGGCCTGGGCCAAGGCGACCCTGGGCGATTTCAAAACCACGGCCTTCGCCCAGTAGTATGTTTGAAGCCGGTACACGTACGTCTTTAAAAACCACTTCGGCGTGGCCGTGGGGCGCATCGTCATAACCAAACACCGGTAACCAGCGCTCGACGGTGATACCGGGGAGACCGGGCTCAACCAGAATCATTGACTGCTGTACGTGCTTGGCAGCAGTGGGGTCAGTTTTACCCATTACAATCCAGATTTTACAATCGGGCTCGTGTACGCCAGAAGCAAACCACTTACGGCCGTTTATTACATATTCATCACCGTCACGGACGATGCTAGTTTCAATGTTGGTGGCATCAGAGGAGGCAACCAATGGCTCTGTCATGCAGAAAGCTGAGCGGATTTCACCGTTCAGTAAAGGCTGCAGCCACTTCTCTTTATGCTCTTCGCTACCGTAGCGCTCGATAGTTTCCATATTGCCGGTATCGGGTGCGGAGCAGTTAAACACCTCAGCGGCAAACTTGCTTTTGCCCATGATTTCGCAAAGAGGTGCATATTCGAGGTTGGTAAGGCCGGCACCGCGATCACTCTCGGGTAAGAACAGGTTCCATAAACCTTCTTTCTTGGCCTGGTCTTTCATTTCTTCCAGCACAGCGGGCTTGCACCAGCGGCCGCCATCTTCGAGCTGCTGATAGAAAAGTGCTTCGTTGGGATAGATGATGCGGTCCATAAAGTCCTGAACCCGCAGCTGCAGATCCCGTACTTTGTCGGAATAATCGAAATCCATAAATAGCCTCCAGTTGTAACGGTAAGTGTTGATATAGCGATTAAAATTCAGTCGGTTACTTTACATTCTGACAGCTAAAAAGTCCCGGGGTATTTGCCTTGCCTCTTGGTCTATAGCCTCCCCTGACGCGATCACCAGGCCGCTGACTGCAGTCCCCCAGGCCCAGATCAATCCTCTGTATTAACGATATTTGTGCAATTGTAGCGACATGATTGCAACGCTTGGGATTTCGCTATACCTTGGGTGGCTGAATGACTTTTTATAGCCACACCAATTGAGCCCTAAGGCTCACCAGTAACAGGAGAAATACTAATGAGTGGACCATTAACGGGTTTAAAAGTAATCGAGCTTGCAGGTATTGGCCCTGCGCCAATGGCGGCAATGATGCTGTCTGATATGGGTGCAGAGGTCATTCGTGTTGACCGACTCACCGCCTCTGGTCTGGGTATTCCCATGCCGAAGAAGTTTAACTTCCTCGGTCGCGGCCGCAAATCTATCGCCGTTGATTTGAAGAACCCGGATGGTATTGAAACGCTGCTCGATCTTATTGATAAGGCCGATATCGTTCTTGAAGGCTTTCGACCCGGTGTGATGGAGCGCTTGGGCATGGGCCCCGATGTCTGTCTGGAGCGCAATCCAAAGCTGGTCTACGGTCGTGTAACAGGCTGGGGACAGGAAGGCCCTCTGTCAAAAAGTGCTGGCCACGATCTTAACTACATAGCCTTGTCGGGTGCGCTCCACGCCATTGGTCGCAGTAATGACGAGCCGCCAACACCGCCATTAAACCTTGTCGGCGATTTCGGCGGTGGCACCATGTTTGTTGTTGTTGGCATACTCGCCGCTCTACACGAAGTGAAAAATTCGGGTAAAGGTCAGGTGGTTGATGCAGGTATGGTCGACGGTGCCCTATCCTTAATGACCTCTATTTATGGCATGAATGCTGGCGGTAATCAGAGCGACGAACGTGCCTCTAATATCCTCGATAGTGGCGCACATTTTTATAATGTTTATGAAACTCGTGACGGCAAATACGTGTCCATTGGCTCTATCGAGACCAAATTCTACGCCATGCTACTCGAGAAAATAGGACTCGATCCCGACTCGCTGCCACCACAAATGGAACGTGAAAGCTGGCCAGCAATGAAAGAAAAGTTTAAAGAGATCTTCCTCACCAAAACCCGTGATGAATGGTGTGCCTTAATGGAAAACACCGATATCTGCTTTGCGCCTGTACTTAGCCTCGCCGAAGCGCCTCATTATTCTCATAACAAAGAACGCGGATCTTTTGTTGATGTTGATGGCGTGATGCACCCTGCTCCAGCGCCTCGCTTTAGCGCCACACCCTCATCCATCAAGTCGCCAACACCTGTCACCGGCGTTCACACCGATGAAGTACTGGCTGACTGGGGCATTAGTGCTGATAAAGTTGCAGCCTTGAAAGCGTCTGGCGCTATTAAAGCGTAAATCTTTATCGTTTAAACGCTCAAGCCATCGACTGTTAGTTAATCTGCCAGTCGATGGCTTTTTTGTTTTTAGATTTTAAATAGGTATTCGTTTGAGAAAAGGGGCAACTACCGAAAAAGCCCCGGTAGGCCGATAATGGCGAAGGGTGTGGTGACTTAATCACTAAATGACGCTGGGCATCAATAAAAGCACCTTTTTTCTGCGCGTAACTGCCCCATAAAATAAAAATCAAATTTTCCCGTTGCTCGTTTAAGACCTGGATCGCCTTATCAGTAAACTCTTCCCAACCTTTATTTTGATGAGAACCCGCCTGGCCATTTTCAACGGTCAAAGTCGCATTCAGTAGCAATACGCCCTGCTCTGCCCAGTGCTCAAGGCAGCCATTTGTCGACACAGGAATATTGAGGTCAGTTGCCAGTTCTTTATAAATATTCACCAGCGAAGGCGGGATTTTAATATTAGGCTGCACTGAAAAGCACAAACCATGGGCCTGCTTTGGCCCGTGATAAGGGTCCTGCCCCAGAATCACCACTTTGACCTTATCGAACGGCGTGTTATTAAACGCCGCAAACCAGCGTGAACTGGCGGGGAAAATGATTTTTCCTTTGGCTTTTTCATCAATAAGAAAATCTTTTAGACTTTGCATATAGGGCTTATCAAACTCATCACCCAATACCGCTAGCCAGGAGGCATCCAGTTGAATGCCTCCCTTATCATCGACTAACACCCCTATCTAGTCGCTGAGCTTTTCGGCGCGCATATGGGGGAAAAGTAGTACATCGCGAATCGATGGTGCATCGGTAAGTAGCATCACCAGGCGATCAATACCGATACCCTCGCCTGCGGTTGGTGGCAAACCATATTCCAGTGCCCGCACATAATCGGCGTCGTAATGCATGGCTTCATCGTCGCCAGAATCTTTTTCTTTCACTTGCTCAAGGAAGCGTTCAGCCTGGTCTTCGGAGTCATTTAATTCCGAAAATCCATTGGCGATTTCGCGCCCGCCGACAAAAAACTCAAAGCGGTCGGTGACAAAAGGATCGTCGTTATTACGTCGAGCCAGTGGTGATACTTCGGTCGGGTAGGCGGTGATGAAAGTAGGATTATCGAGACGGTGCTCAACGGTTTTTTCAAAAATCTCAATTTGAATTTTACCCAAACCCCAAATTTCTTTAAGTGGGATGCCTAAGCCTTCAGCGATTTTAGTCGCACTTTCAAGACTATCAATATCGCTTAATGTTAAGTCAGGATTAAAATGCAAAATGGATTCAACCACGGTATAGCGGTCAAAAGGCTTAGCAAAATCAAACTCACTGCCCTGATAAGTGACTTTGCTGGTGCCCAGAACTGCCTCGCAGAGATGGCGCAACATATCTTCGGTTAAATCCATCAGGTCGCGGTAATCGGCGTAGGCCTGATAGAACTCGAGCATAGTAAATTCTGGGTTGTGTCGAGTCGATAAACCCTCATTGCGGAAGTTGCGGTTAATTTCAAATACCCGTTCAAAGCCACCGACGACCAGGCGCTTCAAATAAAGCTCAGGCGCCACACGCAGGAACATGGGTTGGTCGAGGGCATTATGAAAAGTTTCAAAAGGTCGCGCCGTGGCACCGCCGGGAATCAGCTGCATCATCGGTGTTTCCACTTCCATAAAATCGCGCTGATTCAGGTAGTGGCGAATAAAGTCGACAATCTTAGAACGCAGACGAAATACATTGCGCGACTCTTCGTTAACGATTAAATCAACATAGCGCTGTCGATAGCGTATTTCCTGATCGGCAAGGCCGTGGAATTTTTCCGGCAGCGGGCGTAGTGACTTGGTGAGAAGGTCATACTCTTCGAGGTTCACGTAGAGATCGCCACGCCCCGATCGGTGTAATGTGCCACGCACACCCACTAAATCACCGACATCCCAGTTGCCCCAACGCTCACGAATATCCTGCTGTGTGGTTTTATCGGCGTAAAGTTGAATCGAGCCGGAGACATCCTGTAGCACCATAAAGGGGCCGCGCTTGGCCATAATACGACCAGCGACACTGGTTTTATGACCCAGGGTTTCAAGCTCTTCTTTACTCTGCGCGTTAAATTCTTCCTGTAGTTTATTGGCAAAATCTTCGCGGCGAAATTCATTGGGAAAGGCCTGACCCTTTTCACGGATGGCGGCCAATTTGCTACGGCGCTCAGCAATCAGCTTATTTTCGTCGACGGGCTGGGACTGTTCTTTACTCATGGGGATATTCCGGGGTCTGATAGTACGTGTTGAAACTAAATGTTAGTGGCGATAACTGTAAACGAAGGTTTAAAGCCCTGCCTTCAAGCTGGCTTCGATAAATTTATCGAGATCACCATCGAGCATTTGCTGGGTATTGTGCGTCTCGACATTGGTGCGTAGATCTTTAATACGCGAGTCATCGAGTACATAGGAGCGAATTTGGCTGCCCCAGCCGATATCAGATTTATTATCTTCAACGACCTGGGCGCTTTCTTTACGACGTAATTCTTCAAGTTCATAGAGTTTCGCTTTGAGCATTTTCCAGCAGTTGTCTCGGTTTTGATGCTGCGAACGCTGGTTTTGACACTGCACCACCGTGCCCGTGGGCAGGTGGGTCAAGCGTACCGCCGAATCCGTTTTGTTCACGTGCTGGCCACCGGCACCACTGGCGCGGTAGGTATCTTCACGAACGTCGCTTTTACTGACTTCAATTTCAATATCATCGTCAATTTCGGGGGAAACAAAGACGGCTGAAAATGAGGTGTGGCGGCGACTACCGGAGTCAAAAGGCGATTTACGTACCAGGCGATGAACACCCGTTTCGGTGCGCAACCAACCAAAGGCATAGTCACCCTGAAAATGAACAGTCGCGCTTTTGATGCCGGCAACATCACCCGCAGAGGCTTCAATGAGTTCGACTTTAAAGCCCTTTTGGTCACCCCAGCGCAGATACATACGCAGTAGCATTTCGGCCCAGTCCTGGGCTTCGGTGCCACCGGAACCGGCCTGGATATCAAGGTAGGCGCTATTGGGATCCATTTCACCGGAGAACATACGGCGAAACTCGAGGACTTCGAGGCGTTCGGTTAAGCGGGCAATTTCGGATTCAACATCTGCTAGCGTTTCAGTGTCGTCTTCTTCAGCCGCCATTTCTAGCAGTTCGCTGTTATCAGCGACACCACTGTCGAGAGATTCAATGGTCTCAACGACTAACTCAAGGGATGCGCGTTCCTTACCTAAAGCTTGTGCTCGGGCAGGTTCATTCCACACTTCTGGGACAGCAAGTTCGAGCTCTACTTCGGTAAGGCGGTCTTTCTTTTCGACATAGTCAAAGATACCCCCGGAGCACGTCCGTTCGCGCTTGCAGGTCGGCCAGAGTATTTCTGATGGGGTTAACTTCGAGCATCGGATTACGTCGCTTAAAAACGGCGTATTTTAACGAAATTGCAGCGTCCGCACTACTCTATTGGGGGCAATAAATGGCAATAGTACAAAGCAATAGAGCCTGGTTATAAAAAGAGATGGATGTTTGCCGGGAAAGAGTCCGGTTGGGCATGCCAAGAGCCTGTCGGACTTCGAGTTGTCCTACTATGGAAAAGCTAGATTTGCCCGTTCGCTAAGCTCTCTTAGCGTCAAATGGCACGCTATTCTCCTTATTTTATGCAAGGCCGAACTGCCTTAAACACAAAGAGACGGCCTCTGCTCATAAAGCTTGCTCAGTACTTTGAATAGTGACCAGGCATCATCGCTGCCAGCAAGCTCTCTAATTGAATGCATAGCAAAGGTCGGCACACCGACATCAAGGGTTGGCACACCAATTTCGCTCGCCGTAATAGGGCCAATGGTACTGCCACAACCGAGGTCTGTGCGGGTAACGAAACTTTGTACGGGCACATCCGCCTGTTGGCATAAATCGCGAAACAGCGCCGCCGTAACGCTGTTGGTGGCATAGCGTTGATTGGCGTTAATCTTTATGACCGGGCCACCGTTCAGCAGGGGGCCGTGGTTTGCATCGTGCTTGCTGGCGTAATTGGGATGTATGCCGTGGGCATTATCTACTGAAACCATTAACGAGCGGGCAATGCAGCGGGTGCGCTCACCGACATCGGGCAACAAGCGTTCAAGTACAGATGCCAACATTGGCCCTTGGGCACCGCAAGCCGAGGCACTGCCCACTTCCTCGTGATCAGTACAAACTAATAAACTTGGCTGCGGGGCATCAGCAGACAACAGAGCCTGTAGGCCGGTAAAACAGCTGAGTAAATTATCGAGCCGAGCCGATGCTATAAAGTCATTGTGCAGGCCGATAATCGCCGGGGGCTGTGTATCGTAAAAACAAAGCTCATAATCGAGCACGCTAATCGCTTCAGGATTTTCACCAATCTGTGGGTTTTGTGCTAATAACTCTATAGCCAGTAACTGGCGAAAATCCTGGGTGCGTTGATCATGCAGGGTACACAATATTGGCGGGATATCAGTTTGTGGATTAACCGTACGATTTTTATTCGCTTCGCGGTCGAGGTGAATCGCCAAATTTGGAATAGTCCCTATTGCTCGGCCAAAATCGAGCAAGCTTTGTTTTAATTCGCAACTGCTATTGTCACGATAGATCACTCGCCCCGCCAGGGATAAATCCCGGTCAAACCACGGGTTTAGCAAAGCACCACCGTAAACTTCGACACCGAGTTGCAAATAGTTTTTGGCTTTTTCAGGTTGGGGCTTAACCATTAAACAGGGGCTGTCGGTATGGGCACCGACCATACCTATCCCCTGGCTAAAATCACCGGCGGTAAAGGCAATAATCGACGAATCATTGCGGGTGGTGTAATAGCGCCCATAGGATTCTATTGACCAGTCTTCCTGTTCGGGAAGGTACTCGAATCCGGCTTCGTCAAGGCGCTGAGCGATTTGCTTAACGGCATGAAAAGGCGTGGGGCTAGCTTTTAAAAAAGCTAATAGCCGGTCATTGAAAATGTCCTGATCTATCACTGTGCTGATACCTAAGTCTATTTATTGTTAAATGTTTGAAGGGATAAAAAGCATTACGTTTTAACCTTTAAACGCGTCAATAAACTCGATGTATCCCAACGCCCTCCTCCAGCAGCCTGAATTTCGGCGTAGTATTCATCAACCAAAGCCGTTACCGGCAACTGGGAGCCGTTACGCAGGGCTTCCTGTAAAACAATGTCGAGATCTTTTCGCATCCAGTCGACGGCAAAGCCATGTTCAAATTCATTGTTCAACATTGTTTTATGGCGGTTTTCCATTTGCCAGGATTGTGCAGCACCTTTGGAGATGACCTCAATAACTTGTTCGGCATCAAGTCCAGAGGCTTGTGCGAAGTGCAGCCCCTCAGCGAGACCCTGTACCAAACCTGCAATGCAGATTTGATTAACCATTTTGCACAGTTGACCGCTTCCTGCTGGGCCCAATAACTTTACTGTTTGTGCATAACTTTCGATAACAGGTGTTACTTTGGTAAAAACCTGTTCATCACCACCGCACATAACGGTCAGGCAGCCCTTCTCTGCACCTTGCTGGCCTCCTGACACGGGGGCATCAATAAAGCTGAAACCTTGATCGTGACATTCCTCTGCTAGCTCCCTGGCCAAAGCTGCAGAGGTGGTCGTGTGATCGACAAAAACCGCACCCTGGCGTAAAGATTCAAAAGCACCCTGATGCCCTGTCGTTATTTCGCGGACATCATCATCCCGCCCTACGCAGGCGAATACGATGTCTGCATCAGAGGCTGCCTGTGCCGGTGTTGCGGCAATTTGGCCGCCGAACTCAGTAACCCAGCGTAAAGCCTGGGCAGCAGTACGGTTATAGACTGTTACATCAAATCCTTTATTGGATAAATGACCGGCCATGGGATAACCCATCACCCCGAGACCAAGAAAGGCTACTTTTTTATTCACAATGCTGACTCCCGTTTTGACACAGTCAATGGCCTAACTAGTCCCATTGACTAACAAAGTACATAAATAACCACCGAGGATAAGCCTATACCAAACAAAAGGCATCATGCCGATGCGATTAACCAGGGCGAGAAAAAAGTGGATGCAGATAAATGCAGTGGCTGCTGAAAGACCGATACCGAGAAAAATATCGCCCCACGCTACAGTGTTAGGCTCGCTGACAAGTTGCAGTCCCTTGTACCCACCACTGAGAATAATTACCGGAATAGCGAGTAGGAAGGAAAAGCGCGCAGCACTTTGACGGTCATAACCAAGAGCCAGCGCTGCCGTAATAGTAATTCCAGACCGAGAAGTGCCCGGTATTAATGCCAGTGCCTGAGACAGTCCAATTATTATGGCCGAGCGCCAATTCATATGTGCCATCGTTAATTGGTGGGAGCCTTTTTTATCGGTAAAACCGAGTAATAAACCAAAGATAATTGTCGTTAAGGCGATTACTGTAATCGAACGTAAGTGATTCTCAATAAAATCGTCAAACAACAGGCCCGCAAGACCAACGGGAACAGTGCCAAGTATTAATAGCCAACCCAGGCGACTGTGCTCATCTCCCTTGCCATGAAAGAGCTGTGCCCAACAACTGGTAAAAATAACTTGCAGCTCTTTGCGGAAATAAGTGCATACAGCCAGCAGTGAGCCAATATGCACCGCCACATCAAACGCTAGTCCCTGATCAGACCAGCCAAGTAATTTCGAGGGTAAAATCAAATGGGCAGAACTCGAAATCGGCAAATACTCCGTCAAGCCCTGAATAATGGCTAATACAAATACCTGAATTGTTTCCATACATAAACCCGTTATTAATAAGTCCTGAATTCAAGGAATAAAAACGCCTATGATCGTAAGCGTTGACGTTTTTTCCAGCTAATCGTATTACGCAAGTAAACGGGTTCGACTTCATCAATAGAGCGTACCTTTCCTTGCTTGAATGTCTCCTCAGCAAGGGGAAGAATATCCTCCGCATCTGGCCCAATACCCTGATGGACGGCACTTAATTTGAACACCCTCTCTTCGTGGCAGACCTCGGGTTGATACTGCCAACCATCCCCGATACCGATCAGTGTCACATCGCCCTTGAGTCTATCTAGCACGGGTAAAGACATCTCTTGCTGAGGGCATAAAGCATCGGGAAGCATGGGGCTGGCGAAGCCATTACTCTGTTTATAAAGCCCCCAATATAGCTCCCCCATACGCGCATCAATAGCGGGAATAATGATGCTATCACACGCAAGGCTGTGTATACGCATAGCTCTTTGTGCCATCACCTGAAGACTGGAGAGTGCAATAACAGGTAAATCAGCACCGAAAGCCAAACCTTGTACAACGCCGAAACCAATACGTAGGCCTGTGAAAGACCCCGGGCCATGGGTAAAAGCTATGGCATCCAGGGTAGAAAGTTTAATTCCAGCTTCAGCCAAAAGTGCATCCACCATCGGTAATACAAGACGCACATGCTCCCTGGGTGTATCTGTTCGTTGAATCAACTGCTGACTATTAATGCCTAAGGCAACGGAGCAGCAGGTTCCAGACGTATCGATTGAGAGTATAGATGCCATAATAATTTAACTTTTAAAACCAGGGCCTTAGGAGACCCAGTGATTAAAACAATCAGACTAACAAGTTTGTTAATCGATTATAAATCGCCGGGCGAATATTTATCTTGCAGAAGAAAGGGTATGCAAAAAAAATCCTCCAATAAAGGAGGATTTTTTTCAACGTAAAATAAAGCTTACGCGTTTGCGGCCTTTGGTGGACGACCACGTCTCTTGGGTGCGCCAGCCTTACTGGCGACTGTGCTTTTCTTAACGCTTGGTTTGGCTTTACTTGTCGTTTTAGCCTTAGGTGGACGTCCGCGTCTTGCCGGTGCATCGGCACTTGTAGTTGTTGCCGCTTTCTTGGCAGGAGAAGCTACCACCTTTGGTGGGCGACCCCTTCGCTTAGGTTCGGTACTTGCCGCTGCTTTTACAACAACCTTAGCAGGACGACCCCTGCGCTTAGGCTCGGCACTCGCTGCCACTTTTCCAACAACTTTAGCGGGACGCCCCCTACGCTTAGGCTCGGTACTCACTGCCGTCTTTTCAACGACCTTAGCGGGACGGCCTCTACGCTTGGGAGCGGTACTCTTTGTCTCCGTTTTGACGACAGAGCCAGCAGGGCGACCGGGCCGACCTAGCTTGGCAACGGGCTTGGTACTCAGCGACTTGGCTCGTTTACGAATAGCAGAAGCCTCTGTAATGGCTTTTTTCTCAACAGCTTTAACCTTAGTGCGTGAACGCGCAGTAACCAGTTTTAGCTTCTTGGTATTTTCTTGTTCACGCTGCTTTAACCAACGTTGCTCAAACTTTTCAACAGCCGCTTTTAAGTCGGAGGCTGATTTTGCCGCCATTGCTAACGCTGCTTTCTCTAGTTTTAACTGAGCTACTTCTTGAGCATTCTGCGTTTTTTTCAAAACGGACTCAATACGAACGTCTGCCTTTGCCAAACGAACTGAATTCGTTAGCTCAGAAAGCGAAACAGAATGTGTTGTGACAGCTGCATAGGCTTTATCTAAAGCAGCAGTGCTAGCCGCGGTAGCCTTTTTAGCAACACTTGCTCTTTTTTGACGAAGCTTATCCCTGGCAATTTTTAATTTCCCGCTTTGAGCATCCAGCTGTTTCAGCGCTTTTTCCAATACTTTTTCCGCAGCTGATCCGGCACTTGGTGCAGTGCTTTTTACTACTGTCTTTGCGGGTTTCTTCTTGCTTGCAGGGCGTGGCATATAAATGCTCCTGAAAAATAATTTAAAGCAATTAATTAAATAACTTGATTGTTTATCAAGTGCGCGAATTTTAGTTGATAAACTTTAGGGTGTCCACAAAATGCCCGTTAAAACAAGACAATAGAGACTTATACTTTTAATTATTATTTTTTTTGAGACAAATAACACAAAGAAGGGGTGTTGGTTCAGGCTGACAGTACGGTTTCATCAACCAGGTTAGCGAATTGCCATCGTGCAAAGGTCTACGATTGAGAGTAAATGAGCTCTTTAAGCATCTGAATATGTAAAGGGGAGTCATTTAAACAAGGGATCATCGAAAAGTTTTTACCTCCAGCTTGCAAAAATAATTGCCGATTTTCTTGATCAATTTCTTCTAGTGTTTCAAGGCAGTCGCTAGAAAAAGCAGGACAAATTACATCAACACTATAAAGCCCGCGAGCTCCCCATTTTTGCAATACAACATCCGTATAGGGCTTTACCCATTCCAGACGCCCGAAGCGTGATTGAAAACTAAAAGCCCATTGCTGCGAAGATAAGTTTAATCGAGCGGCCAGCGAGCGTGCAGTTTCTAAACATTGAGCATAATACGGGTCGCCCTGTTCTACGTATTTTTTAGGTATGCCATGGAAAGACATTAATAAGCATTCTGCCTGCCCGTTTTTCCCCCAGTGTTGGCGAACTGAATCCGCAAGGGCATCAATATAGCTTGAGCAGTTATAGTAATGATGAACAACGCTAATATCAGGGATATGACGACACGTCGTCACTAACTCGGCAAGCTGATCATAAACAGGCGCAGTCGTACTAGCGGAATACTGAGGGAACAAAGGTAGAACAATAATTTTACTTACACCCTGATCATGTAAATCCCTCACCATCGTAGCAATAGCCTGGTCACCATAGGTCATGGCATAAGTACAGATAAACTGACGCTTATTTTCTTTTCCTGAAAGCCCTCCTCCACCGCACTCATTATCGAAAGCGACTTGCAAAGCGGCCACCTGCCGTTGAGTTATAACCTTGAGCGGCGAGCCATCGTCGAGCCAGATAGAACGGTACTTCCTACTCACCTTTTGTGAGCGCAAAGGCACGATAAGAAAATTGAGAACAAACCACCAAAGCAGCCTGGGTATTTCTACCACGCGAGGATCAGAAAGGAATTTACGTAAATATTGAGCGACGGAGAGTGTACTTGCAGTTGCCGGTGTGCCGAGATTAACTAACATGACACCAATTTTTTCAACAGACAAAGCTAACCCCCAAGTTGTGGTGCCAACCCATCATTAGCTTGCACCTTTCTTCGTAATCGACAGGGCGATTGCCCTGTCATCACTAATATAAAGCTCTGCACAACGATGGACGGCAAAGCTAAACCCAGGGGTTATTTAAAGATGGGGCAAAGGCCTTAAGCAAGAGCGGCTGTAATTCGCGCCTGAACGTCATCCAGTGCACCAATACCATCAATGCGTGCATTGTTTGGTGCAGATTTCTCACCTTGTTCTAGCTGTGCTTCATAGAAAGCAACCAAAGGCTCGGTTTGCTCGTGATAAATTTTTAACCGGTTGCGTACGGTCTCTTCACAATCATCGACACGCTGAATCAACGCTTCGCCGGTAAGGTCATCAATACCTTCTTTTTTGGGCGGGTTATGCGCAACATGATAAATTCGACCCGAACCTTCATGAACTCGACGACCACTTAAACGCGATACAATTTCATCGTCGGCAACATGAATTTCAAGCACTGAATCGATTGCAATATCGGCGTCGACAAGGGCTTGTGCTTGAGGAATGGTGCGAGGAAAGCCGTCAAATAGAAAACCATTGACACAATCAGCCAGCTGAATACGTTCTTTAACCAGGTCAATAATCAGCTCGTCGGAAACAAGACCGCCGGAAGCCATAATGTCCTTTGCCTTTAAACCCAGTTCGGTACCGGCTTTAACGGCAGCACGTAGCATATCGCCTGTCGAAATTTGGGGGATTCCGTATTTCTCAGAAATAAATTGTGCCTGGGTTCCTTTTCCAGCGCCGGGTGGGCCTAGCAGTATTAAACGCATTGATGATCTCCGGTTTGAGGACGAGTACCTGTTGGCAAAATACAGTGTAATTCATCGGTATTTTGCCTAACCGGCGCACGTTATATTCTATGAGCCGATAAAGATTTTGAAGGTACCAAAAAAAAGGCCGAACCTTACACCGAATAGAGCTTTTCTACAAGCCATAGAAATGGTCGTTAGCCGTTAGCACGCTGGCGGTTTTTCATTACGCTTTACTTGTAACCACAGGTCATTTTTTTCTTCTAGACTTAACGCCTCAAAATCAGCACCACTGCTATCAGTAAGTACCTCCATTGCTCTGAAGCGCGTTTCAAATTTCTTGTTGGCCCGTCGTAAACAAGCTTCCATGTTGATGCCTCTGTGGCGACCCAGGTTGACGCAGGAAAAAATCAAATCACCCAGCTCTTCTTCTATATGCTGCTCGTTATTTAAATCAATAGCCTCACGTAATTCAGCAAGTTCTTCATCAATTTTATCTAGCACAGGCGGGTAATCTGGCCAGTCGAAGCCATGGTTCGACGCTCGTTTTTGCAGCTTTTCTGAGCGGCTTAATGCTGGCAAGGCAAGGGGAATATCAGCCAGACGACCTAGTACACCTTTATCAGTACGGTCTCTGGCCTTTAGCTTTTCCCAGGTGTTACGAATTTCCGCCTGTTCTGGTGCCTGATTGAGCTCTCGCTCACTCTCTAGCGTACCGTCTGGAAACACATGGGGATGTCTTTTGAGTAGTTTGACAGTGAGCGAATCAATAATCTCAGCGAAATTAAAGTGGCCCTGCTCTTTTGCCATCTGGCTATAAAATACTACCTGAAAGAGGAGATCCCCTAACTCTTCACGTAAATGCGCGAAGTCTCCTTGCTCAATAGCATCAATGACCTCATAGGTTTCTTCCAGAGTGTGGGGCACGATACTCTGGAAGTCCTGCTTTATATCCCACGGGCAGCCCGTCTCGGGTTTTCGCAAACGGCGCATTAGTTCGAGCAAATCCTCAATACAAAAACCGCCCTCTTTAGCTGCCATCACTCACATCCTTTTCGACCACACGACAAGCATCGACAACATTATCAAGCTGGCATAATTTACTGAGCAAGCCACTCAATTCTTCCATCCCAGCCACCTCGGTGGAAAACTCAGTCTGAATTAATCCGTCATCGCTCTCACGGCTATTTAAAGTACCGATAAACAAGCCTTCTGTATCGATTAAGTGAGTGATATCTCGCAGCAGGCCGGCCCTGTTATAAGAATGTATTTGTATTTTTATTGGGTAGCGCTGCTTTGGGGTCCCGCCCCACGTTACTTTCAATACGCGGCCGGGTTCTTCGGCCTGTAAGCGCAGTAATGCGCCGCAGTCTGAACGATGAACGCTGACGCCTTGATTTGCTGTTAGGTAACCGCAAATGTCATCACCCGGCTGAGGTGCGCAGCAACGTGCGATGCGTGTTAATAAATTACCCACACCATAAATATAAAAATCTGAGTCAGAGTAGCGGCTTGCATTAGTTTGTTGCGATGGTGCCTGGCGTCCAGCAACTTTTAAATTCCCCAGGGCTGCAGTAATAACTTGTGTGGAACTAACATCGCCCGCACCAATAGCCGCATATAAACCGTCGACGCCATGTTTATTAAACTTACTGGCGATATTGTCGAGCTTTGCCAGGTCAACCCCCAGGTGGCGAGATTCGCGATCGAGAATACGCTGCCCCGCTTCAATATTTTGTTCTCGATTTTGGGCGCGAAACCACTGCTGCACTTTCGCCCTTGCCCGAGTCGATTGTAAATAACCGAGAGATTTCACCAACCAGTCGCGACGCGGAGCATCGACTTTACCGGTAATGATTTCAATTTGGTCACCGGTTTTTAAGGTAGAACTCAAGCTAACGATGTCGCCATTCACTTTAGCACCACGACAGCGATGACCGATTTGGGTGTGTACTCGATAAGCGAAATCGACCGGTGTGGCACCCACAGGCAGGTCGATAATATGGCCCTCGGGAGTAAAGACATAAACTTGGTCGGTGCCGCTTTCCAGCTCGATAAAGTCGCCGAGGTTTTCATGCCATTCCAGCACTTGCCTCAGCCAGGCAATTTTACCTTCGTAATTATCCCCTGCAGCATTGCTTTCTCCCGCTTTATACTGCCAATGTGCGCAAATACCCAGCTCAGATTCTTCGTGCATTTCATAGGTGCGGATCTGAATTTCTACCACTTTTCGCCCCGGCCCAATGACAGCCGTGTGCAATGATTGATAGCCATTTTCTTTAGGCGACGCTATATAATCATCAAACTCATTGGGGATATTGCGCCACTTGCTATGGACAATGCCCAGTACGGCATAACAGTCACTGACCGTTGGCACTAGCACCCGGATAGCGCGAATATCATAAACTTGAGAGAAGCCAATATCCTTGCGATGCATTTTTCGCCAGATACTGTAAATATGTTTTGCTCGCCCAGTGACTTCACTGCGCTTGCCTATCTTGTCTAATTCACTTTTTATTGTCGCGATTGCAGTCTCAATATATTGCTGTCGATCAATGCGTTTTTCATCGAGTAAACGGGCAATTTGCTGATATTCATCAGCCTCGAGATAACGAAAAGCGAGGTCTTCTAATTCCCATTTTAATTGGCCAATACCGAGCCGATCAGCAAGGGGCGCATAGACATCAAAAATTTCCCGGGCGACTTGTCGGCGTTTTTCCTCTGGGGCCGTTTTAACCATGCGAATAGCACAAGTGCGTTCGGCGAGTTTAATCAGTGCAACCCGCACATCATCAATTACCGACACCAGCATCTCTCTCACTTTGCTGGCCTGCTGAGTCGCATCCTGCCCTAGGACATTCTGCTCGGATTCACTGCGTAAACCACTGATTACCGCCATGCGCAGAACATTGCTTATTAATATCGCAACATTCTCGCCAAACGTATCACGTACTGAATCAATACTGAGTTTTTCTTCACGTACTGAGCGATATAAAATTGCCGCCTGTAGACCTTCACAATCCATACGTAGGTCAGAAAGAATATCGGCAATTTCCAGACCCATTTGCAAAATACTACCGCGAAAAATTGATTTCCCCGCCCGCCGAGCACTTTCTTCCGCTTGCCCCGCCAATTTAGCAGCCAGGGTCAACTTTTCTCTGTCGGATTTATCCAGATCACATTTGCCGGCGATTTTATCGAGCCAGAAAGTAATATCGGCGGCGTCTTCCACAGGGGACGCATGTATTTCACGAACTTGTACCAAGGACAGCTCCTAAGCCAATAGAACGAAAGGACGGTTCAAGTCAGGCACTGAAAAGACCTGAGGAGAGATAGCGATCGCCGCGGTCAGAAATTGACACCACTATCGTGGCATTTTCTAATTCACTGGCCAGTCGCAATACGCCGGCCACCGCGCCACCGGATGAAACACCACAGAAAACACCTTCTTTACGAGCCAGATCACGCATCGTGTCTTCAGCCTCCTGTTGACCAATATCGAGTGTTCTATCAATGCTCGCCGCATCAAATATGCCCGGCAAATAGGCTGCCGGCCAACGGCGGATACCGGGAATACTCGCCCCCTCGGCAGGCTGTAAGCCAATAATCTGAATGTTTTTATTGAAGGTTTTTAGCGACTGAGAGACGCCCATAATAGTGCCGGTCGTGCCCATGGCCGCGACGAAGTGAGTGACCGCCCCCGCTGTTTGCTGCCAAATTTCCGGCCCTGTCCCTTCAATATGTGCCAGAGGGTTATCGGCATTATTAAATTGGTCGAGCACCAGACCCTTGCCCTCTTCCTGCATTTGCAGGGCGAGATCGCGAGCCCCCTCCATGCCCTCCTCCTGAGTGACTAGAATCAGCTCAGCCCCGTAGGCAAGCATCGCCTCTTTACGCTCTTGCGTCATGTGATCGGGCATAATCAAAATCATACGGTAGCCCTTAATTGCAGCCACCATTGCCAGGGCGATACCGGTATTGCCACTGGTCGCCTCAATCAGTGTATCGCCGGGCTTGATCGTGCCCCGAGCTTCTGCCCGGGCAATCATGCTAAGGGCTGGGCGATCTTTTACCGAACCCGCAGGGTTATTACCTTCGAGTTTAAGCAGTAGCGTATTGTTACGACCGGCGCTAAGGCGCTGCAATCTCACCAGGGGTGTATTGCCAATACAGGACTCTATAGTCGGATATTCCATCTTTAGGTTGTACTCGCTAACAAAAGCTTTATTTTAAGCCGGCTGGCCACCACTATCGATTTAATCAGGCCAATCCCTAAGACGGCTTGGGCATATCGACTGACCTTACGGACATACTCACTACCGCATTCAGACACGCTCTAAGCACTCAACACCACAAAGGCTAGCGCCAAGTCCTGCTCATCGGACAGGCTAAGATGAATACTTGCCGCCCCCAGGGCTTTAAAAACGGTTAAGGCCTGGTCTGATAGTGTTATTTCAGGCGCTCCACTGGGGCTGTTGGTCACCAGAATATGCTGCCATGAAACCTTACCAATACCTGTTTTCAGCGCTTTGCTCAGCGCCTCTTTGGCGGCAAAGCGCTTCGCCAAAAAGGCGGCTTGTTGTCCTGGTTTATTCTTTTGCCAAAAAGTGTCCAATTCCTCAGGGCGTAAAATACGTTTTGCAAAGGCTTCGCCCTGGCGCTCTAATACAGCCTCTATCCTGCTGACATGCACCAGATCACTTCCAATACCCACTATCACCCTCGCTCCACCCTTATTCGCCCCTGGCCTCGTTCGAGCCACTTGTTGGGACACGCGCCTGGCGAAATAGTTGCCGACTCAAGAGCGGGCGCTCACCGAGCTGGGCTTGCAGTGCGCTACGCAAGAGACGCTTTGCACAGCGCCTGACCTCAACTGATTGAAAATCATCCTCAGCTATCGCCAATAAATATTCTCCCTGAAAACCTCTTTCTTTGCCCTGCTCTGAAAAAGAGTCAACACGCATAAAGCCCTGGTCGGGTCTAAAATCATAAGTCTCGCCAGCGATAATCGGCCGGTTTTCAGCAAGCTCTGTCGTCATATCAAAGCCATAACCGATCTCTTCCAGCAGTAGTAACTCAAAGCGCCGCAATAGAGGTTCCGGATCAACATTCGACGCCAGTTGTGCAATGAGGTCACTGTAGCGATCAAATAAGTTTTCGTGGGGCACATACTCCGGCAACAAGCGAACCAGTAGCTCATTGAGGTATAAGCCGATATAGATCTTCTCGCCGTGTAGCGCGGCACTATTCCCTGAGGCTTCCACCGAGGTCAGGCTTTTCAAATCACCCTTGCCCCGCCATGATAATGACAGGGGTGTAAAAGCCTGTAATTGTTGGCCGCCTAATTTTCGCTTGCCACGGGCACCTTTTGCCACAGCACGCAGGCGGCCGTAGTCGCGGGAAAACAGGTCGACTAATTGGCTACTTTCGCGATAATCTCGGGCGTGCAAAACGTAATTTTTTTTATTTTCGGTATTCATGGCATTTTAACCCGGCGACAAGAGTTCGTCCCTATTAGACGAAACCCTTCGAATCACGGGTCAGTTCAGCAACTGCCGAAAACTTAATCTTGGTAACCCAAGCTGCGCAACGCTCGCTCATCATCAGACCAACCGCTGCGTACTTTGACCCACAGAGTTAGCATTACTTTGCTATCGAATAAACGTTCCATATCAATACGAGCGGCCTGACCAATACTTTTCAGGCGTTTCCCTTTTTCACCAATTATTATTTTCTTTTGTCCTTCTCGCTCCACCAGAATTAGGGCGTTAATATGGCGGATACGACCCTTCATTTCAAAGGCTTCAATTTCGACAGCGATTTGATAGGGTAATTCAGCCCCGAGTTGACGAGTGATTTTTTCGCGTACCAGTTCAGACGCTAAGAAACGCTCGGATCGGTCGGTGATTTGATCTTCGGGAAAGAGAAAGCCACTCTGCGGTATATGTTGGCTTATTTGTGCTTCTAAGACATCCAGGTTTTTTTTCTGTAATGCAGAAACAGGAATAATGTCTGCCTTCGGCATTAATTTTTGCAAGTGTTCAATATGTGGCAAAAGCTCGCCGGTATCTTCTATTCGATCAACTTTATTAATCGCGACAATAATCGGCGAATTCGAATCAGCCAGCTTCTCGGCGACAGCTTTATCAGCCTCTGTCCACAACAGTCGATCGAGAACAAAGACAATCACATCGACATCGCGAATGGCCGTTTGTGCTGCTTTATTCATATAGCGATTAATCGCTTTATCCTGATCGCTATGAATGCCCGGCGTATCGACAAAAATAAGCTGGCAATCATCTGAAGTCTTTATTCCCAACACATTATGGCGGGTAGTTTGGGGCTTGCGCGAAGTAATACTCAGTTTTAAACCGAGTAAATGATTAAGTAAGGTCGACTTGCCAACATTCGGACGGCCAACAATAGCCACATAGCCACACCGCTGTTCTACTTGCTCTTCTACCATCGAATCATCGCCCCTTAGCGGTCTTATCACTTTCAACTTGCAGATTATTCAATGCCACTGTTGCCGCCGCCTGTTCTGCCTTGCGACGACTACTGGCCTCACCTCGGTAATCGGCCGTTATCCCTTCCAGATAACATTGCACTTCAAAATGCTGGGCATGACCTTCGCCACTGACCGTCAGTAACTTGTATTCGGGTAGTGCCGCACCCCTGCCCTGTAAATATTCCTGCAAGCGAGATTTAGGATCTTTGTGTTCATCGCCCAGTGACAAGTTTTGTAAAAGCGACTCAAACCAGGTGACAAGACAGGCTTTACACGTATCAAAGCCAGCATCGAGTAAAATGGCACCGATCACTGCTTCATAGGCTCCAGCTAATATCGAATCCCGCCGAAAGCCACCACTTTTTAATTCCCCTGAACCCAGCCGTAGCTGATCCCCAAGATCGATTGCTCTCGCCATTTTCGCGAGTGCTTCACCTTTAACTAAAACGGCCCGCAAGCGGCTTAAATCCCCTTCACTCGCGCTGGGGAAGTGACGATAGAGCATCTCACTAACAACCATGTCCAACACAGCATCGCCGAGAAATTCAAGACGCTCATTGTTAAGCGCACCAAAACTGCGGTGAGTTAAGGCTTGCTCGAGTAAAGTAGGGTCAGAAAAATTGTGACCTAAACGATTGATAAAGCGGCGGCGGGAAATACTCACCAACGGTGACCGATAAACATAGAGTTAAGGTGCTGCCGTATCGTAGACATTCTCAAAGACAACGACAACATCAACATTGGCAAGAAAATTAATACGCCTTTCATAATCAAGCCGAACCACCGTTGCCGTTTTATTGCGTTTAATAACGAGATCTCGAACATTCACATCACGAACATTGTTAACGGTAAAATAATCTGACAATTTCCGTCGAATCTGTCGATCAGAAAGCGTATGAACCGATTCATTTTGCAGCGATTGTAAAGCGGCATTAACAAAAGAATTGTCGAGATAAAGCGGGCCCACACGTGTTGCAATGGTGAGAAAAAAACCAGCAACTGCCAAGACAACCAAGAGGCTCAAGCCTGATAGGCCCCGCTGTTTATTATGCCCCATGAAATTCACTCCGCAGATTAACGTATGGTACCCACTGTATCAAAACTGGGAATGCTTAGCACTTTCTCCCAATGCATCCACACGGCAAAAGCCTTACCCACCACATTCTCTTCGGGCACTGCTCCCCAAACGCGACTATCACTGCTGTTGTCGCGATTGTCGCCGACCATAAAGTAATGCCCTTCGGGGACCACCGTGCTGAAATCACGACCTAGCCTTCCCGGTGTTTGGTGCTTGCGAATCAGGTGATCAACACCCAATAAGTCTTCCATCATCACCTGCGCATTACTGGCTGATTTTGACTCAGCAAGGCTTTTCTCAACAAAGTGTGGTGCTGCTGTGTCGAGTGTTGACTGGAGCATCTTTTCGCTATTTACATACAAGACATTGTTGATCACGCGAATTTCATCACCGGCCAAACCAACCACCCGTTTAATAAAATAACGCTTATCGTTGGGTGGGAAAAATACCATCACATCACCGCGCTCGGGTTCTCCGAGCGAGACCACTTTAGTACCACTCACCGGCAAGCGGAGACCATAGGCAAATTTATTCACGAGAATAAAGTCGCCGATTTTAAGGGTGGGGATCATCGAGCCGGAGGGAATCTGAAAGGGTTCAACCACAAAAGAACGCAAGACCAAAACCACCAGCAGTACGGGGAAAAAAGGTGCTGTAGATTCGATAAACCAGTGTGCTGTATCTTCATTAGTGCGCTGCTTTGAGAAGAAAAAGCGATCTGCCAGCCACATAAAACCTGCAAGCCCAGTGAGTACAACGAGAATGAGCGGGAAGTCGAGATCCATTTTAATTATCCGTCTTTAATACTGCGAGGAAAGCTTCCTGAGGGATCTCTACGGAGCCCACCTGCTTCATGCGTTTTTTACCCGCCTTCTGTTTGGCCAGTAGCTTTTTCTTACGCGAAACATCCCCACCGTAACATTTCGCCGTCACGTTTTTACGCAATGCTTTGACGGAAGTTCGCGCAATAATATGACCGCCTAGCGCTGCTTGAATGGCCACATCAAACATCTGCCGAGGTACTAACTCTTTCATTTTTTCGGTAATCAAACGACCCTTTTGCTGCGCATTATCGCGGTGAACAATTAAAGCTAGCGCATCAACTTTATCGCCATTAATTAAAATATCGAGGCGCACCAAAGGGGCAACCTGAAAGCGCTTGAAGTTGTAATCCAGTGAGGCAAAGCCACGACTCACCGATTTGAGTCGATCAAAAAAGTCCATCACCACATCGGCCATGGGCATTTCATAAGTGAGTGACACTTGGTCGCCCGTAAACTGCATGTCTTTCTGTATACCGCGCTTTTCCACACAGAGGGAAATTACATTGCCGACATATTCCTTGGGCACCAGAATATTGGCTTCACACAGCGGCTCGCGCATTTCATCAATATTACCGGGATCGGGAAGATTCGAGGGATTAGAAATATAAAGTAGCTCGCCATTAGTGTGCAGGACCTCGTAGACAACCGTCGGCGCGGTGCTGATTAAATCGAGGTCATATTCTCGCTCAAGGCGCTCCTGAATGATTTCCATATGTAACATGCCAAGGAAACCACAGCGAAAGCCGAAACCCAAAGCATCTGAGCTTTCGGGTTCGTAGAAAAGCGAGGCATCGTTGAGGGTCAGTTTCGCCAATGCTTCGCGGAAATCTTCAAAGTCTTCAGAGTTAATGGGGAACATACCCGCATAAACCTGCGGATTAACCTTCTGAAAACCCGGCAGTGAATCAACCTCTGGGCTACTGGCATGGGTAATGGTGTCACCGACTGGCGCGCCATGAATATCCTTAATACCTGCCACCACAAAGCCAACTTCGCCGGCGCGCAGCACATCAGTTTCGGTGCGTTTTGGTGTGAAAATACCAATGCTATCGGCAATATGTGCCTTGCCGATGCTTTTGGTAATGACTTTGTCACGACGGCGCAAGGTACCCTGCTTGACCCGAACCAGGGAGACAACACCCAGATAAGTGTCAAACCAGGAGTCGATAATCAGGGCCTGCAAAGGGGCATCGACATCACCTTCAGGTGCTGGAATTTCAGCGACCAGCTGCTCAAGAACATCTTCAATACCAAGACCGCTTTTGGCACTACAGAGCACAGCGTCAGAAGCATCGAGACCGATAATATCTTCAATTTCCTGACAGACCCGCTCCGGCTCAGCCTGGGGCAAATCCATTTTATTCAACACAGGAATCACTTCGAGGCCCTGGGCAATTGCCGTATAGCAATTGGCTACCGATTGAGCTTCAACACCCTGTGCAGCATCGACCACCAGCAAAGCACCCTCGCAAGCTGCAAGGGAGCGGGACACTTCGTAGCTAAAATCCACATGACCCGGTGTATCGATAAAATTCAGCTGATAAGTGCGGCCATCAGCGGCCTTATAATTCAGCGTAACGCTTTGGGCTTTAATCGTAATGCCGCGCTCGCGCTCAATATCCATCGAGTCGAGCACTTGACTGTCCATTTCCCGCTCACTGAGGCCGCCGCAGTACTGAATAAAGCGGTCGGCAATGGTCGATTTACCGTGATCGATATGGGCGATGATGGAGAAATTACGAATATGACTGAGGTCTGACACAGGGCTTATTGAATCCATAGCTTAAGGGGATTTGAGCGACGCGAATTCTAGCGTATTTAGCCCCTGTAAGCTATGCGTCCGACTTGATGATTAATAGAGAGGCGCTGTCCGTGAATCTGACGACTCCCCTGTAATATTAATGAATTTCAATAGTGCGAAAGATTGAGCGGCCACGCCGAAAAAAGCGCAGCGCGACGGGTGTACCCGATGGTAGCTCCTTGAGTATCTGGTCATAATCGTCGAGGTCATTCAGTGTTTGATAGCCCAGCTGCACCAATACATCCCCCAGCTGCAACCCTGCATCAGCAGCGGGTGAGTCCGGGTAGACTTTAACCACAGTAATGCCGCCCGACAGGCGACGTTTTTGCAGTGCGTCGTCATCCCGTTCTTCAAGGTCCAGACCAAGAATATCACCACCATTACTAACAACTCGGCTATCACCGGGACGGGCACCAACTTCAACGGATACGGTTTTTTTCTTACCTCGGCGTATCACAATCGCATCAATTTTTTTCCCTGCTTCTAAAAGCCCGACAATATGGGGAAGATCACTGGCCTCATCCACCGCCTGACCATTAAAGCGAATCACCACATCACCTGCTTTGAGACCCGCTATATCCGCAGGGCCATCGGGTTCAATCTGAGCAAGTAGCGCACCCCTCGGCTTTTTTAACCCCAGCGACTGGGCAAGGTTTTTATCAACATCCTGAATATAAACACCCAACCAGCCCCTATCGACACGACCTTTTTCTTTTAGCTGTGAGATGACCTCTAAAGCAACACTGGCGGGAATAGCAAAAGACAGACCTATAGAGCCGCCCGAGCGGGTATAGATTTGTGAATTAATGCCCACCACGTCACCCGCGAGATTGAACAAAGGCCCCCCGGAATTACCCGGGTTAATGGCCACGTCAGTTTGAATAAAAGGCACGTAATCCTCCCCTCTCGCGGTGGGAATACTGCGGCCAACCGCACTAACAATGCCGGTGCTTGCCGAATAATCGAGGCCAAAAGGTGAGCCTATAGCCACAACCCATTCACCCACTTTCAATTTGTCAGGCTTGCCAAAATGCACGACGGGTAAATCTGTCTCATCGATTTTAAGCAGCGCTAAATCAGATCTTGGGTCCAGCCCAATAATTTCAGCCTCGTACTCACGCCTGTCGTTTAAACGCACCGTAATAAGTTTGGCCGTACCAACCACGTGATTATTCGTCAGAATATAACCATCAGAAGAAATGATGAAACCCGATCCCATGGAGCGGGCTTTTCTTTCTGGATTACGACGTTGATTAAAGAGTTCACGCAAGGCATCGGGGATTTGGTTTTGCGGAATCGCTTCTCGGCGACGGCTTGCTTTACTTTCAACCGCCGTTATTTTAACCACGGCTATGGCATTTTCTTCAATCAACTGAGTGAAGTCTGGCAAATGTGCGTTAGCTGTCAAAACACAGACAAACATACAAAAGAAGGCGATAACCGCTCGCATCATCAATAGTCCCTATTAGGTTTAGTTGTGTAACGAGCTCAACTATCGTTGAGCTTATTCAAAATGACGTGCCCGCCTTTATACATCCAGCAAACGAGCTTGTAGCTTCGGCCGGTGGGTAGCGGTGTTTGACACGCGCCCTACAAGAAAACCGCCCGCTAACAAGGCTAAAAAACCGCATAATATTGCAGCAGATTCACTGCCAAACGCTCTATCACCGATCCATATTCCGAATAAAAGCATGAGCAAAGGTAAGAAGTAAATCAACAATGAACCACGAACAACGACATGATTGGCAATGCCAATGGTGACATTTTGACCGATGTGAAAAGATTGTGCCTCGCGACCGTCGAGTGCAACTCGTAGGCGTACTGGGTGAGCTGTCAATTTGGCCAATAAACTTTGTCCGCAGCCCTGCTGAGCTGAGCACGATTGGCAGGCCGAGCGCTGAATGCCCTCAACCCATAAATAGTCACCCTCAATACCAAGTACTTGAACGCTTTCTTCGATCAAGGGACTAGCTTGTCACAAATGAGTAGTTGGGGAGTTTCCGGCAGGTAAGCGTCTAATTTCAAAATTCCACCCACCTCAGAATAACCTCTCTACATAGACGATAGCGTTTAAACAGACCAGGGCTTAAGTGCTTACCGAGATCCATGCTCCGCCGGTAGGAAAACCGAATTCGAATGACGGTAGTTACGCTCTGCCTGTTGAGTCATTAAGCGCTGCATATACGTCTGAATTTGTCGATCTGTCTCGAGCTTGTCAGCACTTGGCTGAGTATCAATTTGCACCGGACGTGAATAACTATTGTGATTATACGTGCCGGTACTCGCCGTACGAGCTGTGGCTTGAGGTACCTCAAAACCAGAGGGCAGTTGAAACTGAGGGCCTCTTGCTTCTGATTCGCCCACCTTATTTTGGCTGGGGCTCTGAATAACACTTTGTGCGATTAGCGGCACGGAAGCTGATGGTTCAAAGAACGGGGATTGCTGAGCGCCAAAGAGTGCAATGACCGCCACACTCGCCGCAATAGCAACCCGCCCCAAAGCCTGGGGCCATTGAAGATGTCGTTGCGGCGCAGGTTCATTAACCAGGGCCATATTAATAGCAGCCCGCAATTCCGCTGAGGAATCAACAAAATCAACCGGTAACTCTTTGCGTAACGCAGATGCGGCTAAATGGTAGCGAGACCAGGTTTCGTTAAGGGATTCGTCCCCTTCCACATCGCGCATCGTTCGATGAAGCTCCAGCTCAGAAGCCTCGTCGTCCATTAACGCCGATAGCGTCTCGCGCATTTTGCTGCCTATTTGCTCACTCATAGAAGAACACCTTCCACTGACTCTTTAATTATTAATCGGCTAACATCGTGATAAACCTGTTGCTTGCAGAAGTAAAAACTCACAGCAACGGATCAATCCCTGCTAATCAGACTTAAGTCTGCTAAAAAGGTTCCCTGACAGCGAATACTTACCCTTTATTCTCAACAACGCATTCGTAAAATATTTTGCCAGCATTCTATAAACGACCATCAAACAAAGCTTTAACTTGTTTATCAATAGCTTCTCGAGCCCTGAAAATACGCGAGCGGACAGTTCCCACGGGGCAGTCCATCACATTGGCGATATCTTCGTAACTGAGGCCATCCAGCTCCCGCAGGCTGACCGCCGTGCGTAAATCCTCAGGCAAGCTTTGAATTGCATTATCGACAACCTGCTGTAATTCATCACGAAAAGCCAGGTTTTCAGGAGACGCCACATCACGTAGTTTATCGGCACCCGTGAAAAATTCCGCATCCTCCACCTCGATATCACTCGCCGGTGGACGGCGACTGCGTGAGACCAGAAAATTCTTCGCTGTATTGACCGCTATGCGATAAAGCCAAGTATAGAATTGACTGTCTCCACGGAAAGAACCAATCGCTCGGTAGGCCTTAATAAAGGCCTCCTGCACAATATCTTTAACCTCTTCCCGATCATAAATATAACGACTAACGATGGCCGCGACCTTGTGTTGATATTTAATCACCAACAAATCGAAAGCACGCTTATCACCCTTTTGCACGCGAGCAACGAGCTGCTTATCGGTATCTGTATCTTTGTTGGCCGCCATTCTCTCTCCAAATGTTGTACTTTTTTCAAGCCCCTCTACCTGACAGCCACTGATGAATTTCGTTCACGATTAGCAATCAATAGCGGGTAGGCTTTTTTCAAACGCTATACTATCATGTCGCCCCCTTGTGGCTGAAGCTACGCCCTGCTTCCTTTATATACGCAAACAAACCTAATAATCCGTGTGAAGTGAAAACCCCGACGTGAAAAAAACCTATCAATACGAAGTCCTTATTATCGGCTCTGGTGCTGCGGGTATGACACTCGCCCTGCACCTCGCCCCCGATCACCGCGTTGCTCTACTGAGTAAAGATCAGCTGCAAACAGGTTCTACCTGGCTAGCCCAGGGAGGTATTGCGGCTGTCTTTAGTGAAGATGACAGCATCGATGCTCATGTGGAGGACACGCTCAATGCCGGCGCGGGACTTTGCCACGAAGATGTTGTGCGTCACACGGCGGAACAGGGGCCGGAAGCTCTACAGTGGCTTATCGACGAGGGAATGGAGTTCAGTCGTAATGAACAAAATAGCGACTATCACTTAACGCAAGAGGGCGGACACAGCCACCGTCGCATCCTCCACAGTACCGACGCTACCGGCCAGGCACTATCCAGCACCCTCGCCACAAAGGTGCTAAACACGCCAAACCTTGATGTATTCGAGCAGCATGTGGTGGTCGATCTCACAACACAGGCCGATGCCGACTCGCGTAGTTTTCGCTGTAACGGCGCTTACGCACTGGACACCAGACACGACCGCGTTTGCCTGTTTCAGGCGAAAGTCGTTATTCTCGCCACCGGTGGTGCCAGTAAAGTTTACCTCTATACCAGTAATGCTGACGGCGCTAGCGGTGACGGAATAGCGGCCGCCTGGCGTCGGGGTTGTCGCGTTGCCAATATGGAATTCAACCAATTCCACCCCACCTGTCTATTCCATCCAAAGGCCAAAGCCTTTTTGGTCTCCGAGGCTTTGCGGGGCGAAGGCGCTCATTTACTCTTGCCCGACGGCAAACGCTTTATGTTCGACTTTCATCCGATGGGTGAATTAGCGCCTCGTGACATTGTCGCCCGCGCCATTGACCATGAAATGAAGCGCCTCGGTTGCGACTGTCTGTATCTCGACATCAGCCACAAGCCCGCCGAGTTTATCGACAGCCACTTCCCCACTGTGAAAGCCCAGTGCCTTGAGTTTGGTATCGATATCACCCGCGAGCGCATTCCTATTGTGCCCGCAGCCCATTACACCTGCGGCGGTATCGTCACGGATGAACAAGGGTGCACTGACCTCAACAATCTTTACGCTATCGGCGAGTGCGCATTTACGGGCTTACACGGTGCCAATCGTATGGCCAGTAATTCCCTGCTCGAATGCCTGGTTTTTGCAAGGGCCGCAGCGAAGAGTATTCGCGAGAAAATCAGCACGATTCCTGCACCTAGCTACACCAAAGAATGGGATTCGTCGCGTGTCACCTATTCCGATGAAGATGTTGTTATCTCCCATAACTGGGATGAGCTAAGGCGTTTCATGTGGGATTACGTGGGCATTGTTCGCACCCGCAAACGACTGGAGCGAGCTGAAAATCGTGTGCGCTTATTGCAGCGTGAAATTCAGGAGTACTACAGTAACTATAAAGTCAGTCGAGACTTACTTGAGCTGCGTAATCTTGCCAAAGTGGCCGAATTGATTATTCGCTCAGCCACCCTGCGCAAGGAGAGCCGAGGCCTGCACTACACCCTCGACCACCCACAGTTATCTGCCGTTGCTAAAGACACCATTCTGGTACCGATGAACTTTGCCGGGCAGGATATTATTGTCAGTAAGAATTAGCGGGATTGACAAATCACTCTACAGAGTCGACGGGGTTGATTCCAACAGCCCTGCTTTAAACAAGGCTATCAGCTCGCGAAATTTGTCCGCGCCAAGGATATCTGGAAAGATGAAGCAACGATGCACCTGCCCTTCCATCGTAGTCAGTTTTATAAGCACGACCCTGCTACTACAATAGTCAAGCCCACAAGTTGCCAATGGACAATGAGCGCCATCAATCATGGCAGCAGCACTGTTACTCTTCACAACCAAACGCTCAATGGGTAGGGCCATGGAAATACACTGCTTCGAACGCAAGTAGACCAGTACAAGTATTAGCTCTAGCCAAACACAAAAAACAGTATCATCCACGAGGAAAAACACGAACCCTGCAAGTAATACTGCAAGTAAACCTTGTAGCTGGTGAACTTTCTGGCGCTGCGGGGCAAGGGAGTTTCTAAAGTCGAACTCAGCTTGCAGGGGCATGCTGGCTTGCACGAATAATGGCAATAATCGTTGCCGTGCCTTTATCCTCGGGCTCTTCACGCCCCATCAACCAGGCAAACAAATCCTGATCTTCACCGCCAAGTAAATGCTGATAAAGCACTTGTTCTTCAGGCTTTAGCTGGTCGTAAGTAGTCTCAAGAAACCCCTGTAATATAATATCCAGCTCCAGCATGCCACGACGACTTGCCCAAAAAAGACGATTTTTATCCATGACGGTTATTTTCCATGATTATTGCCCATAATATATTCAACCACTAATTGATCTCCGATAAAGCAATTTACACGTAAATCAGCAAGTGGGATTATAATGCATGCCTGAACAACTACCCATCAAAATAGCGAAGCAAATGGCTAACACAAATCACACAGACTTCATGAACGAGTGGCTGCTATTCCTCACCGAACAAGGGGCGACCATCATCGATGGGCTTGCCACTGCCTTTGGTGAGTCACCAGCCGACTACCCAGCGCTAAAAGTCACACTGACAGACCTCGGTGATCAGGGCGTTCTTGCTCTGAAAGGCATCGACAGCAAACGTTTTTTACAGGGGCAAAGTACCAGTGACACCAGTCAGCTGGATGAGCATACCAGTCTGCCCGGTGCTATTTGCAACCCAAAAGGACGAATGCTCACCTCGTATCAAGCCCTCGAACCAGTGACTGATAGCGTGTTATTGGTGATGCATCGCTCACTGGTCGATACGACAATCAACAACGTCGGTAAATACGCCGCCTTTTTTAAGACCAGCTTGAGTAATGCCAGCGATGAATATCGGCTATTCGGCATTAGCGGCCCCGATTGTGAAGCGGCACTCGAGTCCTGTTTCGACGTCAAGCCCACTGCGATAAACCAGATTGTTATCAGTGGTGATTGCTTATTGCTGCGTATCGCGACACAGCAACTTCTCGTTATTGTTACAACTGGTGCGGCCGAAGCGCTTTGGCTCAAGTTAACATCAACCTGTACACCAACAGGTATAAGCTATTGGCACCTACAATCGATTCAGGCCGGGCTAGCCCAGGTACGAGCTGAAACGTTTGAGCAATTTGTACCTCAAATGTTCAACCTGCAAGCTACCGGGGCTGTGAATTTCAAAAAGGGCTGTTATACCGGACAGGAAATTGTCGCCCGCATGCAGTACTTGGGCAAACTCAAACGCCGTACTTACCGCGTCATTATTGACGATTCAAACCCACCAGATGCGGGTACAGAAATTTACGCCAGCGAGACTAACAAGCTGGTAGGGAGTGTTTTAATGGCAGCACCTGCCAATGAGAAAAATACTGAAATGCTAGCGGTATTACACGAAGAACAGGCTGATGCATCTTCTTTTGTTATCAATGGAGAGGCCGTTAAAGTAAGCATCGCTGAACTGCCCTATCCACTCACTAGCAGTTGATGGAATGGCTTTCAGAGTACCAGGCTCTTTTTACCTGGATGGCCATTATTTCTGCTCTGACTTTTGTTATTAGCTTACTGACGTTGCCCTGGCTGGTGGCACGAATTCCCAGTGATTACTTTTGCCATAAAAAACGACACCCTGTGCCGCTAAAGCAAACTCACCCCGCTCTTAGAATTGCGATATTAATCGGGAAAAACGTCTTGGGTTGGGTGCTACTTTTAGGCGGTATTATTATGTTGTTTATTCCCGGTCAGGGCCTGTTAACAATAGCGATGGGGTTATTACTAATGGATTATCCGGGGAAGTTCACTCTTGAACGCAAAATTGCCAGCAATCCAAAAACCCTCAACGGTCTTAACTGGCTACGTGCCAAGGGAAAGTCACCAGCCCTGGAAATAGATGCTGAAGACTGAGGTCTATCAAACGAGCTCAAGAACGATTAAGTGATAATAATTCGATTTTGTAACCATCTGGATCTTCGACAAAAGCCAATACCGTACTGCCGTGCATCATTGGCCCTGCTTCTCTAACAATCGCGCCACCTTTGCTTTTTATTTGCTCGCAGGTGGCGTAAACATCTTCTACACCGATGGCAATGTGGCCATAGGCATCGCCCAGATTATAACTAGTAGTATCCCAGTTATGGGTGAGCTCCAGTACGGTGTTTTCTTCTTCAGCGCCATAGCCTAAAAAAGCCAGGGTGAAGCGGCCATCGGGAAAATCTCTTTTACGCAATAATTGCATACCGAGTAATTCCGTATAAAAAGTGATAGATTTTTCAAGATCGCCCACCCGCAACATGGTATGCAGTAACTTCATTTTCGCCCTTTTCAACTAGCCAACAGCAATATCGCGACCCTATTATCAGCCCATAACTAATGCTGAAAACTTAACACGACACTTAATTGGTAAAAACGGGGGTCGCAATATACTCCCAAATAATGGTTATACCGACAAGTATCACTACAACATAAACCAACGCGATCATAAATACGGCACTCGCGTAAAGAAAACCTCTGTCCCAGGGCACGCGCATCATTGTCGGTATTGCCATGTAAATCAAATAAATCGTGTAAATGGATGCGGCGGTGCCGAGCATGATATCGAGCCACCAAATTGGATATACCGCGCAGGCACCCGCCAAAAAAACGGGCGTACAGGCATAGCCCATTAACACGATGCCTTTTATGGGGAAGGATGCTGTTTGATAGGTCTGCGACATCCAGTTAATCATTAAACCAATAACCACCACCGCACCCAACAGGGCGACATAACTCAGCACAATTAGAGGAATGGCACTCGCCTCAGTGATTCGCACCACATCATCACCGACTACCGTCCAGCCAACCTTCGTCATACCGATATATAAAGCCAATGGCGGCAACAAGGCCATAATGATTGGGTATGGTAGCAAGCGCTTAATTTTCTCATCACTCAACGCGGCGATTGTTTGCCATTGCTTGCGTGGATTAAACATTAACCCCGGTATATGTCCGAACATAGAAACTCCTGGCTCTATCGCCTATATTAGTCTTATTTATACAGCTAAAATTGCAGCGGTGTATTGATAAAAATCAAGTTCCTCAATGACCCACCGCTCTCACCAAGCAAGCTGTTATTTGGCTAGTGCCGATGATACGGCAAAACTACGGGCAATAAGGTCCAGATACCGTATGTTATTAATAAAAGAGCAAATATAAGGCGAAAGTTTTTACTCCGCAGCACGTCCCCCAGCTTACCGACTGACAATCCTCCCAGTATCACCGCCGGCATGGTCCCGAAGCCAAAGGCCGCCATTTGTGCCATTCCTGCCAGCGGTGTCTCCGCGGTAGCCGCAAAGGCCAATGCGGTATAAACCAGCCCGCAAGGTAACCATCCCCACACCAGACCGAGCAATATTGCCGAACTAAACGAGCGTACTGGCAATAAACGCTGGCCGAGGGGCTGAAGTCGACGCCATAATAAACTGCCGACCCTTTCCAGGTGAGTCAATCCCCGCCACCAACCAGCCATCGTCAAGCCCATAACAATCAACAACAGGCCTGCTATACCCCGTAGCACTGGTGCCAGCGCAAGATAGTGACTACTGGCATAACCCAGGCTGGCAACCACTCCACCGGCACAGGCATAGCTAACAACACGGCCTAAATTGTACGCCACAATATAACGGCTTCCGCCTTTCTCGCTAGCAAAGCCCAACGCCGAGGCGATGCCCCCACACATGGCGAAACAATGCCCAGTGCCCAGCAAGCCAATACCAAACATTACAGCAAGGGGTGCAAAGAACAACAGTAGAGCATCAAACATTTTTACTGCCAGATACTTTTAACCCTTGTTTATTCTTGCCTGGCAATTCACACACTTTTTGACTCGCCTTCTCAGTTTTAATATTGCTATCGGGCTCATCAAATAAAATACGTTCTGCCTCACCATCAAGATCATCGTATTGACCATTATTCACCGCCCAAAAGAACAGCCAAATTCCCAGTGCCACTACAATGAACGACAAGGGAATTAAAACATACAAGCTTTCCATCAGATCCCTGCCTGCATGCTTCGCAACAAAGCTCCTTGCTGCAGCCGATCACTTTCAACATTATTCGCGGGGCCTGCATTACTGCGTTGCAGGCGCAAAGCATTTAAGACCACCACCAAAGAACTGGCAGACATACCAATAGCGGCTGCCCAGGGCGGCACCCAGCCCATGGCGGCAAGAGGCAAAGCGCTGACGTTATAAATTAGAGCCCAGGCGATATTCTGCCGTATAACGGCGGAGGTTTTACGCGCTACGGAGATAGTGTCGAGTAATGAAATTAAGTTGCCCGACAGCAATACCGCGTCGGAAGCCATACGAGTAAAGTCAGTCGCCTCAGCCATCGCGACAGAAATGTCAGCACCACTGAGCACCGGAACATCGTTAATGCCATCACCCACCATCAGCACAATATCGCCTTCTTTTTGCCGCGCTCGAATAGTGGCCAGCTTATCCTCTGGACTCTTGTTGGCCTGCCATTGCTGAATACCTAAGTCAGCGGCCAATGCCTTGGTGTTTTTTTCCTGATCGCCACTGAGCAACTCAAGAGAAAGCCCCTGTGCCTGTAAGCTGGCGACCAGCTCCAAAGCCCCTGGGCGCAATTCATCGATGAGGATAATACGTGCCAGAATTTTATGCTCACTGGCCAGTATGATTTCCAGACGATGCTTAGAATCCAGCGTCTCTCGCGCTGACTCAGCCTTCGGCAACAGTGATGAGGATACTTGTAAAGCAAAGCATTGATCGATAAACACAGGTTTACCCAGTGCGTAGCGCTGACCATCGATCACACCGCTGACACCGCCGCCCACCTGATAATCAAGTTGTTCGGCCTGTTTGTTAGTGTGCTTTTTTCGCTGTTTAAAAGCACTGGCAATAGGGTGGCAACAGCCCTGTTCCAGGGCTGCAGCGAGATCAAGTATTGTCGTAGTATCGAACTCTTCCGCTTCAGAAGATAAGACAATACTGTCAATTTCAAGTTTGCCCGTTGTCAGTGTGCCTGTTTTATCCAATACAACACGAGTGACTTTACTCAACGTTTCCAGCACATGAGGGCTACGGATCAAAAAGCCCTGCCTCTGCAGTCGCCCGGTTGCGGCGGCGAGTACCACCGGTGTCGCCAATGAGAGCGCACAGGGACAAGTCACCACCAGTACTGACAAGGTTACCCACAAGGCCCTGCCTGCATCGTGCAACCACCACACAGAAAACACAGCCGTAGCAAGCAGTAAAACAAAAGCAATAAAACCGGCGGCAAAGCGATCAGCAATGGTCAGTTGTCGAGGCTTTTGTGCGGTGACCCCATCGAGCATATCGACAATGGCCGCCAGGCGCGTGCGCTGGCCAACGGCACTCACTTTAATTTTCAAAGGGTTCGAGGTATTCACCGTCCCAGCACTGACCACGTCACCCGGGCCTTTCGCAACGGGGTCTTGCTCGCCACTGAGTATCGCTTCGACGACTGGGCTTTCTCCCGCCAGCACGATACCATCGACAGCCAAACACTCACCCTCAGCAACTTGAATAATATCGCCAACACAGAGAGATTTAACCGGCACCTGTTCAAACCGCCCTGCACCGCCATCATCAATCCAGCGCTGCACTGAAAGAGGGATCAATTCAGTCACTTCCCCTGCGACTAACTCATTGGCATAACGTACCCGCATTTCAAGAAAACGACCAAGCAGAAGGAAAAAAGTCAGCATAGAGACCGCATCGAAATAAACCTCGCCCGTCCCCGATATCGTTGCCCAACCACTCGCCACATAAGCCAGACCAATAGCCAGAGAAATAGGGACATCCATTGTTAAATGCTGGTGCCAGGGCAAATGACCACGAAAACCTACTAAACTGCGCCAGGCCCCTTTAAAAAAGGGCTGCGCTGAGTATACAACCACTGGTGTTGCAATGAGCAGGCTGACCCAACGTAGCAGATTCTGCCAGTGGAGATCCATACCCTGAAAGACACCGGCATAGAGAGCGATAGCCAGCATACCCGCCTGCATCATGCCAATACCCGCTACGCCAAGCCGTAATAAATAGCTCTTTTGATCGCGCTCAATATGTTCAAGCTTGTTAGACTCTTTTGCCGGATAGGCCCGATAGCCAATTTCAATAAAAGCAGCTAAAGCCTGGCTCAACGGTAATTGCTCTTTATGCCACTGCAGTCGGCAGCGTTGGCGACTGACATTCACACCAACCTTGATTACACCGGGTAATTTCTCCAAATGGTGCTCAATCAGCCAAGCACAGGCTGCACAGCTAATGCCTGAAATACCAAGCTCTATTGTCGCCAGCCCATTCGCATCGACAGTTAATAAGTCAGCTTGGATTTCCGGCAAATCATAAGCGCTGAAACCTTCACTTGTGCTACCTTCATTACGCAAGGCATTGGTCGAACGGTATTGGTAGAATTTTTCGAGCCCGCCATCGACAATCGCACTTGCAACTGCCTGGCAGCCGATACAGCACATCGGGCGTAGTGCACCGTCAATAAGCACCGTGAGATCGTCCCTACCATCCAGAGGCAATGCACAATGGAAGCAGGTTTCAAGCGGCATATTCAGTCGCTGCTCGAATTAAGACGCTCGGGCTCCGCCCGTAATTCAACAATGTGACTGTCAGTGAAATCAACCTCACCTGCCAGACGCCATGCTGCACTCTGTAAACGTTCTTGTGCAGGGGCACTTTTAATAATCTCAGCAGGAACCAAGCGCAGATAAAAGCTCTGTGCCGGTAACGTCGGTAATTGACCGCGGAAACGGCCATCACCCGCAGCCGTCAACTGAACGACATGATCAGCACTAGCGTCCCCAGGATGGAGTAAATACAAATTTAATTCAGTCGGCATCACAAATGTTTCAATGCTACTACTTAGGGTGAGAGCCAGCACGTCAATAGCCTCATCACTACTCGCATCAAAATTAAGATTTGCTGACAGACCGAGTTCAGTCGCACGGATATCCTGAGTGAGCACCAAGTTTATCGCCAGGCCATCGCGATAATAATTATCACTAACCAAGTCATCACTGTACTTGATCGCCAGATAGAGCATAAAAAAGCAAGCGACAACCACTGTAGAGGGCAAGGCAATCAAAAACCAGGGCCAGAATTGTCGGTACCAGGGGGGGGGCGTTATTTGGCCTGTAGTATCTAACATCGACTTATTCCGTTAGCACTCGTCGTGGAAAAAATGAGTGGTTTTAGTGTGGATTTGTAAAAGATAATGAGGCAAGTTTAGCGAATGAACGGCCCTATAAAACGACTCTCTTCACTATCGTGCATTTTTTCATCATCCTCGGCTCGCAACACAAATGTAACATCAATATTACCCCGTTTAAGTAAACCAGGGTCGAGTTCAAGTCGTACCAGATGCGTAAAGACTTCCCCGCCAGCAACATCAACAACACTGTCTCCAATAAAGCGAAATTCCTGATCAGCCTCGACATCAATCACAAATTTATGAGCCTGGTTATCCATATTGTTAATGCGCAAGGTATAAATATTTTCAACCATGCCTCGAGATGTTTCACGATAAAGCAGCGAGCGGTCACGAATAATATCGAGCTCCAGGGGTATACGAGTGATAAGCGTATAAGCGAACACGCTAACCATTATTAACAAAGCCAATCCGTAACCGAGTAAACGTGGCCTGAAAACGTGAGTAGCGCCGTTCTCTAGTTTATTTTCAGTGGTGAAACTGATGAGCCCTTTGGGGTATTCAACCTTTTCCATAATGGCATTACAGGCATCAATACACAGCCCGCAGCTGATACATTCAGACTGCAAACCCTCACGAATATCGATACCTACAGGGCAAACCTGTACACACAGGCTGCAATCGACACAATCACCTAAACCCTTTGCTCGATAATCGCTACCTTTCTTGCGCTGCCCCCTCGATTCGCCTCGCGCTTTATCGTAAGAAACAATCAGCGTATCGGCATCAAACATCACCGACTGAAAGCGCGCGTAGGGGCACATATATTTACAGACCTGTTCACGCAGATAACCCGCATTCATATAGGTCATTAAGGTAAAAAAGAAAGTCCAGAAAACGGCAGCCGCGGGGGCAGAAAATGTGAATAAATCAATGCTGAATTGGCGCACCGGATTAAAATAGGCAACGAAAGTAAAGCCCGTAATAAAAGCGATCAGCAGCCAAACGACATGCTTACCACCTTTACGCCAAATTTTATTGAAACTCCAAGGAGCCAGATCCAGCTTTATACGTTTATTACGACCGCCTTCAAAAAAGCGCTCCACACCCATAAACATCATGGTCCATACGGTTTGGGGGCAGCTAAAACCACACCAAACACGACCTACCACCACCGTCACCGAAAACAGGGTAAATGCAGCGATAATCAGCAACCAGGCGAGCATCATGAAATCCTGGGGCCAGAAGGTCATCCAGAAGATATGAAATTTGCGGGCGGGCAGGTCAAACCAAACAGCCTGGCGACCATCAATTTGAAGCCACGGTAGGAGTAAATAACCGAGTAATAAAGGAATGCCACTACGCTTTTTTAGACTGCGAAAAAAACCAACAAAGCGCCGTTGGTAGATCTTCTTCTCAGTCTCGTAGAGATAGAGTACATGAGCCTCTTCTTCGAGGCTCGGTTTTTTTTCCTCTTGTAAACTCATTGTCGCCTCACTCAGCTACTATTGCTGTTAGCCGCCAATTTCTACAATCGTTATTGATGTGCCAGGCTATAGACATACCCTGTCAACAAGCGAATTTTACTTTCATGTAACTGCTCGCCCTGTGCGGGCATTAAGCCCTGACGACCAGAGCGAATAGTGGTTCTGATCAATTCTGGCGAGCGGCCATAAAGCCAAATATCATCACTCAGATTAGGAGCACCCAAGGCCTGGTTGCCTTTACCATCAGCACCGTGACAACCCGCACAGAAGGTCGCAAAAACCTTCTCTCCACCAGCAGCCAGTGTTGCATCGTGCTCACTCTCACCAATTTTAAACAAGTATTCAGTAACTTGATTAACACCCTCTTCACCAATTACTGCAGACCAAGCGGGCATCATGCCACTGCGACCATGGGTAATTGATGCTCCAATTGCTTCAGGTGTTCCGCCATACAACCAGTCACCATCAGTTAAGTTGGGAAAGCCATAACTACCGCGACCATCACTGCCGTGGCAAACAGCACAGTTATTGCCAAACAGGCGACGTCCAATTTTGAAAGCTTCAGGATTGACCGCGAGCTCTTCAATCGTCAACCCTTCAAAAGTCGAGTAAACAGCCTCAAAGCGATCTTCTGCTTTTTTCTCCTGTTCTTGCCACTGACCCTCGGATGTCCAACCCAACACCCCAGGAAAATTACCCATACCCGGGTATAACACTAGGTAAATAACAGCAAAGATCACCGTGCCGACAAACATGTTGAACCACCAGCCGGGTAGAGGATTGTCGTATTCCTCAATACCATCGTAAACGTGCCCCGTCGTCGGTACCTCTCCGTCTTTAGGTAGCTCTTTCACTGTTACTTTTCTATTAGAGAACAATACCCAGCAGATACCCACGTTTGTCACTATTGTGATAACGATGATCCACCAACTCCAGAACGTGCTCATATGCCATTCCCTTCTTTATTCGTGCTTGTCTCTATGACTGTTTCACCAGCCCCATCATCACTGTCTGCGATAAGCTGTTTATTGGCCGCTGGTAATTCATCGAGAAAGGGCAGCTGAGCCGCCTCATCAAATCCAGCTTTATTACGACCACTGTAGGCCCACACACAAACCGCACCAAAGGCTAGCATCGCCAATAACGTACCAATACCTTCTAATGTACCTTGGTCCATAAATCCTCCGATGCGCCTTAGCGTTTGCGTTTGATCAATGTGCCCAGTTGCTGAAGATAGGCAACCAAGGCGTCCACCTCTTTAACATCACCTGAAGCAAACTCTGAGGCTGCATTTTCAATATCGCTATCGGTATAAGGTACGCCGACGATGCGCAATGCACGCATTTTGGCCGCAGTGTCTTTACCCGTGACGATGTCTTCAAATAACCAGGGAAAGCTTGGCATGTTTGATATTGGCACCACGTCTCTTGGGTTATAGAGGTGGGCTCGATGCCACTCATCGCTATAGCGAGCACCCACTCGTGCCAGGTCTGGCCCCGTACGCTTTGAACCCCACAAGAAGGGATGTTCGTAAACTTGCTCACCCGCTACTGTGTAGTGGCCATAACGTTCAGTTTCTGAACGGAAGGGACGAACCATCTGCGTATGACAAACGTGACAACCTTCACGAATGTAAATATCGCGCCCTTCAAGCACCAAGGCAGGCAGTGGCATCAAACCCTCAATTGGGGTTGTCGTTGATTTAATAAAAAACAGCGGTACAACCTGTGCCAAACCGCCAAAACTCATCGCCACCAGCGTCAGGATAATCAGTACGCCAACATTCTTTTCAACTATGTCATGGTTCATCGTCGATCCCCCTACGCTGCAGTCGCTGATTGGCTGTCAACTGGCACCGAGATTCCGGGCCCGCGACAAGTTTTCCAGACATTAAAGGCCATCACCAACATGCCGAAGAAGAACATACCGCCACCAATAAGACGTACGTAGTAACCAGGCATGCTCGCCTCAATAGATTCCGCGAAGGTGTAAGTCAATGTGCCATCAGTATTAAAGGCCCGCCACATCAAACCTTGGGCAAGGCCATTAACCCACATTGAAGCGATATAGAGCACTGTACCCATGGTCGCCAACCAAAAATGAGTATTAATCAATTTGATACTGTACATTTTCGGCTTTTCAAAGATGATCGGGATAAGGTGGTACATGCTACCGATCGAAATCATCGCTACCCAGCCCAGAGCACCAGAGTGAACATGGCCGATCGTCCAGTCGGTATTGTGAGACAGTGCATTCACTGTCTTGATAGCCATCATCGGGCCTTCAAATGTCGACATACCATAAAAGGAAAGTGAAACCACCAAGAAACGCAGTGTTGGATCGGTACGCAATTTATCCCACGCCCCAGACAAAGTCATAATGCCGTTAATCATGCCACCCCAGGAAGGCGCGAGTAGAATTAAAGACATAACCATGCCCAGGCTTTGCGCCCAATCAGGCAGTGATGTGTAATGTAGGTGGTGAGGGCCAGCCCAAATATAGATGGCAACCAGAGCCCAGAAATGCACGATAGATAGGCGGTAAGAATACACCGGCCGCCCCGCTTGCTTGGGCACAAAGTAATACATCATGCCGAGAAAGCCCGCTGTTAAAAAGAAACCCACTGCATTGTGCCCATACCACCACTGCACCATCGCGTCGATAGTACCCGCATAGACAGAGTAAGATTTAAACATCGACACAGGGATAGCAGCACTGTTCACCACATGAAGCATAGCGACCGCGAGAATAAAAGCGCCAAAAAACCAGTTGGCAACGTAGATATGCGAGGTTTGTCTTTTCGCGATGGTGCCAAAGAAAACAATCGCATAGGAGACCCAAACGATGGTGATCAAAATATCGATTGGCCATTCCAGTTCGGCGTATTCTTTAGTGGAGGTGAAGCCCATGGGCAAGGTGATTGCAGCAGAAACAATCACTAACTGCCAGCCCCAGAAAGTGAACGCAGCCAAGCGCGGCATAAACAGCGTCGCCTGACAGGTTTTCTGAACCACGTAGTAGGCACTCGTAAACAAAGCGCAGCCGCCAAAGGCAAAAATAACAGCGTTGGTATGGAGGGGCCGTAAGCGACCAAAATGGAGCCAAGGAAGTCCCATATTCATATTGGGCCAAATCAACTCGGCGGCGAGAATAACTCCCACCAACATACCAACGATGCCCCAGACAACGGTCATGATAGCAAACTGCTTCACCACCTTTATATTGTATGTGGGCAACGTATTCGCAGAGCTAGCATCACTCATTTTTTATTTCCTTGGTGAGAAAAACAGATCGAGCTAAACTTAAGCGGCGCAATTATTCGACATTAAACACCGCTGTAACATGATATATATCAACCAACCCCATCCTGAAATGAGACCTGATGATGATATTTAAAAATACATCGTATAACTAACGGTTTTTATTGGCCGCAATACGGAGCCTCAGGGCATTGAGCTTAATAAAACCTTCAGCATCTTGCTGATTATAAGCACCCGCATCATCATCAAAAGTAGCGATTCGCTCATCAAACAAACTGTCTTTCGACTTGCGACCTATGACCGTGACATTACCTTTATAAAGTTTCAGGCGTACAACGCCGTTCACATATTGCTGAGATTCGTCGATCATTGTTTGCAGCATTTGCCGCTCCGGCGACCACCAGTAGCCGTTGTAAATAAGGCTAGCGTAACGGGGCATTAACTCATCTTTTAAATGGGCGACTTCCCGATCGAGAGTAATCGACTCTATCGCGCGGTGAGCCTTAAGCATGATGGTACCGCCCGGCGTTTCATAACAGCCGCGTGCTTTCATACCCACATAGCGGTTTTCGACGATATCAGCACGACCAATACCGTTGGCGCCACCAATTTCATTGAGCAGTGTTAGCACTTCTGCTGGAGTCATTGCTTTACCATCAATGGCGACAATATCCCCTTGCTGGAAGCTTAATTCCATGTACAGAGGTTTATCTGGCGCGGCTTCGGGGGAGACGCTCCAACGCCACATAGACTCTTCCGCTTCGGCCCATGGCTCTTCCAGCACACCACCTTCGTAGGAAATATGTAGCAAATTAGCATCCATTGAATAAGGTGATTTCTTTTTGCCGGAGGCAAAATCGACAGGGATATCGTGCTCAGCACAATAATCCATCAAGGTATCGCGAGACGTTAAATCCCACTCCCGCCAGGGGGCGATGACTTTAACGCCTGGTTTTAAAGCATAGGCACCGAGCTCAAAGCGCACCTGATCATTACCTTTACCTGTCGCACCGTGTGAAATAGCATCAGCACCAGTTTCATTGGCGATCTCGATTAAACGTTTAGCAATGAGCGGCCGCGCAATAGACGTACCCAGCAAGTACTCGCCTTCATAAATAGTATTGGCGCGGAACATAGGGTAAACAAAATCACGCACAAACTCTTCGCGTAAATCGTCGATATAAATTTCTTTAATGCCCAGGGCTTTGGCCTTGGCTCGTGCTGGCTCTACCTCTTCACCCTGGCCGATATCGGCAGTAAAAGTCACCACCTCGCACTGATAAGTTTCCTGTAACCAGCGGACAATTACCGAGGTATCGAGCCCACCGGAATAGGCTAAAACCACTTTTTTAATATCGGACACAAGCAATCTCCTGGAAACAACAGTGCAGAATTCGCGCGATGCGAATTCTAAACCTTACGCCGTGCTTTTGGTAGCACTAGGTGCAAATAGTAGTCTGTCCCAAAGCAGGTCTTTCCGGTAGGATGGCCGCTCCCAATTAGCAAGTAAAAAAATGTCCGCGACCCTAGACACACTCACCATCACCCAACCCGATGACTGGCACCTGCATTTGCGTGACGGCCCCGCCCTGCGCGACACGGTTAACGATGCCTCGCGCCACTTTGCCCGCGCCATCGTCATGCCCAATCTTGCCCCGCCGGTCATCACTACCGAGCAAGCCGACACGTATCGGCAACGTATTCTTGCGGCCCGCCCCGCCAGCAATAACTGGCAGCCTTTAATGGTGCTTTATTTAACGGACAACACCCCAGCCGATGAAATAGACCGCGCTGTCGCCAGTGGCCTCATCCACGCCGTTAAATACTACCCCGCAGGTGCGACGACTAATTCAGATTCCGGCGTCACCGACTTAGAGAAAGTCTACCCGGTGCTGGAACGCATGGAAAAACTGGGCTTGCCGCTTTTATTACACGGTGAAGTGACTGACTCGCACATCGACATTTTTGACCGGGAAGCCGTCTTTATTGAACGCACCTTAAGCCCGCTCTGCCTGCGTTTTCCCGACTTAAAAATAGTGCTCGAACATATCACCACCGAACAGGGCGCAGCCTTTGTGACAAGTAGCGGCGACAACATTGCGGCGACGATTACGCCCCAGCACCTGCTCTGTAATCGCAACGACCTGCTAGCCGGCGGCATTCGGCCCCACAATTACTGCCTGCCCATTTTAAAACGCTCAACTCATCAACAGGCCTTAATTAATGCGGCCACCAGCGGTAGCCCTAAGTTTTTTCTCGGTACCGATTCTGCCCCCCACGCACAAAACAAAAAAGAAGCGGCTTGTGGCTGCGCCGGTTGTTACTCACACCACGCCGCTATCGAGCTTTATGCCGAAGTCTTTGAACGCGCTGGGGCGCTCGACAAACTCGAAGGCTTTGCCAGCCTCTTCGGCCCCGCCTTTTATGGCCTGCCCGTCAACCAACAAACATTAACCCTGCGCCGCGCCCCCTGGCAGCTACCCGCAAGCACACAACTCGGTAACGATTCTATGGTGCCCTTCTACGCGTCTGAAACTCTACAATGGACTGTCATCGATGGAGAATAAAATGGACGGCGAAATGAGCATGTCAGAAGCAGGCTCCATGGATGATTTCAGTGGTGAATTTATTGCCGAGCGCTTTCGCGGTTTCCTGCCCGTGGTGATCGATGTGGAAACCGGTGGTTTTGAATCCGACAAACACGCCCTGCTGGAAATTGCCGCTGTATCGCTGATAATGGATGACTCAGGGCTGCTAGTTCGCGACAAAACCATCGCCCGCAATGTTATCCCCCACCCGGACACCATTTGTGACGACGCCGCCCTGGAATTCACCGGCATCAACCCCGACGATCCCGATCGCGAAGCGATGAGCGAGAAAGACGCACTGCGGGATGTCTTTCAAGAAATCCGCCATAACATCAGCGAGCACCACTGTACCCGCGCGGTGATCGTCGCCCACAACGCCCACTTTGATCTTGGCTTTGTTAACGCTGCCGTCAACCGCAGTCAGATTAAGCGCAACCCTTTTCACCCTTTTTCCTGCTTCGATACGGCCACCCTCGGCGGGCTGGCCTACGGACAAACGGTACTCGCCCGCGCTTGCCAGTCGGCAGGCATCCCTTTTAGCAATAAAGAAGCCCATAGCGCGGCTTATGATGCAGAGCGTACCGCTGAACTATTTTGTAAGATCGTTAATCGCTGGCGTGAGCTGGGCGGTTGGAAAGCCTCCCAATCTTAAGCAGCGCTTAATCGAAGGAAAGAGACCTAAAACGCAGGCATTAAAAAAGCGGGCATTGCCCGCTTTTTTAATGCCTGCTTTCTTATTGCTACGAAATCACCTCAGCAATTAACCCTCATCCGCCGGTAATGCCGCCTCTTTAACCAGGGGCTGTAATTCACCTTTTTCATGCATTTCAGTAATAATGTCGCAACCACCGATTAACTCACCACCAACCCATAGCTGGGGGAAAGTCGGCCAGTTGGCATATTCCGGCAACTTAGTGCGAATTTCAGGATTAGATAGAATATCGACATAAGCAAAACGCTCACCACAGGCCATCAAAGCCTGCACCGTGCGCGCAGAAAAACCGCACTGCGGCTGATTGGGGGAACCCTTCATGTAAACAATAACGGGGTTGGTTTCAATTTGATCGCGGATAGTATCCAGCACGTCCATTTAAAGCACCTTTCTTAAGATAGTTCTTAAATACAATAATAACCGAGTAAAACACTTGGTTATTCTAAACGTTTATACACAAAAAAGAAATGGCCAATCCCGGGTAGCCAAACAGCATCTTGAACAAGCTCCTCCCCGCAGTCGCAGAAAAGCGCTTAAAAAGATTGCCAAAGCGAATCAAACTCAATAATATATTTCGCTTTTTTCGGGCGGCTTAGTGCCGCCTGTTCTATTTTATGAAATGGACGGCGAAAGACTGAGCACACGATTTACAGCAAGAATCTGACTCACAACACGCTAACAGCTGGGCAAGCCATGACAAGTAACGCACTAATGAATACCTACGGACAACGCGCACTAACACTGGTTAAAGGTGAAGGCGCTTATGTTTGGGATGATAAGGGCAAGAAATACCTCGACGCCCTGGCTGGCATCGCCGTGTGCGGGCTGGGTCACGCCCACCCTGCCGTCGCAGCCGCCATCGAAACCCAGGCGAAAACCCTCGTCCATTGCTCCAATCTCTACAATATACCGGCACAGGAAGCCCTGGCCGATAAGCTCAGCGCGCTGTCGGGCATGAGCAACATGTTCTTTTCCAACTCCGGTGCCGAAGCCAACGAAGCGGCCATTAAAGTTGCTCGCCTGCACGGTCATGCCCAGGGCATTGAACTGCCAACCATTATCGTCACCGAACAAGCCTTCCATGGCCGCACGCTGGCAACGCTGACAGCAACGGGTAATCGCAAAGTACACGCCGGCTTCGAGCCATTGGTAAGAGGTTTTTCCCGCGCACCCTTTAATGATATTGCAGCGATAGAGGCCATCGGCGACAACAACCCTAATATTGTCGCCGTCTTCGTCGAGCCCATTCAGGGCGAAGGTGGCGTTAACATTCCCGCCCCCGACTACCTGCAGCAGCTGCGCGCCCTGTGTGACGCCAAAGGCTGGCTACTAATGCTGGATGAAATTCAGACTGCCAACGGTCGCACCGGCAGCTATTTTCACTACCAGCAGCACAATATCCTGCCCGATGTGGTGACTATCGCTAAAGGCCTCGGTAACGGCGTGCCCATTGGCGCCTGTTTGACCCACGGCCCCGCTGCTCAATTAATGCAGCCCGGTAATCACGGCTCCACCTTCGGCGGCAATCCCATCGCCTGTGCGGCAGCGCTCGCAACCGTAGAGACTATCGAAAATGAAAACCTCGCCCAACGTGCCAGCGAACTCGGCAGCCATTTACTGCAAGCTTTCAGCACCGCCTTAGCTGATTGCGACAAGGTTAAACAGGTACGCGGCTGCGGCCTGATGATCGGCATTGAACTTAGCGAACCCTGTGGCGAACTGGTTACCCAGGCCGCCGACAAGGGCCTGCTGATTAATGTCGCCTCCGGCAATGTCGTTCGCCTGCTACCCCCGCTCACTTTCAGCGACCCGCAAGCCGAACAACTGGTCGACATGCTCGTCCCTTTAATCAACGCTTTTTAGTGGGCAATAGCCCCGCTAACGGAATTCACCATGACGGTTCAGCATTTCTTAACCCTTAACGATCTACCCGCCGATGAGCTGCGCGATATTATTCGCAATGCCATCAGCCTGAAAAGCCAGCTGCGCAATAACACCGCCGGCACACCCATGTCGGGTAAAGTACTGGCGATGATTTTCGAGAAATCATCCACCCGCACCCGCGTTTCCTTCGAAGCAGGCACGGCACAACTCGGTGGCAGCGCCCTGTTTTTATCACCCAATGACACCCAGCTCGGCCGTGGCGAACCGGTTGAAGATAGCGCCCGCGTTATCTCTTCGATGGTCGACATCATCATGGTGCGCACCTTCGCCCACAGCAAAATAGAAACCTTTGCCGAGTATTCCAAAGTCCCCGTCATTAATGCGCTAACTGATGACTACCACCCCTGCCAGCTACTGGCCGATATGCAGACCTATGTTGAGAAGCGCGGTGATATCGCCGGTAAAACAGTCGCCTGGGTCGGCGATGGCAACAATATGTGCAACTCCTATATTAATGCTGCCGCGCAATTTGATTTCGAACTGCGCATTGCCTGCCCCAAAGGTTTTGAGCCCGATCAAAGCCTGGTGCAGAAACATGCCTCTCGTATCAGCATCAGCCAAAACCCGCAGGAAGCGGTTGCGGGTGCAGACCTGGTCGTGACCGACACCTGGGCATCAATGGGCCAGGAAGAAGAAAAACAGCAACGCATCGAACAGTTCAACGGTTTTCAGGTCAATCATGACTTGATGTCACTGGCCGCCAGCGATGCTCTATTTATGCACTGCCTGCCCGCCTATCGCGGCATGGAAGTGAGCGCCGAATTACTGGAAGATGAGAAAATCTCCGTGGTTTGGGATGAGGCCGAAAACCGCCTGCATGCGCAAAAAGCATTGATGCTGCACTTGCTCAATTTATCTGCCTAACAAGCCAGCTCCCCCCACGCTATTTCAGCACGCGGGGAGCAATTTCTGCGCGCCAATATCGATCGACCCTACAGTCCTCCCGCCTGCCTTACTGAACAATAAAAGCACAGCCCTTAAAGCCAGCCCCTCGGTTATTTTTTAACGTGTTAAAACTACAAAAATAGCGGCGTATTCGCCAGGGCGTTAGCGACCACTTTCACTCTCCGCTAATCGTAATGGGCCTCTCGTTTTCGGCAAGCATTATAGTGAAACCAGCGCTTCAGCATCGTTCATAAAAAATCAATAATCAGCACATCTTGTATTGCATTTAACCCCAAACCACACTATCTTGTATCTCCTCCAGAGCAGACACTACATGTAGTAACTGACACTAAGCTCTGTAACCTGACCCGGAGCAAAAACAAAGCCATAATTGAACGCCGTATTACGCTTGCTAAAAACATGATGAAAACAATAAAAACGCGACAATTATTGCTTCAAAGTTAAAGGCTTAGATCAGGATTAAATACATTGTATTAGCGTGCCACTCACGCTTAACAACGCACCCAACAACTAAAGGAATAGCCCTCAAAAATCGGCCACAGACAAACTGACACTGACACGATGATCAAGCCCCCAGCTTTAACCCTGTGGCCACAAACGACTAACCTATAAACAACACGTTCAAAGAGCAGGTAAAACAATGGAAACATCGACACAAGACCAGCAGCCAGCCACAGGCCAGAGCGCTGCTGAAATATCAGCACAAGCCTCCACCCAGGCTTCAAACAGCACGGTGCAGGCCACCGCACCAGGCCAGCTTAAAGTCATTAAGCGCAACGGCTCAGTCGTGCCTTATACCGACGAAAAAATCATCGTCGCCATTACCAAGGCTTTTCTTGCTGTTGAAGGTGCTGCGGCTGCCGCATCGGGGCGTATTCACGAAACCGTACACGCCCTGAACGCCCAGGTTGGCGAAGTGTTCAAACGCCGCATGCCCTCTGGTGGCACTGTACATATTGAAGATATTCAAGATCAGGTTGAACTGGCATTAATGCGCAGTGGCGAACAAAAGATCGCCCGTTCCTACGTGATTTACCGCGAGCTACGCGCCCAGGAACGCAGCGCCGCCGAACCCAATACCGCACCGCAACAAACCACACAAAGCGACTACGACGGCCCCGCGATTCGCGTCACCTATGCCGACGGCACTGATGGCCCCCTCGATATGGCCCGCCTACACACCGTGGTTAGCGAAGCCTGCGAAGGCCTGAAAGACGTCGAAGTTGATGCCATTTTGAGCGAAGCCCTGCGCAACCTCTACGACGGCGTGTCCATTGCCGACGTTAACACCGCGCTAGTGATCACCGCCCGCACATTGGTCGAGAAAGAACCCAACTACTCCTACGCCACCGCCCGCCTGTTGATGGATGGCCTGCGCAGCGAAGCGCTGACTTTCCTCAAAGTCGCCACTGCTGCCACCCAGCATGAAATGGAAGGCCTCTACCCCGCCGCCCTCAAGGCCTACATCCACACCGGTATTGAGCTGGAATTAATCGCCCCCGATCTCGCCACCTACGACCTCGAGAAAATGGGCCAGGCGATAAACGCCAGCCGCGATTTACAGTTCACCTATCTCGGCCTGCAAACCCTGTATGACCGCTACTTTATTCACAGCGACGCCGACAGTGGTGAAATTCGCTTTGAGCTGCCCCAGTGCTTCTTTATGCGTATTGCTATGGGCCTTGCGGCACAGGAAGAAAACCGCGAAGCACGCGCCATCGAGTTCTACAACCTGCTCTCATCCTTCGACTACATGAGCTCAACGCCGACCCTGTTTAACGCCGGCACCCTGCGCCCCCAGCTGTCGAGCTGCTACCTGTCCACCGTACCCGACGACCTAGAAGGTATTTACGGCGCCATTCAAGACAATGCCATGCTCTCAAAATGGGCTGGCGGTCTGGGTAACGACTGGACCCCCGTACGCGGTCTCGGTGCTTACATTAAAGGCACCAACGGCAAATCCCAGGGTGTTGTTCCCTTCCTGAAAGTGGTTAACGACACCGCTGTTGCCGTGAATCAGGGCGGCAAGCGCAAAGGTGCCGTCTGTGCCTACCTCGAAACCTGGCACATCGATATCGAAGAGTTTATCGAGCTGCGCAAAAACACCGGCGACGACCGCCGCCGCACCCACGACATGAACTCCGCCAACTGGATTCCCGACCTGTTTATGAAGCGCGTGTTTGAAGACGGCCAGTGGACGCTGTTCTCGCCCAACGACACGCCCGACCTGCACGATCTCTACGGTGCCGCCTTCGAACAGCGTTACGCTGAATACGAAGCCCTCGCCGAAAAAGGCGAAGTGCGACTCTTTAAAACCCTCCGTGCCCAGGACCTGTGGCGCAAAATGCTCGGCATGCTGTTTGAAACTGGCCACCCGTGGATGACCTTTAAAGACCCCTGCAACATACGCTCGCCTCAGCAGCACGTTGGCGTGGTGCACTCCTCCAACCTGTGTACTGAAATCACCCTCAACACCAAGGCGAATGAAGAAATTGCCGTCTGCAACCTGGGTTCCGTCAACCTCGCCCAGCACATTGGCGAAGACGGCCAGCTCGACACCGACAAACTAAGCCGCACCGTACGCACAGCCGTACGCATGCTCGACAACGTGATCGACATCAACTACTACTCCGTTGAAACCGCACGCCAGTCAAATATGCGCCATCGCCCCGTCGGCCTCGGCTTGATGGGCTTTCAAGACGCGCTGTATCAGCTCAAAGTGCCCTATGCATCAGATGCCGCCGTTGAGTTTGCCGACCGCTCCATGGAAGCCATTAGCTACTACGCTATTCAGGCCTCTTCCGAACTTGCCGCCGAACGCGGCAGCTACGAAACCTTCCCCGGCTCGCTGTGGAGTCAGGGCATACTGCCCATCGACTCCCTCGACCTGCTCGAGCAACAGCGCGGCAGTGACTATATCGACGTCGACAAAAGCCAGACCCTCGACTGGGACAGCCTGCGTGCCACCGTGCAAAGCCAGGGCATGCGCAACTCCAATGTCATGGCCATTGCACCGACCGCCACCATCGCCAATATCACCGGCGTCAGCCAGTCGATAGAGCCGACCTATCAAAACCTTTACGTGAAATCGAACCTCTCCGGCGAGTTCACCGTGGTCAATGCCTACTTGATCCACGACCTCAAAGAACGCGGCCTGTGGGACGAAGTGATGGCCAACGATCTGAAATATTTCGACGGCTCCGCACAACCGGTTGAGCGCATTCCCGACGACCTCAAAGCCCTTTATGCCACCGCCTTTGAAGTCGGCCCCCAGTGGATTGTCGATGCCGCCAGTCGCCGCCAGAAATGGCTCGACCAAGCGCAAAGCCTCAACCTCTATCTGGCTGAAGCCAATGGCAAGAAGCTCGACATGACCTATCGCATGGCCTGGTTTCGCGGTTTAAAAACCACCTACTACCTGCGTTCACTGGCCGCCACCACCACTGAAAAATCGACCATTCAAACCGGGCAGCTCAATGCCGTATCGTCCGGCGCAGCGCCTATGTCCGCCGGCCCCGCGCCAGTGCCCGAGGCCTGCTCGCTGGATGACCCCGATTGCGAAGCCTGCCAGTAAAACTTGCTCACTCTGCCTGCCAGGCGCTACCCGCAGGCAGAGACTAGCTAACTTAATAAATAAATATTTAATTGAACTAAAAATGAGGCCTTTGCACGAGAGATGATTTTACTTTCAGGCAAGGCAAAAAAGCGCACAGAGAGGGAGTTTACAAATGTAAATGACCGATTGAGCACTTTTTTACCAAAGGTAGGCGTTTTAGACGACGCCGCATGGGAGCAAAATGGCTTTCGTGCAGAGGTCTCAAGAAATACTGAGGAAATACAATGCTAAGTTGGGATGATTTTAATAGCGACGCACCGATCAAAACCTTCAAGCCCCAGGACATTCCTGCCCCCGTGCGCCAGGAAGCCCTAAAACCAGTGCCGAAACAAGATACACCTGTACAAAACCCAGTACAACAGCCTGTACCGACACCGGAACAAACAGCGGCGATCAAGCAGGCCATCATCAAAGAAAAAGAGCAGCCCGCCGCCCCTGTTGAAGCTCCCGCAGAAGTCGCCATTGACCCCAACTTATCCGCCACCGAGCGCGCCCAGGCCGGCATCGCCAATCTCGATGTTGCCGCGGGTGCTGCCGAGCTGGAAATGGGTGCTGCCCGTATTGAAGTCGACGACAAAGCGATGATCAACTGCCGCGCCGACCTCAACCAACTGGTGCCCTTTAAATACGAATGGGCCTGGCAGAAATACCTCGACGCCTGCGCCAACCACTGGATGCCCCAGGAAATCAACATGACCGCCGACGTCGCCACCTGGAAGAGCGAAGACGGCCTCAGTGCCGACGAGCGTCTTATTGTCGAGCGCTCACTGGGCTACTTCTCCAGCGCCGACTCCCTGGTCGCCAACAACCTGATACTCGCCGTTTATCGTTTAATTACCAACCCCGAATGCCGCCAGTACCTACTGCGTCAAAGCTTTGAAGAAGCCATCCACACTCACGCCTACCAGTACTGCGTTGAATCACTGGGCATGGACGAAGGTGCAATCTTCAACATGTACCGCGAAGTGCCCGCCGTTGCCATGAAAGCGGCATGGACAATTAAGCACACCCAGGCCCTGTGTGACCCCACCTTCAACACCGGCACCCCAGAGACCGATCAAGAGCTACTCAGCAACCTCATCGCCTTTTGCTGTGTCACCGAAGGCATCTTCTTTTACTGCGGTTTCAGCCAGATACTCTCCATGGGCCGCCGCAATAAAATGACCGGCGTTGCCGAACAGTTTCAGTACATCCTGCGCGACGAATCCATGCACCTCAACTTTGGTGTCGACGTCATCAACCAGATCAAACTGGAAAACCCCCACTTGTGGACAGAAGCCTTCCAGCAGAAAGCCATACAAATGATTATTGAAGGCACCGAGCTGGAAGTCGCCTACGCCCGCGACACCATGCCCCGTGGCGTACTCGGCATGAACGCCACAATGATGGAAGAGTATCTGCACTTTATTGCCAACCGTCGTTTGAATCAGTTGGGTTTGGCTGAGCAGTATCCGGGCGCACAAAACCCCTTCCCGTGGATGTCGGAAATGATGGATTTGCGGAAGGAGAAGAACTTTTTTGAGACACGGGTTATTGAGTATCAGACTGGTGGAGCACTTAGCTGGGATTAGTAAGAGTACAACGGGGCGCTTGAGTTAAGTTGAGTTTGGCCCCGTTAATTTTCAGGCAATGAAAAGAGAGTAAATAAGACACATGCCAACGAACAACAAAATACCATTTGGCTTTAAAAATGGCATCTTAGTACAAGTATCTGATGTGGTATCAGGGTTGGCCTGCGACTGCACATGCCCTTCTTGTAACAGAAAATTACAAGCCAACAAAGGCAAAAAGATAACAAACTATTTTTCTCACGACCCCTCAGATAAAACAATCTCATGTAGCAGCGCATTTGAGACATCAATACATTTGATGGCAAAACAAATATTAAGTGAAGAAGGCTATACAATTTTACCTTCGTTGGTATTAAAAATGTCACAAACTGACATGAATGAAACCACTCACACAGAAGAAAAAATAATAGAAAAGGAAGTCCTCGCCAGATTCAACAAGATAGAACTTGAAAAGCGCCTAGAAGAAATACGCCCAGACATCATTGCATATCAAAATCACGAGCCACTTTTAATTGAAATTGCAGTTACCCATTTTGTCAGCCCTAACAAGAAAAACATTATTCGGGGTCTAGGCCTTCCAGCAGTAGAAATTGACCTGTCTAATGCGTCACACACAACAACAAAAGACGAACTTAAGTTATTAATAAAAAGCCCATCCAAAACAAAGTGGATTTCAAACCCCAAAGTAATAAATGCAAAAAAAGAACTGAAGTCTATTCTTGATGAAAAAATCAGACAGATAAATACAGATATCTATAAAAGAAGAAGGAAGGTACAAATACCAAGAGCCGCCCCGCCTCCAAGAAAAACAGAAACAACCCCCAACAACCTAAGCACACAAAAAAAAGAATATAAAAACAGATGGTTTGCTTGCAGAAGCTGCCTAGAAAATAGAGATTCAAACAAATATTTTAATGGCGAAGTTGTATTTATGGTTCCCACTAAAAATGCACCATATAGCCTCAAATCAATCACATGCCCGAATTGTAATTATGAAGTAATGTTGGAAAATTTCTAAAAATATCACTCCTTTTCACAAATACAAAAACCACCAATACTTTTTCCTCGCCGACCAGCACTTAAGGCCGCAAGTTAAAGTTGAGATTGCTGCCAGCGCCACCCTCTATGACAGGCACGTCGTAAATACCTCCCTGTAGACTCGTTAGCAGCATCCCTGCTGCCGACGGCCCGCCACAGAGCGCGGCACTTCTTGGTCACGCTGCAGAAAACGGGGTCAGATCTTGGCATAACATATTAAAAACTTCTAATTAATTAGGACATCCACCCAAATTATTGTTGAAAGCGGCTTCCACCAGAGCAAACTCATAGCGCCCCGTCGCCTCAACAACGAGGAGCCTCACCTCATAATGCGCCAGGCGCTTTAAAACGACTAACAAGGACACCCACCGAAAAAACTGTTAATTGCTCTGCTTGCGGAGCGTTAATATGCAGTACTACATGGTACTGGTTCGACATCGCGGCATAGGCAGCGACATTCTATGGCGGTATTAGGGCGGGTGTCCTATGTTTTTCCTATTCAAATAGTTACCCCCCAGGCAAGGTCTACTTTGCGACCCTCATTCAATTTGGCGGTGAAGGCTGAATGAATAGCAACGGATTATTAAATCCTGAAATCAGATAACAACCCGCTTTTGCTCTATATAACGCCGCCTTTTTTTCTCGACAATCTTATCGAGAGAGACCATCACCAAACTATCGATACAGTCATTAAACTGGTGGTCAACATTAAAACCTATGAACTGGCAGCCACCCTCCAGGCAGAGCTCTGCATACTGCTTATAAAGCGCAGGCACTTTGACCCCGAGTCTCTTCAATTCACTGTTCAATACTTTATAACTATCCCGGTAATCAGAGCTGAACGCTGTTTGCGCAAACTGCTCTGCCTCTTTCGGGATGACAAAAGGGTTTCTTGCTCGAACAAGTGCTGACTTGGCAGAAAATTGCTGTTTATAAAAACTGACGATAACTTCTTTTGCCTCCTGGGGATAACCATTACTTAGGCTAACCGGCCCAAAGAGATACTTAATCGTTGGTCGATCACGAAGGTAAGCGCCAATTCCATACCAGAGATAATCAAGGCTACGCCGCCCCCAGTAACGAGGTTGTACAAAACTACGTCCCAGCTCGATACTATTCGGCAAACAGCGCTCGAACTGAGCGCTAAAATCAAACAGCGTACTGGTATAAAATCCTTCTATCCCTTTTGATTTTATGATCTCCGCGCCATTACCAATTCGGTAGGCACCGACAATCTCAAGGTCATTCTCATCCCACAACACCAGGTGGCTGTAGTAACGATCGTACTGATCCCAGTCCAGTGCATTTCCCGTCCCCTCCTCTACTGAGCGAAAGGTCAATTCACGTAATCGCGCAATCTCCTGCATGATCGGGCAGTCATCTTTATGCTGGTAAAGAAAAATCTTTTTACCATCGGCTGTTTCACCCAGCAAGCTCGTCTCATACAGCGCCATTTTTAAGGCCTTCCTGTCCACAGGGTGCGCTACGGTCTCTACGGTCTCAAAAAAACGCTCGCCTCCACGCTTCTTTTCCAGGTTCAACACATGCTTACGAAAGCGCTGAGCAAGTACCCCCGCAGGTTCATCTAACGTTGCGAAGGCATGATGAGGGATGGGGGAGCCGACTTTAAATTTCAACTCCTGACTGCGCTTGTTAAACATTTCCTTGACCAATAAAAGGGAGGCCGCCGGCTTGTAAACCAGCGATGAGAGATAAAACAGGCTAGAGTTACTGGCTTTGATATGAATTGGAAGAATGGGGCTTTTCGTCTTTTTTGCCAACTTCAGAAAGCCGGGCTTCCATTTGCCATCACGAATCCCTTTGGGGGTCGCTCTGGAAACTTCACCTGCCGGAAAAATAATGATGGCCTCTTCATTATTAAGTGCATCAACCATCACTTTATAGCTTTGCTTAAGCAACTTTTTTTCCGATGACATGACATCAACAGGCAAAAATACCGACCTGAGAGGCTCGATGTGCAGCAGTAGGCGATTAGCGACAATCCGGACATCAGGACGAATGGAGCGAATCAGCTTAACCAGTGCCAGGCCATCCAGTGTTCCAATGGGATGATTCGCGACAATAATCAAGCGGCCTTCATGGGGGATGTTGTTATAGGATTTGGGGGACAGGTGATAACTAAAACCACAGTATTCGAGCAGCTTATCGAGAAAGGCGAAGCCACGCAGATGTCTATTGCGCTCAATAACCTCATTAAAATCACTCTCGTGGAGTAAATTCCTGAAAACTTTCAGCGTTAATGTTCGCCTTTTTCCAAGCTTAAAATTGGGGTAGGCCTCTTGTAAAATCATTTCCGCGTTGACCATTTACGATTCCCGTTGTTGATTTCAATTACAGGAATTCTCTAGTGCAAATATTTCAAGCTCATGAAAAATGACGATAGTCGAGGCAAAAAGAGCACAAAAGTGGCTGCGGAGCTAACCTTCATGTTTTTTAAAGGTCACTATTCAGCACGCTGAGGTATCAGATCCCTATGCTGGCGAATAAACTCAGGCCATTCGCCACTCAATAAGTACCCAAGAGCCTTTCCAGCGCCGCCTAAGCAGCTTTGCGCCTGATTGCTCCCATTGGCTTAGACTGCCAGACAACCCCGCTGTTGACTTACTTATCCCCTCGCCTGAGGAATTAATGATCAGAATATTCAGCGACAAAACCGCTATTCAAGCGCCTAGCAGGCTGTCCAAGGTCACCCTTTTTTTATACGCACAACTTTCATCACTTCAAACGTTATGCCCGCAATAGTTTCCTGTTCCGTGTAATAGGTCATATTCACTCTCGCACCCTTTAAGTTCTGGTAATTACCTTGGCGCTTGAACTTAAACGGCACATCACAACCTTCTACCATGACGGTATGCAGAACCCACTCGCCCTGCTCACGTTGCACATGCGAGGTAACCTTCATTAATTCGGAGTGGGTTAGGTTCTGGTTTTTTTCGACGAGTTTTTTCGGGTCTGATTGCATATTTAATAGTATCAATCGCTAGTGATTAGCCAGTTCGATATTGTGATAAACCCTTTGTACGTCATCCAGCTCATCGAGCATGGCCAGAAATTTTTCGAACAGCTCGACGTCATCACCGCTCACTGTCTGGTAGGCATGGGCCATAAACTGTATTTCATCAAGCTCGAAATCAATATCGCCAAAGCTGTCTAGCAGGGTTTGTTTGGCTTTGAAGTAATCGCTGGTGGCGGTAAACACCGATATTTTACCGGCTTCATTTTCGATATCGGTGATATCGACATCTGCCTCCATCAAGGCTTCGAGTATCGCGTCTTCGTCATCGTGTTTGAAAACGAAGATGGCCAGATGGTCGAACATGTGGCTGACGCTGCCCTGGGTGCCAATTTTACATTTGGTTTTGGTAAATGCCTGGCGTACATCACCGAAGGTGCGATTGGGGTTGTCGGTCAGGCATTCAATGATGGCCATGCTGCCGCCGGGGCCGTAACCCTCATAGCGTGCCGGCGAATAATCTTCACCCGCCCCGCCTTTGGCTTTTTCAATCGCCTTGTCAATCACGTGGCCGGGGACCTGATCTTTCTTAGCTCGGTCGATTAAGCTGCGCAGGCTTAAATTACCGCTGGGGTCAGTACCCCCTGATTTGGCGCTGACATAAATCTCACGACCATAGCGGCTATACACCTTGGCCTTCATATCAGAGGTTTTAGCCATCGATTCTTTGCGATTCTGATACGCTCTGCCCATGTGACTTATGCTCCGTGTTAGTAAAAAGAGCGATTTTACGGGTAAGTGGCGCTATAAGGAAACACTAGTAAAGTCATTCGTCGTCATCACTCACCCACAAGGCAGGACAAGCACCTGACGTAGCAAAATGCTATTGCAAGCACTTGATGTGAGTTTGATACGAATGGCCGGGGCTTGCCTGTCTTTGCCACAACATCAAAGGTGTTAGCCACTTTACCCCAGGGGAAGATTCGCTTTTCCTTCATGATAGGATGCAGTACATCTCGAGCTCAAAACCGGCTTAGCTCCGTCTCTTTTATAAGGCCTCCCCCTATTTCATGAGAAAATTCGAACTAGTCATATTTGATTGCGACGGCGTTCTGGTTGATAGCGAAAGAATTGCCAATGAAGTATTTGCGAGAATTCTTAATGAGGAATGTGGTTTCGCGCTAAACCTGGATGACATGTATCAGACCTTCGTTGGCCATTCTTCCGCGCAGTGCATGTCTATCATAGAAGAAATGCTTGGCGAGAAGCCCCCTGCTCACCTTGAGCAACGCTATAAAGATGAAATCAATCATGCACTCGCCACATCCGTTTCTGCCGTAGCAGGCATAGAGAAAGCCTTGGCTGAAATATCGATACCGTTTTGCGTAGCTTCAAGCGGCTCCCATAAAAAAATGCAAACCACATTAGGTAAAACAAAATTACTCCCGCATTTTGCAGGTAAGCTTTATAGCACCTCGGATGTTAAGCGTGGCAAGCCATTCCCAGATATTTACCGACATGCGGCCAGTAAAATGGGCGCGCCGCATCCATCAACGTGTCTGGTTATCGAAGATAGCCCCTTGGGTGTAGAGGGCGGTGTTTCCGCGGGCATGACAGTATTTGGGTACGCCGAGCTGATGAACGAAACCAGACTCGTTGATGCTGGCGCACATCACACATTTAACGACATGAATAATTTGGCCAATGAGATTGCACGTTTTATGTAAACGACAAATGGAGTCAAGTCTTACAATCAAGTATAAAAACGACTAATAAGGTAGCAAAGGTTGTACTCACCGATCAGCACTTAAGACTGTAGATTCATTTTGGTTTGATACCCGCGCCACCCTCAGCCTTGGGCTTTGACTCACCTCAACATGATTCATCCCTGGAACGCACCACCCTGAAGCGATAAACATTATGTATGATTACAAACAAAACCCTGAAACACCTTTAAGCGATACAATAAAATCACAACCTTAAATGGAGTTAAGAGATGAGCGATAAAAGAGAAGTATCCAGCGATTTAGATTACAGCGGCGAACCGCGTCATTTACTGGTCTTTATGGACGGCACATGGAACGATGAAAACGGCATCGGCAATGACGGCATAACGACAAACATCTATAAGTTATTTAGGGCATTAGAAGGCAAGCTTAAAAACAAGAGCATCCCCCACACTATTAGGCACAAAAAACATATTGCTCTGTATTACAGAGGCATTGGCAATGATGACGACAACAATATGGTCGGGTCATGGTTTAAAGGTGCTTTTGGTGGCAGTGAAAAAAGAATTAGAGACAGCGCCTATTGCGGCATTGTCGAACATTACCGCAAGGGCGACAGGATAAGCATATTTGGCTTTAGCAGAGGTTCTGCTACCGCAAGGTTGTTGGCTTCAGATCTGAATAAATACGGTGTTGCTGCATCCATAAAAATACATTCCAGTCAGGAAGAAAACAAATCGACAGGCATTATCGAAAGCGTTTATAAAAAATATTCTGGTAAAAGCGATACCTCAGTAAAGGTCGATGTTGATTTCCTGGGTATTTTTGACACCGTTGGTGCCTTTGGCATACCTGTCGACCTGGGCTTTGGGTTTCAAAAGTTGAACTTATTTAAAGACCTGCATGTGGCAGGCAATGTAAAAAAAGTGGTGCATTGTGTCAGCATTGATGAGAGTAGAGACCCCTTCATTCCCACACTGTGTAACAAAGCGGATCACGTTGACGAGGTGTGGTTTGCCGGTGTGCATGCTGACATCGGTGGTGGTTACCGACACAACCATCTCAGTAAAATCCCTACGGCCTATATGATAGAACAGTTGAAGCTGACATTAACGGCCAGCCCTGTTCAATTCAATGAGGGCAGGCTAAAAGAAGTCACTGGCTATGGGCAAGATGATGAGTTCCAGCTTCACTATCACGGTGACGGTGCGGTAAAAAATCGACGGAAAATAGAAGTCATCGTCGATAGCGAAAGCAGTGCGGACACACCGAGGATTCATCAGTCGGTGTTTGATTTAATTGCGTCGAGAAAGGTGTATTTGAATACACCGTTGGAATCCTTCTCCAAACTAGAGCGGATCGATTATTACCCCAAGTCTGTTAACGGGCTGATGAAACAATATGAAAAAGTGAGCTAAAGAAACCCGCCTATGCTTCAGGTTCTGCTCTCGAGGGGTTCACTGCCTCTCGAGCGCTAGCCGGCCAAAACGCATCAAACACGGCAACCGCAACAGAACCGTACACGGCTATCACTACGAACAAGAGTAGCCGAAAATAAAATGCCGAGCCGGCCGCCGAACCATTTTGGCTATCCAGTAGAGCCGGGGCCAACACCACAATCATTGTCAGATAGGCATAGGACCACATTGAAAATTTGGGGTGCATGCCCTGCCCCTGAAAAATACGTGCCCCAAATATTAAGCCTGCCAGGCCAATCAGCAGGAGATACATAATTAACGCAGGCCAAATACTCAATATTTGCCAGGCGATAACCGCGCCCACCCCGCCCCACAGTGTTGATTCCAGCATAGAGCGCCCCATTTCACGGCTATCATCGACACTGGCTTGTTGGCCCATTGCGGCCACTTTAATCATCACGGCTACATAGCTGCTACTACCGCTTGAAAGTAAGAAAAGAAACGTCATAGGAAAGGTAATTAACAGTGCGCGAAAGGCTTTTCTGCGCGCCTCTTTTAATTCGGGTTTTTGCGCCACGGGGGCTTTCGCGGGCGCTGCCTGCCCTGTAGAAAATTCAGGTAATAGAGCATGGGCAATTGAAACAAAGGTTAATCCAACGATGGCACCCAGAGCCAAACCTTGAGCCACGGCAAATAACATATCGATACTGATACTACCGACGGTGACTACCAGGGTTAAACCCATGGTCATAAACGTGCCCAGTACAGCCGCACCACCGCTGCTAACGAAATAAAAGCAATAAAACAGCGCTAATGCCACGAGCAGCACACCCACGGGGCGCAGGTGTTCGAGGAATGGCAGCAGTACCAGCGCACCCAAAATAAGGGGCAGAATCAGCGCTAGCACAAGCTTTACGCTACTTTTAAACGTGGGTGCCGGTAAGGGTGTGGCCAATAAAAAAAGGGTGACAACGGGCGCAAGGAATGACAGTGGCCAGGCTGCCATCTGTGAAAAACCCATCGACAACGCTGTACCCAGAGCCAGGCGTAAAATACGCCGACTCGCGATATCGCCACCGGTGGCTAGTGAGGACTTAAGCATGTATCACGGCCATAGTTTTAGGCCCGAAGACTTATCGACGAATACCGCTTTAATAGGCATAACTTAAAATAGAGGCCGCACGAATGTATACCCAGGCGATGGTGTTAAACAGCCAATGCTCACCCGTATAAACAACAACAGATGCCTGGGAGCCCACTTTAAGTGCCCTCTGCTCTTCGTCTTCAGACGACTGGAAATCAATCAATACCGGAAAACGCTGGGCACTGCGTAACCAGGCACGGTCATTATTGATAGTGGGCAGGCTACCCAGCGCGGCCGAATCGACGGCGACACCAAAGCCCATATCGCGAATAGCCCCCTTAAAGACACGTCCTGGCAGCATATCAAAGACGATGGCGACGGTGTCACCCGGATCAATATTGCCGAGATTGTTCTCGGTAAAATCAGCCTGTACCCACACATTATGCGTGGCGATAAAAGTCATTTGTGGCGAGCCTGCCGCCGCGAAGTTACCTTTATCAAGACGTACACCAGTAACAACGCCATCGTGAGGAGCCAGCACTGTCGACCGTTTAAGATTAAGTTCTGCCTGACCCAATGCCGCGAGCGCTTGCTGAATGCCGGCATTAGCCTCGCCCTCTGCACCTCTGTTCTGAATCGCCTGCTCAAGCTTGGCTGCTGTTGCGGCCACATTGCCCCGAGCTGATGCCAGTGATGCTTCGGAGGATTCGAGCCGACGTTGAGAAATTGCATCGGGGTCTTCTTTACGGATGCTGCGCATACGCACAGTATCTTGTTCCGCTCGGCGTAGATTTGCCTTTCTTGAAACCAATGACGCTTCTGCCGCCGTCACTGCTGCCGTTGCCGCACCAAGCCCTTGTTTAGCCGCATCAAGATTAGCCTTCGCCGTTTGCAAGGCAAGGTTATAACGCTCAACATCTATCTGGAATAATTTTTGCCCTGCTTTAACGGGCTGATTATTGGACACCGAGACATCGGTCACGGTGCCTGAAACTTCAGAGGCAATAGGCACTACCAGGGCATGCACCCTCGCCTGTGAGGTATAAGGCGTCACCCGGTCAGAGCGCAAATACCAAAGGAGTAGCACTAAACACACACCTAAAATAATATAGGTCCACTGGCGCACGGGGTCACCACCCGCCTTTACTGCCGGGGTATCTTTTGCTTTAGCTGAGTCGGTCGGTTCTGCCATTGTTTTGATACGTCCTTAATCCGTCAATTATTTGAGCCGCGGAATATCCACTGTTTACCAATCGGGCCGGGGAATTTCACCTTGCTTGTCCGTATTGTCCGATGGCGAATAAGTGTCATCTAACAACGCTCCCCAATTCGTACGCTGCTCCATCGTTTCTTTCGTCTGCGGGCTGATCATCGGTAATCCCGCGCGATCTTCCCAGCCACCACCCAGGGCTTTATAAAGCGTAATCAGGCTGCGAACCTTATCGCTTTGGCTGGTGACGTAGCGTTGCTGTTGACTAAATAATGCCTGCTGAGAATCCAGCACGCGCTGATAATCTGAAAAACCTTCTCGAAAACGTAGCATCGCCAACTCATTGGAACGCTTCGATGAAGCCACCGTTTTTTTCAACAAAACACTTTGCTGTGTGCTGCCATTAAAGGCGGCCATTGCGTCCTCCGCTTCACGAGCGGCCTGCAGTACGGTTTCACGATAGTTAATGAGTGCTTGTTGCAGGCGAGCATCCTGCACGCGAATGTTATTTCTAATCCGGCCGTAACTCAAAAAGGGCCAGCTAAACGAGGGGCCAATACTGTAGGTAAGTGCGTCGGCGTCGAACAGGTTATCAAAGTCGTCATCAATTGGGCCACCGGCCGCCAGACCGATGGAGCCAATGAGGCTGAAACTGGGATAAAGGTCGGCTTCAGCCAATCCCACCAGGGCATTCTGCGCCATTGCCTGTAATTCCGCCTGGCGAACATCAGGGCGACGACGCAGCATATCTGCAGGAAAACCCACGGCAATATCTGTCGGAATAAGAGGAATAATCTTTCGGTTTTTTTCACGATCCAGCAAGACATTAACCGAACCGGGAGCCTGCCCCAGTAAAACAGACAGCGCATTTCGTGCCTGTTTAAGGGCGCTCTCGAGAGTCGGGATAGTCGACTGAGTGCTGAGTAACAGGGAGTGTGCCTGCTGCATATCAAGCCCGGAGTCCTGTCCATTGCGATACAGAACCTCGGTGATGGCATAGCTACGCTTTTGCAAGGTGATGTTTTCACGTGATATTCGTAGCTGCTCTTCGGTAGCACGAATCACGGTATAGATATCAACCACCTGTGCCGTCAGTAACAGTAGTGCCTGGTCGTAGGCGGCAATCGAACCCATAAAGGCAGCATCGGACGCTTCAATACCGCGGCGGAAGCGGCCCCAGAAATCGACTTCCCAACCCAGACTAAAATTGAGCCCATACTGCCAGTAATTAGAGGTGGGGCCACTACTGCCTGGCGGCGATATATTCGTGGCACTACCATTAATACGCTGTGACTGCGGATAGAGCGTGCTGGTCGCAACGCCCAATTGCGCTCTGCTTTCAAGGACACGTAAGCCGGCTATTTCCAGGTTATTGTTATTCGCTCGGGCAGATTCAACCAGCTCATTTAAAATGGGGTCATTAAACACCCGCCACCAAAGAGACACGTCGGTCGGAACAGGCTCAAGCCCTTGTCCCGCAGATTCGAGCCATTCACCTGGTGTGGCCAATTCCGGCTTAACAAAATCTGGCCCTACGGGTGTGCAGGCAAACAGCATAGAAACCAGAATGACGAAGAAATATTGGGGCCTGAATTCAGGAGGTGAGGCGTTCTTAAACAGTAAAAACAAGATCGCTATTTCCTGCTCAATTGACGGAGGTTAGTGAGTAGATTGATGCTGATGCACCATATTTTGCATGATAGAAAATAGGGTGCCCGCTGTAAGCCCAAACATAAGCACACCATTGGCGGCTTCTAATGCACCGAGCAAGCGCCACTGCTCACTCATAACAATATCGCCATAGCCAAGGGAGGCAAAATTAACGGTGGAATGATAAAACGCCGTAGCAAAATCCTGGAACTCACCCAAATACATAAAGAGTGAGGCCCAGAGTGTGAACTGAAAAATATTACCGGCAAACAGTACGACCAGGCAAAATGCCAGCATCCATGAGTCTTCAGAAAGGCTCCGCAATTCAATCTTGTTTTTTCGTCGATTAGCAAAAAAACGAATTAAAACAACCACCGTAAATACCTGGACAAGCATATTAATAAAGATGGTTAATATCCCGACTAAAAGAGGTACTAGCATGCTTATGTCTCGAGTTCAGAACAGCTAATTTGTTGAGCTTCCTGCGTCAAGATCGACTCCAATATCGTTACTCTCTTCACCTGCTTCCAGCCAGGCCTGAAAGAGTTTATAGCCCATCGCAAGCACCACAGCACCGGTAAATAAACCAATGATGCCAGACATCACTAAGCCACCAATGGCACCGAGCAGAATGACAAGCATTGGCGCTTCAACCCCTCGACCCAGCATAATCGGTTTTAATACCATATCGAGGAAAGAAACGATAAGGCTCCAGATCATGAATATCGTGGCGACAGTGGATGACTCGACAGAGAAAACATAAACAATAACGGGCCCTAGAATCAACCAGGGGGGTAATTGGGCAATGGCGACAATCAATACCAATAAGGCCCATAAACCTGCAGCGGGAACACCAACTGCGATCATTCCAAGTCCTGCCAGTGTTGCTTGAATGAAAGCAATACCGAGCACACCAACGGCAACACTACGAATGGTAGCAACGGACAAGAGAAGTAAGCTACCACCCTTCTCGCCGGCAACTCGCCGAAAAAAACGTTGCATGGCTGCGGCGAAAGCGTCAGCATTCGATAAAAAGGCTGCGGCTATTAGTATTGAAAACACCAACTGTAATATATCGAGCCCTGTCCCTGCAGCCTTGGAAAGCAGGGTGGCACCCAAAGATTTAACCTGTTCGGCGTTGCCCTGTAAAAACACAGTGAAGTCCGCAGCAGCATTGGACCAGGCTGAATAAACTTTATTGCCAATCAGCGGCCAATCTTTAACGTCATCAGCAGGAGGCGGTATATGAACCGTCCCCTCTGCGACATGCTTCCCTAACGTAGCTGTACTTTCGATCATTGAACCTGCAAAAAGCCATGTTGGCACAATAACAATACTCAAGCCGATAAGGGCGAATAAAATAACGGCCCACTTTTTATTGCCACCAAGGCTGCCTTGCAGCTTAAGTACAGGGGTATAGCATGCGACCGCGATAACCCCTCCCCAGATAATCAAGGGAATAAACGGTTTTAAGATCATAAAGCCCCAGACCAGGACAAAAGATATCAAGCCCAGAGTCACTGCTGTTTCGATGGCTTTATTGACCGACGTTGTACTATCGTGACCGCTTGGCGCTCTCATTTTTTTGTCCTTAAAGAAATAAAGTCTTAAATCCGCCGTGAAGCATAACCCAATAACGGCGAACCATGAACTAACAAACCAATTTTCCACGAATGCTTTCTGTTGACATCGTCACTGCATCTTGCCAGCCTTGCAGCTTAGAAAAATAATTATATTTAGAGGGCACAATGAGTCAGAACACTGATAACAAAACACCAACAGATGATGGCGCTACAATCTACCATCATGATAGCGCCGAGAACCTGCCCCCCCATTCCCACCACGACGAAGACACTCTGACTGAAATTAATGTAGAAGCTTACTGGCGAGCCAACGTCAAAGTATTAACCGTACTACTCAGCGCCTGGGCTTTCGTATCACTGGGCTGTGGTGTTTTGTTTAGCGACTGGCTCGACCAGTTCAGTATTGGCGGCTTCCCCCTCGGTTTCTGGTTCACCCAGCAAGGCAGCATGCTTTGTTTTGTAGCGATTATTTTTATTTACCACATCTGGATGAAGAAAATCGAGCGCGCCCACGGTGTTGATGACGACGAAGACGGTGACGTAAAGACCACCGACACAGGGGCTCAATCGTGAGCGCACAAACACTGAGCTTTATCTTCGTCGGCCTGTCCTTTGCGCTTTATATTGGCATTGCCATTTGGTCGCGCGTTGGCTCCACTAAAGAGTTCTACGTGGCGGGTGGTGGCGTTCATCCCGTCGTTAACGGCATGGCCACCGCTGCAGACTGGATGAGCGCAGCATCATTTCTCTCCGTCGCTGGCATCCTTGCCTTTACTGGCCGTGACGGTGCGGTTTATTTAGTCGGCTGGACCGGGGGCTATGTACTTCTCGCCCTGCTATTAGCGCCCTATTTACGCAAGTTCGGTCGCTTTACCGTGCCTGAATTTATTGGTGATCGCTATTATTCAAAGCTCGCCCGTGTAGTTGCCGTTTTCTGTTTAATCGCTATTTCTTTCACTTACATTGCCGGGCAAATGCGCGGTGTCGGCATTGTTTTTTCACGCTTCTTAGAAGTTGAAATTGAAACCGGTGTAGTAATCGGCATGGCAATTGTCTTTTGTTACGCCGTACTCGGTGGTATGAAAGGCATTACCTATACTCAGGTCGCCCAGTACTGCGTGCTAATTTTTGCCTTTATGGTGCCAGCCATTTTCATGTCGATTATGTGGACAGATAACCCCATCCCCCAATTAGGTCTGGGTGATAAACTCAATGATGGCTCGGGCCTCACCGTGCTACAAAAGCTCGATCAGGTGACCACCGAACTGGGCTTTAACACCTATACCGTGGGTACTCGCAGCACTATCGACTCCCTTGCCATTGCCGCTGCGTTGATGATTGGCACCGCCGGTCTGCCTCATGTAATCGTGCGTTTTTTTACCGTGCCCAAGGTATCTGATGCGCGTAAATCAGCCGGTTATGCCCTGGTTTTCATCTGCATTATGTACACCACCATTCCTGCCGTTGCCGCTTTTTCACGCTTAAATTTGACCGAGAGCGTTAACGAAGTCGCCTACAGCGAAGCCCCCGCGTGGATTGAAAAATGGGAGAACACCGGCCTCATTGCCTGGAAAGACAAAAACGGCGACGGCATTATGCAGTATCGCCCGGGCCACGCCTTTAGCCCCACTAAGCCTGTATTTACCGAGGCGCGCGGCACTTATGGTGAGCGTGTCGTTAGCAACGAATTGACCGAAAGCGCTAATGAAATTTACGTCGACCGCGATATTATGGTGATGGCCAATCCGGAAATTGCCAATCTGCCCAACTGGGTTATTGCCTTAGTGGCTGCCGGTGCCGTCGCCGCTGCTTTATCGACAGCGGCCGGTTTGTTGCTGGTTATTTCCAGCTCGGTGGCCCACGATTTAATGAAGCGCACGTTTATGCCCGACATCAGCGACAAAAAAGAACTGCTCTTCGCCCGGCTTGCCGCTGTGGTGGCTATTCTTATCGCCGGTTGGTTTGGCATTAATCCCCCAGGCTTTGTCGCCCAGGTGGTCGCCTTCGCCTTTGGCATGGCTGCCGCTTCGCTGTTTCCGCCCATTGTGATGGGTATATTTTCCAAACGTATTAATCGCTCGGGCGCAGTGGCAGGTATGCTAATCGGCCTGTTCAGCACATTGGCCTATATTATTTATTTTAATTTTGTCTCGCCCGAGTTGAATAACCCAGAGTACTGGTTCCTCGGCATTTCACCGACGGGCATTGGCACTATTGGCGCGGCTTTAAATGTTGCCGTAGCCGTTATTGTGAGTCGCTTCACGCCTCCTCCACCCGCTGAGGTGCAGGACATGATTGATGATATTCGCATCCCTGCCGGTGCTGGCGTGGCCCACGAGCACTAGAATTAGAACTAGGACCATTTCGTCTGACATCGAGTCATAAAGTCGGGGCAAATAACATGGGCGAATTATTACTCAACAACGAGGTAGCAATTCGCCTGGGCTTTTTTAGCGCTATTTTTGCCTTAATGGCTGGTTGGGAGGTGCTCGCACCGCGGCGCACAGGGCAAGTGAAACGACGCTTACGCTGGCCCAGCAATCTCGGCATTGTGGTATTTAACACTCTACTGCTGCGTTTTATTATGCCGGCGACAGCTATTGCTTTGGCCCTTGCCAGTGAATCTGCAGATTGGGGACTACTGCAGCAATTTGATTTACCCCTGTGGTTAGCCTGCGCACTCGCTATTATTTGCCTCGACCTGGCTATTTACCTGCAACACATCCTGTTTCATGCAGTGCCGATGCTGTGGCGATTACACCGCATGCACCATACCGACCTGGCTTTTGATGTCACCACCGGCGCACGTTTTCATCCCCTTGAAATTATTTTATCGATGATCATTAAACTCATGGTGATCGCTGCGCTAGGGCCGCCTGCCGTTGCGGTATTAATTTTTGAGGTGCTGCTCAATACCCTGGCAATGTTTAATCATGCCAATGCCCGCTTGCCATTAGGCCTGGATAAGGTGCTGCGACGTGCCATCGTCACTCCCGATATGCACCGTGTTCATCACTCCGTTATCCCCCATGAGGCAAACAGTAATTTCGGTTTTAATCTGTCCCTTTGGGATCGGGCCTTTGGTACTTACTGTGCCCAGCCTGAAAAAGGACATCAAGAAATGGATATCGGCATTAGTGCTTTTCGCACTGAACGCGATCTGATGCTCGATAAAATGTTGCTTCAGCCCTTTAAAAACAGTGCCGATAATTACTCAATTAACAAGTCGCATTAATTAAACCACTGACTGATAAAAATAATCGGAATAAATAAACGGCCGTTTAAATCGTCAATATTTTTCTATAGCCCGCAATAGTGACATCAAATTTTGTCGTTCGACGCAGATGATCACACATACCGTCCAGCGCATCGGGGTCGCCGTGAACCAGTTGGACAGCTGCTCCCGGGGACAGATTAGACTCCGCCAGCCAACGGCTAATATCTTTGTAATCGCCATGCCCCGATAAACCAGGCAAGATCTCAACGCGTGCGCGATTGCGTACCCACTGACCATGAATTTTCACACTTTTGACACCCTGCAGCATTTTTGCGCCACGCGTCCCACCCGCCTGATAGCCGGTAAAAAGTACTGTAGTACGATGATCTGGCAATCGGGATTTCAAATGGTGGAGAATTCTGCCCCCAGTAGCCATACCACTACCGGCAATAATTATGTGGGGGTAATGAATATCGGCCAGAGCTTTGGATTCTTCAACGTGGTTGACGAATTTAATAGTGCGACACATAGCATCACACTGCTCGCGATTGAGACGATGGAGCTCGGTATAGCGATAATAAATATTCGATACATTGATGGCCATTGGGCTATCGAGATAAATAGGCATTGCCGGAACACGCCCATTTTTCATTAATGTCGTGAGCATAAATTGTAGAGCCTGTGCCCGACCCACGGCAAAACTGGGGATCAATAAGACACCGCCATTTTTTGCCGTTGCTGTCACCACATCGGCAAGCTGTTGAAAGGCATCCTGCTTGTCGTGACGACGGTTGCCATAGGTTGATTCAAGCAATAATAAATCGAGCTCTGGCAAAAGCTGGGGTGGGCGCATAAAAATATCATCGGGGCGACCGACATCACCAGAAAAGCCAACACGCTTGCCCTCAGCTTCAAGAATAATACTGGCGGCACCGAGGATGTGCCCTGCACTTTGTAGGTGAAATTTAATATCACCGATTTCACAGACCTCCTCAAAGGCCAGAGGCGTAAACAAATCCATGCAACGTTCCGCCGTAGCGCGATCATAGAGCGGCAGCGGATGTGCATGTTTACCTAATTTATGCCGACTGTAATAGCGCGCATCCTCCTCTTGAATATGGCCACTGTCGGGCAATAAAATCTCACACAAATCGCGGGTCGCATAATGGGTGAATACCGGCCCCCGAAAACCCTGTTTGTATAAAACGGGAATATAGCCAGAGTGATCAAGATGAGCATGAGTTAATAAAACAGCATCGAGCTGGTCAATATCCAGCGGCAAGGTTTTCCAGTTGCGCTCACGCAGCCACTTATAACCCTGGTATAAACCGCAATCGACCAGGACTTTAGTACTGCCGGTCTCTACCAAATACTTCGATCCGGTTACTGTTTCGGTGCCACCCAGAAAGGTGATTTTCATCCAGTTCTCCCTTCGCAATATAAATCGCTGTTCACAGTGCTAGAGTACATAGCTTACGATATTAACTTACTGTTTTAGCGCAAGGATAGGTCACAGGAGAGCAAACATGTCATTAGCAGAACTGGAATCGACTATTGCCGCAATGGTACAAAAGGGCCGCGGCATTCTTGCCGCCGATGAAAGCGCACCGACCATCGCCAAACGTTTCGCATCTATCGGCGTGGTGTCAAACGAAGAAAGCCGCCGCATCTGGCGTAGCCTGCTGGCAGGTACCGAGGGGTTGGGCGAATACATTAGCGGCCTTATCCTCTTCGAGGAAAGTCTTGATCAAAGGACTGACAAACAAACGAGCATTCCCGAAGCCGCCTGGGCGCAAAAGATTGTACCCGGCATTAAAGTTGATAAAGGTAAAATCCCACTGGCCCTGTCACCGGGCGACCTTATTACCCAGGGCTTGGACGGTCTGGCTGAACGTTTGCGCGTGTATAAAGCGCAGGGCGCACGCTTCGCCAAATGGCGTGAAGTCTATGCCATCGATAAAAACGTACCCAGCCAGCACGGGATCGCCGCGAATGCCGAAATGCTCGCACGCTACGCGGCCGTGTGTCAGGCCGAGGGACTCGTGCCTATTGTTGAACCCGAGGTATTGATGGATGGCTGTCATGATATTGAACGTCACGCTGAAGTCACCGAGGCCGTGCAACAAGCAGTATTTCAAGCACTGGCTCGCCACAATGTTGTACTTGAACTGATGATACTGAAACCCAATATGGTGCTGCCAGGTAAAGAGTGCCGTCGCGCTGATCCCGATGAAGTAGCCCGTGCAACACTCAACGTATTAAAACGCTGTGTACCAGCAGCAGTACCCAGTATTAATTTCTTGTCCGGTGGTCAGGAACCCATAGAAGCCACAGCCAATTTAAATGCACTTAACCAGCAAGCACCCAATGCGCCCTGGCAGCTGACTATTTCCTATGGCCGCGCCCTGCAACAACCCGCGCTACAGGCCTGGCAAGGTAAAGCCGAAAATAGCCTTGCCGCACAACAGGCCCTGCTCAAACGAGCACACTTAAATCATCTGGCAATGCTCGGCGAGTACCAGGCAGATAAGGAAGATAATTAGCCCAGGGCGTATAAACCCAATCTTGTTAGCGTGCTAACTATCGAGAACCTGACGAACGCTGGTCGTCAGACCAACCGTTGTAAAAGGTTTTTGTAGCAGTACAACGCCCTCGTCAAGCCGGCCGTCATGGACTATCGCGTCATCGGTATAACCCGACATGTACATGGCTTTCAGATTAGGGGCCAAGCGCCGTAATTCATCAACCAGGTCTCGACCATTACGACCACCGGGAAGAATCATATCCGTCAGTAACAAATCAAAATCACCGTGTTGACGGTACAGCGCAATACCTGCCTCAACATTTTCAGCTCTCTCAACGCGGTAACCCTGACTCTCCAACATATGACACGCTAAATCACCAAGATCAGGATCATCCTCCACCAGTAGTATCTTTTCATTCCCCCGGGATTCGACAATGGGTGCTGGAGCGTCGACATTTTCGACCAGGCCGTCTTGATAAAGAGGCAGGTAAACCTTTACCACAGTGCCCTCCCCCAGCGTGCTATCAATACTCAAATGTCCGTGCGACTGCTTAGCAAAACCGTAGGCCATGCTCAACCCCAGGCCTGTGCCCTTGCCAATATCTTTAGTGGTGAAAAATGGCTCCGTCACTTTCCTGAGTAAATCGGGGTCAATACCTGTGCCAGAATCAGAGACGGATATTACGACATAATCACCGGCGCTCATCTCGTCCTCTAACACCCAATGATTATCTTCTTTGCATACTTCCGTTCTCGCTTCAATGTTGAGCTTGCCGCCATTGGGCATAGCATCCCGCGCATTATTAGCCAGGTTAACCACGACATTTTCCAGCTCATTCGGGTCAACCTCGCAGCTCGGTGACAGGGGATCATTCACTAAAATAAGATCGATATCTTCGCCGATCAAACGCTGTAATAATTTCTCAACATTGTCCAGTGTGGCGTTAATATCAACCACTTTAGGCATTAGCGGTGTCTTGCGAGAAAAAGCGAGCAGCCGGCGGGTAAGCTCTGCACCACGTTCAGCCGCATTTAAAATAGCATCGAGATAACGCCCAACATAGGGCTCCGCCTCTGTTTTCATCTGCGCTAATTCGGCATTACCCAAAATAACACCCAGTAAATTATTAAAATCATGGGCAACACCCCCCGTTAATTGGCCGATGGCATCCATTTTCTGAGCCTGACGCATCCTCTCTTCAGCGTCTAAGCGTTCACTAATATCGCGGGCTAATATAACGACCAGTGGCCCATCTTTGGATTCGACCAAAGCGCCACTCACCTCTGCCGGAATAACTGAGCCATCAGGCTGAAGATAATCGCAGCGGATGCCATGGGCAGGACACCCACTTGCCAGCCCTTTTTCAAGCTCGGCCAGGCCCATATCACCCTTAACCCACTGGCGGGAGATTCGCCCTTTAATTTGAGAGAGTTTGGTATGCCCCGACAGACGAATATATTCGTCATTAGCATCAATCACCGTCTCATCGGGCTTTAAAAGTGCATAGCCATCATTGGTGCTATTGATAAGCGCCCGATAAAAAGATTCCCGTTCCTTGAGTTGCTGTTCAGCGGCTACACGCTCTGTATAGTCAATATGCATCTGCACAATATTCTCGACCTTCCCCTTGTCATCGAACAAGGGAAAGAAAATTGGCAATATCGTTTTTATTTTTCCATCGTTTGAGGCATTGACGCTCGCATTATAAGTTAAAGGCTCGACATCAACATGCTCACCCTTAAAAATAGCAACAAGCTTGTCACGGCCAATAAGCTCATTGAACTGGGGGTCATTGAAAATAGTATAATCGGGGTCTATCTCCGTATGCTCCACCCCCCACAATTTGTCATGGGCTTTATTTACACGTAAAAAATGACCATCCGCCGCGAAAATAGATATCGGTATCGGTGAATTTTCAAATAATAAATTAGCCCGTTTTTCACTCGCGACAAGTTTTTTCCGGTCGGCTTCTCGATCAGAAACATCTCTCGCCAAAGCAACAATACGCAGGCCTTCTTCTGTTTCCACACCCCGACTAAATAACTCAATGGGCACAATATTCCCATCGGGATGGCGATACTTCAAATCATCATATTTTTTGAGCTGTTGGCCCTCATGACCTCTAATTTCATCCCGAATGTAATCAGCGTCTGGTGTATCAACAAGCCATTCAGAAAGGTTATGCCCTACGACCCCGCCGAGCTCGCTTCGCCCCGTCAGTTTTACATAAATATCATTGCACTCCAGGACGATACCTTCAGCATCATTAATAACGTAACCCGCATCGGTATTTTCAATCAAAGCACGATATTTTTCTTTGCTCTCTATTAGAGCTTTTTGATTTATTTCATCTTTATCAAGTCGATGATTAAATTGTTTAAATGCAGGATAAATAAATACTGCCAATAACAGAAAGAATACCGGCACGAGTAAATCAAGAATATGTACCCAGGAAGATATTGTCTGTACATTATTCTGGGGCCACATTTCCAGACCAAGCATTAAACAGCGGAAGGCCATCAGAAGTGCGCTGCCACCTATACCCACCCACAGTGAGCGCAGCTTTGAAATACGCCAAATATAAGCTGCGCCAAGGAAGACTATAAAATAGAAAACACTGGAAGAGAAAAGCACGAGTAAATGAACACTGGAAGTCATTAAGCCTCCTTTTTCAATAAGACAGGGCTAGTCCACTCTTTACTACTTCACGGTAAGCGAACCTATTCAACGTCAGTTTTTATATCGATCAATGTACTATGTGACACAAACCACAGCAAGCCTACACTGAGGAGGCTCTGAACAAGTCGTAAGCTGGAGATAAGCACGGCCGTTTTCGAATGAATTATTGTCGGCTTAGCTGTCCAGAACCTGGCGCACCATCGCCGACAGCTCAGCAGTTCTAAAAGGCTTTTGTAAGAGCATAACGCCTTCATCAAGCCGGCCGTGATGAAGTACCGCATTTTCGGTGTAACCTGACATATACATCACTTTCAAGCCGGAATTGATCGCCAGTAATTCATCTGCCAATTCCTTGCCATTACGGCCACCCGGTAAGATCATGTCAGTCAGCAATAAATCAAAATCTACATGTTGTTGGTATAGCGCAATGCCTTTTTCAACATTGTCAGCCGCCTCAACTCTGTAGCCCAATACCTCGAGCATATTGCAAGCCAGCTCCATCAACGCGGGGTCGTCCTCTACTAGTAATATCTTTTCGTTGCCCCGAGGTATAACAGCGGCCTTATCACTTTTGATTGCATGAGCAGAATCATGATGGGCAGGCAGGTAAATATTAACGGTTGCGCCCTCCCCCAGTTCACTGTAAATACTCAAGTGGCCCTTCGACTGTTTGGCAAAACCATAAGCCATACTTAAGCCCAGCCCCGTACCTTTACCGACATCTTTGGTCGTAAAAAAAGGATCCGTCACACGATGTAAAAGCTCCGGCGCAATGCCAGTGCCCGAATCGGTGACAGAAACGACCACATATTCACCTGCGGTAAGCTCGCCGGTTTGGACCATCGCATTGTGAGATTCACACATCATCTCACGGGCTTTAATGATCAGCTTACCACCACCGGGCATAGCATCACGCGCATTATTGGCTAAATTAATAATGACGTTTTCCAACTCACTCGGGTCAACTTCGCAATTGGCTAGACCTGTTGTCTTAACCAGAACTAAATCGACATCTTCACCAATCAGGCGCTGCAGTAATACACAGACATTTTCCAAAGCATCTTGAATATTAATCACTTTCGGGGCCAGAGGTGTCTGTCGTGAAAAGGCCAGTAGCCTGTGGGTAAGGTCGGCACCACGCTCGGCGGCATTGAGCACTGCCTGTAAGTATCGATCAATTGACCCCGGCTCAAATTTATTCGCCAAAGCCAGCTCAGCATTACCGAGAATAACCCCCAGTAAATTATTAAAATCGTGGGCAACCCCGCCGGTAAGTTTGCCGATGGCGTCCATTTTTTGCGCCTGTCTCAGCCGGCCTTCTGACTCTATGCGCTCACTGATATCACGAGCCAATGCCACAACTTTTCGCTCATCACCCAAATCAACGGAGGCAACACTCGCTTCAGTGGGTATTAACGTGCCATCGGGGTGAATAAAATCAAGACGCACGCCCTGAAGCCCCCCACCATTTTCCAGCACATGGCTAAATTCAGCTAAGCCCGTATCACCACCAATCCAGTCCCGTGTGTGCTGACCTATTATCTCTGACACATCTGAGCGACCGGCAAGTCGTGCATATTCGGCATTGGCTTCAATAACAATCTTTTCAGACGTCATGACAACGTACCCTGCATCCGTACTTTCAACCAAAGCACGGTACAAGGCTTCACGCTCGCTAAGCTTCTGTTCTGCAGAGATACGTTCGGTAAGGTCGACATGCATTTGCACAATACTCTCAACCTCCCCATCATCATCAAGCAGGGGAAAGAACATCGGTAAAATTGTGTTGTCACGAGCATTATCAAAACCTAAGTCACTGCACTTATAAACAAAAGATTCCAACTCTTTATGCTCACCCCTGAAAATAGCGGCCAGTGTTTCTTTGCCAATCATTCGATTGACCTGTTCATCCTCAAGAATATTTAACTCGGGAAACTCTTCACTAATTACCACACCCCACAGCTTATCGTGAGCCTTATTCGCACGTAAAAACTGGCCGTCAGAGGCAAAAACGGCCGTTGATATGGGTGAGTTTTCAAACAATAAATTCGCTCGCCTTTCGCTCGCCTCAAGCTTTTTACGGGCCTGCACCCGTTCAGAAACATCGCGAACCAAAGCGATAAGCTGAATGTCATCCCCCATCTCTTTAGCCCGGCTATAGACGTCAACGGGCACGGCAACGTTATCTGGATGACGAAAAATCTCGCTCTCGTAAACCCTTACTTCACTCTCTAAATAATTCGCCACTTCACTGCGAACATATCTTTCTGATTCGCTTGGCTTCACCCATTCAGACAGGTTATGACCAATGATCGCATCGCGCCCTAACATCTTTAGATAGGTCTCATTACAGTCAAGCACATCACCCTTTGTATCAAGAATGACGTAACCCGTACCTGTACTTTCGATTAAACTCCGATATTTTTCTTCACTTTCTTCCAGCGCAATACGCGTAGCTTCACGCTCGGAAACATCACGCACCATGGCAACGACACGAAGACCGTCTTCGGCCTGACTACCACGGCTGTAGACCTCAACGGGAATAAAGCTACCATCAGGCCTAAAGTAAGTTAACCGATTGTAAGCTCTTAGCTCGCATTGTGAGTGCCCCTGCATTTCATTCGCCAAAAATGTGCCGCTTCTACTTTCGTCTAACCACTCAATAACATTATGGCCAATCACCTCTTCAGGATTGTTTCGGCCGACTAATTTTATATAGGTTTCATTACATTCGAGTACATTAGCCGCCGCATCGAGGATGACGTAACCCGCTCCCGTGCTTTCAATTAGCTCGCGATACTTCAGCTCACTTTCTGCCAAGGCAATACGATCACTGTCAGCAAATTCAAGGCGACGATTAAGAGCCATAAGTGCTGGCAGGCGAGCACCCAGGCCGAAGCAAAGACAAAACGCAATACTGAGTTCAAGTAGTGCTGTCATCCATATATCACTTGAAAGGCTGGGTTCAGACCAGACAGCGAGTAAAATAATGAGTTGACGAACACCCATCAACAACATGGCGAAGGCGAGTACGCCCCAAACCCAGCGAGAGGCATGGGTATAACGCATTGCGATAAGTGAAATGATGCATGTAGAAAACTGCAGTGCGATAGATAAGCACAAAACCAGCAGGTAGAAATGAAAGCTCATCTAGTTCTCCAGTCAGAACTAAGAGTCTAAATCAGTCATCATCAAAGGAATTGACTAAAATCAAACCTTTGATGATGCAGCGTAGCAACCGCTATTAAGTATTGTTTTTAATGAAGGTGCCGATCACCTGTATCGCGTGCTTACCTTCAGGAACAATGGCCGCCATTAATTGCCAGACATGCATTTGGCCGTCCCATACTTCGAGGGATACATCGACACCGGCTTTTTTAGCCACTTTATTAAGTCGAATAGCATCGTCGAGTAACACTTCCTGGCTGCCGACCTGAATGAGCAAGGGTGGCAGACCACTGAGATCAGCAAAAATGGGCGAGGCCTTAGGGTCACTGGCATCCTGCCCCGCCAAATAGAGACCGCCGAACCATGACAGACTGTCTCTACCGAGCATGGCATCCACTTTATCTTTAACAATCATTGAATCACCCGAGAGGGTAAGGTCGGCCCAGGGTGAAAGACAAACTGCAGCAGCGGGTAGCTCAATACCCTCATCTCGCAACGCGACGAGGGTGGCCATGGTCAAACCACCACCCGCGGAGTCACCGGCAATAATAATTTTCTCCGCTTTTTCACCGTTTTCAAGCAAGCCTTTGTAAGCGGCGACGGCGTCATCGACTGCGCCAGGAAAGAGTGTTTCCGGTGCCAAACGATAATCGACAATAAACGCGCGAGCCTGTGCCGCATCCGCAATAGCACCCACCATATCGCGATGACTGGCGGGTGAACCAATAACATACGCACCGCCGTGCAAATACAAAATCACATTATCGGCACTGCCCAGTGTGGCTTGTTGCCATTCACCGGAGACACCGCCAACCACATCGTATTTACCCAGGGGGCGACGTGAACTCATCGCCGACATTTTGTCGAGGAACTCGCGCTCCTTCGCTGGATCACCGCTTTTACCCAGCTTTTTCTTCATGGTCAAACGCATAATGGGTGCAATCAACCGACTACGAAAACTCGCCATTCCTGTATCTCCCTTTACTGATTTATTTTAATGAATTGTTAGTCATTCTTGTGTCTGTTCTAGTGTGCTACAAAGCCCCAACAGCCGCAATATCAGAGGCTAGCACACCGTCATGGTTATATTGACGCTGTACGAGCACATAACAGTGAACTCTCTCAATTCGACATCGTACTTCCGCCATCAATAATTAATGTTTGCCCATTCATGAAGGCACCCGCCGCTGAGGCCAGGAACACAGTGGCTCCCGCAATTTCATTGGGTTCACCTATTCTGCTTAAAGGACAGTTGACAGTCGATTTTTTCAGGTACTCGGGGTTATCCCACAGAGCTTTCGCAAAATCAGTTTTAATCAAACCCGGCGCAATAGCATTGGCGCGAATATTGTCAGTACCAAATTCAGAACCAATATTTCGGGCCAGCGCCATATCAGCCGCTTTTGAGAGGCCGTAAGAGCCAAGGGTTCTGTGCCCAACAACGCCGCCAATCGACGAGATAATAATAATCACCCCGTCTTTACGGGCCTGCATTTCGGGGATCACCATCGAGCTCAACCAATGGTTCGACTTAATGTTGTTGTCCATGATTTTGTCAAACTGCTCGTCGCTAATACCGAGCATAGTGCCGTAATAAGGATTGGCCGCCGCATTACAAACCAGAATATCGATTTTGCCGTAGGCCTCGCGTGTTTTTGCCACCAGGTTTTCGAGGTCTTCTTTATGTGAAATGTTCGCCGGGATACCAATCGCCTGTCCGGCCTGCCCCTCTACCAGAGCATTAATTTCGGCGCTGACCTGTGCGCAGACATCGGCCTTGCGGCTCGAGACCACAACACGGGCACCGTGCAACGCCATTTGCTCGGCAATCGCCTTGCCAATGCCTTTGGTAGAGCCGGTAATAACGGCAACCTTTCCGGTGAGATCAAATAAGCTCATAGTACTTGTCCTTTTATTGCATGCTTTTAATTGAAGAAAGAAATCGTGTGTCGTCTAGAAAAGACGCATTATATAAGGGTAATTCAAAAGCAACAGTGTCTTTTACAGTGCCTCTGCTGTTTGTCGTAGGTTGTTTGTTTTAGTCTCTTCGCTCAATTATGCTGACTGAGAATAATAAAAGAAAAACATCATGCCCATGCCTATCGATTTTCAACAGCTCGACAAAACACTCACCGTCCCCGGCTCACCTTTTGAAATTGAAGAGGTGGAGATTCGCAGCACAACCACTGCCGTGTGGAAAAACGCTTTCCCCAGCCTACGGGCGATTGTCGAACACAGTCGACAATTTTCCGAGCGCGACTATCTGGTTTACGAAGACCAGCGACTGAGCTACGAACAGCACTACCAGCAGGTCGTGACTCTGGCCCACGCGCTGATCGAACAGTACGGTATTAAAAAGGGGGATCGTGTTGCCCTGGCGATGCGCAACTACCCTGAATGGCCGGTGATTTTTTGGGCGACGGTTTCTATCGGCGCGGTGATTGTGCCTCTCAATGCCTGGTGGACGGGCGCAGAGCTGGAGTACGCCCTCGAACACGCCGGTGCCCGGTTAGTGTTCACCGATCTGCAACGGGCTAAGGCACTGGCCGAGACACGCCGTCGTATTCCAACACTCGAGCACATCGTTAAAGTCAGAAGTGAGGATAGCCCCCTCGGTAATATTGACGAATTCAGCGCATTAATGAGCGCCCTCAATAGTGGTCAAAGTCTACCCACTATTGCCATTCATCCCGATGACGATGCCAGTATTTTTTACACCTCCGGCACCACCGGCAAGCCCAAAGGCGCAGTCAATACGCACCGTAATATTTGCACCAACCAGCTCAGTGGTGTGTATCTCCGCGTCCGCACCGAGTACCGCTACGGTCGCGAACCCGTACAGCCCACGGAACAAATGGGCCAGCTGATCAGCGCACCCCTGTTTCACGTCACCGGCTCATTGGCAATGCTGTGCGGCAGCACGATTATGGGCAGCAAGATTGTCTTTATGTATCAATGGGATGCGGACGATGCTATCCGTTTAATCGAAAAAGAAAAGCTCAATGCTTTCGGCGGCGTACCCTCCATGCCGCTGCAGGTACTGGAGTCACCCCTTCTCGCCGACCACGATACTTCGACCATTCGCACCATTCTCTTCGGCGGCGCACCACCAGCACCGGAACTGGCCGCCCGCGTTAAAGCCGCCTTCCCCAACGCCAGCGCCAGCAATGGTTACGGGCTGACAGAAACCAGCGCCTTAAGTACGGTAAATGTTGCCGAAGACTATATCGCCCGTCCCGAGAGCGTCGGTCTGGCAGCGCCCATCTGCAAGATAAAAATCGTGACGAGCGAGGGTGCTGAGTGCCCTGCTGGCGAGGTCGGTGAAATTTGCGTCAAAGGCCCTCAGGTCATTAAAGGCTACTGGAACAATCCCGAAGCCACGGCCAAAACCATTATCGACAACTGGCTACACACCGGTGATCTCGGCTATGTCGATGACGAGGGGTTTTTGTATGTGGTCGATCGCATCAAAGACATGCTGCTGCGCGGCGGTGAAAATATTTACTGCATTGAAGTGGAAAGCGCCCTGTTCAACCACCCCGATGTGATCGACGCGGCTGTGGTCGGCATCCCCCATCACGTGCTGGGTGAAGAAGTGGGCGCCCTCATACAACTGCGCCCCGGAGCCGATTTTAAGCCCGAAGACTTACAAGCCCATGTCGCCCGTCAAATCGCCGCTTTTAAGGTGCCGGTGCTCATTGAGCAACACCACGAACCCCTGCCCCGTAATGCCAACGGAAAAATCATGAAGCCTGCGGTAAAAGCCTTAATGGGCATTGGCACATTATAAGAATGGCGGTCGCTACTATTGCGCTTGCTCCGCCTCTATGCGCCGCTGACTAAAGATACGGCAGCGCTCGGCGGGCACAAAAAGTTCGCGCATTAAATACGCTTTAAAGTCTTCGGCATAGGGCTGTTCGGCCACAGCCTTTTCCATACACAGCAACCAGGCATCTCTTTCTGGCTCGGCAATATCGATATGCTCATGGGCCCGAGGAATCATAATCGGGCCGTATTTTTTGGCAAACAGTTTTTCACCACCCAACCAACCACAAAGGAAGCAATACAGTTTATCTCGTGTCATCTCAAGATCTTTGGGATGCATAGCACGGATAGCGGCAGCCTCAGGCTCGCTGTCCATATAGTCGTAAAAGCGATCCACCAAACGTTTAATACCCGGCTGGCCACCCGCCGCTTGAAACGAAGTATCACCATCACCATAAGCTCGTGCCATCAATCATATTCCTCTTCGTTTTCGTTAACGCCAAACTCTGGTCTTAAAATACAACACAGTAATTCGCTGGTATTTTGCAGCACTTTAGGCTACAAATGGGCCGCAAATTATAAGAGCAAATACTTCTTATTCAACGTGCACGATTGTAATAAAGCACATTCATTGATCTGAGCCAGTAGAAACCTTTCTCGGCTCAAATACATTTAAAGGCAAACCCCATGACAAGAAAGCACGTTCTCGAAGGTGTAAAGGTTCTCGACTTCTCCCATTTTGTAGCCGGGCCGCACTGCACTCGCCTGATGGCCGAAGCCGGTGCTGAAGTCATTAAAGTTGAAGCGCAAATGGGTGAAGCCGCTCGCCACCTGCCCGTCCTTAAAGACGAGCGCAGTGGCTATTTCATTCAGCACAACCGGGGCAAGAAAAGTTTAAGTCTGGATTTACGGACAAAAGAAGCTCAGGACATTTGCCACGAACTCATTAAAACGGTCGACGTGGTGATTGAAAACTTCACGCCCGGCGTGATGAAGAAATTCAATCTGGACTGGGAGGCTGTCAGTAAGGTCAACCCCGATGTCATCATGTGCTCCATCTCCTGCCTGGGGCAAGAAGGCCCGCTGTCGAAACTGCCCGGCTTTGATTACATCGGTCAGGCCTATTCCGGTATTTTAGGCATGACCGGTGCCGCCGATGGCTACCCTGCGTTATCAGGTATGGCCTTTGGTGATATTTCTACCGGCGCTCACGCCTACGGTGCCATCGTTACCGCCCTTTACCACAAGGCCATGGGCGGCGGCGGTCAGTTCCTCGATATCGCTTTGCTCGACTGTTTGTTCAGCTATCACGAAATGAATGTGCAGGTTTACGATGCTTCCGGCGGTGCTCAGGTGCCCCAGCGCAGCGGCCATCAGCACGCCTTTATCGCCCCCCTCGGCCTGTTTAAATGCAAAGAGGATTATCTGATTATTGTTGCCCTGGGTGCTCAGTGGAATAATCTTCTGAAATTACTCGGCAAAGAAGAGTGGCTCGAAGACCCTCGCTTCGCGACACCGCTAACGCGCAACGAGCACCGTGATGCGATTACCGTCGAAATTGAACGCTGGCTCAGCACGGTTAGCGACGTCACCGAAGCCGTGCGTATTCTGGTTGAGGAAAATCATGTCCCTGCCGCGCCTATATTAAGCGTGCCAGAGGTCATGGAGCACCCTCACATGAAGCAACGGGGCATTGTACAAACCGTTAACGACCGTGCCTTTGGTGATGTCAAAATCCCCGGCGCACCCTTGCGTTACTCTCAGTACCCCGAGCGGCTTGAACTGCAAGCGAGTTTCCTCGGTGAGCACAACGAAGAAATTCTGCGTGAGCAACTTGGTTACTCAGAAGAAAAAATAGCTGAGCTGAACGCAGCGGGCGTGTTGAGCCAAAAAAACATATAAACACTTAACAGCTTGTTAAAACTCATCCAATGAACCGGGTGCTGATACTTATTCAGCACCCGGTTCATCCTTCAGCAAGTTGCCTCAATAAATCACTGCCACTAAAAACACCTTAAAAATAGACCCCAAAAAATAATAACGATTAAAAACAGGAGTTACCCATGGCCCCCCAGTCCATGTTTGAAGGCATTAAAGTCATCGATTTTTCACACTATGTGGCAGGCCCACACTGCACAAAAATGCTCGCTGAGCACGGTGCCGAAGTCATTAAAATTGAGCCCTTAACGGGTGACCCCGCGCGTATGCTGCCCATGCACAAAGAGGGCCGTAGCGCATTCTATGTGCAACACAATCTAGCCAAGAAGTCCCTGAGCCTGGACTTGGCTCAACCCGAAGCGCAAAAGATTTGCCACGACTTAATCAGGAATGCCGACGTAGTGGTCGAAAACTTCACGCCCGGTGTCATGAAGCGTCACAACATGGACTGGGAAACGTTAAAGGCCATTAACCCCAACCTGGTGATGTGCTCCATTTCCTGCTTCGGCCAGGACGGCCCCTTAGCGCAATTGCCCGGCTATGACTTCATCGGGCAAGCCTATGCCGGCATTCTCGACCTGAACGGCGAACCTGACAGGACACCGGTTTTTGCCGACCTCACCTTTGGTGACGTATCCAGCGGCACCCACGCCTACGCCGCTATTGTCGCCGCTCTCTTCCATCGCTTTCGCGGTGGCGAGGGACAACACCTCGATCTTTGCTTGCAGGAAATATTATTCAGCTACCACGATATGAACGTACAGCTCCACGATGCATCAGGAGGCACATACATCCCTAAACGCTCGGGTGCCACCCACAACGTGGCTGCCCCTGCCGGTATTTTCAAATGCGGGGAACGCTACCTGTTCATCATCGCCCTGGGCGCCCAGTGGGAAAACCTGGCCAAAACAATCGATCGTGAAGATCTACTGAGTGACCCTCGCTTTGCCGACCTTGCCGCACGAGGGCTCAACAAAGATGCCCTCAACGGCATCGTGCAAAGCTGGCTCGACACGATTGGCGACCCCGATACTGCACTGAAGATTTTAGAGAATGCCCACATACCCTGTGCGCCACTGCTTACCGTGCCCGAAGTCATGGAGCATCCTCACACCAAAGCCCGCAACATGCTTCGCACGATTGTCGATCCTGTTTGGGGCGAACTAAAAATCCCCCGAACACCCCTGCGTTTTTCAGCCTTTCCCGATATACCCGAGCAAACAGCGAGTTACGTTGGCGAACATAATCAGGAAATTCTTAGTGAAATACTTGGCTACTCCAATGAGGATATCGATGCCCTGGAAACACAGGGTGTGATCAATTCTATACGGAGCTAAACCAACACCCCGACTTTTAAAAAAAGGCAGAACCCATTTATGAGCACGCAAACACCCTTAAACGAAGGCTTCGTCAATATCACAACTCCCGACGGCGAGATGGAATGCTTTGTCGCCTGGCCTGCGGGCGATGATGGCAGCACCTATCCTCCAGTGGTTCTCTACATGGATGCCCCCGGTGTGCGCGACGAGCTCTACGACTTTGTGCGCCGCATCGCCGCCCAGGGTTATATCGCGATTATCCCCAACCTTTACTACCGCTACGGCGTGCGCGACCCCGGCGACCAAATGATGGCCATGCTCGACGCCCACACCAACGGCATGATTATTAGCGACACCCGCGCCATCATTGACTGGCTCGACGCTCACCCCAACGCCCTGCCCGGCCCCATGGGCTGTATCGGTTATTGCATGAGCGGCAAGTTTGTCCTCGCTGTGACCGGCAGTTTCCCCGAGCGCTTTAAAGCCATGGCCTCCCTCTACGGTGTCTCTCACGTCACCGGGCAGAGCGACTCGGCCCACTTGTTGATTCCCAACATTACGAGCGATTGCACACTGTATTTCGGTTTTGCCGCCCACGACCCTTATGTGCCCGATGCCGAAATTAAAGCCCTTGACGCTTGCCTGAGTGAAAACAATATCGACTACGTGCTCGAAAAAGTGCCCAACACCGAGCACGGCTTCGCCTTTCCCCAGCGCATGATGTACAACCACGACGCCGCCGAGCGCCACTGGGATATCGCCTTTGCGTTGTTTGCCCGCAAGCTCAAATAACCCTTCTTTCACGGGGCTTTAGCCGCAGCCTTCAGCGACTAAAGCCCCGTGAAAACTCGCTAAAAATTTTCACCACACGAGCCCTGCGCAGAGTAGAATAAAGCCCAATAATTTTGGCCACTGCTCTCCAGGCTCTGCTCTATTGCACGACCCTTAAGCAAGGCCGCACCTAACCCCTATTAACACCCAGGTAAGCTGTTTATGAATGCTCCCGCTCATCCCGCTTTTCAGTTTTTGCGCAGCCAGCGCATTGAATCACTCGACCTCGATGTCAGCGAATACCGCCACATTAAAACCGGCGCTCAGCATATTCATATCGCCACCGACAACAATGAAAACGTGTTTCTGGTGGCTCTGCGCACGGTGCCTGAAGACTCTCGCGGTGTAGCCCATATCCTCGAGCACACCGCCCTGTGTGGCAGTGAAAAGTACCCGGTGCGCGACCCCTTCTTCATGATGATTCGCCGCTCGCTGAATACCTTTATGAATGCCTTCACCAGTTCTGACTGGACGGCTTACCCTTTCGCCAGCCAGAATAGAAAAGACTTTAACAACCTGCTGCAAGTCTATCTTGATGCTGTCTTTTTCTCTCGACTCGACCCCCTGGACTTTGCCCAGGAAGGTCACCGCATGGAGTTTGAAGAAGCTGAAAATAGCGACTCCGATTTAGTCTACAAAGGCGTTGTCTTCAATGAAATGAAGGGCGCAATGAGTTCTGTCACCTCGACCCTGTGGCACACCCTCTGCACCTATCTCTACCCGACCACCACCTACCACTACAACAGCGGTGGTGACCCGGCGGCGATTCCCGACTTAAGCTACGAGCAGTTGCGCGAGTTCTATAAAACCCACTACCACCCCAGCAATGCCACCTTTATGACCTTCGGCGATATTCCCGCTGCGGAGCACCAGGCAAACTTTGAAAGCGAGGCACTGAACCGCTTCGAGCCGCTGGCGGAAACCATCTCCGTGCCCGACGAGAAGCGCTATCTGGCACCGATTGCCGTCGAAGAGTCCTACGCCTTCGACGAAGAGGGTTCGACTGACAACAAAACCCACATTATTATTAGCTGGTTACTGGGCAAGGCGACTGATTTAAAATCCTGCATGCAGGCCCACTTACTGAATAGCATCTTGCTCGACAACAGTGCCTCGCCACTGCTTAAAGCCCTCGAAACCAGCGACCTCGGCAGCTCGCCATCGCCTTTGTGCGGACTGGATGACTCGCAAAAAGAGATGTGTTTCGTTTGCGGTATAGAAGGCAGCGAACCCGAAAAAGCCATCGAGCTGGAAAACCTGGTGATGGGTGTTCTACGCGATGTCGCCGAAAACGGCGTCGCCAAAGAGCAGGTCGAAGCCTCTCTGCATCAACTGGAATTACAACAGCGAGAAGTGGGCGGTGACGGCTATCCCTATGGTCTGCAATTAATTTTGACCTCGCTGACCAGCGCCACCCACCGCGGTGACCCCATTGCCCTACTCGACCTTGAGCCTGTATTAGCTGAGCTGCGTGCCTCCATCGCCGACCCCGCGTTTATTAAATCACTGGCCCGCGATCTGCTGGTCGACAACCCCCACCGCGTACGCCTGACGCTGCGCCCCGAGCCTGCCCTGTCAGCACGGCGGGAAAAAAGTGAAGCCGCGCAACTGGCCACTATCAAAGCCCAGCTCAGCGATACTGAGAAGCAGGAGATCATCAGTCAAACCGCCGCCTTAAATGAGCGTCAAATGCAGGCCGATGACGAAGGCGTGCTGCCCAAGGTTGGGCTTGAAGATATCTCCCCGGAGTTGGCCTATGTCAGCGCCACAAGTAAAAGCCAGGGCGCACTGCCGCTAACCCAGTACGAGGTTGGCACCAACGGTCTGGTTTACCAGCAATTACTGGTTGCACTACCCGCACTCACTGACGAGCAAATTGACCTGCTGCCTCTTTACGCCAGCTGCCTCACTGAGCTGGGCGTTGGTGACAAAGACTATCTCGCCACTCAGCTTTGGCAATCGCAAGTTTGCGGTTCTATCAGCACCCACGCCTCGGTGCGCTGCGAAGTCAACAATCTGCAAAGTCTAAGCGGTCATTTAGTGTTAAGTGCCAAAGGCTTAGCAAACAATCAGCAGGCGCTTTGTGAACTTATGAATGCGACTTTCGAGTCCGTTCGTTTCGACGAACTACCCCGTCTGCGTGAACTTATCGCCCAGATTCGCGCCCGCCGCGAAAGCAGTGTGACCGGCAACGGTCACACTCTCGCCATGGCCGCCGCTGCCAGTAATGCCAGTCCCGGTGCCTGGTTGTCTCATCGCTGGGGCGGCATGGAAGGCATTCGCCTCACCAAGCAACTCGACAGCAGTCTGGATGAACAGGCAGGGCTGGCCAGCTTTGCCGCTAAACTGGCCGACATGCACGCCCTGTTTTTAAAGTCTCCCCGACAAGCACTGTTGGTGGGCGAACAAGAACAGATGAGTGAATTTGCCAAAGCCTTTCTCGACACACTACAGCCCGGTGACGGTTCGGCCTTTACGCCCTTTAGTCGCCCCGAGCTCTGCATCCCAAGCCAACAACTTTGGGCCACCAGCACTCAGGTCAACTTCTGCGCCCGCGCCTATCCCACTGTGCCCATGGGTCATGCCGACGCCGCACCACTGAGCGTGCTCGGCGGCTTCCTGCGCAACGGCTATTTACACCGCGCCATTCGCGAACAGGGTGGTGCTTACGGCGGCGGTGCCGGGCAGGACAACAGCAGCGGTGCCTTCCGTTTCTTCTCCTATCGCGATCCCCGCATCGAGGGGACTCTCGACGACTTCCAGGCCTCGCTGGTCTGGCTCCAGGAAGAGAAGCACCAATGGCAACAGGTGGAAGAAGCCATCCTCGGTGTCGTTTCCGGTATCGACAAACCCTCCTCCCCGGCGGGTGAAGCCAAGCAAAGCTTCCACTCTGAACTCTACGGCCGTGGCCGCGAGCAACGCGAAGCCTTCCGTAATCAGGTGCGCGAAGTGAAGCTGGATGATCTGCAGCGTGTCGGCCGTGAATACCTGAGCGATGACAAATGCAGTACTGCCGTGATTACCAATGCTGATAGCGCGGCTAAGCTCGATGCTTTAAATCTAGAGCTGTTTACACTGTAGATTACGTATTGCACACAGCTTAAATAGGGAGAGATGCTCTCTGCTCATGACCGTCGGAGGCAGGGATGCCGACATCGAGCGTACAGGGACGTATTTACAGCGCGTCATGAGTAGAGAGCATCCCTCACCTCCACACCCTCCGGCACCCAACCCACAGAAAACATACCGTGAACCACGATAAATTATTTTCCCGCCCCCTCGCCGATATTGCCGGCTTCAAGTTTGACGCCGATGTGGTCGCCGTATTCCCGGATATGATCCAACGCTCCGTGCCCGGCTACGAAACCATTATCGCCATGACCGGTACGCTGGCCGGACGCTACGCCCAACCCCAGTCGACCTGTTACGACCTGGGCTGCTCCCTCGGTGCATCGACACTGGCCATGGCCCAGCATATTCAAGTGCCCGACTGCAGTATCGTCGCTATCGACAATGCCCCGGCGATGATTGAGCACTGCGCCACCATCCTCGCCCATGAACAAAGCGACACCGCCGTAGAGTTAATCTGTGCCGACCTACTCGACAGCCCTATCAACAATGCCTCAATGGTGGTACTCAACTTCACCCTGCAATTTCTGTCCCCCGAGGCCCGCAGTGCATTAATGCAGCGTATTTACGATGCCCTGCTACCCGGCGGCATACTGATTCTGTCGGAAAAAATCGCTTTCGCCGATGCCCATTTAAACCAGCTGATGATAGAGCTGCACCACAGCTTTAAACGCGCCAACGGCTACTCTGAACTGGAAGTCGCGCAAAAGCGCTCAGCACTGGAAAACGTACTCATTCCCGAAACCCTCGACCAGCACCGCCAACGACTCAATAGCGTCGGCTTTAACAGCATCGACATATGGTTCCAGTGTTTTAACTTCGCATCACTGCTTGCTATCAAGTAAATGGCCATCAACTCAGTAGCTATCACATAAGCGAGTATTCAATGATCGACTATCAAGACTTGATCGCCGGACTCCACCAGCTCGGCGCTCAGCAAAGTACGCTCAAGAAAAGCACGCTCACACAATGGGCCGAGCAACTACCCGAACAAATAGACCAACAGCTCAGCCAGCAACGCTGGGGCGATCTACCCCAATGGCAGCAAAGCCTTGAGCAATTACCCGCACTTACTGCCAGCAGTTGCGATTTCAAGCAAGGCGTACGCATCGGCGAGGCCAGCGATTGCAGCCCGCAACAGCAAGAAGAATTACGTGCCGCGTTAATGGAACTCCACCCCTGGCGCAAAGGCCCCTACGCATTGTTTGGTCTGGACATCGACACCGAATGGCGCTCTGACTGGAAATGGGATCGCCTGCTGCCCCACATCGCCCCTCTGCAAGACAGGCTGGTACTCGACATCGGCTGCGGCAACGGCTACCACTGCTGGCGCATGTTCGGCGAGGGCGCACAGCGGGTGATTGGCATCGACCCCTCCCCGCGCTTCGTGCATCAGTTTTATGCGCTTAAATCTTTTATTCCCAAGGCCGAATCAAACAACCCGCCCGTCGATGTGTTACCGGTAGATGTACTACCCCTCGGCATAGAACACCTGCCCAGCGAGCTAAAAGCCTTCGACACGGTATTTTCCATGGGCGTGCTCTATCACCGCCGCTCGCCCATCGGCCACCTGCTCGAACTCAAAGACTGCCTTAAAAATGGCGGCCAGCTGGTGTTAGAAACCCTGGTTATTGAGGGCGACGAAGGTCAGGTACTGGTACCCGAGGGCCGCTACGCAAAGATGCGCAATGTCTGGTTTATACCCAGCCCAGCCACTATGCTCAGCTGGTTACGCAAGTGCGGCTTTAAAAACCCACGCCTGGTTGATGTTTGCGACACCAGTGCCGATGAACAGCGCAGCACTGAATGGATGCACTTTGAGTCTTTGCCCGACTTTCTCGACCCCAGTGATAACAAGCGCACTTTTGAGGGCCATCCCGCACCGCGCAGAGCAGTATTTATTGCCGAGTGCTAACAGGGAATACGTCACAAACTTGAAGAACAAACGTTCAAGTATTAGACTGCTCCGCCACTAGCTTAAGCATAGATATTATTAATAGATTTTATTGGGAGACTCCATGTTTTTTGCCGACAAGTTTCAAGCACTTCAGCACAGCCAGCCCGAACACACCGCCATCACATTTGAAGGCCAGGACATTAGCTATAACGAATTGATGGAGCACAGCTGGCAGGTCGCCAACGGCTTACTTGAGCTCGGCATTGAGCATCAGGATCGTATCGCGCATCTAGCGAAAAATTCCCCTGAATTCTTTGAAATCTTTATCGGCGCTAGCGCAACGGCTTTCGCCACTGCCGGTGTTAACTGGCGTCTGGCCGGCCCCGAAATACTGCAAATCCTGAACGCCACTGAAAACAGCACCCTGTTTGTCGGCAAGGATTTCTATCCCATTATTGAAACGATCGAAAGCGATCTAACATTCATCAAAAACATTATCGCCATCGATGGCGGTCACGATCGCTGGATCGACTACACAAGCTGGCGCGACCAGCAATCCAAGCAGCGCCCCGATGTTGCCCTTAAAGGCGATGACGATATTCTCCAGCTTTACACCAGCGGCACCACCGGTCTGCCCAAAGGTGTGCAGCTCACCAACCAGGGTTACGTCAATGCTTTCAACGCCTTCGTCGAAGGCAGTATTCTCGATGTTGACGCCAACGCCCGCTTTGTTAATGTCTTGCCCTTGTTTCACGTGGGCGGCATTAACCTGACTATTATACCGCTGTTGTGTGGCGCCCATGTCCACCTACTGGCGGAATTCGATGCCACTATCGTGCTCGACAGCTTAAGCAATGACAAAATCACCCACGCCTTATTTGTACCCGCAATGATACAAATGATGCTGCAAGAACCTAAAGTACGCGAACGCGACTACAGCAATCTACAGCGACTCTACTACGGCGCCTCACCCATTTCTGAATCGGTACTGGTTGAAGCAGGTGAAGTGTTTGGTTCTGACTTTATGCAGCTTTACGGTGCCACAGAAAATTATGGCCTGGTCAGCATGCTTGCCCCCGAAGACCACGCCCCTGAGCGAAAGAAGTTACGCGCATGCGGTAAGCCTGCTTTGGGCAGTGAAGTAAAAGTCATCAATAGTAATGGCGATAGCGTAGCCAACGGCGAAGTCGGCGAAATCCTTATCAAAAGCGACTGGATTATGAAGGGTTACTGGCGCAACCCCAAAGCGACGAGTGAAACAGTCGTCGACGGTTGGTACCACACAGGCGACGCTGCCTATATGGATGAAGAAGGCTTTTTATTCATCAAAGACCGCGTTAAGGATATGATCATCACTGGTGGTGAAAATGTTTATCCTGCTGAAGTAGAAAATGCCGTACAAAGCCATGAATCTGTTCTAGATGTTGCGGTAATCGGCATACCCGATGAGCAATGGGGTGAAGCCATTAAAGCCTGCGTGGTACTGCGACCCGGCGCTGAACTCAGCGAAGAGGAAATCATCGCCTACGCCCGCACCCAAATTGCCGGTTTTAAAGCCCCCAAGTCCATCGACTTTATCCCCGAATTACCGCGCAACCCCAGTGGTAAAATTTTGCGTCGCGAACTGCGCGCACCCTACTGGGCCGATCAAAACCGGGGTGTATAAAGAAATCTACGAAAAAGCCTTCAGGAAAGCATTAAAAGTATAATTTATCTTGACGAAAAGCGGCCACTTCCCTATAGTGCCGCCCTCTGCACTCGTAGCTCAGCTGGATAGAGTACCCGGCTACGAACCGGGCGGTCGGTGGTTCGAATCCACCCGAGTGCACCATATTTAAAACAGGTAGTTTAAAGCTGAAAAACACCTGCAAAAAGCCTGACTTCGTGTCGGGCTTTTTTGTGCCTGCTGACTTTTTATAACACCCCTCTTTACACCTTCAAGGCTCCGGCGCTGACTCATTCGACTTTGCCCTAGCGACGGCGATTTCAAGAACAACACACTGCAGCCAATCACTTCTAAGAACGCCTTTTGATATTCTTTAATTCTCGATTAGCAATAAGCATATTGAAAAGTGTTCTTTTACTTGTCAGGTCGACAGCGTTTTAATCGCCCCCTCAAAATCAAACACCTTTAGCAGATAGACTATGAGCCTTGTAGCTGCACAGAAACCATCCATTGACCAGCCCCCTCAAACAGCGCCAAGTGCCTTGTTTGATCTCAGCGAGGCCAACCGCGCCATGACTGGCGCCTTGCCGATGGATATTCTTGCGACTGCTCTCGACGCCGCTAAGCAGCCTATCGTCAGCACCAGCTTTTCAGCCTACTCAGCTGTTCTACTGCACATGGTACAAAAGGTTCGCCCTGGCACACCCGTGGTCTGGTGTGATACAGGCTTTAATACAGCCGCCACCTATCGCTTCGTCGACCAGTTGGTTAAACGCCTTGATTTGAACCTTAAGATTTTTCACCCGACATTTTCAGCAGCCCACCTGCAAGCCCGCTATGAGGGTATTCCTGCAATTGGTACAGCCGAGCACGCTGAATTTACAAGAATAGTGAAACTGGAGCCTTTTACACGAGCTTTTCGTGAATTAAAGCCAGACCTGTGGATCAACGGCATTCGTCGTGAAGAAACTGAATTCAGAAAGTCACAGGATATTTTCACCTGGGATGCCGTGCGCTCAACCACGAAAGTCGCACCCTCCTTCCACTGCACCACCATGAACCTGGTTGATTACCTGCTCGAGCACGACCTGCCTAGTGAAGTGGAATATCACGACCCCACCAAAGCGGCGGAACATCTTGAGTGTGGGCTGCACACTTAAGAACACAACTAAAAAATTGAGCTTAGGCCCGAAAACAAAAACCTCCTGCTAGCCAAGCCTGATGCGCGGTATTTCCTGCCAGCGCGTCAAATAGCTGGGTGATTTCATCGCCCTCTTCATAGCAAAACTACCCTCACCACCCTGCCGGGCTAATTTAATAGCACCGGAACCAAAGCGTTGATTCACGCCATCCATTGCCTTCATCAAACGTTCCGATATCTCCGGCTGGGGCGCTAGTAGATCTCGCTGGGCCAACTGCTGTGGGCGAATGTCGTGCAGAGCCACCCCAGCCTTGGCGTACACGTGCAACCCGGCCGATAAAGTGTCGCCACCAGCGCCACAGAAGCCCGGGATAGCGCCCGACTATCGGCCGTGCCGCCGGGCAAGCTCACCGATAATTCATCGGCATAGGGCTGTGCATCGTGAGTACTGGTTTGTAGGCAGACCGAAAGGCGAAAACACAATGATGACTGCGCCCGGAGCTTCTCACCCGCCCTAACGGCATAGTGACTCACAGCCTCCTGCAGGGACTTTAGGCTTGTCTGTTTTTGACCAAAGGAGCGACTGGAAATAATCGTCTGTTTCGGCTGTGGCTGGCTATCAACATCAATACAAGGTTCACCCTGTAATTCACGAATCGTGCGCGCCAAAGTGATGCCTTGCAGAGCTCTGGCATCGGCCTGAGTCATCATCGCCAGGTCCCCTGCCGTACCCAGAGCCCTGGCCTTTAGCTTTTTCGTTAGTTTGCGGCCAACACCCCAGACTTCGCTCACGTCCACCCGCGCGGCCAGCCATTGCCATTGATGGGCCTGTTCCAGCACACAAACACCCTCAAGCTGGGAATACTGTTTTGCTGCACACTGCCCGAGCTTCGCCAGGGTTTTTGTCGGTGCAATCGACACGCCCATTTTGATGCCCTGCTGCTGCCAGATGGTGTCGCGCAGCATAGCCGCAAAAGTTTTTAATTCGGCGCGGGGCACGGCACTAAAATCGACAAAGCATTCGTCAATGGAATAGACCTCAATACCATTGGGCACCAACTCGGCCAAGGTGGCCATAATTCGCCCGCTGACCTCACCGTAAAGTTCATAGTTACTGGAGAAGGCTAGAACACCAGCGCGCTCAATAAGCTGGCGCTGTTTAAAGTAAGGCTCAAATTTTCTAATACCTGCGGCTTTCGCTCGGTCATCCAGCGCCACTATTACGCCATCATTATTAGAGGTAACGACAACGCCTCGATCACGAATATCGGGACGAAACACCTTCTCGCAGGAGCAGTAAAAACTGCGCATATCGCACAGACCGATCAATGATTCCCACCTTTGCCTGCACCCTTTAAATGATGCACCGCATGAACCACCACACCCTCAACATCCACCTGAGATTCTGCGGATATTTCAATTGGCCGATATAATTTATTGGCGGGCAATAAACGGGAATGGGCAAGATCCAGTAGTTTGACCGTCAATAGACCATCAATGGCAACCACGACCACATCGCCATCTTTCGCTTGAATAGCACGATCAATAATCAGTAAATCGCCCGTAAATATACCCAACTCAATCATTGAATCACCCTCGGCGCGAGCAAAATACGTGGCCGCCGGGTGCTTAATTAAATGCTCATTAAGGTCTAAACCATCATCGAGGTAATCATCTGCCGGACTAGGAAAACCCGCTGCAATGCGACTAAGGTAAAGTGGAAGCAATATTGTCGTGCGCGCACCCGCAGGGGTTAGAGAGGTGATATTCACTGTTACTACCTATACTAGAAGAATAGCACTCACTTGCACCACACAAGAAAAATACTGTATTTATAGACAGTATATCAGTAAGTCGCCAAGGCTCAAGTCTTGAGCAATAACAGCCACGCATCAGGCTGTTCGGCATGCGCAATCGTGGAAGTAGCAGGTTTTGAATCAGGAAAATACTCCTGACTTTATTGACACTACACATGCATCTTTCAACAAAGAGTATCCATTCGCTCAGCTAAAGACATCAGTCAACATACAGGGGCCAGCATTGGCTTACTGCTTCCTGGCCTAGCTAGGCGGGCTTATTTTGCCGGGTCTTTTCGAAACGGACTAAGCACCCGTCAAGATGAAACTTGCTCGCTATACAAGTGTACATCTCGCTGTGGAAAGGGGATGGATATTCCTTCTCGATCAAAACGCAGTTTAACTTCACGGGTAATATCCCAGTACACAGTCCAATAATCATCAGTCTTGACCCAGGGGCGCACCACAAAATTAACCGATGAGTCGCCGAGCGTATGCAGCTTGATATTCGTTTCAGGCTTGTGCAGTACCAGTTCATGGTTACTGACAACATCGGCAAGTACTCTTTCGGCTTTTTCAATGTCATCACCGTAGCCAATGCCGAATTCCAGATCGACACGGCGAACCTTCTGTGCAGTAACATTCTTGATGACATTCCCCCATATTTTACTGTTGGGCACGACCAGGGTTTGATTATCAAAGGTGGTTATCGTTGTCGACACCAGGTTCATTTTTTTCACCAGACCGGATGCCCCCGTGACCTCGACAAAATCATCAACATCATAGGGGCGATAGATAAGAATCATCGCACCCGCGGCAAAGTTACCGAGGGTGTCCTGCAAGGCAAAACCAATAACAAATCCAGCAACACCCAAACCGGCTAACATCGGGGCAATGGATATACCAAGCTGGGACAACGCCAATAATATCCCCACTATCATGGCAAGACCGCCTGAAGTGGAAACAAAAATATCTTTGAGCAACGCCGACAGATCGAGTGAAGAGCGATCACAGCCTGCACGCACTACACGCTTGATAATACGTGAAAACATTCGAGACAAAAGTATCACTACAACAAAAAATAATATCCGGAAAAACATATCCGGGCCGCTGTCTGCCAGCACCCCTTTAAGTGATGCCAGACTGTCATTCAATACAGCCCCAAAAGCCTTCAGCGAAAAAAAGCTAACCGAGAGGCTGTCAGACTGCGTCAACATAATGGCTTTGTAATGCGAGCTATCCAGCTCGAGGCGATCGAGTACCAAAATAACACTTTCAAGCCTGTTTAAGGCCAGCGCATGAGTGGCGGTAAGATCATTCCGTGTCGTAGCAATATCCGCATTTGTCGAATCTGATTTAGATCGAGACTTCACCTCTTTTAGGATCGCACGACTTTCCTCAATTCGCCCCATCATTATTTCGGCATACAGATAAAGGTCTGGCGTAATTTGTTCGAGCATACTGTCTGAGGATAGGCCAAGGGTTTTTCGACTGTCGAGATGATCAGCCAACGCCTTGTAATACAGACTATGAATGGCGCCAAGGGAGTCGATATAGGCTTGCTGTGCGATCAATGATCCGCCATTGATCTTATCAAGCCCGACATTAGCATCAATAATTCGCTGACGAATTTCCACAATGCGAGTGATAACAGCTTCCCCAATGCCTGCACCGAACTTTATCAAGGCTGCTTCAGTTTTGCTCCTCAACGGCGACTTTTCAGGCAAGTTAGCAAACTCGACCACCAGAGCATCAAACTCAGCTAGCAGATCAAAACTACGCTCATCACGTCTAAAGATTAGCGATTTTCTATTTGTTTTATCGACACTGACGATGTATTTATTCAATAAATCAAGATTCGCACTATCAGTTTTTAGCGCCTCAAGTAGAAGCTCGACCCCCTCACCTTCAGTGTCATTATTATTCGCCGCAATTGTATAGCTAGTGAAAAAGCCTGATATTAACAAGCTAATAATAATTCCTTTTAAGGCTCCCACATACGGCTCCATTCAATAGTTTCGAAACACTTCAATCGTCCATTATGCGCTTCTTATTAGCCAGACGAAAAACATACAACTATCTTATTTAAAAAATAGCAGCTTTGCCGCCAACGCCATCGTCACCACGACAATCAAAGGCTGGATCAAAACCACCCCACGGCTAATCACCATATTCGAGCCTATACGGGCGCCGATGATCTGCGCGACGGACATGCATAGCGCCAATTCCCAAAGCACATCACCACGCAGGGCAAATAGCAGGGCTGAACTGCCATTGACCAGTAGAATCATCACCTTGGTTTGCGCGGTGGCCTTGCGTAGGTTATAGCCACACAGCCAGACAAAAAGGAAAGGCAGAATAGAACCCATGCCAGGGCCAAAGAAGCCGCCATAAAAACCCATGGGCAAGGCCGCCAGAAAAGCGAACTGTATAGAGCCAAGACGGGGTGCGGTGCTGTGATCAGTGACTCGCGGGGAGAGCAAAAAATAAACGGCAATGACGATCAACAGCAAAGGAATAAGCTGTACTAATACGTCGTTACCCACCTGCTGTACAGTAAGAGTGCCGACAATTGCGCCGCACCATGCGAGGCCCAATGACCAGCGGATTTCATATAAATTCAAATGGCCCTTGCGGTAGAAATTCCAGCTTGACGATAAAGAGCCAAGGGAGCTTTGTACTTTATTAGTAGCCAGAGCGTTAATCGGTGACAAGCCCGCCCAAAGTAAAATGGGGAGGGTCAACAAACCGCCAGCACCGGCGATGGATGAAATAAAGCCGGCAACAAAGGCGACGGCTGTTAACGTGGTAATTAACAGGGGTGATAGCTCAATCAACAATGTTTACTCATTTGTTATTTTTCAATCACCCTGTCGTCATGAATGCAATCTAGCCATCCAACTGCTGTTTACAGGATGTAAGAATCACTGAAATAATTAAAAAAGGGAATCAAAGGGCAAGCTCGTTCGTCTTATCATTGCAGGCATATCATCCGGCCTGTCTACCCACACCAGAGGATATAACGATGAGTAACAGTAATACACTATTAGCAGCAACCGTCGCCAGTTTGATGGCTCTTGGCCTAAGTGGCACCGCCCATGCCGTACCAGACCAGCCTGAATCCTGGGAGAAATGCGCAGGTATTGCCAAAGCGGGGAAAAATGATTGTGGCGCACTTAATGGTAGTCACGGATGTGCGGGCCAGGCAAAGGACGACAACCTTGATAGTGAATGGGTTTATCTACCCCAGGGCAGCTGTGAAAAAATCACCGCCGGTATTGTTGCGGCCCTGAAACCTGCCAAAAAGTGATTTATTCTAAACCACAAAGAAGCCGCCCTGAATTCAAGTGACGATGATTAAAGACATAGCGATTAAGGGCACGGGTATTAGCTTCCGTAGTCCCCATTGGCGTTCGATTATGGAAACTAAGCCCGATATTCCTTGGATGGAAGTACTGGCGGATAATTTTATGGGGGCTGGTGGAATGCCAGCCTATCAGCTCGACACAATCGCGGAGCACTATCCACTCACCCTGCACAGCGTCGGTATATCCATAGGGGCTTATGCCCCCCTTGATTTCGATTATCTGGCAGAGTTAAAGACCTTGAAAAAACGCACCGGCGCAATATGGCTGTCTGACCATTTATGCTTTACCCATGCCCAGGGTATCTATTCCCATGACTTGCTACCCCTGCCTTATACCGATGAAAGCTTAAAGCATGTGGTGGAACGTCTGAATATTGTTCAAGATTTTTTTGGCGAGGCCCTCTTAATCGAAAACCCATCCTCCTACATCGACAGTCAATCGAATACATTTAGTGAAGCTGAATTTCTACAACAGCTGGTACGTGAATCTAACTGTCAATTGTTACTCGATGTGAACAATATTTATGTTAGCCAGTACAATCGTCATTTAAAGTGTGATGATTATCTTTACCATATACCCTGGGATAAAGTTGCCGAAATTCACCTCGCCGGATTTGAACAGCATAAGGGTATTTTAATTGATGCCCACAACAACCCGGTATCAGAGCCTGTATGGCAGCTATTTAAACAGGTCTTAGAAGTGCTACCCAATGTACCCGCGCTTGTTGAGTGGGATAACGACCTGCCGCCCCTTACTGACCTTATTGGCGAACAACAAAAAGCGGAATCAATACGCCAACAGATACTGTCACACAGGCAAATATCCACTTTTGAAAAAGAATTTGTAGCGCCGGTGAAAACCAGAAAAGAGGCATCTACTCACACCTTACTGGATCTTAAACACTGGCAGACCCAGCTCATTTCAGCCATTAATGGCGATACCCTGGCCAATAAGAAAATGCAGGGGCACTTGCGTAAAACACCAATGATCAGTAACGACGATGCTCTGGGTATTTATCAAAACAACTATCAGGGAACGCTAATTAATACACTAGAGCAATGTTACAAAGTCTGCCGTCAACTGATAGGCAACGACGCTTTTCGCCAGCAAGCCGTCAGGTATATTGCGCTTTCACCATCGACAAACCAGGATATTAATCAATACGGTAGTCGCTTTTCCGCCCATTTAATGGCACTAACAAACAACGACCCCAGATATTCCGCACTGCCCTATCTACCCGACATGGCCAAATATGAATATTTGTACCAAAGTATTTACTATGCACCAGGCCCTCCCGCCAACGATCTGTCGGGTGCCTCTAAAGTGAACTCTGAAATGAGTTCTGATTTATTAATAGTCACACTCAACAAACACTGTCGTGTTTTTACATCGCCCTATCCCATTAGCAAAATATGGCACATACACGAGGAGGGAAATCTTGAGCAACTACAGCTGCTGAATATTGAACATACAGAGCATTGCCTGCTTTATAGAAACCATGAACTACAGCTGGTAACGCTACCGATAGCGCATGCACAATTCCAGCTTTTACAAAAAATGACTACCACGACAATGCCACTCAGTCATTTTGTTACGCTAAGCGAAACCCTGGGGCTTGAACCGGACACATTACTCCCTCAATGGATAAGTGCAGGATGGGTAGCGCTCTCTGAAACTTTAGCCCTTGAAACCTCATCCCTGAAAACCGAGACACCATCTAGTTGCATACAAGAATGAACAGAGGCGAATAATGGAATTTGATCGCGACCGTCTCAATCGCTTTTATCAATATTGCTATGCCTTAACACGTCATGAGCAAGATGCTTACGACCTGTTACAAAGCGGTATTGAAAAACTACTGAAACAGTCGCCAGCTCAGGCTGACACTGCCGATGCTTACCTCTATCGAATTATTCGTAATACCTTTATTGATCAATATCGGCGACAACAGCGTTTTGAACACGAAGCCTTTGACGAAGACCAGCATAGTGTCGATTTCGACATTACCACCCTGGAAAGTCTTTCAATAGATAGCCATCACTTAAACAAACTCATGGCAGAAATCAGCACCGCGGAACGAGAAATGCTTTTTCTATGGGCCGTCGAAGAATACACCACCCAGGAAGTCGCCGATCTACTGGGCATTCCTAAGGGGACGGTACTGTCCCGCATCTTTCGTCTACGTAAAAAAATACAGAATTATGATGCCAGCAATAAACAAGTATCTGGAGGTATAGCGCTATGAACCAGAAGCTAAAACAAAGTGTTCATCAATTTTATACAGACAAAACACTGAGCAACACACAACATGAACAATTAAATAATTTAATAATCAGCGGGAAAAGCGAGAACGTCGACAAGCCCTCTAATAGCGGTGTAAAAAACACGGGGCAAGAAACGAGCCCTTTATGGAAGTGCAGAATAAATTCTTATTTCGGCGTAAAAGGCTCTATTGCAGCGGCCATTAGTTGTATCAGCCTGGCATTGTTAATGACATTCCTGTTAAGCCCCCACAGTGCAAACATACAGGCGGTAGCCACAGAAGTCGCCAGCAACCATAGTCACTTAAAGCCACTCACCATTCAGTCGAACTCCTACTCACAAGTTCGAGAATTTTTCAGTGAGCTGAGCTTTGAGCTTAAGCCATCGAGCCTGCTCGACAAGCAACGTTGGAAATTACTCGGCGGCCGCTATTGTTCCATCAATGGTATAAAAGCGGCCCAGCTGCGCCTGCTCGACACTGAAAACAATAGCGTTCAAACTTTTTATCAGGTTGAACACAGGCCCAAGTATTTCGAGAACATTCCCAAAGTAGGTAATAACGAACTACCTCTGTCTGTTGCTATCGACGGCGTTCCTGTAGAAGTCTGGTCTGAGGGCGGAATCCTCTATTCTTTGACACATTCACCGCGCCCATAAGCAGGATAAGTAGTAAAAGTCTTCAGTGGCTCCAAACGCGGTATTACGGTAAATGCTATTGCGCCAATGGCGATGACCCGCATGTCTAAAGATGCGATGGATGATAAAACCGGACCTTTATTAAAGCCTGAATTTATCACCTCAATTGTTGCTTTACTGGCCGCTGAAGAGCACAAAGGCACAGGTGATTGCACTTATTACTTGAATTCGCGATTTATCGCTACGGGTGCCGGTTACTACTCTAAAATAGCTATTGTCGAAGGCGCTGGTGTCTACTTTGACTCTGACGCAGCACCCTCCCCCGATGCCTTTGCTGCAGTAGCCGATACCATGCGTAATGTACTGCGTAATTTAAAAAACACATGATTTAAAAAAAACATAAAAAAACCGGAGAAAATATCTCCGGTTTTTTATACTCAACGAACAAGAGAAGACTAAGGCGAACCCGCACCAGCAACGTCAACTGTTGCCGTTTCAATGAGGGCGTTACGCTTACCCTCTGGAATATCGTCTAAATTGCCATCATAAATCAGGCAGTAAAGGGTTTTTCCATCAACACCACCCAGATTACAGGCAACGGCGCGACGATCACCAGTATCGATTTTATGGGTAACTTCTCCTCCATCCAATACGCGAATAAATTCACCATTTTCAAAAGCAGCAACCCAGATAGCACCTTCGGCGTCGAGGCAAATACCGTCGGGGGTGTAATCACCCAGCTCAGCAAAGGCACGGCGACCCGTTAATGTGCCATCGGCTTCAATATTGAAAGCCGTTAAACGACCGACAAATGTTTCAGCGACAATCAGTGTTTTTCCATCGGGCGTAATAACCGCGCCATTAGGGAAATGTACGTTTTCGGCCACTGTCTGGATAGTGCCATCCGCTTTAACGAGCGTTAACGTTGCTGGCTTTGGCTCCTGGTGAGCAAAAACATCATAACCAAAAGTACCGACATAAATGTCACCATTGGGTGCGCAAACACAGTCGTTAATGTCGTATTCAAGAATACCTGAAAGATCAGCATATTCGCTCAAAGCACCATTTTCACCCAGAGTCATTAACTTACGGTCAGCCATGGAGACCACAACCACCGAGCCATCGGGCATAAAGTTAATGCCGGAGGGACGGTTAGGAAAAGTTGCCATCGCCGTACGCTGGCCATCAGTAGTGATTGTATAAACAGTGTTACCGAACATGTCGGACACCCAGAGTTTTCCATCGTGCCAACGCGGCCCTTCAAGAAAAACAAAATCATCGACAAATGCTGTTGTTGTTAATTCTTTCACTATTTTATCCCTTTATATTAAGCCCTGTGTATAAGGGCTTTACAGCCCTTATACACAGATCAAAGATTAAATAAACGTGGCTTAGCCGTGCATGATGACAGAGCGGGCACCTTCACCACGACTCATTTCATCAAAAGCGGTATTCACATCTTCCAGTTTAATACGCTTGGTCACCATTTCGTCGAGCTGTAAATCACCCTTCATATACAGGTCAACAAACTTGGGGATGTCCTTTGAAGGTACTGAGCTGCCGTAAGCAGAACCCTTAAAGTGCTTCTCGCCAAAGAAACCCAATACAGGTAATTCAAGCTCGGTATCCATTTTAGGTACGCCAACAATAACGGCCGTACCGGTAACGCGAGGCATAGCCCAGGCTTGCTCAATGGTGACTTTCAAACCGAGTGCTTCAAAAGCAAAGTGAACACCGCCCTTACTGACCTTGCGAATTTCTTTCACAATATTAATGTCAGTGGGATCGATTGCTATAGTCGCGCCCATTGACAGTGCCAACTCACGCTTTTCAGCAACCGGGTCAATAGCAATAATCTGACCCGCACCGGCAATACGGCAGCCCTGGATGATGGACAAGCCAACACCACCACAGCCGATAACCGCACAACTGTCACCCTCTTTAATGTCGACAGTATTTAACGCCGCGCCAACGCCTGTGGTAACACCACAGCCGATAAGGCAAATAGTATCGAGAGGCGCTTTATCATCAACTTTAATAGCCATGCCTGCAGGAATAACAGCGCGCTCAGAAAAGGTGCCGACACTAACCAGTTGGCCAATATCTTCGCCCTTACTATTTTTAAAGCGTTTAGTGCCATCAAGCAAGCAACCTTCCCAGATAACTTTGGACATTTCAGCGCAAAGAAACGGCTTGCTCTCAAGGCAGAAAGTACACTTGCCACAAGAAGGCGTGAGTGCGGCAACAATATGGTCACCAACTTTGACGTTGGTTACATTGGCACCGACTTCTTCAACAACACCCGCGCCCTCATGCCCAAGTACGGCAGGTAACTGAGTGGGCAGCACACCGTGAGCAAAGGAATAGTCACTGTGGCAAATACCACTGGCGGTATAGTGCACTAAAATTTCATTTTCTTTCGGGCCTTCCAGTTCCAGTTCTTCAATAACCAGAGGCGAATCTATTTCATAAAGCACTGCGGCTTTTGTTTTCATTATTTCTCTCCCCGTCGTACCCGTGGGCCGACATTAGAAATTAAACTGTAAATGGGTTAATTAACCGTACATGATCACGGAACGGGCACCTTCGCCGCGGCCCATTTCTTCAAAAGCACGATCGATATCTTCCAGGCCAATACGCTGGGTAATCATTTCGTCCAGCTTTAGCTCACCGCTCTTATACAGTTCAACAAAACGGGGAATATCTTTCTTCGGTGTGGATGACCCGTAGCAAGAACCCTGAATTTCATACTCGGCCAATAAACCAGCAGAGGGGATTTTCACCGACTGATCGAGTGAAGCAACACCAACAATCACGCAAGTACCTGTGGGACGAATCATCTCCCAGGTTTGCGCCATGGTTTCAACACGACCCAATGCTTCAAAGGCGTAGTGCACACCCAAGCCACCGGTCAGCTCTTTCACTTTCGCTGCGGCATCTTCTTCAAAGGGGTTAATGGCGTGGGTAGCACCCAGAGACAAAGCCAGTTCGCGCTTCTCTTCCATAGGATCAACCGCAATAATGATGGTTGAACCAGCAATGCGGCAGCCTTGAATAATGGACAGGCCAACACCGCCACAACCAATAACAGCCGTTGCTTCACCGGGTTGTACATTCGCGGTGTTAAGCGCAGCACCAGTACCGGTGGTAACACCGCAACCGATCAGGCAAGTGATATCGAGGGGGGTATCATCCGGTACTTTAATGGCGGAGCCAGCCGGCATCACCATGTATTCACCGAAGGAGCCAACGCCACACAGGGTATAAACATCTTCACCACTGGCTGTTTTATGACGCGTAGTGCCGTCGAGCTGGGTGCAGTCGGTAAGCAATTTGCCCATGCCTGAACACATAAACTCTTTGCCTTCTTTACACATAGTGCAATTACCGCAGCTGGGTGTTAGTGCGGCGATAATCTTGTCACCGGGTTTTAAATCGGTAACGCCGGGGCCAACGGACTCGACAATACCAGCGCCTTCGTGACCGAGGACGATGGGAAAGGGGCAGCGTAAAATGCCGTGGGCGACAGAATAGTCACTGTGGCAAATACCGCTGGCGGTCGTTTTAACTAATACTTCGTTTTCTTTTGGTGGTGCGAGTTCCAGCTCTTCGATCTCAAAAGGCTGATCTACCCCGCGCAATACTGCGGCCTTAATTTTCATTCAGTTTTCTCCCTACCCGTAAAAAACGGGCTAGTTGTTATTAAACCCGGGCCATACTACACAAAGTGGAATGGCCCTGGGAAGTCGATTTTTTAGCTGTTTTTCTTAGGTCGCCATGTAGCCGCCATCAACGGGCAAGGCGTGGCCAGTGATATAGCTAGCCGCACTGGAACACAGATAAACGGCTGCATCGCCAATTTCAGAAGGCTCACCCAAACGCTTAACTGGCTGCGCTGAAATCATCGCATCGGCAAATTTGGGGTTTTCTTCAAACACGCGCTCGAGCATTTGCGTGCGAATTGGGCCCGGGCAAACAGCGTTGACACGGATATTTTTAGTGGCGTAATCCAGTGCTGTGGACTTGGTTAAACCAATAACGGCATGCTTGGCTGCGGAATAGTGGCCGAGGCCTTTAACTCCAATTAAACCGGCATCAGACGCGGTATTCACAATCGCACCACCAGTGCCCTGCTTTAACATCTGCTGAATTTGGTATTTCATACACAGCCAAACACCAAGCATATTCACCTTGTAGTTCAGCATGAAGTTTTCTTCGGTAGCATCAGCAGCCAATGCTTGCTCACCCTCAACACCGGCATTATTAAAGGCGCAGTTGAGCGCGCCGAACTCGGCAACAGCACCAGCCACAACAGCTTCCGTATCGGCAGCACTGGAAACATCGGTCTTAAAGAAAATAGCCTTGCCACCGGCTTTTTCAATGATGTGTGCGGTTTCTTCACCGCCAACCACGTTCAAATCAGCAACGACAACACTGGCACCTTCGCGAGCGAAAATCTCACTCGCCGCACGGCCAATACCACCACTGGCTCCGGTGACAATAACCACCTGCCCTTCTACTCTTCCCGTCATAGGGGTCACTCCTCTCTTTAGTTAAAAATGAAATAAACGAAAAACAAACACGTTAAAAATTGTTTTTTTTACGGCTAATTTTTACACCCTACTCAGGCTGATGCATTTCGGCGAGATATTTAGGGTTGGTGACACTCACCTTATCGACCACTTGTTTAAAGGCAAAATCAAAGGCCGCAGGCCATTGTTCGTCTAACTCGCCACCGCGTACTTGCTGGCAGAATTGCTGATAAAAATCACTCAATGAGCCTTCACGCCCGAGCAATTGTTGCAGCTCGCCACTTTGGCTTTCGTCCTGTCGCGCACCAAAGTCGAGCTCTCTATCGACCACGCTCAAGAGAAAAGCACCGCACAGGGCGTCGTAGCGCTCACTGCCTTTAGATTTATTGGCAATGCCTTCTAATAGCGCTTTAACGGTAACAAGGATTTCTTTTATATCGGGTTTATCCTGGCTCAAGCCAACTACTCCACTCTTATTTTTAATTGAACGGTGACGAAATTACGCTTACGAAAAATGCCCTTTAATGGTCATCAACATATCGTACTCAATCATACTGGTATTGCGCCCACAGCAAGCAAAAGGCAGCGAGCGCCTGACGCCAGTAATATGGCCATCGGCCTGCATCATATTCAACACGGCCCAGCGCAATAATCCAAAAATCTCCCACCAACGAACTTCCTCTTCGTCAATCGCCTGACCGCCATTACTGGTATAGGCTTGATAAAGCTCGCTTCTCGGGCCAAAACCACCCACTGGCTGATCGATATTACCAAAGCGCCAGGATCGCAAACAAACCCAGCCAAAGTCTTCCATCGCATTGCCAATATGCGCGCATTCCCAGTCGAGAACTGCCTCAATTTTGTCGGGGCCTAAAATGACATTGCCATTGCGGTAATCACCGTGGACAAACACGCGAGGCTTATCTTTGGGGCGATTGTTTTCTAGCCAGCGAATGCCGACGTCGAGGCCGGGATGATATTCACAGTAGGCATCGTAACGGCTAATTTGCGCGGCCAGGGGGTCGACGCTATCGACGACCTTTTCCAGAAAGTCCACTTCGCTGGGGTCAATAGCGTGGAGTTTGGCAAAGATTTCGCCAGTCTGAGCAGCGAAGCGCTTTCGCGCCACTGCAAATTCCGGCGCATTAAGCAGAGTTTTTGGCAGGGTCTCTCCTTCGACGCAGGCCATGACATAACCGACGTCGAGACCATCTTCCGGCTCCAGCTCAAATATTGGCTCGGGCACCAGCACGCCGTGGCGGAACACCACTTTTAATATTTCAAATTGATCATGGGGCGAGATAAAGGGCGAGACTTCAGACTTCAAAGTTTCCTGGCGTAGCACCAAACGGCGTCGACCGGTAGCTTCGACCAAATCAAATAGCAGGGTTCGGTTCGATGCGCCAAGTGTGGCAATGGACACATTTTCAACACGGGCCGCCTGGCCATAACGTCGCTGTAAAGCCAGCTCGAGTTTAGCGACAATGTCATCCAGCAAGGCCTGCTGCTCAGTAGCCCCCGCCATTAGCGACTACCTAGCACGGAATAAACGGCGGGAATCAAAGGGGAAAACCCACGGGCTCACCGTCTTCAAGGCGCTCAATATATTCCGTAATGCCAATACCGGGGCGACCGTCGTCCCACACCCATTCGGTAAAACCCTCAGCAATACGGCTTTCAACCGTTTGCCCATCAATTTGCCGATGGTTACGCAGCGGCGCCATCGTGAGAATTTTCCCCTTCAGTTCAACCGCTCGATTGGCCGTGCGTACGCCGAGGCGAACCGCTTTCGGGTCTTTATTTTCATCCCACTCGGTCATGACATCCATGTCGATGATTTCTTCGTACTGGCCGTCAAACATCAGCACGCCGCGACGGTGTACTTTCATTTCACGATCAGTGCGTTTAAGCATCATAATGCCGCGATCTTCACCGAAGTTGGCGATAAACAAACGGTAGAAATTAATATTGGTCCAGAAGCGCGGCCCCCATGAATGGTCGCGCCAGCCGAAACCGTTCAAATCCCAGCTCTCGTCACCCAGAGTAATCTTGCCGTTAATACGCGTGTGCTGATTAAAGTGGCCAATGGAAAAGTCACGCCCGTACATCGTTTCTGTGTCGGGGTCAGTCGGCTCACCACCGTTCATCGGCGACAGACCGGCAAGGTTTAAGCTCACCTCACAAGAAACGCGCGGCGCAGTTTTAAACATCTTGCGGGCTTCGCGCAATATTTGCGGATCGTCGAGAATCATCGCCTCGCCGGAGTAAGTCATGCTCACCGCTTTGAAGGGCTCCTGCACTTCATAGTCAAGACCACCGGCGCTATGGCGCTCATTGGTATTAATCTTGGGGCGTAAAAACTGGCAGGCAACGCGGCCATCGGGCAAATAAATACACACAGAAAGCTCAGCGTGGCCCTCGTTAACGCGATTACCCAGGCGCATCCACAAGCCCATTTTCTGCTCGGGATCCCAGCCGTTGACGTAAACACTCTCGTTAAAATTGCTATCTTCGGTTGGCTGGTGGCCGTACTCATCCACCGTATCGAGACGGTATGTGCTCATTATTTTCCCCTAATTATTGTGACTACACGGCAGACTTGATGGGCAATATTACTCACCGCTATGACTGCCATTACAAAGCGACTTGAAACTATACAATAAAGGGATGCGGGAAATACAGGTCGTCAATAAATCGGCAATGTCATTAGCGACCCGCTGACATAAAAACAAGAATCAAACTATAGAAAGGTAAACACCCGGCTGATCGACCGGCCCTCTTTTCAAACACAGCGATAATAAATTTAAACCCTTACTACGCTTTTCAATCAAGTGATAACAGGTTACTACTGATTCACCTTATAGTGTGAATGGCAGCCAGTAAGACAACTAATTGAAGAAGAAAGGTCTGTTTTTACTAAATCCCCTTAACAAAGAAACACGACAATAACGAGGGGTTTTATTGCCTTACTGCCGTATGATTTACAAGATAACAGCCCAACAAAATAACAATAATTGATATCAATATATCACTACAATCCATTGTTATTTATAACTTATTACAGGAAAAGATCAACGTAAACCTGGTGACAGAAATAAAAGACGACTCGACAACCTTACAGCATAAAAACAAAGACAAGCCCTTTACTTATTAGCCCCCTGCAGTAGGCCCGATCACCAATCACGAGCACAACGTTACCAAGTGGTAAAAAATAGTTCCTTTTCATTCAGAATAGTGCGAACATCCGTCGCTTCGTAAAGGCCGCACCATGGCAAAACGAACAGCAATAGAAAAACAATAAAAAAGACGGGAGTCGAGCAGTGGATATATTTGATTTGAGTGGCAAGGTCGCCATTATTACCGGCGGCAACGGCGGACTTGGGCTAGGGATTGCCCGCGCACTGGCAAAAGCAGGTGCTTCTGTCGCCATCGTTGGCCGCAATACAGATAAATTAAAGGCAGCAACAGCGAACCTTGAAAGCGGCGGCGCTACGGTGCTAGCCGTTCAAGCCGATGTTTCTCTTGAAGATGATGTTAACCGCATGGTTGCCGAAACCGTCGAACGTTTTGGCCGCATTGACATCCTCTTTAATAACGCCGCAATTAGCTACGGGGTTCGTCCAGAGCTAATGACGCTGGAAGTTTGGAACAAGTTTATCGCCATTGACTTAACCTCCTGCTTCCTCTGCTGCAAGGCTGTTCATCCTGAAATGGTTAAGGCGGGTGGTGGCAAAATCATCAATGTCGGCTCGATCATCACCAAGCTGGGCCACCCCAAGCTCGCGCAATATGCAGCGGCAAAAGGCGGCATGGATCATATGACCCAAAGTCTGGCTTGTGCCTGGGGCGAGAACAACATCCAGGTAAATGCGGTTTTACCTGGCCTCGTGGACTCTGAAATGATGCCGGTCAGCGACAGCGGTGATCACGCACCTATTATCGATTACGTCATCGAAAAATCAGCGGTCAAGCGCCACGGCACACCTGATGATTTTGCCGGTATTTCCATCATGCTATCTAGCGCGGCATCCGATTTCATTACCGGCTCGATCATCGTCGTAGACGGCGGGCTATCTCTCGCCATTTAACATCTCGATTTATTTGCAGTAACACGTTTGGAGGTACACCAGTGAAGTGTTTTGATTTAACAGGAAAAGTAGCCATTATCACCGGCGGCAACGGCGGCCTCGGCCTCGGCATTGCCAAAGGTCTAGCATCAGAAGGTTGTGCAGTTGCCCTTGTTGGCCGCAACCAGGACAAAATTGACAAAGCTGTCGCCGAAATGGAGGCACTCGGTGCCAAGGCCATTGGCGTACAGGCTGACGTTTCAAAAGAAGCCGACGTCATTCGTATGGTTGCCGAAACTGCCGAGCAACTGGGCCGCGTCGATATCCTCTTCAACAACGCTGCTATCAGCTGGGGCATTCCTCCCGAGAAAATGACCATCGAAGAATGGGATCAGTTTATTGCCATCGATCTGACGTCTTGCTTTCTCTGCGCGAAGCATTGCTACCCCGAAATGGTCAAAGTGGGCGGCGGAAAAATCGTCAACGTTGGCTCTGCTATCACCCAAAAAGGCATGGGCAAGCTGGTTCACTACGCCGCTGCAAAAGGCGGCATGGATCACATGACCCAAAGCCTGGCTCTGGCCTGGGGTAAAGACAACATTCAGGTTAACGCCATTCTGCCCGGCCTGGTACACACCGAAATGATGCCTTGCTTCGGCGAAAACAAAATCGGCCCGGTTGTTGATTACATCACCAAGAAAACGCCGGTGGGTCGCTACGGCATGCCCGATGACTTTGAAGGCTTATCTATTGTGCTCTCGAGCGAAGCCTCTAAATTCATCACTGGCTCCATCATCGTTGCCGATGGCGGCATGACGCTGGGTATTTAAACCACAATAGGTTTATTGCCCAACCCTACAAGATCGACCACTACGGCAAAATGCGGGTTCAAGAAGATGCGCGACGTAGTGTTTTTGGAGATAAGTAAATGAATAGCAAATTTGATTTAACGGGCAAAGTCGCCATTATCACCGGTGGTAACGGTGGACTCGGGCTCGGTATCGCCAGAGGCCTGGCTGAAGCGGGCGCCAAAGTTGCGGTCGTTGGTCGTAACCAGGACAAAATTAACAATGCCGTCAAAGTCCTTGAAGACGATGGCGCTACCGCTTTCGGCGTGAAGTGTGATGTTTCGAAAGAAGACGAAGTTAACAATATGGTTGCCGCTGTTGCCGAGCACTATGGCCGCATCGACATCCTCTTTAATAACGCAGCGATCAGCTGGGGCATCCCCGCTGAGACAATGACTCTCGATGAGTGGAATAACTTTATTGCCATCAACCTGACCTCTTGCTTCCTCACCTGCCGGGCGGTATTCCCCCACATGGTTGAAGCGGGCGGCGGTAAAATCATCAACGTTGGCTCCATCATCACCAAGCTTGGCTTTGGCAAACTGGTGCACTACGCAGCAGCCAAGGGCGGCATGGATCACATGACGCAGAGTCTGGCGCAAGGCTGGGGCCGACACGGCATTACCGTCAACGCCCTGCTACCGGGCCTGGTCAATACTGAAATGATGCCTTGTGAAGGCGAGAAGAAAGTCGGCCTTGTTGACTTCGCCGTATCGAAAACAGCCACCGGCACCTACGGCCAGCCAGAAGATTTCCACGGCATGTCAGTACTGCTCGCAAGCCCGGCATCAGACTTCATCACCGGCTCCATTATTGTGATGGATGGCGGATTGTCACTCGCCATCTAATTCGCCTAGCTAGTTCGCTAGCGAAAGTGTAGTAACACTAAAAACCCGAGCTGCTTTTGCACTCGGGTTTTTTTAAATGCCGAAGAAAGCCAGCACTCCATCAATACAGGGTTGTTGGAGTCCTGGCTCTTGATAAAAACCTTATGCACAGGGAATTCAGCAATGGATCTTAACAATCAAATCGTCGCTATCACTGGCGGCGCATCGGGTCTTGGCGCAGGCGCTGCTCGCGTACTGAGTGACGCCGGCGCTCAGGTGATCATTCTTGATCGCAACGAAAACCTGGCTCAGGAGACTGCCAAAGCTCTGGGGGCAACAGCCATTGCCTGCGATGTCGCCAATGAAGAAAGTGTCTTTACCGCTTTCGAAAAAATACAAACAGAACTCGGCCCGGTGCGCGTATTACTCAACGCGGCAGGTGTCGATGTCATTGCCAAAACGGCTAGCCGCAAGGGTATTCACACCCTCGACGATTTTCAGCACATGCTCAATGTTAACCTCACCGGCACCTTCAGCTGCGCCCGTGTGGCCGCCAAACAAATGATTGACGCTGGCCCACTGGATGACGATGGCGAGAGTGGCGTCATCATCAACGTCGCCTCTATCGCTGGCTACGAGTCCCCCGCCGGACAAGTTGCCTACGGCGCCTCAAAAGCAGGGGTTATTGGTATGACCTTACCGATGGCCCGCGATCTTGCAAAATACGGCATCCGCGTAATGACCATCGCCCCCGGTGCCTTTGAAACGCCATTAACAAAAACAGTGCCTGAAGAATTATGGAATGAAATTATCGAGCAAATACCGTTTCCCAAACGCCTCGGTCAACCCGTAGAATTCGGCGCACTGGTTCGAGATATTTGCTGTAATAAAATGCTCAATGGCGAAGTCATCCGCCTTGATGCCAGCTTGAGAATGTTTAATCAATAAACGCATCCACTGATATCATGTACTAGATCCAATGCGCTAGATCCAATGCACTACACAGAGCACCATGAGCTTTTTCCTAGAGATAAAAGCCAAATCAATTTAACTAATAAAATTTATTAACTGACAGAGGAATAGAAAATGGACGTAGGACTATCTTTAATTTTTCAGGGCGTAGACCCGAACATGACCGACCACGAGGTCTACACCAACGACCTGCGCATGGGTGACCTGGCCAGCGAGCTGGGCTTCCAGTCTATCTGGGGGGTCGAGCACCACTTCACTGACTACACCATGTGTCCCGACGTTACCCAGTATCTTTCATACTGGGCCGGCCGCAATCCCGACCTCGGCCTCGGTTCTATGGTTATCGTTCTGCCCTGGCACGACCCGATGCGTGTTGCCGAAGAAATCTCCATGCTCGATAACATGTCCAATGGCCGTATGATTCTCGGTATCGGCCGTGGTCTCGGTCGCGTTGAATTTGAGGGCTTTGGCAAAGACATGAATGCCAGCCGTGAAACCTTTACCGAAAGCGCGACGATGATCCTCGACGGTCTCGAAAGCGGCTTTTGTGAAGCCGATGGAAAGCACATCAAACAGGCCCGTCGCGAAATTCGCCCCCGCCCCTATAAGTCATTTAAGGGCCGCACCTACGCCGCAGCAGTCTCCCCCGAATCGTCAAGAATCATGGCCGAACTCGGCGTCGGCATTTTGATTATTCCGCAAAAGCCCTGGGAGCATGTCGAAAAAGAATTAAATGACTATCGCACTATTTACCGTGAAGTGAATGGTGAAGAAGCCCCCGCCCCTATTCTCGGCGGCTGGACTTACTGTGATGAGAGTGCTGACCGCGCCGAAGAAATGGCTTATAAATATATCGGTGGCTACTACCGCTCCGTTATCGAGCACTATGAAATGGCCAGCGACCACCTGAAAACCACCAAGGGTTATGAAACCTACGGCGCTATGGTCGACCATATCAGTAAAAATATGGAAGCCACCATCCGTTTCTTTATGAGCATTCAAATCTACGGCACACCTGAGCAATGTCTCGAGCGCATTAAAGACTTCACCGCTCGCACCGGCGCTGGTGCCTACAACGGCGTATTTAGCTACGGCGGCATGCCCTATGCTGACGTAGAGAAGAGCCTGCGTTTGTTTGCTAAAGATGTTTTGCCTGAGTTACATAAAATGCCTGGCGAGCCTCTTTTAAGATAGGCTTATACTTGCACTAAAAAAGGGATACCCAGCAGTGGGTATCCCTTTTTAAATTAACGGCCATGTTTTTTTGGCGTCTATGCCTAGTCAGCTGCCACTCTTAATAAAATTAATATTTTATCGGGCACTTTTAACCTTATCATTAAGCGCTCGGTAATCCTTTGCTGACAAACGAACATAGCCCACATCTGAAACCACTTGAGAAACGTTGTTAAGATAAAACTCAACAAACTTCTGCACTTCTGGGCGCACGAGAGAATTTAAATTAATATAAATAAAGAGGGGGCGTGACAAAGGCTTATAACGCTGACTGTAAATAGTCCCAGTTGTGGGATCTATCGCCCCACTCCCACTATCAATAGGGACTACTTTTAATTTTTCTTTATTAGCAGCATAGTGCGCATAGCCCATATACGATAGGCTTCCCGCATCAGCAACAACCTGTTCTACAGTATCCTTACTATCTTCAATCACAGTATAGTCGGAACGAGAATGACCTGATTTACCGATAATAGACTCGGTAAAAAAATCAAACGTTCCCGAATCACGGCCGGGGCCATAAAGGCTAATAGGTGTTGATGGCCAACCCGAACGGACATCACTCCATAGCTTCACAGAACTACCGGGCTCCCATATTTTTTTAAGTTCTGCCGGTGTCAAATAATCCAGCCATGTATTATCTTTATTGACAACAACCGTTATCCCATCGAAAGCCACTGCCAATTCGAGATATCCAACACCATTTTCTTTCGCCAGAGCAATCTCTTTACTCTTTATAGGGCGGGATGCATTGTTTATATCAATATCCCCTACCATGAATTTTTTAAAACCGCCCCCCGTCCCGGAGGTTCCGATGTTCACATCAATCAGGGACTGTTCCACCTGGAATTTTTCAGCCACTCCACGACTAATAGGAAAAACGGTACTGGAACCATCAATTGTAACTGTAGGCTTTACCTCTCCTTCAGCAAAACCACAAGAAGAAAATACACTGGCAAGACAAACACCTGCGAGCGTAATAAAATATTTTGATTCTTTAAGCAGTGACATTCATAGCTCTCTTTTAAACGGTGTTAGTAGGGATTTCACATTAGCTATCATCTAATGCATTACCATCAGTTATTTCAATTATGAAAAATTAAGCCATATGGAATATGGATTTTAACAAATGGCTTCTTCAATTTATAAAACCAGTTCAAACTGCCAAAAAATTACATATAAAATAATGGTACGGTCTCGTACATAAAGGAACTGCAATGAAACTAGCCCCTCACTCTCAGCTCTTCCCCACTCTCTACATCCCCCACGGTGGTGGCCCCTGCTTTTTTATGGACTGGACAATGGGGCCTGCAAACACCTGGGATAAGATGGCAAGCTGGTTGCGAGAACTGGGTAATTCTATTGGTGCCAGGCCCCGTCAAATCGTGGTTTGTTCCGCTCACTGGGAGGGGGAACAAATATTGATTAACGCCAACCCCAAGCCTGAACTTGTTTTCGATTACTACAATTTCCCGCCACACACTTACGAACTTGAATACCCGGCACCGGGATCGCCGAAACTGGCTAAAGACATTCATCACTTACTTAAAGGTGCCGATATTAGCGCCGCTTTAGATGCCGATCATGGGTTCGATCACGGGGTGTTTATTCCCTTTAAATTAATTTACCCCGATGCTCACATACCGATTGTGCAAATTTCCTTACGCAGTGATCTCAACCCCGCTCACCATATCGCCGTCGGTCGCGCTCTATCACCCCTGCGCCAACAGGGCACATTAATTGTGGGCAGCGGCATGAGTTATCACAATATGCAGGCTTTGATGACACCCGGTAACGATAAACTGGACGCTCGACAATTCGATGACTGGTTAAGAAGTGCTTGCGAAAACACAGCCAGTGAACGTGAGCAGCTGCTCTGTGACTGGCAGAGTGCCCCCGCCGCACGTCAAGCTCACCCGCGAGAGGAGCATTTACTCCCCCTTATGGTTGTCGCCGGGGCAGCTGGAGATGATGTGGGTGTTGCGATATTTCAGGATCAGGTACTGGGGGCACAGGTTTCCGCAATACAGTTTGGCAAATCGCTATCGAAACATTAAGTACTGGATAGCAGCTCTTCACGCGAAGGTTTAAAGCCTTTAAGGGCTGTTTTAAACGCTTTAACCTCTGTCCCGCCCTCTTCCCCATAACGTGCGCTTTCATAAATTCCGGTCAAATGTTCTACGGCTTCGGCAAGCCCCGGGGCGCACCGGCTAATACGTTGGGCGAAATCCCGCGCCCCCTCCCCCGGCCGTCGAGGCAGCCCCATTTTTTCCAGACGCGAGCAATATTGTAAAAACAGGCGGTCCAACTCATCTCGTGTATTTTTATCCCGACTTAAATACAACATAATAAATATCGGCAATAACGCAATACCACCGGCTAATAATAAAAACAGGGCTATCCGTTGTGGATTAATGGCCCCCAGTAAACTTAATAGAAAATCATTTTGAACATTCTCATAACCCAGGACCCATTTCGCCCAGGCATAGTCGAGTGAATCGAGTTTTAAGCGTAAATTGTTAAGCCATTGGATATGACGTAATCGCTCTAGCGCGAAAGGGGACGCCGATAAAAAATCGGCCTGTTCACTGAATAAATCGGCAAAACTCATTTCAATACGCTCCGGTGCAACCGCTGCTGTGGGGTCTACTCGCAGCCAGCCACTGCCCTGTATCCAGACCTCCGCCCAGGCGTGCGCATCGTACTGATGCACTAATAAATAGTTTTCCGTCGGGTGACGTTCACCACCCTGATAGCCGACGACAACACGGGCCGGTACACCGGCGGCACGCATAAAGAAGACAAAGCTACTGGCGTAAAATTCACAAAAGCCTTTTTTAGTACCCCATAAAAATTCATCTACCGTGTGCTTGCCTAGCGCAGGAGGGCGCAGGGTATAAATAAATTCCTGATTATAAAGTGCGAGCAAGCGATTAATTAATGCCAGCGTGTCAGGTGTTTGCTCGCGCCATTGTTCGGCGATTTCTCGCGTTTTTGGATTAAAACCTGAAGGCAGTGCCAACTCTAACTTATGCCGCCAGCCAACCAGGCTTTCAGGTTCAAGTTGATTATTGAGCCATGACTTTACTGAGTACTGTAGTTTGGCATTCACGGGATTCTTGCTAACCAGACGAAAATCCCGACTTAGTGCGACTGTGGATGATTGTGGAAGCGGAGTCGAAAGAGCAAACAACCAGGGGCTATTCGTCGCCTCCAGTGTGACACGATAAGACAGCGGCTCACCGCGGCGCTTAATTACGCTGTCCCATGCCTCTAAGCCCTGGTCAGACCATTGCAGGAATTTACCATCGTTATAACCCCAGGGGCCTTGTTGATCCCAGCGTCGACCATCAAAGCCGGAGAACACCAGGCCTCGCCAATACAACTGGCTTTGTGCAGGTATCGGCCCATCAAATTCAACGCGAAAAGCAATTTTTCCACTGCGCCCCAGCCTGGTCATATCACCCGGTGACATGCTGTCACTCACGCCGGTGGTGCCGCTAGTTTTCTGGGGAATAGCCCACAGAGAGCCAATGCGTGGCATGACAATAAACATCACCAGCATTAAAGGAATTGCTTGCAGCAGCATTGCCAACCCGGTTCGCAACGCTGCCACTGGGCGAGTGTTTTCAGCCCCACCGTGCATGGCCACTAGTGCTGCCGTTACAGGAAGCAAGGCGATGAGTACTAGAAAACTTGAAACAATGGTCGTTGAAAACAGGCTTTGCAGAATAATAATTAAATAGGAAAGGTAGATAAGAACTAATGCATCGCGCTTATGGTGAAGCTCCAACAACTTCAGTGAGTAGCCACTGAACAACAGTGCCACCATTGGCTCAAGCCCATTCATGCGCCCGTAGTGCAGAAATAAACCGCCGGCACAGGCACCGGCCAGACTCCATTTAAGCAAGCGGCCCGGCTGTCGCCAACGTTCACGGTAGAGTTGAATTTGCCATAGAGTCGCCACTATGCCCGCCAGCGCAACCCAGGGGGGCAAGTGCTCCAGGTGCAGGGCTATGCTAATGACAACGCTCAATAACAACCAGAAAAGGCTATTTCTGGGGATTTGCCAAAGCGGCCTCATGCCTGCTCACCTACTTCTTTGGGCTGCCCAAACAATGCCAGTTCCCGCAATACGGCATCACGATGAGCCCGGCCCGTGCCAGGTGCTAATTCAAGGTCAGGCAGGCGAAGGCCGTAGGGTTGTGGTACTTCACTAAAGCGCAAAGCCCAGGCACAAAGGCGGGACAATCGGGCTTCGCTATCCATACCCGGCAAAGAGTCCCAGTCAAGCCAAAGTTCGTCGTCGATAGCATCGGCATAATGTTTGGTCTGTAGGCCCTGTTCACGGGCAAACTGCTTCCAGGCAATGTGATGTAGAGACTCACCGAGGCGATATTTTTCCAGGCCGACAAAATCTTCACTGCCGCTATTGTGGGCCACGTAATTCTGAGGGGGCGGCTTATCACCCTGCCCTGCGGCCATTTGAGTTGGCAGTGGTGCATCGATGACCCGGGGATAAACCAGCGCCCGAGTATCGAATTGCAAATAAGTCCAGACTTTTAATAAACCCAGGGGATAAACACTTTTCACAGTAATACGTTGGGCTTGAAACCAGCCTCGTTTTTTTACGGGGATGGAAAGATAAATCGCTTTTATTTCATTACCCGCTAATGACACGACAGTGGGATCAACCCCGGGATGTGAAAACGCGATACTGTAACGCTGGCGATTACCCGTCTGGCTCAACAAATATTCAAACTCAGCGCTTTGCCCAGCGAAGCCCGGTGTCGCCCTGCCCCCTTCAATCTGTAAACCCGACAAATTAAGGAAGGTATGAAATACACCGATAATGAATAAAGAGGTCAATAAAAAGGTAAATGCAAAAATTAGATTATTTTCAAAATTAGTGGCTATTAACCAGAGTAAAACTAACAACGTAAAAAAGACGAAACCCGCACGGGTGGGAAAGATAAAGAGTTTGCGATTATCAAGCCTGATTTTTTTTACCGGCGGCAGGCGCCGTGTGATCCACTGCTGGTAACGTTTATTGAAGACCTGTCGCCACCGCTTAATCATCACGTAAATTCAAAGGGGATTAAATAATATCGACTGAATTTAATGTCTGTTGAATAAAGTTGTCAGCCATATGCTCACCACCGCTAACGGGCAAACGATGGGCACACACCGGGGCGAATACAGCTTGAATATCTTCCGGTATCACATAGTCCCGGCCTTCCATTAAAGCCCACGCCCGGGCACTTTTCAGTACAGCCATGCCACCACGGGGGGAAATACCGTAATCAATTTCGGCACTGCTACGAGTAAATTGCAGCAAGCGCTGTAAGTAATCAACCAAACTATCCGACACCTTAACCTGGTTGACCGCTGTTTGAATCGCCTCTAACTGGGCAGGCGTAATTGCTCTGCTTAATTCACCAAGTTTTAATCGAGGATCTGAGCCGGACAGTAATTGACGTTCAGCCTCTGGATCCGGATAACCCAGGCGCAGGCGCATTAAAAAGCGATCAAGCTGTGATTCTGGTAGCGGGAAAGTACCTGACTGGGAAAGCGGATTTTGCGTGGCAATGACATAAAAAGGTTGGGGCAATTGTCGGGTTTCACCTTCGACACTCACCTGCCCTTCAGCCATGGCTTCAAGTAATGCACTTTGGGTTTTTGGTGTGGTGCGGTTAATTTCATCCGCCAGTACTAACTGATTAAACAAAGGGCCGGGATGGAATTCGAAGGCTGCTTTATTTCTGTCGTAAACTGAAACGCCGATAATATCGGCCGGTAATAAATCACTGGTGAACTGCACGCGGGTATAACTCAGGCCGATGGCGGCGGCGAGTGCCTGGGCCAATGTGGTTTTACCCATGCCCGGTAGGTCTTCGATTAACAAGTGGCCACCGGCGTAGAGGCAGGCAAGCGCCAAACGCACTGAATGCTGTTTGCCGACCAGTACGCTTTCGACACGCTCGACAATGGCTTCGGTTATTTGTTGGCTTTGTTTAGTCAAAATAGTTTCGTCAAAACAGATCACTCAAATTAGTTGATCCACATTAGCTCACTGAAAGTCAGCAACGGTTCAAATAAGTGCCAGGCCCCGTTGTAGATCCGCTTTAATATCTTCAATCGCTTCAAGACCAACGGCAACACGAATCAAGTTTTCGGTAATGCCCGATGCCGCTTTATCCTCAGCACTCAGTCGACCATGAGTGGTGGTGGCCGGATGAACGATGGTGGTCTTGGCATCGCCAAGATTGGCCGTTAGGGAAAGAATGCGCGTGCTATCGATCACTTGCCAGGCTTGTTCGCGTCCGCCGACGACGCGGAAAGACAATACCCCACCAAATCCACTTTGCTGTTGAGCCGCTAATTCGTGACCGGGGTGACTCTCCAGCCCAGTGTAAAATACTTTTTCGACTGCAGGCTGCTCATCAAGCCAGCGAGCCAGTTTCATCGCACTGGCACTGTGAGCCTCCATGCGCAGGCGTAATGTTTCGAGCCCCTTGAGAAAAACCCAGGCATTAAAAGGGCTCATTGTCGGCCCGGCCGAGCGCACAAAACCCAGTACCTCGTCCATCAATTCACTACGCCCCAGGACAACACCGCCCATGCAACGGCCCTGGCCATCGAGGTATTTAGTCGCGGAGTGAATAACAATATCGGCACCCATTTCCAATGGCCGTTGCAGGGCCGGGGTGCAAAAACAATTATCGACCACCAGTAGCACATTGTGGCGTTTTGCCAATGCTGACAAAGCTCTCAGATCACCGACTTCACACAGGGGGTTAGAGGGCGTTTCGAGAAACAGTATTTTTGTTTCCGGGCGAATCGCCGCTTCCCATGCAGATATATCAGTTAGAGGGACAACGCTGGTTTCAACGCCAAACTTACCGAGAAACTTGTTCAGTAAAACAGTAGTCGTGCCAAACACACTGCGTGAACAAACAATATGATCGCCGCTTTTCAACAGGGCAAGGCAGGTGCTGAGAATCGCAGCCATGCCCGATGATGTGGCCACCGCCTGCTCTGCTCCCTCTAACGCCGCAATGCGCTCTTCAAAAGTACGCACTGTCGGATTGGTGTAGCGCGAATAAACATTACCGGGCTGCTCACCGCTAAAGCGCGCTGCTGCCTCTGCTGCATTGGCAAAAACATAGCTCGAAGTCGTGTAAATGGCCTCGCTGTGCTCTCCTTCCATCGAGCGTCGCTGCCCTGCCCTAACGGCCAGTGTATCGAGCATGGCGCCTGCTAATGGATCGTCTAAATAATCATCTGTCAGCTCGTTCATTTAGTGTATTCCCGCTGATGAATTGTGCAGGCCTATTACTTCCGGTGAAGATCCAGCCTCTTTTTTCTGTTTGGCATTTTCGCTACGGTTCGCGGCCAGTTGATTGAGGTATTCGGCATCGACATCGCTGGTAATATATTCGCCAGTGAACACCGCACAATCAAAGCGCTCGATATCGGGGTTGCCCTCTTTACCACTGGCTATCAAATCCTCGATATCCTGATAAATTAACCAGTCGGCACCGATAAGCTCAGCCACTTCGTCGACACTGCGCCCGTGGGCAATAAGCTCGTTAGGCGTCGGCATATCAATGCCATAGACATTGGGGTAACGCACCGGCGGCGCGGCAGAGGCCATGTAAACTTTGTTAGCACCGGCATCGCGGGCCATTTGAATAATTTCACCGGAGGTGGTACCACGCACGATGGAGTCATCAACCAGCAATACATTTTTCCCTTGAAACTCTAATTTAACCGGGTTGAGCTTTTGTTGAACCGACTTCTTACGCTGCTTCTGCCCCGGCATAATAAAAGTACGGCCGATGTAGCGATTTTTCATCAGGCCTTCGCGAAACTTAACACCCATGACTTCGGCCATAGCCTGTGCGGATACTCGGCTGGTATCGGGTACGGGTATCACTACGTCGATATCGTGATTGGGCTTTTCTCGCAATAATTTTGCCGCCAGTTTTTCACCCATGCGTAAACGTGCTTTGTAGACGGAAACATTATCCATCAACGAATCAGGGCGTGCGAAATACACCTGCTCAAAAATACAGGGGGCGAGTTCAGGATTGTCTGCACATTGTTGCGCATGAAAATTGCCATCCGTATCGATATAAATAGCCTCGCCGGGAGCAACATCGCGCTCTAACTCAAAACCCAGCACATCGAGAGCAACACTTTCGGAGGCAACCATGTATTCGTAACCAGAATCGGTACGACGCTTACCAAACACCAGGGGACGAATACCATAGGGATCACGAAAGGCAAAAAGGCCGTAACTGGCGATCATACCTACCACGGCATAGGCTCCTCTGCAGCGTCGATGAACCCGTGATACGGCAGCAAAAACATCGGCGGGTTCAGGCTGTAATTTACCCTGTAACTGTAATTCGTGAGCGAAGACGTTAAGTAAAATTTCCGAATCGGAATCAGTATTTACGTGGCGTAAATCTGTTTTAAAGACGTGTTCTGACAACTCGGCGGAGTTCGTTAAATTGCCGTTATGAGCCATGCAAATGCCATAGGGTGAGTTGACATAAAATGGCTGAGCCAAAGAAGGGCCCGAGCTGCCCGCGGTAGGATAACGCACATGCCCAACACCCATAGGGCCACGCAATTCTTCCATGTGGCTACCTTTGAAAACATCGCTCACCTGACCAATGTTTTTGCGCTGATGCAACTGCCCATCCAAGCAGGTCATAATGCCTGCCGCGTCCTGACCGCGATGTTGCAGCATAATTAATGCATCGTAGAGCTGCACATTCACATCACTTTTACCAACAATTCCAACCACGCCACACATCGTAGGCTTCCTCTAAAAAAGCTGTTTAATCAAAGTAGAAACTGCGGCTGCAGCCTCTCGCGCCCAATCTTCAAAACGTAAGAATTGAGGAATGAG
>MAAS01000021.1 GCA_002162755.1 Gammaproteobacteria bacterium 50_400_T64 | reverse complement strand
CAATAGGCGTGGCCCGCGCTGGATCCGGGTAGGTTGCTTGAGGTGCACGGCGACGTGCATCCCAGAGGAATGACTGTTCTCGACAGAACCCGGCTTACAGGCCGGCTCCCACTTTTCTTTCGCCGGTATTCCGCCGGAAATCTTACTGCTTGTCAGTGTGTTCTCTATCTTTTATCCGCTTGCGGAGTGATGCCTTTCGGTGTCATTCCATCCCATCTATTGGGTTCATTTCACACTTAAAAGCCACCCTATTCACTGTTCACCGCCGAGTGTTTTTGCTCGGGCATGTTAATCGTTGATGGTGGTCATAAGCTGTGGCAATATGCCAGTCCAGTATATTTGTTCTGCCTGACTTAATAGGGCGGATCAATTCCTTTTTTTGAGTGTAGTGCTAGCCTGATGCCATCAGTTGTAGAGTGGTTGAAATAGATATCTCTATCCTTGCAAATATGTTCGAACGCGGATACTCCTGCACCAGGAGTTTGTGTTGCAGTTTATTTGTCGGTTTTATCATTCTTTAAGTGAATGGCTTGCTGAACGACGTTGTGATTTACGATTGGGAGAAAATGAATGGGAAAGATCATCAATATCGATAACGGTGGCACGCTCACCGATTTTTGTGTCATGGAGGGGGCAGATGTTCATTACGCCAAAACCCTGACCACACCCTACGATTTGAGCAAGTGCTTTTTTGATGGGATTAGCAAAGTCTCCGAGAAAATTTACGGCAAGGAAGACGCGGCAAGATTGTTGTTGGAAGCTGACTACGTCAGATACTCCACGACTCAGGGTACGAATGCTATTGTCGAGCGCAAAGGCCCCCGGCTCGGTTTGATTATGAGTGCCGGTAGTTCTACCGACGCGCTGACGACATCCGCTTCACAGCAGGAACTATTTACTTCCCTCGTGGGTGACAGGGTGGGTTATATCGACACCTCCCTTTCCGAAGAAGCGCTTGAAGTCGCGGTGATTAAAACCATTAACGACGTGGTGACACGCGGTGCGGTACGGGTGGTGATCAGCTTGACGGAAGCTGACTTTGTCGCTTTGGAAAAGCGTTTAATTCGCATTGCCCAGCGCAAATTCCCCTCGCATTTATTGGGTGCGGTTCCCGTTGTGGTCGCGAGTGGCCTGTCGGATGAAGCCGATATCAGCCTGCGTACCTGGACAGCCCTGTTTAACGCTTACCTGCACCCCGCCATGGAGCGCTTTCTCTATAGCGCAGACCACCGCTTAAAAGCGGCTAAATGTAATAACCCGCTACTTATTTTCCGCAATGACGGCGGCACGGCACGGGTGGCAAAAACCACGGCGATCAAGACCTACAGCTCTGGCCCCCGTGGCGGCATGGAAGGGGTTAAAGCTCTGGCTGCTCATTACGGCGTTGATAAAATGTTGTCTTACGATGTCGGTGGTACAACGACGGACATCGGCCTCATCGAAAACGGTGAAATTCAGAGCCATTATCGGGGTGAAGTAGAGGGCGTAAAAATTGCGTTCCCGCTGGCCAATATTGAAAGTGCTGGCGTCGGTGGTAGCTCTATTATTTCCGTTGACAACAAAGTGATAAAAGTGGGCCCTGAATCGGTAGGCGCTGCTCCAGGGCCGGCCTGTTTTGGTTTGGGTGGAGCCAATGTCACGATTACGGATATTGCCTTCCTGGCCGGTATTTTCTCGCCAGAAACCTTTTTTGGCGGTGAGTTAAATCTCGATATTGATAAATCCAGAGACGTTGTGGAAACGCAAATAGCGGCTCCCCTGGGGATTGATACCGAACAAGCTCTGCAGCAAATAATGGATGCCTGGGTGAGTAAAATATCTTCTTCCATTCATGACTTTGCTGAAATTGACGGGCAGACAACCTTTGCTGCCTTTGGTGGTGCCGGCGCGTTATTGGCAACAACACTAGCGGAAAAGGCCGGTATTAATAAGATCATTATTCCGGGTCTGGCAGCAGTGTTTAGTGCCTGCGGCATTGGCTTTTCAGATTTGTCCCACGGCTATCGCAGTCAGTTGCCCGAGAGCGCTGGTGATAGTAGGAATGACGCGCTGAAAACCTTGGCTGAGCAGCTTGTAGAAAGAGCTCGTAGGGACATGTTCGCCGAGGGGGTAGACCTCTCTGAATGTGAATTCAGCTGGGAATTACTCAGCGATGAGCAAGGTAGTGGTAGTGAAATCGCTGATATTGAAAACTATGTCCTTCCTGCAGACCTGGCTGCTAGAGCAGACCTGTCACTGGGCTTAAGCGTTGTTAAGAAAATTGAACATTTCTCTTTTGCCCCGGTGGGTAATGAAACGAAGAGCGATGCGGTGAGTGCCGGTACGCGCAATATCATGGTCAGCCCCGGTAGCTGGCAGGAAGTGCCGGTTTATCGCCTTGAAGATCAGGTGCCCGGTGCCACTGCGCAAGGGCCGGCGATTATTGAAGAAGAATATTTCACCGGCAAAATCAACGAAAACTGGCAATTCCACATCTCGTCAAATCGTGACGTTTTGATTGAGAAAAACTAAGGGGGCGCATATGAGAGTTAATATTACAGAGTACCTGACCATCGATTTGGACAAGGAGTTGTGGGAGTGCAGAGTGTGTGCGCAGAGCCTGGGTAATGCCAGAGACAACTACAAAAAGGGATTGCTGGTTTGCGATCGCAAGTTGTCAGAGGTTCATCCGCACCTACTAGACCCCGAAAAATATGAATACACCTTTTGCCCGGATCCGAACTTTACGGCATTGATTGAATATTACTGTCCTTCCTGCGGCACCATGGTGGAGACAGAATACACCGTGCCAGGGCACCCACTGGTACACGATATCGAACTGGATATCGATGATCTGAAAAAGAAGGCGGCGCAATGGGGTGAGCCGGGACAGGCGGAGATTCCCGAGTGGAATATGCCCAAATCCGGACACAGCCACTAAACCATATTGGGAATAGGTGATATGAAAAGAATTTCAGTAGATATAGGTGGTACGTTTACCGACTGTTTTGTTGCCTGGGGTAAAAACTACGTTCAATCCAAGGCGCTGACAACCCATCACAACCTGGCGCTTGGTTTTAATGAGGCCCTTGAAGTGGCTTCTGCCGAGCTGGGTGTTGATACCAAAGAATTACTGTCGAGTGTTGACTCGGTACGTTACTCAACAACCCTGGGCACCAACGCGCTGATTGAGCGCAACGGCCCGCGCATCGGCCTGCTGGTGACAGAAGGTTTTGGCAGTACCATACCGATCTCGCGAGGTCGTGGTTACGGTGAAGGCCTGCCCTTCGAAGAGCAGCGTGACTTGACGCGCGCTAAACGGCCCCACCCCATCGTGCCCATCCCCATGATTGCCACCGTGCGTGAGCGGGTGAGCTACTCGGGTGAAATATTGATGGAGCTCGACAAGGAAGATCTCGAGCACAAGATGAAATATCTGGTTGATCAGGGCGCTGAAACCATCGTCGTCATGCTCACCAATAGCGTTGTTAACCCTGAGAATGAGCTGCGCGTTCGGGAGCTATTCCTTGAGGAATACCCCGCTCACTTGCTGGGCGCTATTCCCATGCTGCTGTCCCATCAGGTGGCGGGTCGAAAGGGTGAATATACGCGAGCTACCTCAACGATTATCGATGGCTACCTGCACAACGTGATGTACCACGGTTTGGGCAGTCTTGAACTCAACCTGCGAGCCAATGGCTACGACAAGCCGATGCAAATCAGCCACAACTCGGGCGGCATGGCGCAGCTTAATTCCACCGATGCCTTGCAGACCGTTCACTCCGGCCCCGTGGCCGGAATCGCCGCGTCTGACCACCTCTCGATAGAGGGTGCGCTGGGCAATGTAGTGGCTACCGATATGGGCGGCACCAGCTTTGATATTGGTATCGTTACCGAGGGTGAGCAAAAGTATTACGACTTCCACCCGGTGATTGATCGCTGGCTGGTGAGTGTGCCGATGGTACATCTGGTGACACTCGGCGCTGGTGGTGGCTCCATCGCCAGTTATGACGAGATGCATGACTCCATCAAGATTGGCCCCAAGAGTGCGGGTTCAGATCCGGGCCCTGCCTGTTATGACAGAGGTGGGCTGGAGCCAACCGTGACCGATGCCGATATGATTCTCGGCTATCTGGATCCGGAGAATTATGCCGCTGGCCGCATTAAGCTCAATGCTGATCGCGCTGAGATGGCGATAGAAGATAATCTGGAAGATCACTTTGATCTTGAAGTGACCGACATTGCCAAAATGATCAAGGAAGCGGTTGACCATAATATGGCCAACGGCATTGCCACCGAGTTGCGATCGCGGGGCCACGACCCACAGGACTTTACCTTAATGGCCTACGGCGGCAATGGCCCGCTGCATAGCTGTGGTATTGCTAATGCCCTGTCGGTTGATCGTGTATTGGCACCACCCTTTTCGTCGGTCTTTTCTGCCCTGGGTGCGGGTAACGTCAACCAGATGCACATCCACGAGCAGTCGACCTATACCGTGCTTTACCACACCGGTAATAAGCACATTTTGACCGACTACGAAGAGCTCAATAACACCATTGAAGAGCTGGAGCAGCGCGGTAAAGATGATCTGCTGCGCCAGGGTATGGATGCAGACGATATTCAGTATCGGCTTGAATTCGATATGCGCTACGGTAATCAGCGGGTGGAAACAGCCGTTGTGGCGAAGAAGTCACGCATTAACTCTCTGCACGATGTGCTTGAACTGATCGGTGCTTTCCATGTGTCTTACGGCAGCCGCTTTGGCGAGGGCAGCCAGGCGACGGAGTCTGGCGTCAGGATTAACACCATACGTGTGACCTCTTTTGTTGAGCTCGATAAAGTCCACTTTGGCCAAATCAAACCGGTTGCAGAGAAAAATTCTGTTGAACCCGTTGGTACTCGTCTGTGCCACTTCGTCGGTATTGACGAAGCCGTTGATACGCCGATTTATGACGATAGTGCCTTGCAAGTGGGTACCTATATTGAAGGCCCGGCGCTGGTGACCACCAGTGCGACCACCTATTTAGTGGAGTTTGGCTGGAGTTTTCATGCCTCCAACCACGGTGCCGTATGGTTTGACCGCCTAACGAAAAACTGAACAGCCAATGCAGGGTAGAGGTGAAAGCCTCTCCCGCAACTAAACCTGTATTTGTGGTGAGTATTCGCCACAGAGTGTTTAAACAGAGGACTCGCTGATGAGCAGCCAGACAGAAAACAGTCAATTAGAAAGTTTGAATGAAGATGATCGTAAGTTGTACGAAGAGTTTCTCGTCGACAACCAGCTTTTTTATGGGCCTGACCCGGAAATCATGTCGGATCACACCTTGTCCCCCCGGTCCGAGCTTGAAGAAAAAGTGTTTGCGACTAACCCTGATGTGAAAAAGATCAACCTGGTGCGCGGTCGTCTCAATTCCGCCCTGGAAGAATCTTTCAATATGGTTGAGCAAATGGGCGTTGCACCGGGTGCCAAATGGGGCGATCTGGTGACGGCCATCTTTACTGCCAACGGTGATATGTCCCAGGTTGCGCCCCACGGTATCGTGGTGTTTGCCGCGGTCTGCCACTACCCGATTAAATTCATCCGCAAATATTGGGAAAATGAGCCATCGGTAGGTATCAAAGACGGCGACGGCTTTATCCATAACGACTCCCGTTACGGCAATATTCACAATACCGACCAAAGCATGATCGTGCCGGTTTTTTATGAAGGTGAGTTGATCTGCTGGTTGGGTTCAACTATTCACGAAGGCGAAAACGGTGCGATTGAGCCCGGTGGTATGCCGTCGATAGCGGAAAGCCGCTTTGATGAAGGCCTGAAAATGTGTCCTTTCAAGGTGGTTGAAAACTTTGAGATTAAGCGTGATCTGGTGAATTTCCTGCAAAACTCGGTACGTGATCCCAAGCTGCAGTTGGCCGACATCAAGGTTAAATTGCACTCGGTACTGCGTCTTAGAGACCGCGTGCTAGCTATCGTCGAAGAGTTTGGCAAAGAATACCTGATTGCCACTATTCGTCGCACGCTGGAAGACACTGAAAAAGAAGTGCGCAAGCGCGTAGCGGAGCTTCCCAACGGCACAACCCGGGTTAATACCTGGATTGATGATGACTTGCGCGAGCACATCCTCGCCAAAGTACCGATCAATATTACGGTGAAAGATGATCAGATGACTCTTGACCTCAGAGGTGCGTCGCCGGAGTTGATGAACCGCTCGACTAATATGAGTGCGGGCTCAATGAAGACCTCGTTACTGAGTAACCTGGTCTTATTCTGCTGGCCCGATTTACCGAAAAACCAGGCGGTGTTAAGCCCTGTCCACGTGCTGACAGATGAAAACTCAATGGTGAACTCTTCGCCAGAAGCACCCAATGCCATGAGTTTGCTGCCAATTTTCCAGTGCTTTACCCTGCCGTCAACGGTCTATGCAAAGCTCGCCTATTGCATGCCTAAGCGCTATGCGGCCGTTAACGCCAATCACTATAATCAGCCAGCAACCTTTGTTTATGGGGGCTTGACGCAGCACCAGGAAGTCACTGGTAACTTCTGTGCCGATATTAATGGCAACGGTAGTGGCGCTCGAGAAAACTCAGATGGTGAGCACGCTCTGTCGCCGGTTTTCGGTTATATGACCGACACCGGGGAAATGGAACTGGCCGAGGAAGAGTTACCGTTCGTGCGTCTGGTTTCCCAGCAAATTGCCAAAGACCGCGTTGGTGCGGGTAAATACCGCTCCGGTATGGGTTATGAGCAAATCAGCACGGTGAGTGAAAGTGATGAATTTGGTTTCATGTCAGGCCAAAGTGGCGCTAAACACCCCAGTGCTTACGGCTTGTTCGGTGGTTACGGTAGCCCGACTTATCCGCTGGCAAAAATCAAAAAGATCAACATTCTCGATACTCTGAAAACAGATCCGCAAAGCTTCAAGTTCAGCATGGTTGATCTCATGAACGAGCAGGCCTACGAGGAGGGTGAGTATTCAGCGCAGTCTGCACTGAATTTCGAAATTTGTAATCAGGGCGAAATCTACATGATTTGTCAGGGTGCAGGTGGCGGTTATGGCGATGTGCTTGAGCGGTCAACGGCGCTGATTATGAAAGATATTGAAGAGAATTTGATATCGGCTGACTACGCACGGCAGCTCTATAGAATTGTCTTCGACGAAGAGAAGCTGCTTGTTGATGAAGAAGCGACCGAGAAACTACGACAGGAAGAGCGACAGGCCAGAATTAAGCGCGGTATTCCCTACGATAAATTTGTTGCTGATTGGGTGAAGGATGAACCTGCCGAAGGCTTGCCCTATTTTGGTAGCTGGGATGATCCGTCAAAAATTATTGCCAGTCCTCCCGACGAAGAGCGCTATGTCATGGCGTCGAATAATATAAAGGGCGTGATGATGAGTAACCCCAAGGATAGGAAAATTAAAGGCCTGGAAGCTCAGATTGCTGCTCTGGAAGAAAAAGTTAAAGCAGGCCAATAATAAGGGGGGAATAATATGGAGTTGGCGAATTATTTCTCCGATATTTCCAGTTCCAGAAACCCTGTTTGGGTGGACGGGCTGGATTACAGTAGGGCCGTTTTAAACCAGGGCAAAGCTTTGCCCTGGGGCGATACGGCTGCACTGGTGGCCTTTTTTCAGAAACAGCAACAGTTGTTGCGTTCAGATGTTGTGATGATCGATCTGTTCGATTTCTTTCAGGTGTGGACGCAAAGCCGGCCTGATTTGTTGCAGGCGATGGCGAAAAAAAGCCGGCTTAACTACGCGATTAAAGTCCTGCTGGAAGATACGGCTGCGATTGAGCAGTTGCACGACTTCTTCAAAGCGCTCGCCTCTGTAAAAAGTAGTGGACCATTGATTGTGAAGGTGCCTTCGCCAAAGCTGTGGATGGGTATGGCCTTTTCAATGGCCCACGCGGGTGAAAACCCGACTGTTGAGTGGAAAGATGCAGAAAGGGCGGCGGTGTATATCGCCGGTTTCTTGCGTGCATTTGGTGACACCGGTATTGACGGCCTGCTAATTGTTGACGAAGAAGGGCAGGGGCCTGCCAGTGGCGAAGAGCTGGCGAGTTATCAGTCATTATTGAATGTTGCTGAACACTTTCGCTGGGCTGTTGGTCTCTATAATCCGGGCGTGGAACTGAATGCTCCCGATAACGCTTTGGATTGTGTGATTAGCAACAGCGCCCAGGAGGGTGGTTGTTCGGGGCTTATTCTCGACCAGCTCTGGTTATCCGGTGAAGCGGATAATCTGCCACCCGCAAATTTTTATTACACGACGGTGCCGGAGCAGACTGAGCCAGAAAAGGTATTAGCGAGTTTAGAATATGCTCGGGATACCCAGCCTTAATAGCCCTTTACGGGTCTTGATTTTAGGCGGCTGCTAAGCGAGGGCATTCCCTGTGGAGTGTCTCGCTTCTTTCGTTTTGTTAGTAGGCTGTCTTTGCGCGTTTACGTTGTTTGGCCGAGATGAAAAACAGCGCCAGCCCCGATGCGATAGTGATCACGCCCAACAGGGCAAAGGCCCGCAATAGCCAGGAATTAAAATTATCCCGGTCGACGTAATCCATAATGTGCAAGCCCCAGAGAAAATCATAAAGCCGCCAGGTGTTGGTGCGTACAGCGCTCACTTTGCCGCTGTTGGCACCGATCCACAGATTCGCTTCGTCGACCCCTTTCAGTTCTATTTTCCAGGCGGGTAGTTCGCCATCCCTATATTCGCTCCCCGGGTCTACCTCGGTGACCCAGGTTGCCGATTGAGCTAACAGCTGAGTGCTGTTAGTGGCTATTGACAGGGCTTCGCTCTCTGTCAGAGGTTCTAGCTTTTCCGCTGTTTCCGCATTGTAAGTTAAAAGCTTGTCGTCAATTTTGGCGAGGTAGATCGGCGTGTTTAAGCGTTGCTGGAGTTGTAGCTTTGCCAGACTCAACATCTTGAGTTCTTTATGTTGCGCGACCAGATCGCTGGGCGATAGTAATCTGACATACCCTAGTCGCAGTGCAGCGGGGGCTTGTAGCAGGTGGGTGCCGCGCACATCGTCAATGGGCACGATGGAGAAGAATAGCCCCGACCCCGTCCAGATCAGCAACTGGATGGCGGCGATAAGACCTAGCCAGCGGTGGGTTTTTCGAATCAATGATGGGTTCAAGCAAATATCCCGGCGTAAATCACAGTTGGCGGGATCATAACTCATTAAGAATAGGGCGGCTCTTACGAGAAGGCGGCCTCCATTGATCGGTGTGCTTCCGAGGTTATTGTTCTTAATAGCTGCTATTGATAGATCAAATTAGTCTCTTTCTTAAAGTGTTACTTTAAGTTCTGTTTTTATCATCCTGTTTTCCCTTGTTTATCCTCTTTGTCTTCGAGTACTTCATGGGCTTTTCCCTGTAAGTTCGCGGGAAATGTCAGCATTTTCGTGCATGTTTGCCAGTTGTCGAGTATTGACTTTAACTGTCTCAGGTCTATAGTGTCGAATTGTGGGTAAAAGTGGGCCAAAGTGGCTCTTTTGATAATAATGACGAGAGATTTAGGTGTTTCGAGGTAGCGACGAAATCAACATGGATGCCAAAGGGCGGATGCCAATTCCCGCTCGGTACCGTGACGCCTTGATGTCTGAGTACAGTGGCAGTCTGGTGGCAACCATTAGTCTGACGGATACCTGCCTGTTCATTTACCCGCGCCCCGAGTGGGAAGAGATTGAAGCCAAAATTGCCAGTATGCCAACCTTTAATAAGGATGCGCGCCGTATGCAGCATCTGTTGATTGGCAGTGCGCGGGATATGGAGCTGGATGGCAGTGGCCGCGTATTGGTGCCAAAGCTGCTGCGCGATCACGCAAAGCTGGGTAAGGGAGTTACGTTGGTCGGTCAGAGTCATCGTCTTGAATTGTGGGATACGGATAACTGGAACGCCAATCGTAAAGCATTGCTCGATGAGCTGGCTAGTGGTTTGGAGATTCCCGAAGAATTTCAATCAATATCATTGTGAGGATGGCCGCTTAAATGCCTATCGTTAAAAAAGCCCATATCACCGTGTTATTAGACGGAGCCGTCGATGCTTTGCTTAGTGATGTCGATGGCTACTACGTTGATGGCACCTTTGGCCGTGGCGGGCATGCGGGGCTGGTGCTAGATCGACTCTCGCCGAATGGGCACTTGCTGGCCATTGATAAAGATACAGAGGCCTGTGCTGTTGGCCGTGAATTATTTGCTGACGATTCCCGTTTTGAAATGGTTCAAGCCTCCTTCGCCGATATTGAAAGCCTGCTGCGTGAGCGCGGGCAGGCTGGCAAAGTCAGCGGTGTGTTACTTGACCTCGGCGTTTCATCGCCCCAGCTGGATGATGCTGAACGCGGCTTTAGCTTTATGCGCGACGGCCCTCTCGATATGCGCATGGATACCACCAGTGGTTTAAGTGCAGCCCAGTGGATCGCCGTCGCCGAAGAGTCTGAAATTGCCAGCGTGATTAAAGAATACGGTGAAGAAAAGTTTGCTCGGCGCATGGCCAAAGCCATTGTCGAGGCGAGAGAGGAAAAGCCCATTACGCGCACCGGCGAGCTGGCCGATATTGTCGCCGCCGCGAACCCCGCGTGGGAAAAGGGCAAGCACCCTGCGACCCGTGCTTTTCAGGCGATCCGGATCTTTTTAAACAGGGAATTGGATGACCTGCGCTCATTGCTCGATTGCGTCATCGACTTGCTCGCTGTCGATGGCCGGCTGGTGGTGATCAGCTTTCACTCCCTGGAAGACCGCATTGTTAAGCGCTTTATTCGCGGCCACACCCACCCCATGGTGCCGCGTGGTTTGGCGATTCCTGAAGACCAGATTATTCGTCGCCTGCGCAATGTCGGTAAAGCGATAAAAGCCAGCGCTGAAGAAGTTGAAGAGAATCCCCGCTCGCGCAGTGCCGTGATGCGTGTTGCCCAGAAGGTGATGTGAAGTGGTGATGACGGCAAGTTTTCCACGCCTCAGCCGTTTAAGTGGCTGCTTGTTACTCGGCTGGCTGGCGGTGTTGCTCAGTGGGTTGGGCGTGGTTTATGTCAGCCACCAATGCCGCTTGTTGTACGGCGAGTTAGCGCAGTTGCAACAAGAGAAAAATCGCCTGGAAATTGCTCGCGGGCAGAACTTGCTTGAGGCCAGTGCCCAGGCATCGCTTTATCGGGTTGAGCAGTTGGCCCTCGGAAAGCTGGGTATGCAGGTGCCAGCGTTGGACGAAATAGTCAGAGTAAAGCTGTAGCGAAGTTTAGAAAATTTAACTTAATAACATGGGTGAGATAGTGGCAAAAAGCGCAGACAAACAGCGCCCCAGCAACCGCGAAAAGCGAGACCGAGTATCGGCTCGTCGCGGTTCTGGTGCGCGTGTGCGCAGTATTGCCCCCTGGCGCTATTGGACCATGGTGACAGTGCTATTTTCGCTGGGTGTTCTGGCTCTGAGTCACGTCGCGGGCCTGCAAGTTTTGCCCGATGTGCATCAAGGTTTTGAGTTTTTACAGAGCCAGGGTAATAGCCGTACCTTGCGTGCAGCCGATATACCTGCTTATCGCGGTGTGATTACCGATCGTCGAGGCGAGCCGTTGGCGATCAGTACGCCGGTCGTATCAATAATGGCTAACCCGCGCTTACTGCGAGAATTTTTTCTGCTAAATCCGGTGCCTGGGGACCAAGGCCAGAGAGAAAACCTGGCGGCCGATCATCAGGCGACAGAGGCGCTGACATTCTTCGCTAGATTGCGTGACTATTTACAGTTTGATACTCAGGATTTGTATGAGGATGAGCAGGCCAGATTAGCTGCGCAAAAGCAGGCAAAGCGGGATGCAGAGAAAAAAGCGCAGTTAGCTGCCGAGAACCTGGCGCTGTTGGCGCAGCGCCTGGGTATGAGTGCGGTCGCGCTGAAAAAGCGTTTGGCCCTTTACAAAAATAAAGAAGAAATGAAGTTGGTTCGCCATCAATTAACACCTGAGAAGGCTCAGGCAGTGCTCGATTTGGGTTTCGTTAGTGTACGTGCGAGAGAGGAGTACAAGCGCTACTACCCGGCGGGTGAAGTGGCGGCACATTTGGTGGGTTTTACCGGTATCGATGATCGTGGTCAGGAAGGTATGGAGCTAGCCTTTGACGACTGGCTCTACGGTGCTGCTGGCAGTAAGCAGGTGCTGAAAGATCGTAAGGGTCAGGTCATCAAAGAATTACAGCTGATCGAGAGCGAGAAGCCCGGCAGCAATTTGGCGCTGAGCATCGACCTGCGCTTGCAATACATTGCCTACCGCGAGTTAAAAGCGGCGATGAAAAAGTTTCGGGCCAAGTCAGGCTCGGTGGTCGTGCTCGACGTGCAGACTGGCGAAGTACTGGCCATGGTGAATCAGCCGTCTTTCAACCCCAATGATCGCTCGCGCCTGAAAGCGGGCAGCACGCGTAATCGCGCCGTGACTGATCTACTGGAGCCGGGTTCGGTGATGAAGCCGCTAACAATGGTCGCCGCGTTAGAAAGCGGTAAATTTCACGCTGGTACCGTGATCGATACCAGCCCCGGGTACTTGCGTATCGGACGTAAAACCTTCGTTGATCATCGCAACTACGGCAAGCTTAATCTGAGTGGCATTCTCGCCAAATCAAGTCAGGTTGGCACCACCAAAATAGCCATGCAGCTTGAACCTGAAGCTATTCGCGGTGTGTTTGAACGGGTGGGTCTTGGCCTGAGTCCCGGTACGGGTTTCCCCGGCGAAAGTTCGGGCTTGTTGCCGAGCAAGCGTCGCTGGCGAGATGTGGAAACAGCTACCCTGGCCTTTGGTTACGGCATGGCGGCGACGCCTTTGCAGCTAGCTAGTGCCTACGCGGTACTGGCCAATAATGGCATTAAGAAACAGGCGTCGCTGTTGAAAATTTCAAAGGCAGATGGGGTTCTGCCCGGGCTTGAAGAGCAGGTCATTGATAAAAAGATTGTTGCCAGCGTACGGCAAATGATGAAAGCGGTGATTGGCAAAGAAGGCACTGGCACACGGGCCGCGATTGATACCTACGAAGTGGCGGGTAAAACTGGTACTAGTCATAAAGTGGGTGCTGGCGGTTATCAGAAAGACCGCTATGTCGGCTTGTTTGCAGGCATGGCACCAGCCGATAAGCCACGTTTGGTGACGGTGGTGGTGATTGATGATCCACGCGGAGAAGACTATTACGGCGGTTTGGTTGCCGCGCCGGTGTTTTCCAAAGTGACTGCCGAAGCGTTGCGACTGATGAGTGTGCCGCCCTTAAAAGTGCAAGAGCCAAAGCTGGTTAAAGGTTCTGTGTTACAGCGCGGGGGTGATTCGTGATGACTTCGCCTCGGCCGCTAACGGGTATCGCTTTGGGCGAATTATTGGCCGACTTGAGTTTGTCAGAAAGGGGCTTGTCAGAAGGGAATTGGCCCGCTGATTTGTCGGGTCTGATGGCCAGTGGTCTACAGCTCGACAGCCGCAAGCTGGCACCGGGTGATCTCTTTATTGCTTTCCCCGGACAGCTCAGCGATGGCCGTGATTACTTGGCGCAAGCAAAAGTGGCGGGAGCCGTGGCGGCTCTGGTTGAGAGTGAAGGTTTTAACGCTGCGGGTGAAACACCTTTGCCCGTAATCGCAATTGAACGTTTAGCGAGTAAAGTCAGTGCCATTGCCGGTCGTTTTTACGCTGATCCCAGTGCCAACCTGTCCCTTATCGGCATTACCGGCACCAATGGCAAAACCACCTGTACACAATTGTTGGCGCAACTGCTCACCAAACTGGGTGAGTCGAGCGGTGTGATAGGCACTCTGGGTTATGGCTTGTTGTCTGGTGATGACGCAGGCGCAGAATCAACATTGACCGATACCGGGCTAACCACACCCGACGCCGTCAGTGTGCAGCGCATTCTTGCCGACTTGCTGGATGATGGCGCAGCATCAGTAGCGATGGAGGTGTCCTCCCACAGTCTCGATCAGTCTCGTGTCACTGGGCTGCGTTTTAGCACAGCGGTGTTTACTAATTTGACCCGGGATCATCTGGACTATCACCAGACCATGGCGGCCTATCAGCAGGCTAAGGCCCGGCTGTTTCATACCCCCAATTTGAAAAATGCCATCGTTAATGGCGATGACTCTGCGGGCCGGGCAATTATTGCCGAGCTAGCGGCTTCTGGTGAGACGCGCTGCTACTCGTATTCCTGCTCTCGCCAAGAGGCTGATATTACTGCCTGCGATCCAGTTTTTGGCCCGGAAGGCATTTGCGCTCAACTAAGTACCCCGTGGGGACAGGGCGAGCTACGCAGTTACCTGCAGGGTGAATTCAACTTAAGTAACTTGCTGGCCGTGATTGGTGCGGCTTGTGCCGAGGGCCATGCCTTGCCCGCAGTACTTGATGCTGTGACGCAATTAAAGCCGGTGCCGGGTCGACTCGAAGTGGTCGATGCTCAGGCCTTGCCGGTGGTTGTGGTTGATTATGCCCACACCGCCGATGCCCTTGAAAAAGCACTCAGCGCATTGCGGCCGGCCTTTAAAGGTCGCCTCTGGTGTGTATTTGGTTGTGGCGGTGATCGTGATCTGGGCAAGCGCCCGGTGATGGGCTCTGTCGCTGCCGCGCTGGCTGACCAGCTTGTAATTACCAGTGACAATCCCCGCAGTGAAGATGCCCAGGCCATTATTGATGCTGTGCTGGAAGGGGTGCCTGTTGCTGGTGATAAAGATGCTAAGCCGCAGGTCTTCGTCGATAGACGCGCCGCGATTCGCTTTGCCATCAACAATGCTGCCGAGCAAGATGTGGTGCTGATTGCCGGCAAGGGTCACGAAGATTATCAGCTGATCAAAGATCAGCGTCTGCCTTTTAATGATGTCGCCGAAGCGCGTTTGGCTCTGCGTGAAAGGGGCTCGGAATGAGAGGCGCTGGACTCAGCCTATCCGAAGCAGCGGTCAATTATGGCGGCACGCTACTCTATCCCGACTGCCACTTTGCCAGTGTCTGTACCGATACTCGCAGTCTGGCCAATGGTGATTTATTCGTTGCCCTGCGTGGCGATAACTTTGATGCCCACCAGTTTCTTGAAAGCGCAGCGCTCAAAGCCTGCGGCATGGTGGTTGAGCAGCCCGACAAGCGCCTGGCGATACCCCAATGGGTAGTACCCAATACGGTACAGGCCCTCGGGCAACTCGCCGCACTAGCGCGAAATGTCTTTAACGGCCCGCTGATTGCGATTACCGGTAGCGGCGGCAAAACCACAGTCAAAGAAATGCTGGCGGTAATATTGCACTGTAAAGGTGAGGTGTTAGCAACGGCAGGTAATTTGAATAACCACATTGGCGTACCGCAAACGTTGCTCAAGTTACAGCCAAAACACCAGTTTGCGGTGATTGAAATGGGTGCCAGCGCTGGCGGTGAAATTGACTACCTGTGCAGCATTGCCCGGCCCACTATTGCGGTGGTGACCAATGTGATGCCCGCCCACGTTGCCGGTTTTGGTTCCCTGGCTGGCGTTGCCAATGCCAAGGGCGAAATTTATAGGGGCCTCGACAAATGCGGCACGGCGATCTTAAACCTTGATGAACCCTGGTATGAGCAGTGGCGCAGGGGTGCCCATGGCACCGAAAGCCAAAGTTTCAGCGTCGATAACAGTGCGGCCGATTTTTACGCATCCGCTGTGAAATTTGATACCGAGGCCTGTGCCAGCTTCATTCTGCATTCGCCCCTCGGTGAAATCGAAATACAGCTCGCTATCCCCGGTGCTCATAATATTTCTAATGCCCTGGCCGCCGCCGCTTGTGCCGTTGCGGCGGGGGCTGATCTGGTCAGTATTGCTGCTGGGCTTGCCGCGATGGCAGCAGCAGCGGGTCGCATGGAAAGAAAGCCAGGCATTCGCGGTGCGCGGGTTATCGATGACAGTTACAACGCGAATCCGGGTTCGGTGACAGCGGCGATTGATGCCCTGATCGCCATGCCGGGCAAGCACTTATTAGTACTCGGCGACATGGCTGAGCTGGGATCTAAAGAAAAATCCATGCACCGGGATATTGGTGTTTACGCCCGCAATGCCGGTATCGATGGCCTGTACACAACCGGCGTACTGAGTGCAGAAATAGCCGCTGCCTTCGGTGAGGGCAGTGAGCACTTTGCCGATAAGGCAGCGTTGAGCGCAGCACTGAATAGCCAATTAAATGCTGATGCCGTGGTGCTGGTGAAAGGTTCCCGCAGCGCTGCCATGGAAGACGTGGTGGCGCAAATTATTGAGGAAAACGACTAATGCTTCTATTGCTGGCGGATTATTTAAGCGAGTACTACAGCGCTTTTGGCGTCTTTAAGTATCTGACCCTGCGCGCCATTCTGGGCATGCTGACGTCTTTGATGATTTCGTTGATGCTCGGCCCCTACATGATCAGGAAGCTCAACGCACTGCAAATCGGCCAGTCGGTACGCAGTGATGGCCCGCAGACACATTTGATTAAATCGGGCACGCCCACCATGGGCGGCGCTTTAATTTTAATGTCTATTTTTGTCTCGACGCTGCTTTGGGCAGACCTGACAAACCGTTACGTGTGGACAGTAATCCTGGTCACTTTAGCCTTTGGTCTGATTGGTTGGGTCGATGACTATCGTAAGGTGGTTGAGAAAAACTCCCAGGGTTTACCGGCACGTTGGAAGTATTTGTGGCAATCCGTTGCGGGATTGGCCGCAGGCATATTCCTTTACAGCAGTGCTATTTCTCCCGCTGAAACTGAGCTGATCGTGCCCTTCTTTAAAAATGTTGCCTGGCCGATGGGTCTGTTTTACGTGGTGCTGACCTATTTTGTCATCGTCGGTTCGAGTAATGCCGTCAACCTTACCGATGGCCTCGACGGCCTGGCGATTATGCCCACGGTACTGGTGGGCGGTGCGCTGGGCATTATTGCCTATCTCACGGGTCACTCGACCTTTGCTGAATATTTGCATATTCCCTTTATCAGGGGTGCGGGTGAGTTGATGGTTTTTTGTTCGGCACTGGGTGGCGCAGGGCTTGGATTTCTGTGGTTTAACACCTATCCCGCACAGGTCTTTATGGGCGATGTCGGTGCGCTGTCACTGGGTGCAGCACTGGGTGTAATCGCGGTGATTGTGCGTCAGGAAATTGTCTTTTTCATCATGGGCGGCATTTTTGTGCTGGAGACCGTCTCGGTGATTTTACAGGTGGCCTCCTTCAAATTAACGGGCAAGCGCATTTTTCGTATGGCGCCCATCCATCATCATTTTGAGTTGAAGGGTTGGCCCGAGCCGCGGGTCATCGTGCGCTTCTGGATTATCACGGTAATGCTAGTGCTGTTTGGTCTGGCAACGCTGAAGTTGCGATAGGGAATAGATAGAGATAACGATGCAAGAGGTGAAAGTGGCAGAGCTAATAGCGAGTAACAGACTGACAGTCGTAGTGGGCCTTGGCGCCACCGGCTTGTCTGTGGCGCGCTTTTTGTCGGCCCGAGGTGAGCCCTTTATTGTTGTCGACAACCGCGATCATCCACCGGCACTGGATAAGCTCACGAGCGAATTACCCGAGGTGCGCACCGAGCTGGGCCCCTTTGATAGTGCCACCCTGTGCAGTGCCGATCAGTTGATTGTCAGCCCGGGCTTGGCACTGGATACGCCTGCACTGCTTACAGCAGCAGATGCCGGCGTTGAAATTATTGGTGATATTGAGCTCTTTGCGCGCCACGCAAAAGCACCCATTGTTGGCATTACCGGCTCTAACGGTAAAAGTACTGTCACCACCTTACTTGGTGAAATGGCGCGCCTGGCCGGTGAGAATGTTGGTGTTGGCGGTAATATCGGCATCCCGGCGCTAGACCTTCTCGACGACGACAAAGACCTCTATGTACTGGAACTATCCAGTTTCCAGCTCGAAACTATCGATCGACTGGGCGCGGAAGTCGCTACAGTGCTCAATGTCAGTCCCGATCACATGGATCGCTACGAATCTATTCTCGATTATCACCGCGCTAAACACCGGGTATTTAAGGGTACGCGACAGATCGTCGTTAACCGGGATGACTACCTGTCGCAACCGCTGATTAGTGATGCAGTCACTAACTGGAGTTTCGGTTTAGGTAAACCTGACTTCTGTGCCTTTGGTTTGCTTGAGCATCAGGGTGAAAATTGGCTGGCCTTTCAGTTTGAACCGCTAATGCCCGTGGCCGAAGTGCGAATCAAAGGCCGCCACAATATTGCGAATGCCTTGGCTGCTCTCGCCCTGGGCCATGCCGTGGGTTTACCTCGCGAGATAATGCTGGCGGCACTGCGCAGTTTTCCCGGCTTGGCTCACCGTTGTCAACATATTGCACAGTGTCAGGGTGTGGACTGGATTGATGATTCCAAGGCGACGAATGTTGGCGCTACGCTTGCCGCTATTGAAGGCTTCTGCGAGCAGTCTTCTAGTGATGGAAAGAATAATGAAAAGAGGGCAGCGAATATCGTTTTAATTGCCGGTGGTCAGGCGAAGGGGCAGGACTTTAGCGCCCTGGCCAAAGCCCTGCCCGGTAGAGTGAAGCAGGTCATTCTGATAGGTGAAGATGCCGAGCAGCTGGCCCAGGCTTTCGGCAAAGGCGTACCCAGTATTCATGCGACATCGATGCAGGCCGCCGTTAGTGCAGCCGCTAGCCAAGCAAGTGATGGCGATATCGTTCTACTGTCACCGGCCTGTGCCAGCTTCGATATGTTCTCCGGTTTTGAAGAGCGCGGTCGTTGCTTTGCTGAAGCCGTGGGTGGCTTGCGATGAACGCTGCCAGAATGAATGCGCCTATTGCTACGGGCTTACGGGCTGGTTTTGCGCCATTGACCCTGTTGACTGATTTTTGGCAGCCTAAGCCCCTGCACTATATCGACCGCTATTTACTGCTTGCCGTGCTGGCACTGGTGTCGGTGGGTCTGCTAATGATTATGTCGGCCTCTATTAGTTATGCCGATCACAAATACGGCGATGCCTTTTTCTTTACCAAGCGCCATTTAGTGTATTTGTTGATTGGCAGTAGCGCTGCATTGGTGGTTCTGCAAATACCTATGCGTTGGTGGTACGAGCACGCGGGATTAATTGTTATGGCCGGTGTGCTGGCACTGGCGCTGGTGTTGATTCCCGGCGTGGGTCACTCGGTTAATGGTAGCCGCCGCTGGTTTAAGCTGGGCATGTTTACCCTGCAGGTTTCAGAGCTGGTGAAAGTCTGCATGATCTTCTTTGTGGCCGCTTATTTGCAGCGCCATCAATTACGCTTGCAAGACAGCTGGCACAGTTTTGCCATCCCGCTAGGGGTGCTGGGTGTGTACGCCTTTTTACTGCTGTTGGAACCGGATTTTGGTTCCACAGTGGTTCTAGCGGCGACTGTACTGGCAATGTTGTTTTTGGGCGGTGTGCGCTTGTGGCAATTTCTTAGCTTGATGGCCGTCGGTATCGCTGGTGTGGTGGCATTGGCTTTTACCTCTGAATATCGCTTTCGACGTCTGGTGACTTTTCTTGATCCCTGGGCGCAACAGTTTGGTGATGGCTATCAATTGACCCAATCACTCATTGCTTTTGGCCGCGGCGAATGGTTTGGCGTTGGTTTGGGTAACAGTGTGCAAAAACTCTTCTACTTGCCCGAGGCCCACACCGATTTTGTGTTTGCCATTCTCGCCGAAGAGTTTGGCCTGGTGGGTGTACTCGTGGTGATGGCGCTATTTGCGTTGATGATTACGCGAATTTTGATCATCGCCCGCAAAGCCGTGCAGCGTCAGGACTGGTTTTCAGCCTACGTGGTGTTTGGTATCGGTATTTTGTTGGCCGGGCAGGTGTTTATTAATATTGGCGTGACCTCGGGCCTGTTGCCGACTAAAGGTTTAACCCTGCCCTTTATTAGCTATGGCGGCAGTAGTTTACTGGTGTGTGCGGCGATGATTGCTTTAGTGATGCGGGTCGGTATTGAGATGGACGATATGGCCGCGTTGGCTAAACGCACGGGCAAAGCAAAGTCGAGGGCCAGCAAATGACGGCTCGGCAGGTGTTGATAATGGCAGGCGGCACGGGCGGTCATGTATTCCCGGCACTGGCCGTGGCAGAAGAGTTGCGTGAGCGGGGCATTACTGTGACCTGGCTGGGTACCCAGCGCGGTATTGAGGCACGCCTGGTGCCTGCTGCGAATTTCCCCCTGCGTTTTATCGACGTGGTTGGCCTGCGCGGTAAAAGCGGTTTGCTCGGCAAATTGAAAGCCCCTTTCGGTTTACTGAAAGCACTGTGGCAGGCCTTTGGTGTGGTGCGCAGTGTTGGGCCCCAGTGCGTGCTGGGCTTTGGTGGTTTTGCCTCCGGCCCCGGTGGTTTAGCGGCGCGTTTATTGGGTAAACCCCTGGTGATTCACGAGCAGAATGCGGTCGCCGGTACCACCAACACAATTTTGGAAAAGCTCGCCACCCGTGTGCTGGAAGCCTTCCCCAATGCGTTGGCGAAGGGTGAGCACTGTGGCAATCCGGTGCGCGGGGAAATCAGCGCCCTTGAAGCACCACAAACACGTCTGTCTTTTACTGAAGGGCAACGCCCCCGTTTGCTGGTACTGGGTGGCAGCCTGGGCGCTCTGGCTATTAATCAGGTGCTGCCTGAGGCCCTTGCTTTACTGGATGAAAATCAACGTCCGACAGTGGTTCATCAAACCGGTGAGAAGCATCTTGAAACAACACGTCAGGTGTATAGCGATGCGGGTGTTACGGCAGAAGTCGTCGCCTTTGTCGATGATATGGCGGCGGCCTACGGTGCGGCGGATTTTGTCGTTTGCCGTGCCGGCGCATTGACGGTGTGTGAATTAACGGCGGCAGGTCTGGGTTCAGTCTTGATCCCTTACCCCCATGCCATCGACGATCATCAAACAGCCAATGGCCGCTGGTTGGCCGACAACGGTGCTGCGCTAATGATTCAACAAAAAGAGCTTAAGGCATCGACACTGGCGACCTTGCTGGAAGGGCTATTTGCAGATACGCAGCGCCTGGTGTCAATGGCGGTCGCGGCCCGGGCTTTGGCCCTGCCCGATGCCGTTAAAACGGTGGCCGATGTGTGTGAAGAGGTAATGGCATGAGTGGTGTTTACGAAGTCCCGGAAATGCGTCGCATCCGTCGCATTCACTTTATCGGCATTGGTGGTAGCGGCATGTGCGGTATTGCTGAGGTGCTGATTAATCAGGGCTATGAGATTTCTGGCTCTGATTTGGCCGCGAATGCCAATATTCAACGCCTGCGTGGCATGGGTGCCCATATTGATATCGGCCACAAAGGTGAGCAGATTCAGGGTGTTGATGTGGTGGTGCAATCCTCCGCTGTGAATGAAGGAAACCCGGAAATTATCGCTGCCCGTGAGTCGCGCATTCCCGTTGTGCGCCGCGCGGAAATGCTCGCCGAATTAATGCGTTACCGCCATAGCATTGCCGTCGCGGGTACCCATGGCAAAACAACCACGACCAGTTTGCTGGCCAATGTATTGGCTGAAGCCGGGCAAGCACCGACCTTTGTGATTGGCGGTAAGGTGACCAGTGTTGGTACTAACGCCCAGCTGGGTGAGAGTCGCTATCTGGTGGCCGAGGCCGATGAGAGTGATGCCTCGTTTTTGCACCTGCAGCCGATGGTGGCGGTGGTGACCAATATCGAAGCTGATCACATGGAAACTTATGACTTCGACTTCTCGAAGTTGAAGCAAACCTTTATCGATTTTCTCCATAACTTGCCTTTCTACGGCCTGGCCGTGTTGTGTATTGATGACCCCGTGGTGAGAGAAATTATGCCGCTGGTGTCGCGGCCGGTGTTGACCTATGGCTTTAGCGAGGATGCGGATTACCGTATTAGCGAAGCGCGGGTTGAAGAGCGCAGCGCCTATTTTAAAGTGGATCGACCCGAGGGTTTACGCAGTCTTGATATCAAATTAAGTATTCCCGGTCGTCACAATATGTTGAATGCCACCGCCGCTATCGCCGTGGCCACGGATGAGGGTCTGGATGATGCTGCGATTCGCGCAGGGTTGGCGGGCTTTCAGGGTGTCGGTCGGCGTTTTGAAGTCTATGGCGATTATCCCGTTGCCGGTGGTGCCGGTAGCGCGATGCTGGTCGATGATTACGGTCATCACCCCAGCGAAGTAAAAGCAACGGTAAAAGCCGTGCGAGAAGGCTGGCCGCAACGCCGTCTGGTACTGATTTTTCAACCTCATCGTTATACCCGTACTCGTGACCTCTACGATGATTTTGTCGAAGTGCTGTCCGAGGTCGATGTTTTAATCATCGTGCCGGTTTATACCGCCGGGGAGGAAGAAATTCCCGGTGCCACGAGTCGTCACCTGTGTCGTGCGATACGTCAGCGGGGCAAGCTTGACCCGGTATATGCCGAGTCGATAGAAGCCGCCCCCGGCATCCTTAAATCACTGGTTAAGCCCGGTGACATAGTGATGACTCAGGGTGCAGGCAGCGTTAGCAAGTTGGTCAAGTTACTCGCCGATGGAGGTTTGCAATAAACATGGCGGCTATTGATTGCAGAAGTAATAGCACAGGCTTCGGTCGCATCGTCGTGCTTTACGGTGGGCAGTCTGGCGAGCGCGAAGTGTCGCTGAAGGGTGGCAAGGCTGTGCTTTCGGCACTACAGAATAAAGGTTTGGATGCCCTTGGCTTAGATCAGGGACTGAATCAGGGCTCGAGTTGGATAGCTGAGCTCGAAGCCCTGCAGGCCGATCACGTATTTATTGTTCTCCACGGTGCTGGCGGTGAAGACGGTACGGTGCAGGGTGCGCTGGAATGTCTGGGTTTACCCTACACCGGCAGCGGCGTACTGGCCTCGGCGCTGGCAATGGATAAGTTGCGTTGTAAACAGTTATGGCAGGGCATCAATCTGGCCACCGCAGATTTTGCGCTGTTGCATAAAGAGAGTGACTGGGCCGCCCTGCTTGCTGAGCTGGGCGGCGAAGTGATGGTGAAACCCGCCAGTGAAGGTTCAAGCCTGGGCATGGCGAAGGCCAGCAGTGCCAATGAATTACAGGCGGCCTGGGCTGCCGCTGACGCTTTTGACAGCGTGGTGATTGCCGAGCGTTGGCTCAGTGGTGCCGAGTACACGGTAGCGATATTGAATGGCCGTCCATTGCCGGTGATTAAGCTGGAAACGGATCGCCCCTTTTACGATTACGAAGCCAAATATTTGGCCGATGACACACGTTATATCTGTCCCTGCGGTTTGTCCGCGAGTGATGAAAAGAGCATGCAGGCGCTCGCTATGGCGGCTTTTGACAGTCTTGGTTGCAAAGGCTGGGGCCGAGTTGATGTGATGATGACGGAAGCGGGTGAGTCGCGTCTACTTGAGGTTAATACCGTACCTGGCATGACGGATCACAGCCTGGTGCCAATGGCAGCGGCAGCGGCGGGCCTGAGTTTTGCAGATTTGTTGATCGAGATTTTACAGACCTCCTTGCAGGCCTCTTTACCGGCCTCTTCATCGGGGAAGGAGAGCAGCCCTGTGCGTAAGGCGACGGAGGTGCTTGCTTAAAATGACAGAGAAGAGGCGCGCAAGAGTGAATCAACGGGGCGCACGACGCAATCAAATGCATCGTGAAGCCAGCCGTAGCGACATGTTGCTGCGGGCGTTTGAGTGGCTTAAAGGTTTGGCGCGTTATTCCCTGTTGGCTGCCGTGTTGCTTGCGTTGATGATCGGCTCCGTGTCGATGTACCGCTATATCGACAGGCCGCTGGTGAAAATTTCTGTTGCCAGCCCGTTTCAGCGCGTGCCACAAAAAGATATCGCGGCGCTGGTCGGTGATATCAGCAGCGGTGGTTTTATCAGTTTTGACTTGGATGTTGTGCGTGAGCGCCTTGAGTCTCACCCGTGGATAGCTTCAGCCAGTGTGCGTCGCCAGTGGCCGAATCGTTTGCAGCTTAGCGTGGTTGAAGAAGTCCCTATTGCCCGCTGGCGAGATAGTGGTTTTTTGAACCGTAGCGGCCTGGCCTTGAAAGCGACTGACAACAGTTCGTTGAATAGTTTGCCGCACTTGGTCGGGCCGGAGGGTAGCTCGCGAACGGTAATGAGTGAGTTCCGCGATGTGAGTGAATTAATGTTCGGCCAGGGTTTAAAAGTAGTCGCTTTTAATGTTGATGCACACGGTGCTCGCAGTTTGAAACTGGCTTCTGGCCACGCAGTAGTACTGGGTCGTGGTGATGTGATCGCTAAAGTCCGGCGCTTTTTAGCGATTTGGCAAGGCGAGCTAGCCAGCCGACAACAGGAAATTAATGCCATTGATGCGCGCTACGACAACGGTGTGGCGGTGTCGTGGCGACAAAGTGATGTTTCGAGCTGATGTTTCAGCCTAAAGATAAGAGAAAAAGAGCTTAATTCATGGCAAATAGTAGCAATGAGCAAATGATCGTCGGACTCGATATCGGCACCTCGAAAGTGGTGGCCATTGTCGGCGTGGCTGGCCCCGATGGACAGCTGGAAATCGTCGGCACCGGCATGCATCCCTCTTCCGGTTTGAAGAAAGGCGTGGTGGTGAATATTGAATCCACCGTGGCGGCCATTGAGCGGGCGGTACAGGAGGTCGAGTTGATGGCGGGCTGCCAAATTCACTCGGTCTACGCGGGCATTGCCGGCAATCATATTCGCAGCCTCAACTCCCACGGCATCGTCGCTATTCGTGACCGTGAGGTGCATCGCCTCGATGTCGAGCGAGTGATTGATGCGGCGCGAGCGGTGGCGATTCCGGCCGACCAGGAAATTCTGCACGTGCTGCCGCAGGAATACATCATCGATAACCAGGAGGGTGTACGTGAACCTCTGGGGATGTCGGGTGTGCGATTGGAGGCAAAAGTACACCTGGTAACAGGTGCTGCCAATGCCGCGCAAAACATTAAAAAGTGCATACGCCGTTGTGGGCTGGAAGTGGATGACGTCATCCTCGAGCAACTGGCTTCAAGCTATGCCGTGCTCACCGAAGATGAAAAGCAGCTTGGTGTGTGCATGGTGGATCTGGGCGGTGGTACCACCGATATCGCGATCTTTACTGATGGCGCGATTCGCCACACCGGTGTGATCCCCATTGCTGGTGATCAGGTCACTAACGATATCGCCATGGCGCTGCGTACGCCTACCGCGAATGCGGAAGAATTGAAAATCAAATACGCCTGCGCACTGGCAAAGCTGGCGCGACCCGAGGAAACCATCAAGGTGCCGAGTGTGGGTGACCGTCCACCAAGGGATCTTTCCCGTCAGGCTTTGGCCGAAGTGGTAGAGCCTCGTTATGACGAATTATTTACGCTGGTACAGGCTGAATTACGGCGCAGTGGTTTTGAAGAGCTGATTGCGGCGGGCATCGTACTGACCGGTGGAACGGCAAAAATGGAGGGTGCCGTTGAATTGGCAGAAGAAATTTTCCATATGCCGGTGAGACTCGGTTGCCCGCAAAATATTCAGGGCTTGAGCGACATCGTCAACAACCCTATTTATTCGACGGGTGTGGGCTTGCTGCTCTACGGGCTAGAGCAGCAGCGTGAAGGTGGCAGGGCGCAGGAAGGTGAAAAGAGCGAGGGTTTGATGTCACGCATTAAAGCCTGGTTTATAGAGCATTTTTGATTTTTTTAATGAGTAGACAGATCGTCAAATAGCAACGTTAATTGAGGGGTAAAATCATGTTTGAAATTGTGGACAGCATGCCGGAAACGGCAGAAATAAAAGTCATTGGCGTCGGCGGCGGCGGTGGTAATGCAGTGCGGCATATGATCGATAGCCAGGTTGAAGGCGTCGAGTTTATCTGTGCCAATACGGATTCACAGGCGCTAAAAGGCTTGCCCGATACTACCTTGCTGCAGTTGGGCAACGGTATCACCAAGGGTCTGGGTGCGGGTGCCAATCCGGAAATTGGTCGTCAGGCGGCGATAGAAGACCGGGAGCGTATCGCAGAGGTGCTCGAGGGTGCTGATATGGTCTTTATCACTGCCGGTATGGGTGGTGGCACCGGTACGGGTGCCGCGCCAGTGGTTGCTGATATCGCCAAAGAGCTGGGCATTCTGACGGTTGCTGTCGTCACTCGCCCTTTCCCTTTTGAGGGTCGCAAGCGCATGGCGATTGCCAATGAAGGCGTCAAACTGTTGAAAGACAAGGTTGACTCCCTGATCACCGTACCCAATGAAAAACTGCTGTCGGTACTGGGTAAAGAGACCACGCTACTGGATGCTTTTAAAGCAGCCAATGATGTCTTGTTGGGTGCTGTCCAAGGTATTGCCGATCTTATAATCCGCCCCGGAATGATCAACGTCGATTTCGCTGACGTACGCACAGTAATGTCTGAAATGGGCATGGCGATGATGGGGTCCGGCATTGCCAGTGGTGAAAGTCGTGCACGAGAAGCGGCGGAAGCTGCTGTACACAGCCCGCTGCTGGAAGATATCGATTTGCGTGGTGCGCGGGGTATTCTGGTTAACATTACCGCCGGCCCTAATTTGTCGCTGGGTGAGTTCTCTGATGTTGGTGATACAGTTGAAGAGTTTGCTTCTGATCAGGCAACCGTGGTCGTGGGTACTGTTATCGACGATGACATGGGCGACGAACTGCGTGTCACTGTGGTGGCTACCGGTTTGGGTCGAACTGAAGAAATTAGTCGGCCAATGCCTGAGAAGGTTATAGATAACACCTTGAAAACAAATGGTGAGATTGACTACGGTCAGCTAGACCGGCCAACAATTACACGTACTGGTGGCCGTGGCGGCATGCGCGGGGGTGTTGCAGCCAGTGCGGTAGCAGCTGAACCTCAGGTTGAGTCGATGGCCAAGGTGGCAACGCAGCAGGAAGCGGATATGGATTATCTGGATATTCCCGCCTTTTTGCGTCGTCAGGCTGACTAAGTCTTTGGTCTGATAGACAGTCTGTTGTGCCGAGTCTTACATACCCCTCTGTAGGGCTCGGTATCGACAATATGGGTAGAGCAATGCCTGCTATTTTGCTACTATTCCGCGCCTACGAATAGGGGAATTAAGCAGTGATACGACAGCGTACGTTAAACAATACCATCCGTGCGACAGGCGTTGGCTTGCATACGGGTGAAAAGGTTTATCTGACTTTGAAGCCGGCAGCAGTTGATACCGGCATTGTGTTTCGCCGCACTGATCTTGACCCTGTCGTTGAAATTGAAGCCAAAGCAATGAATGTTGGGGATACGACCCTCTCCACATCTTTGGTCAATGGTGATGTTCGAGTATCCACAGTCGAGCACCTTTTGTCAGCGATGGCGGGTTTGGGCATCGACAATGCAATTATCGATGTCACCGCGCCTGAAGTACCCATTATGGATGGCAGCGCCGGGCCTTTTGTCTTTCTGATTCAATCGGCAGGCATTATCGAGCAAGATGCGCCAAAGAAATTCATTCGTATTAAAAAGCGGGTGGAAGTGAGTCAAGACGATAAAACAGCCTCTTTTGAGCCTTTCGATGGTTTCAAGGTCACCTTTACCATTCATTTCGATCACCCTGCGTTTAAAGATCGAAATAAAGAGGTGACAATCGATTTTTCCAGCACCTCTTTTGTGAAAGAAGTGAGCCGCGCTCGCACCTTCGGCTTTATGCATGAGTTTGAATATCTGCGTTCACAGGGTCTGGCCCGCGGTGCCAGTATGGATAACGCAATTGCCGTGGACGAAGAACAGGTACTGAATGAAGATGGTCTGCGCTATGAGGACGAGTTTGTTAAACATAAGGTGCTCGATGCTATTGGCGATCTGTATTTATTGGGCAATAGCTTGATTGGTGAGTTTAATGCTTTCAAATCAGGTCATGCATTGAACAATATGCTGTTGCGTGAACTGCTCGCACAAAAGGATGCCTGGGAAGTGGTAACTTTTGAAGACAATGAACAAGACGCACCCATCTCCTATTCCAAGCCTGCTATTACAGCTGTTTAGGCAGTTGGTTTGTCGCCGATTGATAGTTTACTGGTGGATACTCAACTGTAAGCATTTATGAAAATTATTTTCCTTAGCTCCCGTCAAAGTAAATCGCTGACACTGACACTCAATACCTGGGCCAAAGTGGCCCTGTCTTTGTGTGTGCTCGGTGTACCGCTCGGTGCAGGTCTGGTTATTGGCGCGAACAGTGATCGCGGCGATGCATCTCTGCGTGCAGCACTGGCTGCCGTACAGGCCGAGCTTGATCTACAACACGAAGAGCTTCAACTTGGCGTTGCTAGTGCCGACAAAAAGATTGCTGCCTACTCGCAAAAGCTGGCTGAAATTCAGGCCCGCATGGTACGAATGGATGCGCTGGGCGAGCGTATTACCGATATTGCCGGGTTGGATAAGGGCGAATTTGATTTTAGTCATACACCCGCTGTCGGTGGTCCGGGCGAGCTAGACGGTGACGAGCTTGCTACGGTAATTACTGAGGCGGAGCAGGTAGGCGCTGGTATTACGCCGGGCCCAAGGGCGAATAATATTATTTCGTCGGATCTGCAGGATTTATTTGCCGAGCTAGAAGCACGCATGGACAACCGCGAGCAGCAACTCGATTTATTGCGAGTGATGATTGTTGACCGTGACCTCAAACGCGAAAATACCATTTCCGGCAGGCCCATTGCCAAAGGCTGGTTGTCGTCCCATTACGGTAAAAGAACTGACCCCTTTAATGGGCGCAAGGTCTGGCATTTAGGTATCGATTTTGCCGGTAAAGAAGGTTCGGATGTGATCGCCGTTGCCTCCGGCATCGTGACGCGCTCCGAACCTTATAAAGGCTATGGTCGCCTGATTGAAATTGATCACGGTGAAGGCTATGTCACCCGTTATGGGCACAATAAAACTAACCTCATCAAAGTTGGCGATTTGGTCAAAAAAGGCCAGGTTATTGCCAAAATGGGGAGTACTGGGCGCTCGACTGGGCCCCATGTTCACTTTGAAGTCTATAAAAATGGTCGCAATGTCGACCCCGCTAGCTACATACGCCGTACGGTCCGTTAAGGAAGTTCTTCCTTAACCCCCATCTTTTTTCTGCCACGTATCGACAAGATACGCACGGTAGTTATTTTCAAGTGTTAGTTAATTATAAGGTTTGACAATTGCCATGGTCGGTAAAATATTCAGGAAAGTTTTCGGTACTAAAAATGACCGAGAGCTGAAGGTCTTACGTAAAACGGTAGAAAAAATTAATCAGCATGAGAGTTCTTTTAAAGAGCTCAGTGATGAGCAGTTACGCAATAAAACGCTCGAGTTTAAAGAGCGGCTTGGGGCAGGTGAAACCCTCGACCAGCTATTGCCAGAGGCCTTTTCTGCCGTGCGCGAAGCGGCGGGGCGTAGCCTCGGTATGCGTCACTTCGATACGCAAATGATCGGTGGCATGGTACTGCACGCAGGTAAAATTGCCGAAATGCGCACCGGTGAGGGTAAAACCCTGGTAGCGACTCTGCCTGCTTATCTCAATGCATTGACTGGAAAAGGCGTCTACCTCGTAACCGTCAATGATTATCTGGCGCGGCGTGATGCGAGCTGGATGAGTCCGGTCTATCTCACTCTGGGGATGAGTGTCGGCATTGTGCAATCCCATGCAGTGGGTGGAGACAGCTCCTTTTTGCTTGATGGCGAGGAAGAGAAACCCGTTAGTCGGCAAGAGGCCTACGCAGCAGACATTACCTACGGCACCAATAACGAATTTGGTTTTGATTACCTGCGCGACAATATGGTGCTGCGTCTTGAGCATAAATCCCAGCGCGGTCTGGCCTACGCCATCGTCGATGAGGTCGATTCAATTCTGATTGATGAGGCGCGCACGCCGCTGATCATTTCTGGGCAGGCTCAGGACAGTTCTGAGTTGTACAAGAGCGTCAACAAGCTGGTACAAGGTTTAGTCGTACAAGCTGTAAACGAGGTTGCTGATGAAGAGGGCGACGCTTCTCTTAGTGAAGATGACGACACTGAAGCTGAAGGCGACTTTATTGTCGATGAGAAAGTGCGTCAAGTTGAGCTGACCGAAATCGGCCACGAAAAAGTTGAGGATATGCTTCTCCGCGAAGGTCTACTGGAAGAAGGATCAAGCCTTTACCAAGCGGTTAATCTGGGTTTGTTGCACCATGTACACGGCGCATTACGCGCACAACACATGTTCAATAAGGATGTTGAATACATTGTTCAGCAGGGTGAGGTCGTGCTGATTGATGAGCACACGGGCCGTACCATGCCAGGCCGTCGCTTGTCGGAAGGCCTGCATCAGGCGATTGAGGCAAAAGAAGGTGTGACGATTCAAAGTGAAAGCCAGACCCTGGCTTCCACTACTTTCCAGAACTACTTCCGTCTTTTCGGTAAATTAGCGGGAATGACTGGCACGGCCGATACGGAAGCCTTCGAATTCCACCAAATTTATGGCCTGCCCGTGGTCGTAATCCCGACCAATATGCCGGTGGCCAGGGACGACTTAAACGATCTTATTTTCCTCACACAGGAAGAGAAGTTTAATGCCGTGGTGGGCGATGTGCGCGACTGTATCGAAAAGGGTGCGCCAGTGTTGGTGGGTACGGCATCGATTGAAACCTCCGAGTTATTGTCGACATTGCTCAATAAAGAAAAAATTAAGCACCAAGTGTTGAACGCCAAATTCCATGAAAAAGAAGCCCATATCGTTGCTGAAGCCGGTATCCCCGGTACGGTAACTATCGCAACCAATATGGCCGGGCGGGGTACGGACATTGTGCTGGGTGGCAACCTGGAAGTGGAGATTGCTGCTTTAGATAAGCCCAGCGAAGCGCTTATAGCAACGACCAAAACGGCCTGGCAGAAACGCCACGATGAGGTGATTGAAGCGGGTGGCTTACACATCCTCTCAACCGAGCGCCACGAATCGCGCCGTATCGACAATCAGTTGCGTGGTCGGGCGGGACGTCAGGGTGACCCCGGTGTGTCACGCTTTTATCTGTCACTGGAAGACAGCTTAATGCGCCTGTTTGCCTCTGATCGCGTTAAAAATATGATGCGCGCCATCGGTATGGAAAATGGTGAGGCCATTGAACATCGGATGGTGACCAGTGCTATTGAGCGAGCGCAGCGCAAGGTTGAAGGCCAAAACTTCGACATGCGTAAGCAGCTACTTGAATACGATGATGTTGCCAATGATCAACGCCAGGTTATTTATGAGCAGCGTAATGACTTGCTCGCGTCTGAGAACATTAACGAAATAATCACCGCAGTTCAGCACGATGTGGTGAGCCGGATTGTGGAAAATTCTATCCCGCCGCAGAGCTTGCCAGAGCAGTGGGAAATTGAAGGCCTGGAGCAGGATCTGTTTACCGAGTTCAATATGCAGCTGCCCTTAAAGCAGTGGCTGGATGATGATAAGCGGCTCAATGAAGAGGGTCTGAAAGGCAAAATTCTTGATGCTTCAAATGACGCTTACAAGGAGCGCTGTGAGCGCATCGGTGAAGATATTCACACCGTTGAAAGGCAGGTGATGCTACAGGTGCTGGACAATTTGTGGAAAGAGCACCTCTCCAATATTGATCACTTGCGTCAGGGTATTGGCTTGCGAGCTTATGCGCAAAAGAATCCGAAGCAGGAATACAAACGAGAGTCTTTTGAGCTGTTTCAGGAGATGCTCGAAAATATTAAACTCGAAACCGTGCGCTTTCTTTGTCGTGTTGAAATACGCCGCGACGATGAAGCTGAGCAGTTAGAGCGCCAGCGCCAGGAAGCCCTCAATCAGCAGAAAATGGAATTCAACCACGCAGAAAGTCAGTCGGCACTGGCGGAAGAGGATGCACCCGCTACCCTCGATGCCTTGCCTGAACAACCTTTTGTACGCGGCGGTGAAAAAGTGGGCAGAAATGCCCCTTGTCCCTGTGGCTCGGGCAAAAAATTCAAGCAATGTCATGGCAAATTAAATTAAGCCCCTGGCCTGTTAGTTGGTCTGTTAGTTAATAGAGAGGACGTCGCTTTATGGCAGTAGGGTCGGGTGAATTACCCCCAATGTTCCCGGTGAAGGGCTTTCAGCTGGCCACCGGCTGTGCCGGTATTAAAGTGGCTGGGCGCAAAGATCTGGTCATTATGGCCCTGGCCGAGGGCAGCGAAATAGCCGCTGTTTTTACCCGTAACGCTTTTTGTGCAGCGCCGGTACAAGTCGCCAAAAAACATTTGTCAGACGCCACTAATCTGAATGGCGTGCGCTATTTATTGACCAATACGGGTAACGCCAATGCTGGTACGGGCGAGCAGGGTTTGAATGACGCATTGCAGTCCTGTGCTTCATTAGCCGCTATCGCCGGTGTCGATGCTGCGCAAGTGCTGCCTTTTTCGACCGGGGTTATTGGTGAGCCATTGCCAATGAAGCCTCTGTTAGCTGAGTTGCCTGCTACCTTTGCCACGTTAAATGAAAACGGCTGGGCCGAAGCGGCTGAAGGAATACTCACGACAGATACTCGCCCGAAAGGTGCCAGCTGCCAGATCGAAATTAATGGTGAAACAATCACCGTTACCGGTATCGCCAAAGGGGCTGGAATGATTCGCCCTGATATGGCGACCATGCTGGCCTATGTGGCGACCGATGCGAAATGCTCACCCGAATACTTGCAGCAAATTCTCAATGATGCTGTGAATAGTTCCTTTAACCGTATAACCATTGATGGTGATACCTCGACCAATGACTCGCTGGTGCTCGTTGCCACTGGGCAGTCAGGTGTAGCTCTAAACAGCGATGCTGACAAGACTTTGCTTGCCGAAGCAGTAGAGCAGGTGTGTATCGAGCTTGCTCAGGCTATCGTTCGCGACGGCGAAGGCGCGACCAAGTTTGTCACCGTGCAAGTTGACGGCGGCGCTAGCGTCGAGGAATGCCTAAAGGTTGCCTACACTGTTGCTGACTCGCCACTGGTGAAAACTGCATTGTTTGCCAGCGACCCTAACTGGGGTCGCATTCTCGCGGCTATCGGTCGCGCCGGTGTTGCTGATCTCGATGTTAATAGAATCAAAGTCTGGCTAGATACTGTGTTAATTGCCGAACAGGGCGGTCGTGCCGCAACCTACACTGAGCAGGCTGGCCAGCAGGTAATGAACCAGGAAGCGCTAATAATTCGCATCGACTTGGCGCGTGGTAATGTCAGTGAAACAGTCTGGACGACCGATCTGTCTTACGATTACATCCGCATTAATGCCGAATACCGCACTTAATTGACATGAGCGAAACCTCAACGCGCATTCATGTTGTTGCCGGTGTTATTTATAACCCGACCAAACAGCAGGTGCTCATTGCCAAACGGCCCGAACACTTACACCAGGGTGGGCTTTGGGAATTTCCCGGCGGTAAAGTGGTTCCCGGGGAGAGTCCCGAGCAGGCCTTGCGGCGGGAATTGATAGAAGAATTAGCAATAGAAGTAAGCGATTGCTTGCCTTTTTTAATGACCGAGCACGACTATAAAGACAAGCTAATCGTGCTCGATGTGTGGGCGGTTAACCGCTTTACAGGGCAGCCCACAGGCAATGAAGGGCAGCGTATTCGCTGGGTTGATATTGGCGCATTGCATGACTATCAATTCCCCGCAGCGAACTACGCGGTTCTTGAAAAGGTCGTCGCAGGTTAAAAACAACAATCGTGAGGAAGCCTTTCATAGCCTGTTAATTACTGCGTTATCAGTCTTCCTGCCAATCATCACTCTCTGCCATCACTGAAGCACCTGCGATGGTGTTTTGTTCTGTTGCCCACTCGCCAAAATCCAGCTGCTGACAGCGCTTTGAACAAAAGGGTCGATGTGGGTAGCGCTCATTCCAATGTACTGGCTTTTTACACTGCGGGCACTGTAGAACGATGTTGCTAGAGGTGCTTGTTTCAGCTGTTTTATTCGACATATTAAGCTGTGCCTTGTTGGTCGAAGGTCGCGGCGATTTTAAGGTATTGTTGGTGCAATGTTGCGACGCTACCTTGTAAGTCTGTCAGTGAGCCGCTGTTATCGATCACGTCATCCGCTCGTGCTACACGTTCTTCGCGGGGTAGCTGGGCAGCGATAATGGCCTCTATTTGTTCGCGACTGTTGTCATCCCGTGCCATGGCACGCTCAATCTGCAATTCGTTACTGACATCGACCACCAGTGCGCGTTGCGTCGATTTACGCTGTTCGGTTTCAAGAAGCAGGGGCGATTCTAGTATGGCGTAGTCGCTGGTGGCAGAAGCCAGCTCCGACTTTATCCACTCGCCGATTGCCGGATGCAGCAGCTGTTCAAGCCAAAGCCGTTGTTGCTCATCGTTAAAGACAATGCTGCGTAGTGCCGCGCGGTCTAATGTACCATCGCTCTGTAGCACCTGCTCACCAAAATGTTCAGCGATGGCCTGCAGTGCAGGCATACCGGTCTCAACGACTTTGCGAGCGGCAATATCGGCATCGACGACCTTAATGCCGTATTCCTTAAAGATAGCGGCGGCAGCGCTTTTACCGCTACCGATACCGCCGGTGAGTCCGAGTACAAACATGGCCTTGCTCCACAGAAAAATAGTGCCACAGCAAAAGAATTGCTGCAGATTATAAACCTAGAAGCGGCAGTTGGGCGCGAAAAAGATGTGCAGGATATTGGTGTGCAGACTTTCGTGATCCGGCTGTTGTTTTTAGGTTAAAGGACAGTGCTTGAATTTAACTGCCTGCTAGAGAAGTTGCAGGTAGCTACGGGTGATTTCTTCGCCAGCCACCAGAGCAATCCAGCCGGCAATGGCAAGGTAGGGCCCAAAGGCAATTTGTGCCTGTCTTTCCCGACCGTAAAGCAGAATACCCGCGGTGCCAATTATTGCGCCCACGGCAGAGGACAACAAAATAATCATCGGCAATTGCTGCCAGCCAAGCCAGGCTCCGAGGGCGGCGAGCAGTTTGAAGTCGCCGTGGCCCATACCCTCTTTGCCCGTGATTAACTTAAAGGCCCAATAGACAAGCCATAAAACCATATAGCCTGCGACGGCACCCGCCACAGCATCAGCTAGTGGTACAAAAGTGGTTGACATATTCACCAGTAAACCGAGCCACATTAGAGGCAGGGTAAGGTTGTCAGGTAGTAGTTGATGATTTACATCGATGCCGGTCAGGGCCACTAACACCCAGGTAAATAGCAGTGCCCAGGCAGCCTGTGCAGTGAAGCCAAAGTGATAAACAACAGCAACGGTTAATAGACCGCAAATAAGTTCAACGGCGGGGTATTGCAGTGAAATGGGTTCGGCACAGCTTTTACAGCGTCCTTTCAGCAGCAGGTAGCCGATGATAGGGATGTTGTGCCAGGGCTTAATCAGTGTTTCACAACTGGTGCAGCGTGAGGGCGGGAAAACCAGGCTAAATTTTGTTTCTGCTTCTACCGGATCCTGACCGAGAAAGTCGCGGGCATCCCGCTGCCAGGTGTTTTGCAGTTGCAGGGGTAGGCGATAGATCACGACATTTAAAAAGCTGCCGATAAGTAGGCCGAAAATCAGGCTGAAGGTGAGGAGTAGTTCTAGGGGGTAAAGTTCAAAAAGTTGTGATTCCATTAGCCTACAACGTTGCCTAATTGGAAAATAGGTAAATACATCGCCACAAGCAGACCGCCAACCAATACGCCAAGGACTGACATAATTAGAGGCTCGAGTAAGGAGGTTAAGTTGTCTACCGCGTTGTCGACAGCCTCTTCATAGTGATCCGCCGCCTTGCCCATCATTTCATCCAGCGTGCCTGACTCTTCGCCAATAGAGGTCAACTGTATCAGCATGGTGGGAAATATCCCCGTGGCTTTTAATGATGTCACCATGGTTAAGCCCGTGGTTACGCCATCTCGAACCTCGAGTACCGCTTTTTTGTAAACGGCATTACCCGCTGCACCTGCCACAGATTCTAGTGCTTCAACCAGCGGGACACCGGCTGCGAAGGTGGTTGCTAGGGTGCGTGCGTAACGGGCAACAACGGCATTGTTGAGAATGGGCCCTACGGCGGGTATTTTTAACATTGCTTTATCAACAGCGTCAGAAAACTTTTGCGAGCGGAGCCGGGCAGTTTTAAAGCCATAGCCCATACCAATCAATGCTAGCATTATGATTAGCCACCATTTTTGAGCAAATTCAGATATTTGTAGTACAAAAAGAGTGAAGGAGGGTAAGTCCGCACCAAAACTTGAAAAAGTTTCGGCGAAAACGGGGACGACCTTTACCAACAAAATACCAGTTACGATAATAGCAACGGTTACAACAGCGGCGGGGTAGGTCATTGCTTTCTTGATTTTTGCTTTGAGTTGTTCTGTTTTCTCTTTGTAAGTGGCCACTCTGTCGAGCAGGGTGTCGAGAGCACCTGAGTTTTCGCCAGCTTCAACTAGGCTGCAGTACAGGTCGTCGAAATGCACGGGGTGTTTGCGCAGGGCTGAACCAAAGCTGTTACCGGCTGCCACTTCGTCGTGAAGCGTCATAATCAGCTTTTTCATACTTTCCTTCTCGGCCCCTTCTTCAACAATTAAAAAGCTTTGTACCAGGGGCACGCCGGCCTTCATCATGGTCGCCATCTGGCGACTAAACAGGGCAATATCTGCGGGCTTGATAGGTTTGTCACCAAATATACTCTTTGGCTTGGGGCGCACCGATTTGGCGATAATCCCCTGCTGGCGCAGCTGAGCTTTAATCAAGGCAGGGTTGTTGCCCTTTATTTCTCCCTTTACCGCCCCATCTTTGTTCTTGCCTTTGTAAATATAGGTCTTTTCGGCTGCTACAGTTGCCATGATTAATCTCTGGTTACTCGGTTCGTTTCTTCAAGACTAATGATACCTTCTGCCGCTTTTCGTAATGCCGACTGGCGCAAGGTTCTGAAGCCCTCTTTCTTTGCCTGTTCGGCAATTTCAAGGGAGTTGCCGCCCTCCATAATCATTTTAGCGACACTTGGCGTTACTTTCAGTACTTCATAAATACCGACTCGGCCCTTATAGCCATTCGCGCACTTGTTACAGCCAACGGGTTTGTTGATTTCGATTTCATTCAGGGGAATACCCAGCACTTCAAAACCCTCTTCAATCAAAATACTTTCGGGGATATCAGTGGCGGGTACTTTGCAGCTCTTGCACAAACGGCGAGCCAGGCGCTGGGCAATAATCAGGCTGACAGATGTTGCCACATTAAAGGCGGGCACACCCATATTGAGTAAGCGTGTCAGCGTTTCTGGCGCGCTATTGGTGTGCAGGGTGGAGAGCACCAGGTGGCCGGTTTGGGCCGCTTTAATGGATATTTCTGCTGTTTCCAGGTCTCGGATCTCACCGACCATAATGACGTCGGGATCCTGACGTAAAAAGGCACGTAGAGCTTCAGAAAAAGTTAAGCCTACTTTGGCGTTCATTTGTACCTGGTTAATGCCCTCTAGATTGATTTCTATCGGATCCTCTGCTGTAGACAGGTTGCGTTCTGCGGTGTTCAAAATATTCAAACCCGTATAGAGCGAGACGGTTTTACCCGAGCCCGTTGGGCCTGTGACTAAAATCATCCCCTGGGGTTGATGCAGCGTCTCCAGGTAAGCTTCTTGTTGATCGTCTTCATAACCCAGCGCCTCAATACCCAGTTGGGCGCTGGTAGGGTCGAGGATTCGTAGTACGATTTTTTCACCGTACTGAGTCGGCAGGCTGTTCACACGAAAGTCGATGGCGCGTCGCTCAGACAGGCGCATTTTAATGCGACCATCCTGGGGTATGCGCCGCTCGGAAATATCCATTTTCGACATGACTTTTAAACGTGCGGCGAGTCGTGAGCCAAGATTGGCGGGAGGTTTGGCAATTTCTTCTAAAATACCGTCGGTGCGAAAACGCACGCGGTAGCTGGTTTCATACGGTTCAAAGTGAATATCAGATGAGCCTTTTTTGATCGCATCGAGCAGTAATTTATTAACAAAACGCACAATAGGTGCATCGTCTTCATCGGCAGTAATGGCTTGGTCATTACTGCTGCTACCGTCATCAATGTCGATGGCATCGAGCTGAGAGTCATCCATTGTGCCCAGAGCCGAGCCCATATCTTGTTCGTTATCTTCTATATAGGCATCAAGGGCGGTTTTTAGCTTGTCGTACTCAACCACAATGGGTTCGACAGCGGTGCCGACCTGAAAGCGAATATCATTGATAACGTGGTGATTAGTGGGGTCGATGACAGCAATTTGTAGACGACTGGCTTTAAGTGCCAGGGGCAGTGCCAGATGTTTGCGTAGTAGCTTTGAGTCAACAACATTCTTCGGGCAGGCGCTAATATCCAGACTACTAAGGTCAAATAAAGGTACACCAAACTCGTGGGCGGTAACATTGGCGACTTGATAGGCACTCAAGGCCTGGTTTTCGACCAGGTATTGCGCAAGGGGGATATTGCTTTCTGCGGCTTTATTACTGGCCTCTATAGCGGCGGCCTCATCCAGCAAGGCATCGCTCACCAGGCGCTTGGGTAATCCGTGTAGAACTCTATTGCTGGCGTTCATTGTTTACTCAGAAAAGTTCGTTTAGTAAAAGCGTCGTGACAGATAGCTAGGCATTGCTTCAATATAAGGGAGTCTATTCTAAAGCGCTTAAACTTCAAGCCGTAAGCTGTGTTTATGAGGTAGAGGTGCCATTTTGGCGTCAGGAGTGGGGTATGTTTTTTAGAAGTTCAAGTGTTGAATGTTGATAGCAATTGACACATTTTGTCATATTTAGTCCAATTTGTTCTGTGTTGATATCGGGATAGTTAGTCGGATTTTTCTTTAACCTGTTGATTGTGATAAATAATAAAAAGTTGGCATGGGGTTTGTATTATTTCATCTTGTGAGCAACTCTCATACTTTATTTTTCTAGCATGTTACCCAGGAGATTCACCATGCAAAAGCACAACACACAAAAAGGTTTTACACTGATTGAATTAATGATCGTTATTGCGATTATTGGTATTTTGGCGGCGGTCGCACTGCCGGCTTATCAGGATTATACCAAGCGTGCTCGATATACAGAGGTGGTCAGCTTAAGCAGTGGATTGAAAACGGCCGTTGAGCTTTGTGCGCAAGAAGCAGGTGGCGTTTTAGCTAGTTGTGATAGCGCAGCTGGCGAGCAAGGTGTTGTAAGCGCAGCGCTTTCAGCTGTGGGCAGTGACTTGGTAGGCGCTGCAGCCGTTGTCAATGGGGTTATCACAATGACACCAGCGGTAGCAAATGGTATTTTGGCCACGGATACTTATGTTCTTACGCCGTCGTTTACTGCTGGTCAGTTAAATTGGACTAATGCTGGCTCTGGGTGTATTGCAACTAATATTTGTAAGGCAAACTAAGAAAAAGAAGTAAATGAATAGGTAAAAAAGAATAGGGGTCAGACTCGATTTAACTAAGACTGATCTCTTCTCTTGAAGAAAGCCCTGGCTAGTGCCGGGGCTTTTTTTTGCCTGGTGGAATGAGGTGGAATCAGGTTCCAAGTGCACAAAAAAGAAAAAAGAATAGGGGTCAGACTCGAATTAAAGTCGCCACCCGTGTTAGCTTCAACCTCTTTAAGTGTTATGTATTGGGTGTGTTATGGCGCGATTAGCACGATATTTTGTTGAGGGGCAGCCCCAGCACATTATTCAACGGGGCAATAATCGAGAGCCGATTTTTGCGGTAGAGCGGGATTATCTCTTTTATCTGGAGTGCCTGCAGGAGGCTGCAGAGAGGCAGGGCTTGGCTATCCACAGTTATGTGTTAATGACCAATCATGTTCACCTGCTGGTGACACCGCAGACTTCGCAGAGTATTGGAAAGAATAGGGGTCAGACTCGAATTAAAGTCGCCACCCGTGTTAGCTTCAACCTCTTTAAGTTTTATGTATTGGGTGTGTTATGGCGCGATTAGCACGATATTTTGTTGAGGGGCAGCCCCAGCACATTATTCAACGGGGCAATAATCGAGAGCCGATTTTTGCGGTAGAGCGGGATTATCTCTTTTATCTGGAGTGCCTACAGGAGGCTGCAGAGAGGCAGGGCTTGGCTATCCACAGTTATGTGTTAATGACCAATCATGTTCACCTGCTGGTGACACCGCAGACTTCGCAGAGTATTGGCAAAACTTTGCAATCTATTGGGCGGCGTTACGTGCAGCATTTTAATTACAAGTATCAGCGGACAGGTACTTTGTGGGAGGGCCGCTATAAGGCGACGCTTATCGATAGTGAGCGCTATTTGCTAACGTGCATGCGCTATATCGAGTTGAATCCGCTGCGGGCGAATATGGTTGCACACCCTAATGAGTACCCCTGGAGCAGTTATCGGGTTAATGCAGAGGGTGAGGCAAGTGGGCTGCTTGAAGGACATGAGTTGTATGGTCGCCTGGGGAATAATTCTACACTGCGGCAGGCCGCTTATCGTGAATTGTTCAAGGCTAATCTGGGCAAGGTCGATATTGATGCTATTCGCGAGGCGACGAACAAGGGTTGGGCATTAGGTGATGGCTTGTTTCGGGATAAGGTGGAGCGTTTGTCGGGTCGACGGTCGGCACCGAAAGTTCGGGGCCGACCGGCTAAGGTCAAGCTAGCTAAGGAAAAGGGTAGTTAATTCGACCCCAATTAAAGGAGCACCAATTTAATAAAATGATAGAGTAGCTTATCAACCAAACAATTACGCCCGAAACCCGTATCAAGGAGCAAGTGAAATGAACATCACGTTGCCATTAAAGCAGATGACGATCGAAGAAAAACTCCAGGCAATGGAGACCATCTGGGATGACCTTAACCAGCCTGAGCAAGAGATTCAGCCCCCCGCGTGGCACGGAATAGCGTTGGAAGTCATTGCAGCGGCAATCGGTCGAGGCGAGGAGAGCTTTGACGACTGGGAGACCGCCAAGCAGCGTATCCGCAATAAAATTTCATGAAGATCGCGTTATCCTCTATTGCCGAGCAACAATTGCTGGATGGCCACCGCTTCTATGAAAGTCAGTCCGAAGGTATAGGCGATTATTTCCTCGATTCCCTGATGGCAGATATCGACTCCCTGCATATTTATGGCGGTGTTCATGCGCTGTTTTTCGATAAATACCATCGCCTGCAAGCGAAGCGTTTCCCTTTTTCTATTTACTACCGGGTCGAAGGTGACGTTATTAAGGTCTATGCCATTCTCGATAATCGCAGAGACCCTAACTGGATCAGAAAAAATCTAAGCCCGCCCTAAACACAGTGCCATTCGTGCCTTGACCCCAATTAAAAGAGCTATATCGGGTTACGCTCAATCAGCTGTCGCGAAATAATAATACGCTGCATTTCGTTGGTGCCCTCGCCAATAATCATTAGCGGTGCATCGCGGTAGAGGCGTTCAGCGTCGGCTTCGCAGGAGTAACCAAAAGCGCCATGGATGCGCAGGTTTTCGTCGGCATTTTTGGCTGCTGCTTCGGTGGCGAAGTACTTGGCCATACCGGCTTCCATATCGCAGCGTTCACCGCTGTCAAAGGCCTTGGCGGCTTGTTCCAATAGTAGTCGAGCGGCTTCGGTGCGGGTGGCCATTTCACCGAGTTTCAGTTGTATTGCCTGATGTTCGCAAATGGGTTTACCGAAGGTTTTGCGTTGTTGGGCATAGGCTGTTGCCTGTTTTAATGCGGCTGTTGCGACGCCGACACCGCGAGCCGCAACGTTGATGCGACCCAGTTCGAGGCCGCCAACCGCATTGTAAAAGCCTCTGCCTTCAACGCCGCCAATCAGACAATCTTTATGTACGCGATAATTGTCGAAGCTGATGTCGGCGGTATCGATGCCTTTATAGCCGAGTTTTTTCAACTTTTTGCTGACATTAAAGCCTTCGCCATTTTCGGCGATAAACATACTCATGCCTTTACGGGGCGGTGTGGCGCTGGGGTCAGTTTTAACCAGCAGGCCGATCACGCTGCCTTCAACGGAGTTGGTGATCCAGGCTTTTGAGCCGTTGACGATATAGTAGTCGCCATCTTTTTTGGCGGTGCAGCGAATGCCCTGTAAGTCAGTACCGGCATCGGGTTCGGTGAGGCCAATGCCGCCGCGCAGTTCGCCAGTGGCAAAGCGCGGCAGGTATTTTTGCTTTTGCTCTTCGGTGCCGAAGCTTTGTACGCAGCGGGCCATAATTAGGTGAGAGTTGAAAATGCCCGATAGCGACATCCACACCTCAGCCACGGCGGCTACGATTTTCGAATAGGTGGAAGCGCTGAGGCCAAGGCCGCCGTACTCCGGGTCAATCGTCGCGCCGAAGAGGCCGAGTTCTTTCATTTGCTCGACCATAGCGTGGGGATATTCATCGGCCTGTTCGAGATCGTGGGCGTAGGGGGCGACATCGCGTTGTAACCAGCGGTTAACGCTGTCGAGGATGAGGGTTTCTTCTTCGTTTGACATGGGTATTCTCGTTTTGGGTGGCTGCGAGGGCGATGACTGGCCCGAGCCGTAGGGAATGGGAAAAGGTGATGCGGCTGTTAATAAGAGTGATTAACAGCCGGGTGTTACTTAAAGCGCTTGCAGCTAGTAGTTAGCTTTGTCGTCCACGGCATGGCCGGTTTTAGGAATCAGCATAGAGCGTACAAAATCCATAATCACCACGTCGTCCTGGTTTTTACCCAGCGTTCTAACGGTCACGATACCGGCGGTGGGTCGGCTTTTTGATTCGCGAATTTCCAGTACTTCTGACTCCGCATAAATGGTGTCACCGACGAAAACGGGTGCGGGCATTTTGATTTTGTCCCAGCCCAAATTGGCGATGGTTTTCTGGCTGACGTCGGAGACGCTCATACCGGCAACCATCGACAGAGTCATGGTGCTGTTCACCAGTATTTTGCCGAATTCGCTGTGCTTGGCGTATTCCTTGTCGAAATGTAGGGGGTGCTGGTTCATGGTGAGCAGGGTAAACCAGGTGTTGTCTGTCTCGGTAATGGTGCGGCCGGGGCGGTGTTCGTAAATATCGCCGACCTTAAAGTCTTCGAGGTAGCGACCGTAAGATTCGCGATAACGACCGGGTGCAATTTCAACAGAGCTTGGCATGAGTTTCTCCACAATGGGTTGTTTGGATGGGTAGCCCGTCACCTTAAGCGAGCAGGGGGCTGGGTGTCAATTTGGCTGATTTTTTTGAGCTTTAACAGGTTGCTGAGTCGAGCCGGAAACAAGGCAAAATTGAGCGAAAAAGTGGGCGACGCCATGGCCAAAAGCACCCAAAGCACTTACTGCGCTCATGGGGCAGGCTCTAGGCGCTTTTAGGCGGTGGAGGAGGTAAGGGCGATAAGATTAGGTGTTTAGGCAATGCAGGATATCAAAGAGGGCTTCCTCTCGTGAGGCCTACTTTTGGTGCTCGTGTAAATGAGAACTTTGAGCTTGGTTTTACCAAAAGCAGGCACTCTAGCCGACGCAGCAGATGGCCGGGTCAGTAGAGTTCCAACAGTCCGTTAAGCGGAAGGGCTGGTGCGAGGCTATATAGCGATTATCGCCTGCGCTTCAGTCTGCATCGAGTTCTTCCCAGCGGGCATAGGTCGCTTCGAGTTTTTCTGCGAGGGCGGACATTTCGTCAAGGGTGACTTGTTGCGCCGTTTTCTCCTGGCTATAAAAGTCTGCCTGGCCGAGGATGGTTTCCAATTCACTTTGGCGATTCTCTAGCTCTTCAATTAAAGCGGGTAGTGAGTCGAGTTCACGTTGCGCTTTATAGGACAGCTTCTTTTTAGGCGCTGTCGTTTTTGAAGGGCTGCTCTTTTCTGTCGTTGCTGGCTCGGCATCGCTTATAGAGGTGGAGCTTGCTGGGTTTGTGGTTTGGCTTTCGGCCTGCAGTTTTCCACCTCTGGCCACCCAGTCGCTGTAGCCGCCGACGTGTGCGCTGATTTTGCCCTGGCCATCAAAGGTGAGAATTTGAGTCACGGTGTGATCCATAAATTCCCGGTCGTGGCTGACCAATAGAACAGTGCCGTCAAATTCGAGCAAAATTTCTTCGAGCAACTCAAGGGTTTCGATATCGAGATCGTTAGTCGGCTCATCGAGCACCAGAATATTGGCGGGCTTGCTAAATAGCTTGGCCAAAATAGCACGGTTTTGCTCGCCACCCGACAGGGCTTTGACCGGCAGGCGCACACGCTCGGGGCTGAATAAAAAGTCACCTAAATAGCTAATGGCGTGGCGATCTTTACCATTGATGGTAATGAATTCACGGCCACCGCATACGTTGTCGAGTAGGGATTGTTCGGGATTGAGCTGGTTTCGTAGCTGGTCAAAATAGGCGACTTCCATTTTGGTGCCGAGTTTGACGCTGCCCTTTTGCGGTATCAGTTCGCCGAGCAGTACTTTCAGCAGGGTCGATTTACCCGCGCCGTTGGCACCGACAAAACCGATGCGGTCGCCGCGCACCACTTTCAGTGACAGATTGTCGATCACTGGGTTGCCGTTAAAGGCGTGGCTGACGTGTTCGAGTTCGGCAACAATTTTGCCGGAGCTGCCACCGGCCTCAATGCGGAAGTCGGCTTTGCCCTGGCGGCTGACGCGCTGGGAGTGTTCTGCGCGCAGGCTTTTCAGGGCGCGCACTCGGCCCTCGTTGCGGGTGCGGCGGGCTTTAATACCCTGGCGTATCCACACTTCTTCCTGGGCGAGTTTTTTGTCGAACAGGGCGTTGGCTCTTTCTTCAGCAGCCATTTGTTGTTCGCGATACACCAGAAAGCCGTGGTAGTTACCGGTCCAGGCATGTAGCGTGCCGCGGTCGAGTTCGACAATTTCATTGGCCACTTGCTGCAAAAAGGCACGGTCGTGGGTAACGAGTATTAGTGCGCCACGAAAAGTTTTAAGCTGGTTTTCAAGCCATTCGATGGCGAGAATGTCGAGGTGGTTAGTCGGCTCATCGAGCAACAATATGTCGGGATCGGTAACCAGTGCTTTGGCCAGCGCGACACGCTTGCGCCAGCCACCGGACAGCGACTTCATCAGCGCATCGGCGGGCAGTTCAAGCTGGCTGATAATGGTGTCGACTTTCTGTTGCAGTAGCCAGCCGTCTTTAGCTTCAAGCTCTTGCTGAACCCGCGCCATGGTGTCCATATCGCCGTCGTTAATGCTGTGATGATAGGCGGCAAGTAAGCTACCGACATCGTCGAGACCACTGGCGACAACGTCGTAAACCGAGGACTCGTCGGCATCGGGCAGGTCCTGCTCCAACCAGGCGATTTTACAGCCGGGGCGCAACCAGTAGTCACCACTATCGGCCTGAATGCGCTGGCCGAGTAGCTTAAGCAGAGTGGTTTTACCCTCGCCATTACGACCCAGCAAGCCGATCTTCTGGTTTTTACGCAGGGTCAGGTCGACCGTTTTCAGTAGGTCGCGGGTGCCGAAGTGCAGGCTAACGTTGTCGAGTCGAAGTAGGGGCATGGTGACCTTTAATCAGTGCTATCAGTTGTTAGTGAGCCGTCGTTTGCTTAGAGAATAAAGCGCGACAGGTCTTCATCGCTGGCCAGTGCATCGAGGTGCTGGTTGACGAAAGCGGCATCGATATCAATGGTTTTGCCATCGGCTGCCAGGTCAGCGGCGTCGAAAGACACCTCTTCCAGCAGGCGTTCAAGCACGGTGTGCAAGCGGCGGGCACCAATATTCTCGGTGCGCTCATTAACCTCGGAGGCGATTTCGGCCAAACGCTGCACGCCTTCATCACTAAAGTTAACGGGTAAACCTTCCGTCGCTAACAGCTCGCGATATTGCTCGGTGAGCGAGGCGTTTGGCTCGGTGAGGATGCGCTTAAAGTCGTCGGCGTTGAGGGAGTCGAGTTCGACACGAATCGGCAAGCGGCCCTGCAACTCGGGTATCAAATCGGAGGGCTTGGAAAAGTGGAAGGCCCCGGAGGCAATAAATAAGATGTGATCAGTTTTGATCATGCCGTACTTGGTCGATACGGTGCAGCCTTCAATCAATGGCAGCAGGTCGCGCTGTACGCCTTCGCGGGAAACGTCAGTGCCGGAGGTTTCACCGCGCTTGGCGACTTTGTCGAGTTCGTCGATAAAGACAATGCCGTTTTGCTCGGCGTTAGTAATGGCGCGGGTTTTAATATCGTCTTCGTTAACCAGCTTGGCCGCTTCCTCTTCCGTCAGGTGCTTCATGGCCTGGGCAACGGTGAGCTTGCGAGACTTGGTTTTGCCACCGCCCATATTGGAGAACATGCCTTGCAGCTGGCTGGTCATCTCTTCCATGCCGGGGGGCGACATAATTTCGACATTAGGAGAGGGGGCATTGAGGTCGATTTCGATTTCTTTATCGTCGAGATCGCCTTCGCGTAATTTCTTGCGAAACAGTTGGCGAGTGCTGGAGTCTTCAGTCTCAGCACTGTCTTCGTCGCCACGAGCAGCAGGCAACAGGGCGTCGAGGATGCGCTCTTCGGCTAAATCGTGGGCGCGCTGATCAACTTTGGTGACCTCTTGCTCGCGCAATAATTTGACGGCAGTTTCGACGAGATCGCGAATAATCGATTCAACATCACGTCCCACATAGCCGACTTCGGTGAACTTAGTGGCTTCCACTTTAATAAAAGGCGCGTTGGATAACTTCGCCAAACGACGGGCAATTTCTGTTTTGCCAACCCCGGTGGGGCCAATCATTAGTATGTTTTTGGGCGTGACTTCATTGCGCAGCTCTTCGTTGAGCTTCATGCGACGCCAGCGATTGCGCAGGGCAATGGCAACGGCGCGCTTGGCCTGGTTTTGGCCGACAATGTGGCGGTCGAGCTCGTGGACGATTTCACGAGGGGTCATATTTGACATGGGGTGTTCCTAAAATTAATGGCTTAAATGCTGAACTCAGCTGTCGCTTTTTTCGGGCGCGTCAACGACGGCACTGTCGAGTTCTTCAATAGTGCGATTGTGGTTGGTGTAAATGCAGATATCGCCGGCAATCTCCAGACCTTTTTCGACGATGTCGCGGGCGCTTAACTCAGTATTATCAAGCAGCGCTTTGGCTGCCGACTGGGCAAAGGGGCCGCCGGAGCCGATGGCGATCAAATCGTTTTCTGGCTGAATAACATCGCCATTACCGGTGATGATCAGCGAGGCATCTTTATTGGCAACGGCAAGCAGGGCTTCAAGGCGGCGCAGTATGCGGTCGGTGCGCCAATCTTTGGCCAGCTCGACAGCAGCGCGAACGATGTTGCCCCGGTGTTCTTCCAGCTTGGCTTCAAAGCGCTCGAAGAGGGTAAAGGCATCGGCAGTGCCACCGGCAAAACCGGCGATAACTTCGCCGTTATACAGACGCCTGACTTTGCGCGCATTACCTTTCATGATGGTATTGCCCAGTGATACCTGGCCATCGCCGCCGATAACGACTTTGCCGTTGCGGCGAACGGATAGAATGGTGGTGCCTCGATATTGTTCCAATGGAATCTCCCAGATGTAAGCTAAGGCCTATGTGGGGGCGAAGTTGAATAAATTCAATGTTGATGAGCACTTGATTGTTGTTTTTCAGGTGGGCCTTGTTTGTTCCCTTGGTACTGACCCGCCGCGCCGTTACACTGTGCGCCTTCACGCCTTGTGCTCGTTAAGTAGAATGCCGTCGAGTTGCAAATGGAATCATTAGTGACAGGATAGTTCGTTGCCCGAAACCCAGGAACACCCACAAAAGCCTCGCCGAGGTTTGCTCGGTTCCAGCGCCATTGTTGGTGCTATGACGATGCTGTCGCGCATACTCGGGTTGATACGCGACGTGGTATTTGCCCGGGTGATCGGTGCCGATGGTTTTGCCGATGCCTTTTTCGTCGCCTTTAAAATCCCCAACTTTTTGCGCCGCCTGTTTGCCGAAGGGGCCTTTGCCCAGGCTTTTGTGCCGGTGCTTACCGAGTATCGCAACGAAGGCGGGCATGCTGCGGTTAAAGAGCTGATTGATCGGGTGGCTGGTGCGCTGGGCTCGGTATTGATTGTGCTCACGGTGGTCGCGGTGATTGCCGCGCCCATGCTGGCCGGGCTTTTTGCACCGGGTTTTGTCGGTGATTCTGCCAAGTTTCAGGCCACCACTGAGATGATTCGGGTGACCTTTCCCTACCTTCTGTTTATCTCCTTAACGGGTTTCGCCGGTGGCATATTAAATAGCTATGACCGTTTTGCCGTGCCGGCTTTTACGCCGGTGTGGCTGAATGTCTGTTTAATTAGTGCAGCACTGGTGGCTGCGCCCTGGTTTGAGCAGCCGGTTTTTGCCCTGGCCTGGGGTGTGTTTGCCGCCGGTATCATTCAGTTGCTGTTCCAGATTCCCTTTCTGGCGAATATTCATTTACTGCCGTCGCCAAAGCTGGATTGGCAATACCCTGGTGTTAAAAAAATCCTACGACTGATGGCACCGGCTATTTTTGGTGTGTCCGTCAGTCAAATTAACCTTTTGCTCGACACCGTAATCGCCTCCTTTTTACCCACCGGCAGTGTGTCCTGGCTTTACTATTCTGACCGCCTGGCGGAGTTACCGCTGGGTGTGTTTGGTGTGGCGGCGGCGACGGTTATTTTGCCCAGCCTCTCCCGTCAACACGCGGCGAAGTCAGTGGATGAGTTTAATGCCATTCTCGATTGGGCCATTCGTTTCGTACTGCTCATTGCGGTGCCCGCTTCTATCGCTCTGATGATGATTTCTGAGCCTCTGTTGGCGGCGTTGTTCTACGACGGCAGTGAAATTGACCAGCGGGATATCGTTATGGCCGGTTTCAGCTTGCGGGCCTACGCCCTGGGCGTGGTGGCTTTTATGCTTATTAAGGTTTTAGCGCCGGGCTTTTATGCGCGCCAGGATACCAAGACTCCGGTGAAAATTGGCCTGGTGGCGATGGCGGCCAATATGGTGATGAATTTGATTTTTGTGTTTGCGCTGCACCACTACTTTTCTTTAGGCCACGCTGGCCTGGCATTGGCAACATCATTTGCCGCTTTTCTCAACGCTGGGCTACTGTTTCGTGGCTTGCGCCGCAGTGGCGTTTATCGTGCGCAGAATGGCTGGGCTTCATTTGCTGGCATGTTGTTGCTGGCCAATGCCATTATGGCTGGCGTTTTGTATTTATCGTTAGCTCAGTTCGGTGACTGGTTTGCGATGGCCTTTTTGACGCGAGCGCTGACTGTATTGGGTATTTGCAGTGTGGGTTTTATCGCTTATGCCGCGACACTGCTGGTTTGTGGCTTTCGTCTCAGTCAACTGCGTAGCCCCGCTAAGAGGCCTGCATAAAAATAAGGGTATTTGATGTTGCCTAACTTTCGTGCAGCAGGGCTGCCTTTCGGGCGCGGGGCTGGGTATAATTCGTGGCTTTAATGGGGCGGAGTTAGGCAGTGGCAAATGGCGTTGTGGATTTCTTTGTTCGAGGTTTACATAACCTGCGCGCGGAGCACAAAGGCTGTGTCGCCACCATAGGCTCTTTTGATGGTGTTCATCATGGCCATCAGTCAATTATTACCCAGATAAATGAGCGCGCTAAGCACTATGGCTTGCCCTCGGTGGTGATGATGTTTGAGCCCCAGCCACGAGAGTATTTTTCCCGTGAGCAGGCCCCCGCACGATTGATGCGCTTGCGTGAGAAAGTTGACGCCCTGCTCGATGCGGGTGTTGATCGCGTTGTTTGCCTGCAGTTTAATCGCGCTATGCGCAGCCTTACCGCTCAGAAGTTTGTTGATGACCTGCTGGTTGGCGGCCTCGGCATTAAGTGTTTGGTGATTGGTGACGACTTTCACTTTGGCTGTGATCGCAAGGGCGATTTCGCCATGCTCGAAGCTGTAGGCGCTATACATGATTTTGAGGTGGTGGCCACCCAAACCTTGAAGGCGGATGAAAAGCGGGTGAGCAGCACGCGCATTCGTGCTGAGTTAGAAGCCGCCCGCTTTGATGTTGCCGAGGCGCTGTTGGGTCGACCCTTTTGCATATCGGGCAAAGTTTGCTACGGCCAACAGTTGGGCAGCAAACTGGGTATTCCCACGGCCAATGTGAATTTACACCGCTACCGCGCACCCTTGAGTGGTGTGTTTGCCGTCGAAGTGCTGCTCGGTGGCGAGCGGATACAGGGCGTGGCCAATGTTGGTTTACGGCCGACGGTAGGAGACTTGATCAAGCCAGTATTGGAAGTGCATATGCTCGATTGGGCGGGCAATATTTATGGCCAGCGCATTGCCGTTGAGTTTAAGCAGAAGCTCCGCGATGAGCAGAAATTTACCACGCTGGATGAGTTGGTGATTAATATTAATCAGGATATTAAAACTGCGCGAGATTACTTTTCGGGCGCAGGGAATTAAACAGTTCGCGTCTTTTTATTGACGGGCGCTGAACTGAACTTGAATTAAAACAGAATTGAAATTGAGCTAATCCAGAAACTTATGAACGACTATAAATCGACATTGAACCTGCCGAAAACGGCATTCCCAATGAAAGCCAATTTGGCCCAGCGCGAGCCGGGCATGTTGAAAAAATGGCAGCAGAATGATCTTTACGGCGCCATTCGCAAGGCTCGTGCGGGGCGTGAGCAGTTTATTCTTCACGATGGTCCGCCCTACGCCAACGGCGATATTCATATTGGCCACGCGGTGAATAAAATCCTCAAAGATATTATCGTCAAGTCGCGCACGGTGATGGGCTACGACGCGCCTTACGTGCCCGGCTGGGATTGCCACGGTCTGCCTATTGAGCACCAGGTGGAAAAAAAGCACGGCAAGGCCGGTGCCAAAATTGATTACAAAGCCTTTCGTCAGAAGTGTCGCGACTATGCTTTGCGTCAGGTTGAGGGGCAAAAGAAAGACTTTATTCGCCTCGGTGTTTTCGGTGAATGGGACGACCCCTATCTGAGTATTAACTACCAGTACGAGGCCGATATTATTCGCGCCCTCGGTAAAATCGCCGAAAGCGGCCACTTGGTGAAGGGCTATAAGCCGGTTTACTGGAGTGTGGTTGGTGCCTCTGCGCTGGCCGAGGCCGAGGTGGAATACGAGGATAAAACCTCCTTTTCCATCGACGTGATGTTTCCCGCTGTTGATCAGCAGAAGTTTAGCGATGCTTTTGGCGATAGTGTGAGTGGTGAGGGTGAGCTTACCGTGGTGATCTGGACCACCACGCCCTGGACGCTGCCCGCCAATCAGGCCGTGTCGCTGCATGCCGATCTTGAATATGTCTTGCTGCAATGCAGCGTTGATGGCCAGGCAAAACGTTTGTTGGTTGCGGCTGAGCTGGTGGCGTCTGCCCTCGAACGCTGGCAGATTGAAGATTCTTCGATTGTTGGTCGTTGCCAGGGTGAAAAGCTCGAAGGCTTATTGCTGCAACATCCTTTTTACGACCGACAGGTGCCGGTATTGTTGGGCGATCATGTCACCACCGAAGCGGGCACGGGTGCTGTGCACACGGCTGCCGACCACGGTGTTGACGATTTTATCGTGTCGCGCAAATACGGCATCGGTACACTGAATACATTGGATGATAACGGCGTTTATCGCCCCTCCGTTGAGTTGTTTGCCGGTGAGCATGTTTATAAGGTCGACGAAAAAATTGTCGAGCTGGTTCGCGAGCGTAAGCACTTGCTGGCCGACGGTAAAATCACTCACAGTTTCCCCCATTGCTGGCGCACCAAAACACCGTTGATTTTCCGCGCTACGCCCCAGTGGTTTATCAGCATGACGGAGCATGGCTTGTTGGATGCAGCCAAAGCCGAAGTCAAAAAAGTCCAGTGGTTCCCCGAGTGGGGACAGGCGCGCATGGAGGCCATGCTAGAAAACAGCCCCGACTGGTGTATCTCTCGCCAGCGTACCTGGGGTGTGCCGATTGCCCTGTTTATTCACGGTGAAACCGGCGAGCTGCATCCCAATACACCGGCATTGATTGAACAGGTTGCCCTGTTGGTTGAGCGCGACGGAATGGACGCCTGGTACGATCTCGATGCGCGGGATTTGCTTGGAGATGAAGCCGATCAATATGAAAAAGTTAATGACACCCTTGATGTCTGGTTTGACTCCGGTGTCAGTCACGAGGCTGTATTGCGTCGCCGTGACAACCTGTCCTATCCGGCAGATCTTTATCTCGAAGGCTCTGATCAACACCGTGGCTGGTTTCAGTCGTCGCTAAAAACGGCCATTGCCATCAACGGTACTGCGCCCTATAAAGCGGTGCTGACCCACGGTTTTACCGTCGATGCTAAGGGTCACAAAATGTCCAAATCACTGGGCAATGTGATGGCCCCGCAAAAGGTGATTAATCAGCTGGGTGCGGATGTGCTGCGCCTGTGGGTTGCCTCGACGGATTTTAGTGGTGAAATGACAGTGTCCGATGAGATCCTGCGTCGCACTGCTGACTCCTACCGTCGCATCCGCAATACCATTCGCTTTATGTTGTCGAATCTTGATGGCTTTAACCCCGCTACAGACTGTGTTGCTAGCGACGAACTACTGTCTCTCGATAGCTGGGTGATTGGTCGTGCTGAGCAATTACAGACAGAAATTAATAGCGCTTACGAGAGCTATAATTTCCACAGCATCTACCAGAAAATTCACAATTTTTGCGCCGGTGATCTCGGTGGTGTTTATCTCGATATTATTAAAGATCGCCAGTACACCTGCCAAAGCGAGAGTCTGGCCAGGCGCTCTGCACAAACTGCCCTTTACCATGTAGCCGAAGCTATGGTGCGCTGGATCGCCCCTATTCTTTGCTTTACCGCTGAAGAAGTGTGGCAGGCATTGCCCGGTGAGCACAGTGAGTCTGTGCATCTGGCGGAGTGGTATCAGCTACCCGAGCTGACAACTGATAATGTCTTGAGCGAAGACGACTGGCAGCAATTTATCGCCGTTAAAGAAGCGGTCAATAAAGCGTTGGAAGTTGAGCGCCAGGCCGGTCGCCTGAAAGGTTCTCTCGAAGCCAATGTGACTCTCTATTGTGATGGTTCGCTGGCGAGTATTCTGGAAAAGGTCGGTGATGAGCTGCGCTTTATTTTGATTACTTCCGGTGCGACCGTGCGGCCCCAATCTGAATTGCCCACAAGTGGTGCCAGCGAAAGCGCTATTGCCGGTTTAAGCATTCAGGTTGAAGTGAGCAGTGGCGAGAAATGTGTGCGCTGCTGGCATCACCGCGAAGATGTTGGTGCGAGTACCGAGCACCCTGAACTGTGTGCACGCTGCGTCGATAATGTTGAGGGCGAGGGTGAGCAGCGCTGTTTCGCTTAATGGCTTTTTGATGCTGACTAAACCGAAGGCACTATTTGTTTACTATGTTTTGGCGCTGTTATTGTTGGTGCTCGACTTGTGGACCAAGGCCCTTGCCTCTGAGCACTTGAATTATGCCGAGCCAGTGGTACTGACGAGCTTCTTTAATTTGACCCTGCTACATAACACCGGTGCTGCCTTCAGCTTCCTGAGTTCCGCAGGTGGCTGGCAACATTGGTTATTCGGTGGTATCGCCAGCATTATTAGCGTGGTACTTGTTGTCTGGATTTATCGCGCGCCTGCGACCGCCGTACTACTCAAGTTTTCATTGGCTTTAATTCTTGCCGGTGCCCTGGGTAATTTATGGGATAGGGTGACCCTCGGTTATGTGGTCGATTTTATTCAATGGCACTACAACGATTATTATTGGCCGGCCTTTAATATTGCCGATGCGGCAATTAGTGTGGGTGCCGTGGCCATGGTGATTGATTCTTTTCGCGCTTCCAATCGGGATTGAGCGCGCCCACAGCCTGAAATTGAGGTGTACTAAATGAGTTCTAATCAAGCAATCGATGGTGGCCCGATAGGCAGTGCATCGCGGGTGACTTTGCATTTTTCCTTATCTCTTGAAGATGGTTCGGTGATTGATTCCAATTTTGATCAAACGCCTGCCACGCTGAGTATCGGTGATGGCAACTTGCCCCTGGGTTTTGAAGAACACCTGTTGGGCATGAGCGGTGGTCAACAAGAGAGCTTTACGGTGCTGCCCGAAAAAGCCTTTGGTCAACACAATCCCTCGAATATTCAACACGTAAAACGCAACAGTTTTGCGGCGGATATGGCGCTGTCAGAAGGTTTAGTCGTGTCCTTTGCCGATGCTAATAAGGGTGAGTTGCCGGGCGTGATTCAAACTATCGGCGAAGACGAAGTGACGGTCGATTTCAATCACCCGCTAGCGGGGAAAAACCTGATTTTTAAAGTGGCAATTATCGCCGTCGAAAACCTGGCAGCAGAGGCGCAGTAATGGAAGTTCGACTGGCTAATCCCCGAGGTTTTTGTGCCGGTGTTGACCGTGCTATCGACATTGTTAACCGTGCTCTCGACCTTTTCGGTGCGCCCATCCATGTGCGCCATGAGGTGGTACACAATAAATTTGTGGTTGATCAGTTGCGCGAGCGGGGCGCGATTTTTGTCGATGAGCTGAAAGATATTCCCCGGGGTTCCATCGTCATTTTTAGTGCCCACGGCGTTTCGAAAGAAGTCTGTGCCGAGGCTGAGCAGCGCGGCTTAAAGGTCTTCGATGCCACCTGCCCGCTGGTGACCAAGGTGCATCTCGAAGTCGAAAAGTTCAGTCGCGAGGGCTGGGAATGCGTGTTGATTGGCCACTACGGCCACCCCGAAGTGGAAGGCACCATGGGTCAATATGATGATACGAATGGGGGCGATATTTATCTAGTCGAAAATGTTGATGATGTGGCGATCCTACCCATCAAGTGCCCTGAAAAACTGGCCTTCGTTACGCAAACTACTTTGTCAGTCGATGACACTGCGCTGGTGATTGATGCTCTGCGTGAGCGTTTTCCCGCTATTGAAGGGCCGCGCAAGGATGATATTTGCTACGCCACGCAAAACCGCCAGGATGCCATTAAGCAGTTGTCTCTGGAGTGCGATGTGCTATTAGTGGTGGGCTCTGCCAATAGCTCCAATTCAAATCGTTTGCGTGAGCTGGCGGAACGCTGTGGTGCTAAAGCCTATTTGGTCGACAGCAGTGCCGATATTAAGACTGAGTGGTTTGGGCCGAGTACTGTTGTGGGCGTGAGTGCCGGTGCTTCGGCACCGGAAACCCTGGTGCAGGAATTGGTTGATGCACTCTCAGACGGTGATAGGGCGGTTGTTACTGAGCTCTCAGGAAAGGTTGAGGCTATTCGTTTCTCTGTGCCGAAAGAGCTACGTTAAAATAGCCCTTCCACAGCTTAATCGATATTTAATTTTTTCAGTTTATAGCGCAGTTGGCGAAAAGTAATGCCGAGTTTTTCTGCGGTCGCCGTTTTGTTCCAGCGACATTCTTCCAGGGCTTTTTCGAGAATACCTCTCTCAATCTCGGCAAGATAATCGTCAATTGATTGGCCGTTGAGTTGGTGTTCACCCTGCTTGTTATTTCTGGTGGGCTGTTGGACTGACTGGCTAGCGACCACGCCAGCTTCAGTCTCAATAGTGACGCTGGTTTTTCGGGCCTTTAATTGTAGATCAGCCACTTTGATAACTTTGCCATCGCAAAGGGTGAAGGCTCTTTCCAGGGTGTTTTCCAGTTCACGAACATTGCCGGGGAAGGGGTAGTGCAACAGGGTGTCCAGCGCTTCAGCTGACAGTGCCACTGGGTCAGAATTAAAATCAGCGGCAAATTTTGCCAGAAATAAATCAGTCAATTGCGGGATGTCTTCCTGTCTGTCCCGCAGCGGGGGCACCTGCAACTCGATCACATTGATACGGTAATAAAGATCTTCGCGGAAGTTACCATTGGCAATTTCGGTATCGAGGTCTTTGTGGGAGGCGCTGAGAATTCTGATATCGACAGGTATTTCGTGATCCGAACCGAGGGGGCGCACGGCCTTTTCCTGAATGCCGCGCAGCAGTTTGACCTGCATAGAAAGAGGCAGATCGGCGACTTCATCGAGAAACAGAGTGCCGCCATCAGCACTTTGAAATAAGCCTTTCTTATCCTGGTGAGCACCGGTAAAGCTACCTTTTTTGTGGCCGAAGAATTCGCTCTCCATTAGCTCGGAGGGAATGGCGCCGCAATTCACCGGGATAAATGGCCCTTCGGCTTTGGGCCCGCTGTAATGAATATTACGGGCGACAATTTCTTTGCCGCTGCCGGACTCGCCGTGGATAAAAATGGGTGCCTGGCTACGTGCTACGCGAGAAATCTGCTGGCGTAGCGTGTCCATTACGGCGGAGTCACCGGTTAATTTCCCCGCGCTTTTACTTAAATTCACGGGTGTCTGCGAGGAGAGAGCCAGCGCAGCTTCGACCATCGTGCGCAGGCGAGGCAACTCGAGAGGCTTCGTGACGAAATCGAAGGCGCCTAGCTTCAGGGCTTCAACGGCGATTTCTGTATTACCGTAAGCGGTGATCATGGCGACGGGCATGTTGGGGTGTTTGCTTTGAATAACACTGATGAGATCCATTCCGCTGCCGTCGGGCAATTTCATATCGGTCAGACAAAAGGCATAGGACTCTTTATTCAGGGCCTCGATGGCTTCGCTGAGTGTCTCGGCTTCATCAACCTCAAGGTTCATCTGGATTAAGGTTATCGCCAGTAGTTCACGAATATCCGCCTCATCATCGACAATCAGGGCTCTTTCTTTAGTCATTGTGTAATCTCTGTTGTGCTTGTTCGGGGTGGGCAAAGCCGATTCTAAAAAACCCCGGTTTGTCATTTTGTGCCACTTGGTAATCGAGGGTGGCAAAGTTAATTTCACAGAGCTCGCGAGCCAGGTAAAGCCCCAGCCCAGAGCCGGTGTGGGAGGTTGTGTAAAAGGGTTCAAAAATTTGCCCGACCACATCTTCGCCGATTCCCTCACCTCGGTCGTAGAGATCAAGGCAGGGCCGTTGGGTGAGAGGGTCTATATGACAAATGCACTTGGCCCAGGCTTGGGAGCTGTATTCGAGGCCGTGGCGGTGGGCATTTTCCAGCAGGTTGGTGAGTACCTGCTGCAGCTGGCTAGTGTCGAAAACGATAATTGTTGCGGGGCTGTCAGTTTCTATTTCAATGGTACATTCGTTGGGGCAGCTGTTTTTATAGTCTTCGATAAAACTGTTTAACCAGCTTCCCAGATGGAGGTTTTGTGCATCGGGCGCTTTGCGCCGCGAAAGCTGGCTGACATTTTCGATGACTTGATTGAGGCGTTGGGTGTGCTTGATGATGATTTCACTGAGACGCTTGCTTGAACCCTGTTCGTTCTGTTCCTCAGCCAGCAGTTGAGCCGCGTGACTAATGGCGCCGAGAGGATTGCGGATTTCATGGGCAATACTGCCGGTCAGTCGCCCCAGAGAGGCTAGCTTGAGACGTTGGGCATTTTGCGCAGCAGTGCGGGTATCTTCCAGAAAAATGATCGTGCTTTTGTTTTCACTGCGCTGTAAATTGGCAAATTTTGCCTGAATCTCGGTGCTGCTTTCACTGACTTTAAAGGCGGGCAGCTTTTGCCACGGCTGGTTTAACCAGGCTTCGTAGCCTTTATGTAATACCGGACTTGCCCGCAGGCTTGTGCCGCTACCCAGAGTGATATTACTTGTCCCCGCACCGAGCATTTCTATGGCCGCGTTGTTGATAAGCTCGATTTTGCCAGCAGTATCAACAACCACTATGCCCGTCAGCATACGCTGAATAATCATCTCGTTGAGGTCTTGCAGGTGGGCGGCCTGATCAGACTCGCGTTGGGCAATTTGTTCGCTACGGCGTAAGCGCTGGTTGAGTAATCTGAATAATACGGCCGTTAAAAAAAGTACAAAGCCGAGTAAACCCGCGGGAAATATGGCTCGACTGTTATCGTTCAAGACATAGGCTGAAATTAACTCTTCGGTGAGCAATAAAATAGTTGCCAGGGCTGCAGTCAGCAAAGCGAGTTGATTGGTGAAAACCAGTGAGCTGGCGGCGACTGTGATCAGCATCAGCAGCCCAAGACCACTACTGGGGCCGCCACTACTGTGTATGAGCAAGATTAGGGCAATCAGGTCGAGGAAAAAATGGGTAAACAGTAATGTGCTGTTACTCGTACCTTTCTGCCAAATTAATAATAAGGCGAGAGTGAATGTGGCTACTGCCGTATAGCTAATGGATGTGAACAGGTAGAGCTGAGGGTTGTGAGTGCCGAAAATCTGACTTGCAGCGTCGGAATAGAATATGACCAGTAGTACGAGGGATAGTGCGAAACGATAATAGATGTAGACTTTTGCCGCGCCCTGCGCCAAGTGGCCTGGGTCTATGACGGGCTTGCTTGTTTGCATTGAAGCACCTGGATTTTGCTATTGACTGAATTTTAGCTGAAAATAGCGGGCTTATTCATCTATGGACACGTCAGCAGTATGACATCACTGAAAGTTGCTTTGGCGCAAATTAACCCTCTAGTGGGCGATATTCCCGGTAATACTCGACTGGTTATCGAAACACTGACAAATGCGAGGGATACGCTAAAAGCCGATATCGTTATTTTCCCTGAGTTGGTGCTTTGCGGTTATCCGCCAGAAGATTTATTGTTGCGGCCCAGTATTCAAATTCGTATCGAAAAAGCCCTGGCAGAAGTGATGGCGGCCTGTGCTGGCATCGTCGCCGTTATCGGTTACCCCTGGCGCGAAGAGGGGCGGCTTTACAATATGGCTGGCGTAATACAAGACGGTCAATTAATTGCTCAATACGCAAAAAACTGCCTGCCTAATTATCAGGTATTTGATGAAAAGCGCTACTTTGAGGCGGGTACTACGCCCTGCGTAGTCGATATCTGCGGGGCGCAAGTGGGTCTCAGTGTTTGCGAAGATATCTGGTCGCACGAGCCTTTAATGCAGGCTCGAAAGACCGGTGCCGAGGTGATTTTCAATATCAACGCCTCGCCTTTCCATGTTGGCAAACAGACTGAGCGTGTGGCGACCGTTGCCGAGCGTGCTCGCGAGGGCAATATTCCCATTGTTTACGTCAACCAGATTGGCGGTCAGGATGAGCTGGTGTTCTGCGGCGGTTCAATGGTGGTCGATGCTGCCGGTGAGCTTTGTTATCAGGCACCGATGTTTGAGGAAGGTGTCTTTACGGTCGATCTAACAGTGGCCGATGGGCGGGTAACGGTAGCGCCGCAAACTATCGTACCGACTCCGGAAGACCTCGCTACCGTTTATCAGGCGCTGGTGCTGGGTGTTCGAGACTACGTCAATAAGAATGGCTTTAAAGGCGTAGTACTGGGTTTGTCCGGTGGTATTGATTCGGCATTGACCCTGGCTATTGCTGTTGATGCCCTGGGTGCCGATCGCGTTGAAGCGGTGATGATGCCCTTTCGCTACACGTCTCAGATGAGTCTCGATGATGCTCAGGCCGAGGCCGATATTCTTGGCGTGACCTACAAAGTGATCGGCATTGAGCCTATTTACAATGCCTTTAGTGAAGCACTCGCTGACGAATTTGCCGGTCTGGATGCGGATAAGACCGAAGAAAATATGCAGGCTCGCTCCCGTGGCGTGCTGTTGATGTCCATCTCCAATAAAAAGGGCTCGCTGGTATTAACCACCGGCAATAAAAGTGAAATGTCCGTGGGTTACGCAACCCTCTACGGCGATATGGCCGGCGGCCTCGATGTACTTAAAGACGTGAAAAAATTACTGGTTTTCGATTTGTGTCGCTATCGCAATACCCTTTCACAGGTGATTCCGGAATCGGTAATTATCCGTCCTCCCTCGGCGGAGCTGGCGCCCGACCAGATCGATGAAGATACCCTGCCGCCCTATGAAATACTCGACCAAATTCTAGAACTTTATATTGAAGAAGATATGGCAGCGCTGGATATTATTGCTCGGGGCTTTGATGCCGATGACGTTCATCGCATTCTGCGCATGGTGGATATTAACGAATACAAACGCCAGCAAGCGCCGATAGGTTTGCGTATTACAGAGAGGGGCTTTGGGCGTGATCGGCGTTATCCGATTACCAATGGTTGGCGTTCGGGAGAATAAAGCAGGCTCACAGGAGCGGCTTTTTGAGCCGCTTCTAGTACTCCATCAATACAAGGTTGATGGAGTACTGGTTTTGTTCTATTCCTGAGAGCTGGCCGAATCTTCTGGCTCATCGTCGTTAGATCCAAAAACACCAAAGGTCATTTTGTTGAGTAAAGACTTATCTTCCGGAGGTGCAATCGACACATCGTCGCTTTTAGCGTGGATCTTTGCCAAGGGGTTGTTGTAGATTTCTCTGCTATCAAAAGAGGGTGGATTTTCAGATGTGTAGTAGCCAAATGTTAGTCGGCTTATCCAGGCGCCTTTATTGATGGTGCGTTCTGACTCGTAGAGGAATTCGCCCTGCTCGTCGAGAGAGGGATGTCGCGGATAGTTGAGGGCTAGTGCCTGCGCTGCCTCAGCCGCGAGATCCTGCAAGCCGAGTAAGTAATAGGCTTCGGCCATGACCGCTAATGCGTCGGGTACAGCGGGTGTTTGTTGAAAATTCTCAATCACATAACGACCACGATTGGCAGCGGCTAAATAAGCCTCGCGTTTAAAATAATAATTTGCTGCGTGAATTTCGTGTCTGGCCAGTTCATTGCGTAGGCTGAGCATACGTTGGCGAGCATCGGCGGCGTAGGGACTGTTGGGATAATGAGTAATTAGGTCGCTAAACGTTGCAAAGGCCGCGCGAGCGCTACCGGGATCTCTTTTTGAGGTATCGACGGGTGAGCGGTTGCTAAAAAGCCCCTTGCTTTGCAGAGTCGCTGAAAGACCTTTTATATAGTAGGCGTAATCGACGCTGGGGTGGCGCGGGTGCAGGCGAATAAAACGATCAGCTGAAGCCATGGCACCTTCATGATCGGTGGACTCATGGTAGACGTAAATTAATTCCAGCTGAGCCTGGTCGGCATAGTTGCCAAAAGGAAACTGGGCTTCGAAGGCATTCAGATTAATGACGGCATCAGACCAGTTACGCGCATTGAGGTTGGCGCGTATTTTATCTCTTAGCCGTTGTTCACTGAGCTGCATTGCTTCCTCTTCTGTCGTCTCTGCCTTTTCTTCTTCAGAATCGACAAAGGGCATCCAGGAACAGGCAGAAATTAACAGTGAACAAAGGATCAGCAGGGCAGAAAAACGCATGGCGGGAAGGGGTCCAATAGATCAGCGATCGAACGCTGGGTATTAATGAATTTGCAGTCGTAATTATGCAGTCGTTTTGCGTGTGAGGCATCGCCCTGTAGAATCGACATTTAACCATAGCTCAACGAGAAGCTAAATACCGAATGCTTTCTGATCAAAGTGAAATTTCTTTACAGGCCGATGTTCCGACCCACTTAAGCGGTAGTCGCCTCGACCAGGCGGCGGCTGAATTATTTGCTGCCTATTCCCGCACGCGTTTACAACAGTGGATACGCGATGGCGCTCTGCAGGTTGATGGCCGAACCGGGAAGACCCGCGAAAAAATGCTAGGTGGGGAGTGCCTCACCCTCAATGCTCGCTTAGAGGCTGAGGGTGAATGGTTGCCGCAACCCGTGCCCTTCGAGATTATTTTTGAAGATGCCAGCGTGATTGTCGTTAATAAAGCCGCAGGGCTAGTGGTACACCCGGGGGCCGGCAACCCCGACGGGACCTTGCTCAATGGCTTGCTTTACCACTGCGAGCAATTGGCGACTGTGCCCCGTGCCGGCATCGTTCATCGCCTCGATAAAGATACCACCGGCTTAATGGTGGTGGCGAAAACCTTAGAGGCCCATCACTCGCTGACCACTCAGCTAAAAGATCGCAGCGTCAAACGTCACTACCGCGCCATCGTGCAGGGCGTGATGACCGGCGGTGGCACTGTCGATGTGCCGATAGGTCGCCATCCCACCAGTCGCACGCGGATGGCGGTACTGCGTCCCGGGCGTGAAGCTGGTAGTCGCTATCGGGAGGCGATTAGTCACTACCGTTTGGTGGAACGCTTTGCCGGCCACAGCCATGTTGAAGTTGCGCTGGAAACTGGCCGCACTCATCAAATCCGTGTGCATATGGCGCATCTCGGTTATCCGCTGGTGGGCGATGTGGTCTATGGCGGGCGGCTGCGCTTGAGTGCAGGCAGTAGTGCAGAGTTATCGACGGCGCTGCGTGAGTTCCCCCGCCAGGCTTTACACGCGTTACGGCTGAGCTTTATCCACCCTCACTCGGGCGAAACCGTTGAATGGGAATCGTCTCTGCCAGAGGATATGCAGCAACTACTGGACGTATTACAGCGTGAATCCTCCAGCGTTTGAGGTGCAGGGCTTTGATTCTGCTGACCCTGTAAACGGTGAATTTCAGTATTTGCTACCGCAATGGCCTCTGCCACCGGGGGTGAAAAGTATTATCACCACTCGCGTGGGCCAGCCGATGGGGGCAGCGGGCAAGTTACTGAATGCTCTTGATGACAGCGACGAATGTCAGCAGCAAGTGTTAGGTAATCGCTGTGATTTGGCGGCGCAGTTAGCGCTGGTTCAGCCTTTACCGTGGTTGGTTCAAGAACACGGAATCCGCGTGGTCGATGCCGCTGCCGCTATAAAACACCCGTCCCAGCGCAATGCCGATGCGTGCGTGAGCCGTGCGCCAGGGCAGGCCTGCGTGATTCAGACGGCTGATTGCCTGCCCGTATTGTTGTGCAATGACGATGGCTCGGTGGTAGCCGCAGCCCATGCCGGTTGGCGCGGATTAGTCGCGGGTGTGCTGGGTGAAACTGTGGTGGCGATGGGCGTTGACGCAGAAGCTATTTCCGCCTATCTAGGCCCCGCTATCAGCCAGCAACACTTTGAAGTGGGTAGTGAAGTGAGAGACACTTTTTTGGTCGGGGCGCAGGGGGATGATCAGGCGTTGACCGAGGCTTGCTTTATCCCCTCAAAAAACCGCCCCGGCCATTACTATGCCGACCTCTATCAACTCGCCCGCATCCAGCTACACGGGCTTGGCGTGACACGTATTTATGGCGGTGACTACTGCACTTATGCTGATACCGAGCGCTTTTATTCCTATCGGCGTGAAGGGCAAACAGGGCGTATGGCGAGCCTAATCTGGATAGAGAGCTAAATGGGCCTTTAACAGCCTGTTAGATTTTAGTTGCCGTGATTCAGTAAGGTGATTTTTTCGGGTAGCACGAGAATGGAGGAAAGCAGCGAAACGACTTCTCTGCGCTCAGGGGAGGCGAGCCAGTCTTGCCAGTTTTCCCGGCTTTGCATCTTGATCAAAATATAACGCACATACTGGTCTTCGATCCCGTGTAGAGATTCTCCCGAAATAAAACCGGGTGCGGAGACAGTGGCCTGGAGCATTTTGCGGGCAAAATTGTTGTAGGTGCTGCCCATGCCAGGGGCGATATGGCGTTCAATTAATACGGTGATCATTGTTGGACTCTATAATAGATAATACGTCGTTCGAATTGCCGGCTTACACCTCGCTTAACGTTTGCTTAATGCAACGGGGTGAGCCGAACCGCTATCATACGCGCTGCCTCTTTTCCTGTCCGCCAGCATCTGAGAAAATACGCCAATGACAGCGCCTAAAGATAGTTCTGATTTTGATACTTTGCTCGATACCTCGGGCTTATTGTGCCCCGAGCCAGTAATGATGCTGCACGGTGCCGTGCGTGATGTGGCTATAGGGCAGGTGATTAAAGTGGTGGCGACAGACCCCTCGACTGAGCGGGATATTCCTAAGTTCTGCCAATTTCTCGATCACGAATTAATACAATATTATCAGCAGGGCGAGGCTTACATTTATTTTATTCGCCGGGGCTGATGTGCGGGCTGTTTCTAGGGTAATTGACAGCGGGTGGTAGGCCTGCTGATTGCAGGCCTACCACCTTTTTTTGCTTTAACTTTCGAACTTATACCCTTTGCCATCACTAACAATTTTGCCGGCAGTGGGGGTGGCAAAGTGGGTGCCCAGTACTGTGGCCTTAGTATCACCAAAGCGCTGCATAAATTCGATGCGGGTTTTTTCGGCCAGGCTACTCTCCACGTCGGCACCATCAATCCAGCCGGGTTTAGCCATTTGCAGAGGGTGGTGGAACATATCGCCGGTAATGACCGCTTCTTCACCGTCTGACTGAATATGAATACTGACGTGCCCAGGGGTGTGTCCGGGGGTGGGAATAAGGCTTATTTCATCGCAGATCTTGTGAGTGGATTCGACCAGGTCGACTTGCCCTGCATCAAAAATAGGCTGTAGTGCGTGGTCGAGGGCATGGCTTTCGTAAGGGTCTTCCTCGTCTTTCCAGAAGTCCCATTCAGCGGCACCAAACAAATAGCGGGCATTGGGAAAGGTGGGAATCCATTTGCCGTCGACCAAATGGGTGTTCCAGCCAACGTGGTCGAAGTGCAGATGGGTGCAGAGCACGCGGTCGATTTTATCGGCAGGGAAACCCAGTTTGGCCATATTCTCGAGGAAGGGCGTGTTCATGTCGACCCACTCGTCATACAAGGGCAGTTTTTTGCCGTTGCCCGCGCAGGTGTCGACGATAATATTTAAGTCGCCTACGCTAATTAAGAAGGCGTGAATGCTTAATATCATATCGCCATCGGCATCGAGAAAGTTCGGCCGTAACCAGTCATCGTAAGCCGTTAACTCTGTGGCACTGCGTTCGGGAAAAAGGGAGGGAATAGGGGCTTTTATCACCACCTCGACCAGTCGAGTAATGGATACCTTGCCAATTTTCCAGCTGAGTTGTTCGTAACGTCGGTCAGTCATAATGTGTCAGGCCTTTTGGTGTTGTTATTTGTGGGTTGATCTTACCCCAATTCCGCCTGTTTTTTTCGCAGTCACTGCTTGGTGCAGTGGTTACAGGAAGTGTGGCTATTAAGCAGAGTGCAAATGCTTGTGGGCGCAAGAGCAGCATTGTTATTATTCACAGTATTATTGATGTTGATTGATCATTTTTCGAGGGTCATTAGCAGTGTGCAGGTAAGGGGCAAGAGGTGGTGTTAATTTCATCCTGTCCCTGAAGGGTTTTCTCAAACAGGTTTTCGTATAACAAGGAGAGGGTTGATGCTGAAGCAACTAATAGCCATTGGGTTATGGGTAGCACTTTGCAGTGTGGAGGTGTTTGCGACGGGAGATAAACCGAATGGCGATTACCCGATTAAAGATCGTTTTGCCGCGACGGTCATTGGCACGCCGAAATATTATAAAGCGGATCTCCCCGCTGAAATACCTGTAAAAAAATACGCGTTACCGGGCCTGCACTCTGTGCCAAAGTTGTTTTGGTATAGCAAAAACCTGCATTTCTCAGCGGCTCTGCAAGAAGGGCGAGCACCTCTTGTCTTTAACATTGCGGGCACGGGTGCAGGTTATAAGTCGATAAAAATGCAGGCCCTGCAAAAGGCTCTGTATCAGGCGGGCTTCCATGTGATTAACCTGTCTTCGCCGACCTATCTTAATTTCCTGATCAATGCATCCCAATCTAACCTCCCGGGTTTTTTACCGGAAGATGCTGAAGATATTTATCGCGTGATGGAGCTGGCTTACCAAAAAGTTGAGGCCGATGCGGATGTTAGTGAATTCCATGTCATGGGCTACAGCCTGGGGGCGGCTCACGCAGCGTTTGTTGCGAAACTGGATCAAACGCGAAAGACCTTCAATTTACAAAAAGTGTATATGATCAACCCGCCAGTCGATCTCTACAATTCTGTGAGTATTCTCGACCAGCTGCTGGTTGATAACGTAGAGGGTGGCATTGAAGGGGTGGGTACTTTTCTGGATAAAACACTCAATCGTTTGGCCGCAAGTTATGAGCCTAAAGAGGGTATGCACTTTGATGGCGACTTTCTGTATGGGGCCTATTCGTCCTGGGATCCATCAAAACGTGGTGTTGGGCCTGAGGGTCGTAATGGTGCTGCAGCTCTGATCGGCACTTCATTTCGCATGAGTTCGGCCAATGTCGTTTTTGCTGCGGACTTGATGTCCCACACGGGCTATATCATTCCTCCTGGTACGGAGTTCGGCCGGCGTGAACGGCTGGATTACTACGCCAAAGCCAGCCATGTGGTGAAATTTACTGAGTATGTTGATCATATGGTTATTCCCTATTTACAGAAAAAATACCCGGGAAAAAGTCGCAAACAATTGCTTGGCGAAGCAAGCCTCCATCATATTGAAGACTTTCTTGCGGGTAATGCACAGGTGCGTGTGGTGACAAACCGTGACGAAATTATTTTAGCGCCGGGAGAGCTTGAATATATGGAGGGCTTGCTGGGTGATCGAATAAAAGTATTTGATCACGGAGGGCACTGCGGCAATATCGACAGTAAGGAAAATGTGGCCGATATGGTGGCGTTTTTGAAGGGAGGCCAATAATGAATAAGCTCCGATACTATAGCGTAATGTGTCTCCTCACCCTGTGTTTTGGTAGCAGCTCCTGGGCTGAAGAAGAGAAAGGCAATGCTCAGATCAACAGGGAAAAGGTCGAAGACCTTATGGAAGAGCAGGAGCCCGAAGCATACGAAGTACAACGTCTTATTAAGCCGGAAGTACCTGAAAATGCGCTATTGGTTTATGACCCCTGGGAGCCAATGAATCGAGGTATCTATAATTTTAATGCGCGTTTTGACCGGGCTATATTCCTACCAACAGTACGGGGCTATCGAGCGATTACGCCGGATATTGTTGAAAAAGGAATCGCTAATTTTTTCTCTAACTTAGCGGAGGTGAAGAACTTCGTTAACAATGCTCTACAACTGCAATTGAAGTCGAGTGCGATTACCTTGTCGCGCTTCGTGGTGAATAGCACTCTTGGTGTGGCAGGCGTGTGGGATCCCGCTGAAAAATTTGGCATGTATAAGCAGAAAGAAGATTTTGGTCAAACGCTTGGCTACTGGGGGGTCGGTAGCGGCCCCTATTTGGTCGTGCCGTTTTTTGGGCCATCGAGTCTGCGCGATGCGACCGGCTTGGGTGTGGACTATCTGGTTTATTATAATATCGACGAATTGGACCTGAAAGGTGATGCCAATAAAGATGATATTGCTATCGGGCTCGCATTATTGATGGCGATTGATACGCGTAGGAATACAGGATTTCGTTACTATGAAACCGGTTCACCCTTTGAATACGAGTTGGTGCGTTTTGCCCATCGCCAGTTGCGGGAAATACAGATCGAAAAATAGCGGCTTTATTTGGCAGCCCATTGTTACCTGACAAGAGCCGGTATTAATGAGTTTTGGCTCTTGCTCAGCAGATGAACGCATTTTTAAAGCAGGTGAATTGAATGGAAAGCTATGAGCAGTTAGTAACGACTCTTTCCCTGGTGCTCGGTGTTGGCTGGGCCAGTGGTATTAATCTTTACGCGGCTATCGCCGTACTTGGCTTTGCTGGTGCCACGGGTAATCTTGAGCTGCCAGTGGGCCTGGAAACCTTACAGGACCCGCTAGTCATCGGCATCGCCTGCCTGATGTATGTGGTGGAGTTTTTTGCCGATAAAATACCGGGGGTCGATAGCGCCTGGGATACTCTGCACACCTTTATACGCATACCCGCCGGTGCTATGTTGGCCGCGGGTACTGTTGGTGATGTTACGCCAGCGTTGGAAATCGGGGCTGGGCTGCTCGGTGGATCGATGGCCATGGGCAGTCACTTCACCAAGGCTTCGACGCGTTTATTGATTAATACTTCCCCCGAACCTTTCAGCAACTGGGGTGCTTCTATTAGTGAAGACCTGATGGTTTTTGGTGGCCTCTGGGCAATGCTCAATCATCCTCTGGCATTTCTGGGTTTGATGCTGGTCTTTATAGTGCTGGTTATCTGGTTGCTGCCGAAGTTATGGCGTGTTGTACGAGCTGTGTTTCGACGCATCGGTGGTTGGCTGGGGCTGGTGAAAAAGCAGCCTGACGATAGTGATAATGAAGAGGATGGATTGATGGCGGGTACACCCCTTGCCGAAAACACTGAAAAACCGGCTGCTCAGGTGGGCATTGGCTCGCCGTTTAAGGGGCGGTAATGCAGATTGTGATAAAGCCCGACGATAACTCTGTAGCAGATCAGCCTTTTTCAGAAAACTTTGAGCCTGTAAATGAGCCTGTAAATGAGCCTGTAAATGAGCCTGTAAATGAGCCTGTAAAAAAGTCATCGGCAAAAGACCTGCGCATTGCCGCCATGAATATATTGGCGCGGCGGGAGCACTCGCGTAAAGAGGTCTCCGATAAGTTATACAAAAAATTAGAGCCCGATAGTGAGGTGCTCAATGCCGTGCTCGACAAACTGGTGGCCGACGACCTGTTGTCGGATCAGCGCTTTAGCGAAGCCTTTGTGCGTTGGCGAGTGGGCAAGGGGCAGGGGGCCGTGAGAATTCGCATGGAGCTGCGCGAGCGCGGTGTTGATGGCGACGCTGTACTACGGGAATGTGAGGTCGACTGGTTTGCCCTCGCTGAAAAGGTGGCGCATAAACGCTTTGGTGAAAGCCCGGCCATTGACGCCAAACAACGCGCTAAACGCATGCGCTTTTTGCAGTATCGGGGTTTTAGCGGTGAGCAGATTCGGGCTGCCTTAAATGATTGATTCGGTGTCGTTTGAAAGCTCGACGCTCAATAAGAGGATTTAAACAACTGTGAAACTTCACTTACATATTTTGTTGTGGCTCTGTGGCATCTTATTTATCCCACTGGCATCGGCCCTGGAATTTCAGGGCGTTTGGCAGCAGGGCGCAATGTTAGTGGGCCACACAGAACCGGACAATACCGTGGTTTTTCAGGAGCGCACGGTCAGTCTGACACCCCGGGGCTACTTTGTGATTGGCCTCAGTCGAGACGTTAAAGGCCCCGTGGTGGTTGAAGTGGGCAATGGCAAAGACAGTCAGCAATACCGCTATACGGTTGCGCAACGTGAATACAAGGTACAGCGGATTGAAGGCGTGCCCCAGCGCACAGTTACGCCGCCTTCTGCCGATGTGCTTGAACGCATTCGCGGTGAAGGACGATTGGTGCGTAAGGCGCGGGCAGATAATGATAGGCGTGAAGATTTTCTCCAGGGTTTTATCAAGCCCCTCGAAGGGCCCATTACCGGTGTTTATGGTAGTCAGCGGGTTTATAACGGCGTGCCAAAGAACCCTCATTATGGCCTCGATATCGCCCGGCCAACGGGTACGGTGGTGATTGCCCCGGCAGCAGGCATCGTCAAACTGGTACACGCCGATATGTATTATTCGGGGGGCACGCTGGTGCTCGACCACGGCTATGGCTTGACCTCTACCTTCATTCACCTCAGCGGTGCTTTAGTTAAAGAAGGGCAGCGAGTAGAGGCGGGCGATGCCATTGCCAAGGTGGGTTCTAGCGGTCGTGCCACAGGACCTCACCTCGATTGGCGGGTTAACTGGTTTAGTGTGCGACTCGACCCGGCTCTGGTGCTGAAGTATTTTCCTACTGCTCAGGGCCAGTAATCTCGTTTCCACGTACTTTTATTGATTTAATACCGTATTAACAGATCCCTCGAAGCAGGGCATTAGGGTGAGTGCTCTAGCAATACACGGTTGTTGGCGTCTTGCTATTGCCTTAAAATTCACCGCCTGTAAATGGGCCTGGGCCGGGGATGAAAAAACATGATCGATAAACAGCTACTGAGTATTCTGGTTTGTCCTGTCACGAAGGCACCGCTCGACTATGACCGCGAGCGTGAAGAGCTGGTTTGCTATGCCAGTAATCTGGCTTACCCCGTTCGCGATGGCATTCCTGTCATGCTGGAAAGTGAAGCGCGAGAGCTAACAACAGAAGAAAAAGAGCAGGGCCGCAAGCGCTAATGCCTGTTGTTGGCGCGCGAGCACGGCACAAACAAACTTTGAGGGTGAGGGCATATGGCAGAAGAAACGCTGTTCAGCAAGATTATTAAGGGTGAAATTCCGGCCGATATTATTTATGAAGATGAGCATTGCATCGCCATCAAAGATATCGCGCCAAAGGCACCTGTACATTTGTTAGTGATTCCGCGGAAAATTATTCCCCGCGTTATCGATGCCGAAGCAGGGGACCAGGCACTGCTCGGCCATTTGATGTTAGCCGCTGGCAAAATTGCCGAAGAGGCCGGTATCGGCGATGCCTTTCGTTTGATCGTCAATAATGGTGCGGGTGCTGGGCAAACCGTTTTCCACCTGCACGTGCATATCCTCGGCGGTAAGAATTTTTCTGAATCTTCGCTTGGGTTTTAATGCCCAGGTTTTAGAGTACGGTTAGATAAGCCCTTTCTTTATTACTCTTTAATTTATTTGCTCCGAATGGGGCGGGACACTTATGTTAGACGTTAAATCGAGTGCGGACATCCGCCAGGCCTTTCTGGATTTCTTTGCCGAGCGTGACCACCGTGTTGTCGCCAGCAGCTCTTTGGTGCCGGGTAATGATCCCACTCTGTTGTTCACCAATGCGGGCATGGTGCAATTTAAGGATGTCTTTCTCGGTGCCGAGCAGCGCGATTACAAGCGGGCCACCAGTTCACAGCGCTGTGTGCGCGCCGGTGGTAAGCACAATGATTTAGAGAATGTCGGTTACACCGCTCGCCACCACACCTTCTTTGAAATGCTCGGCAACTTTAGTTTTGGCGATTATTTTAAACGCGATGCGATAAAGCTGGCCTGGACTTTCCTCACTGAAATTCTAGGTTTACCGGAAGAACGCCTGTGGATCACTGTGCACATTTCCGATGACGAGGCCGAAAAAATCTGGCTGGAAGAAATGGGCGTCAGTCCCGAGCGCTTCTCCCGCCTTGATGAAGACAACTTCTGGCAAATGGGTGACACCGGCCCCTGTGGCCCTAGTTCTGAAATCTTTTACGACCACGGTGCTGACGTGCCGGGCGGCCCACCGGGTAGTGAAAATGACGATCTCGATCGTTATATCGAAATCTGGAATCTGGTGTTTATGCAGTACGAGCGCGACCGCAATGGCGAGATGACGCCCCTGCCCAGACCCTCCATTGATACCGGCATGGGCCTTGAGCGTATCGCTGCCATTATGCAGGGCGTGCATAGTAATTATGAGATCGACCTGTTTCAGCACCTGATTAAAGCGGCAGCTGCGGCGACCCACTGCTCTGATTTCGAGCACAAGTCTTTACGCGTGATTGCCGACCATATTCGCTCTGCGTCTTTTTTGATTGTCGACGGCGTGCTGCCCTCCAACGAAGGGCGGGGTTATGTACTACGCCGCATTATTCGTCGCGCTCTGCGCCACGGTCACAAGTTGGGTATGAGCGGTATTTTCTTCAATACTCTGGTGACGCCCCTGGTGGAGCAGATGGGCGAAGCCTATCCCGAGCTTGCCGCGAAACAGGCCCTGGTTGAAAAAGCCCTGTTGGCTGAGGAAGAGCAATTTAGTAAAACTCTCGATAAAGGTATGGGCGTGTTGACGGCTGCGCTTACCGGTTTGACCGGTAAAACCATACCCGGCGAAGTAGTGTTTAAGCTTTACGATACCTACGGTTTCCCCCTCGACCTGACCAATGATATTGCCCGCGAGCAGGGCTTTGAGCTGGATGAAGCGGGCTATGAGCGCTGCATGGAAGAACAAAAAACCCGCGCGCGAGCGGCCAGTCGCTTTGGTGTCGATTACACAGCACAGCTCGAGATTGACGGTGAAACAGCCTTTGTCGGCTATCAAAGCCTGAATAGTAGTGCGCAAATTACCGGCCTGTTTCGCGAAGGCGTGGCGGTTGAATCACTGAGTGCCGGTGAAGAGGCCATACTGGTGCTCGACAACACGGCCTTTTATGCCGAGTCCGGTGGGCAAGCTGGCGACAGCGGTGAGCTGATGACTGCAGGTGGGCGCTTTGCCGTTAAGGATTGCCAGAAGCAGGGCGGTAATCATATTCACCTTGGGCATTTGCTTGAGGGTGAAATACGTGTTGGTGAGACCGTTAATGCCCAGGTCGATGCCGACAAACGACAGTCAACGGCAGTCAATCACTCCGCGACTCACCTCTTGCATGCCGCCTTGCGTGAAGTGCTGGGTGAGCATGTTGTGCAAAAAGGCTCGCTGGTGGATGCCGAGCGTTTGCGCTTTGACTTTGCGAACCCGCAAGCGATGACGGCGGATGAAATCAAAGCGGTTGAAGCGATCGTTAACACGCAGATTCGCCAGAATAGCACCGTACAAACCGATGTTATGTCGATGGACGAGGCTCAGAACAGCGGTGCAATGGCGCTGTTTGGTGAGAAGTACGGCGATAGCGTGCGCGTGCTCACCATGGGCGAGGGCTTTTCCGTTGAACTTTGTGGTGGCACCCATGCTCAGCGCACGGGTGATATCGGTCTGTTCCATATTACTTCCGAATCGGGGGTGGCAGCCGGTGTGCGTCGTGTTGAAGCGGTGGCGGGTGCCCATGCCACCGCCTGGTTTGCCGATCTTGAGCAAACACTGGATAAAGTGACGTCGACGTTGAAAGCCGGGCGCGCCACGGTGCTGGATAAGGCCGCGAGCTTAGTTGAAAACAATCGCGCCTTAAATAAAGAGCTGGACGCCTTGAAAGTGAAACTGGCCAGCGCGTCGGGTGGCGACTTGCTTGATGAGGCAAAGACCATTAATGGTGTTGCCGTACTGGCTAAAAAGATCGACGGTGCCGATGCCAAAACCCTGCGCGATATGCTCGACCAACTGCGTTCGCGCATGGATAAAGGCGTGATACTGCTGGCGGCAGAGAGCGACGGCAAAATTGCCCTTAGTGCTGGCGTTACTAAAAATATCACGGGTGATATTAAGGCGGGTGCGTTAATGCAATTCGTTGCGCCGCAAATTGGTGGTAAGGGTGGCGGTCGCCCGGATATGGCTCAGGGTGGTGGCACCGATAGCGCGGCACTACCCGCTGCTCTCGATTCGGTTTACGCCTGGGTTGAAGAGCACTTAAGTGCTTGATACTTGAATGTATTCCCTTTACTCAGGCGTTGAGGGGCTCAGGTTTCTCTTTTCAGTGGATTAGTGTACATTTGCGCCCCCTCGCGGCGGGCCTCAATGTAGCGTGTGCTGAACGTTACCAAGCAAGGATTCTAAAATGCGCCTCCGCACAGTTAGCTGTCGAGTTAAGAAATGAGTTTAATTGTTCAAAAATATGGCGGCACCTCGGTAGGTTCCGTTGAGCGCATCGAAGCCGTGGCTGCAAAAGTGGCGGCCTGTCGTGCGAGCGGTGATGACATTATCGTGGTGGTGTCGGCGATGAGCGGCGAGACCAATCGCTTGCTGGGCCTCGCCGACGATATTACCGAGTCACCCACGCCGCGTGAAATCGATGTGCTGGTATCGACTGGCGAACAGGTGACGATCGCGCTGTTGAGTATGGCGCTGAATAAAATCGGCTGTGAGGCGCGTTCTTATACCGGCGCTCAGGTGAGAATACTTACCGATGACTCCCACACCAAGGCGCGTATCGAAGAAATTGATGTCGAGCGTATGCAGGCTGATTTAAAACTGGGCCGTGTGCTGGTAGTGGCTGGTTTTCAGGGTGTCGATAGCGCAGGCAATATTACAACGCTGGGGCGCGGTGGTTCAGACACCTCGGCAGTCGCTCTCGCGGCAGCCTTAAAAGCTGATGAATGCCAGATTTATACCGATGTCGACGGCGTTTACACCACTGACCCCCGCGTGGTTGAAGGTGCTCGACGACTTGAGCAGATCACCTTTGAAGAAATGCTCGAAATGTCCAGCCAGGGTTCTAAGGTCCTGCAAATTCGCGCCGTTGAATTTGCCGGTAAATACAAAGTACCCCTGCGCGTTCTGTCGAGCTTTAAAGAAGGCCCCGGTACATTAATTACCCTTGAGGATGATGACAGCATGGAAAAACCCATAATTTCCGGCATCGCGTTTAACCGTGACGAAGCCAAGCTGACGATTCAGGGGATTCCCGATACACCTGGCGTGGCCTCGCGCATTCTCGCGCCTATTGGTGAAGCCAACGTTGAAGTCGACGTGATTATTCAGAATGTTTCTGAAGATGGCACCACATCATTGACTTTTACCGTGCATCGTAACGACCTGAGTCGTGCGCGTGGTTTGCTCGAAGGCATTGCCATGCAGCTAAAGGCGCGCTCGGTGGTTACTGACGATCATATTGCCAAGGTATCGTTGGTCGGTGTCGGTATGCGTTCCCATGCGGGCGTTGCTTCGCGGATGTTTAAAGCACTGGCAGACGACAATATTAATATTCAGATGATTACCACATCTGAAATAAAGATTGCTGTCGTCATTGATGAGAAATATCTTGAGTTGGCAGTACGTTCTTTACATGATGAATTTGGTCTTGAGAGCGCAGCAAAATAGTGCACGCTATCTATGTTGATTTGATTGAATGCGCTCCCTAAGTAAAGCCAAGAGCTATAAGCAACTGACAAACGGTTATTAAAAAGCGCCTCGATAATGGGTAGAATGCGCGGTCGTTACGTAGTACTAGCGAAGGTCATGTCGGAAATAAAAAATACTCGCCGATATTTTTGGAGACGCAGTGGTTATACAAGGCCGCCGCATTAATCGTAGAATCAAGGAGAAAAGTATGCTTATTTTAACAAGGCGTGTAGGAGAGACCCTTGTAATAGGTGATGACGTCACAGTGACTGTGCTGGGCGTCAAAGGTAATCAAGTTCGTCTCGGCGTTAATGCACCGAAAGAAATCTCAGTGCATCGTGAGGAAATTTACCAACGTATACAAGATGAAAAAAACCGCGAGTCGGGGAACGTTTAAGCCCTTTGTTTTTACTGGCAATATGGTATTATGCCCGCCGCTCAGCAGCGGGCTGCCAGTTTCTCACGTCTTTTAAGGCGTTCTGGTTCGACTTTCTGAAGAGTTAAAAAACCATCTGTTTGATAGCCAGGTTCTGGGTTTGCGCGCTTTAGGGCAAGCTAAGGGTTATCGGACAAGTGTTGATAGTAGTAAGCACTGGCGAGTGGTTGTGGCCAGTACAGTTTCTGGTGAGGTGGCCGAGTGGCCGAAGGCGCTCCCCTGCTAAGGGAGTATATCTTGATCGGTATCGAGGGTTCGAATCCCTCCCTCACCGCCATAAGTAATAAACCCTGTCGCCTAAAGGCGATAGGGTTTTTTGCTTATTGGGTGTTGGAGATTTGGATTTGAACCCCGTTCGACAAACTCGGGCACGAGTTTGGACGAGGAGCGAAGCGACGTTAGCTAAAGCACTCGTAGGCTACGCTGTGCCCCGTAGGCACTTATTATCAATCCCTTTTTACTGTAAGTAATGTGCCTTGCGTTTTTGTCTGTTGTTTTTTGATCTTAATTTGAAGCGCTGCCCCCCAGCATTTCCTCAGCATGGGAGCGTGTCTTCGCAGTGATCTTCTCCCCCCCCAGCATGCGGGCAATTTCCGCGATGCGTTGTTTCGCATCCAAAGTGACAAGGCTACTTTGATTGGCCTTCTCGCCCTTTTGCTTCTGAGCTAACAAATGGTGATGAGCACAGCTAGCCACCTGGGGCAGGTGGGAAATGCAAATCACTTGGCCGCTATCACCGAGTTCGCGTAGCAATTTGCCGACGGTTTGCGCCGTTGCGCCGCCAATACCGACATCGACTTCATCAAACACCAGAGCGGGGATGGTGGAGTTGTGTGCCGCGACTACCTGAATGGCTAGACTGACGCGAGACAGTTCACCACCCGATGCCACCTTGTTGAGGGAGCGGTGTTCCTGTCCAGGGTTGGTGCTGATCAGCAATTCAGCAGTTTCCAGGCCTTTTTGGCTGTAAGTACCGGCCAGAGGCGTGAGTGCAATTTGCAGGCTGGCATCGGCCATCGCCAGTGTTTGTAGCTGTTGATTGATTTTCTGTTCAAATTGTTTGGCGGCTTTCTTTCTGGCTGCAGAGAGTTTTTTGGCCTTGTTTTGATAGCTAGCGGCCAATGTTTTCACGCGCTCGGTGAGGGCGTCGGCATCATTGTCATCGGCGGAAAGGCTGGCAAGTTCGGTACTCAATTGCTCGCAGAGTTGGGGTAGCTCATTGGCCTTCACTTTGTGCTTGCGGGCCAATTGATAGGCGGTGGAGAGCCTGTCTTCGATCAGTTGCAAGCGGGCCGGGTCAGGCTCAACCTGGCTAATATACGTCTGCAATTCCCCCAGAGCCTCTTCTACTTGAATGTGGGCGCTATCCAGTAATGACAGGGCTTCTTTCAGGGCCGGGCTGTTTTGCGCCATGGCGTTGAGCAGCTGGCTGGCGCGGCCCAGGGCGGGCAATACAGTTAGCGCCGACGAAGCTTCGCCATCACACAGGGCGAGAACTTCATGGGTGTCGATAAGAATAGTATCGGCATTGGCGAGTAATGATTGCTCCTGCTCGAGTGCTTCCACTTCGCCGGCTTGCAAATCGAGGTCATTCAGTTCCTGTGACTGAAAGGTCAGTAAATCTTTACGGGCCAGGGTTTCATCGGCCCGTTGCTCTATTTCTTCCAGCCGAACCTGGGCCTGATGCCAGTTTTTGTAGTCTTCGCTGACCTGCTTGAGTAGCTTTTGATGACCGCCAAACTCATCGAGCAGGGTGCGCTGATGTTCCTTCGAGAGCAGTGATTGATGCTCGTGCTGGTGATGGATGTCGATCAGCATCGTGCCCAGCGTACGTAGCTGAGTCATAGTCGCCGGCTGCCCGTTAATGTAGCCACGAGAGCGACCGTCACGGGTGAGTATGCGCCGTAACAGGCAATCGTCAGTCGTGTCGAGGTCGTTATCGGCCAGCCATTGAAGGGCGGGTGAGTCGCTATCAATGGCAAAACTGGCGCACACTTCGGCGCGTTCAGCACCCAGCCGAATGCGGTCGGTGTCGCCGCGATCGCCCAGTGCCAGGCCTAGTGCATCCAGTACCAGAGATTTACCAGCGCCAGTTTCGCCAGTAATGGTGGTCAGGCCGGAGCTGAACTCCACGTCCATGGCTTCAACCAGGGTGAATTGTTTAATGGTCAGGGCTGTTAGCAAGGGCTTGGTCGCCAGTTGTTTTGTGGAAGGATGTTTTGTTAAAGCGCAGTTATACCGAACAGTGCCAGGCAATTGCAATTGTCTCTGCATTATTCGACTTGAAAGCCTCTGTTTCGACCCAATATAGCTGGGGAAGTCATTATTGAAGGTTGATAAAACGTGGCCACAGAAGATCAAGGAAATCCCGGTTCAGAGCAAGAGCCAGAGGGCGTCGTAGAGCAAGAAGCAGCGGCAGGTGAGGAAGGTGTTGTCGAGCTTAATGCCGAAGCCTTAAGTGAAGCGCTACAGCAGGCGAAGGATCAAACCCTTCGTACGCAGGCTGAAATGCAAAACTTACGTCGTCGGGTTGATCGCGATGTTGAGAATGCTCACAAGTTTGCGCTGGAAAAGTTTGTTGGTGAGCTGTTGCCCGTGGTCGATAACTTAGAAAGAGCCCTGGCCGCGATTGATGCTGACGATGAGAATTTATCAGCTGCACGCGAAGGCATTGAGCTGACCTTGAAAAGCTTTCTGGGTGTGCTTGATGGTCACAAAGTGAAGCAGGTCGAACCGACGGGCGAGCACTTTAACCCTGATTTTCACCAGGCTATTTCAATGGTGCCCAATCCTGATGTGGCGGCCAACACGGTGATGGAAGTCTTCCAGAAGGGTTACACCTTGAATGATCGTCTGGTCAGGCCTGCCATGGTGGTGGTCTCGAAGGGCGCTGAATAGCGAAATACTGACGGCGGGGTTGAATTTGTCAATCCTGGGACAATATATAAGCGCATAGCAGCGCTGTACTTGAATTAACGATATTAACGAATTGCGGTTTGGAGAAAACGAACATGGGTAAAATTATTGGAATTGACTTAGGCACAACTAACTCCTGTGTTTCAGTGATGGAGGGCGACAAGCCTAAAGTAATTGAGAATTCTGAAGGCGGTCGTACTACGCCTTCTGTTGTCGCCTACACAGAAGAAGGCGAAACGCTGGTTGGACAGGCGGCAAAACGCCAGTCTGTTACCAATCCTACGAAAACATTGTTTGCCGTTAAGCGCCTGATTGGCCGCCGTTTTGAAGACAAGGTAGTGCAGAAAGATATTGCAATGGTGCCTTACACAATCGCCAAAGCCGACAACGGCGATGCTTGGGTTGAAATTGATGGCGAGAAAAAAGCGCCACCACAAATTTCTGCCGAAGTTCTCTCCAAAATGAAAAAGACCGCCGAAGACTACCTCGGCGAGAGTGTTTCTGAAGCCGTGATTACCGTTCCCGCTTACTTCAATGACTCCCAGCGTCAGGCGACAAAAGATGCCGGCAAGCTGGCGGGCCTTGAGGTTAAGCGCATCATCAACGAGCCAACAGCCGCTGCACTAGCTTATGGTATGGACAATGCGACTGGCGACCAAGTGGTCGCGGTTTACGACCTCGGTGGTGGTACTTTCGATATTTCGATTATTGAAATTGCCGATGTTGATGGCGAGACTCAGTTTGAAGTGTTGGCGACTAACGGTGACACTTTCCTCGGTGGTGAAGATTTCGACATGCGTTTGATCGAATATCTTGCCGACGAGTTTAAGAAAGACAACTCGGTTGATCTCAAGGGTGACCCACTGGCGATGCAGCGTTTGAAGGAAGCGGCAGAGGGCGCCAAAATCGCTCTGTCCTCCAGCCAACAAACAGAAGTTAACCTGCCCTACATTACCGCTGATGCCACAGGCCCTAAGCACTTGGTCGTCAAGTTGACCCAGTCTAAAATGGAATCTTTGGTTGAAGACCTGGTTGACCGTTCGCTAGAGCCCTTAAAAATCGCTCTGAAAGATGCGGGCATGTCAGTCTCAGATATCGACGATGTGATTCTGGTCGGTGGTCAAACACGTATGCCGCTGGTGCAGAAGAAGGTCACTGACTTCTTCGGTAAAGAGCCACGCCGCGATGTGAATCCCGATGAAGCCGTTGCCGTTGGTGCTGCGATTCAGGGTGCTGTGCTGTCGGGTGATGTAACCGACGTATTGTTGTTGGACGTAACGCCGCTGACCCTCGGTATTGAAACCATGGGTGGTGTTGCCACGCCGGTGATTGAAAAGAACACGACTATCCCTACTAACAAGTCGCAGATCTTCTCAACGGCTGATGACAACCAGGGTGCTGTAACTATCCATGTTGTTCAGGGTGAGCGTAAGCAGGCGGCAAGCAATAAATCACTGGGTCGTTTTGACCTGGCCGATATTCCACCCGCCCCCCGCGGTGTGCCACAAATTGAAGTGTCTTTTGACATCGACGCCAACGGTATTTTGAACGTATCGGCGAAGGACAAAGCCACAGGTAAAGAGCAGTCAATTGTCATCAAGGCCAGTTCCGGCTTGTCCGATGAAGAAATTGAGCAAATGGTTAAAGACGCCGAGGCGAATGCCGACAGCGACCGTAAGTTCGAAGAGTTAGCCCAGGCGCGCAACACTGCCGACGGCCTTGCTCACGCCGCACAGAAAACGTTGGACGAAGCCGGTGACAAGGCCTCTGATGAAGAAAAAGGTCAGATCGAAGAAGCCATTAAAGGCGTTGAAGAAGCGGTTAAAGGTGACGATAAAGAAGCCATTGATGCCGCTGCTGCCAAGCTGTCTGAGGCCTCCGGTGGTCTGGCGCAAAAGATGTACGCCGAAGCTGAGCAAGAGCAGGCTGCAGAAGCCGCCGGTGAAGCTACTGACGATGGTGAAGATGTTGTCGATGCCGAGTTTGAAGAGGTCGATGAAAACGACAAAAACGACGCAAAATAGTCGTTTCTTCGGGTGAAATAACTCGGCTTTAGGTACTGTCACAAGAAGTACCGGTACAAAAAGTACCACCACAAAACGCAGGTTTAAGCCCCTGCGTTTTGTGCTGAGTGGCCTGTTAACAAACTGGCCCTGTAATAATTGATGAGTGAATTATGGCGAAGCGGGATTACTACGAAATACTAGGCGTAGCGAAAGACGAAGATGCGAAGGCGATTAAAAAAGCCTATCGCCGCGTTGCGATGAAGCATCACCCGGATAGAAACCCGGATGATGACGATGCCGAAGAAAAGTTCAAAGAAGCCAGCGAAGCCTACGAAGTGCTGTCCGACGAGCAGAAACGTGCAGCTTATGATCGCTACGGCCACGAAGGCGTTAATGCCCAGGCTGGTGGTGGCGCTGGCGGCGGCTTCGGTGATGTTTTCGGCGATGTCTTTGGTGATATTTTTGGCGGTGGTGGTCGAGGTCGTGGCCCCGCTCGCGGTGCTGATTTACGCTACGACCTGCAGCTCGATCTTGAAGAAGCCGCGAAAGGCTGTAAAACAACGATTCGCGTACCGGTTAAAGTTAACTGCGGCGAATGTAAGGGCAGTGGCGCGCGCAAGGGCACGTCGCCCATTAACTGTACGACCTGCCACGGTGCAGGCCAGGTGCGGGTTTCCCAGGGCTTTTTCTCCGTTCAGCAAACCTGCCCCCAGTGTCGCGGTCGCGGCAAAATGATCGCCGACCCCTGTGGCAAGTGCTACGGCAATGGTCAGGTTGAAGAGCAGAAAACCCTGTCGGTGAAAGTGCCGGCCGGTGTCGATAGCGGTGACCGTATTCGTTTGTCGGGTGAGGGTGAGGGTGCTCCCGGCGGCGGACAGTCGGGTGATCTCTACGTACAGATCGTGGTGCGTGATCATGCTATCTTCCAGCGCGATGGCGCTAATCTTTACTGTGAAGTGCCTATTGGCTTTGCCGATGCGGCGCTGGGTGGTGAGCTGGAAGTGCCGACGCTCGATGGTCGTGTTAAATTGAAAATTCCCCCCGAAACACAAACCGGTAAGCTGTTCCGCATGCGTGGCAAGGGCGTTGCCCCGGTGCGCGGTGGTGGCACGGGTGATTTACTTTGTCGCGTCACGGTCGAAACGCCGATTAAGCTCAACGCCAAACAGAAAGAGTTAATGCGTGAGTTCAGTGAGTCGCTGCAACACGATAAGCACTCGCCGCGCCGCACTTCGTGGTTTAAAGGCGTAAAGAATTTCTTTGATAGTTTTAGTGGCTAAGTTGTCATGCTGAGCATAGTTGTTGGCTGCCGATTAACAGCTTGTTAAAGATGTAAGTGGAGAATGAAAATGGTTAGAGTTGCTGTTACCGGTGCTGGCGGTCGTATGGGTAAAACCCTGATTGAAGCCATCGACATTAATGAACAGGTGCAATTAACGGCGGCCATTGAACGTCCCGATAGTTCACTGATCGGCGTCGATAGTGGCGAGCTGGCGGGCATTGGTCGCAATGACATCGCCGTGGTCGATAATCTCGAAGCCGTGATTAATGACTTCGATGTGCTGGTCGACTTCACTGCTCCCGTCGTCACCTCAGCCAATGCCACACTTTGTGCCGCCAACAATAAGCACATGATTATTGGTACTACTGGTTTTACCGACGAGCAAATGGCGGCGGTTGATAACCTCGCCAAATCCACCGCCATTTGCATGGCGACCAATTTCAGCACCGGCGTTAACCTGTGTTTTAAATTACTTGATGTCGCCGCCCGCGTGCTCGGTGACGATGTCGATATCGAAATCGTCGAAGCTCACCACCGCCATAAAGTCGATGCCCCCTCAGGCACAGCATTGAGTATGGGTAAAGTCGTCGCCAATGCTCTCGATAGAGATTTAAACAAGGTTGCCGTCTACGGCCGTGAAGGCCAGACCGGCGCTCGCGAGCGTGAAACCATCGGTTTTGCCACCGTGCGCGCTGGCGATATTGTCGGCGACCACACTGTTATCTTTGCGGCCGATGGGGAGCGGGTTGAAGTTACCCACAAAGCTTCAAGCCGTATGTCCTTCGCTAGCGGTGCCGTGCGCGCTGCCGCCTGGGTGGTTAGCCAACCAGCGGGGAATTTTGATATGCAGGATGTGCTGGGCTTAAAATAGTTGCGGCTTGGTTATTTATCGCAAGAGCTGGATGCGTCGCCAGCTTTATCGCGGGCTCGTCGTAAATACCTACCTGTAAACTCGTAGGATGTTGTTGTATTAATACGAGACGTCGTCAAAAACACTCTTCAACGATGAAATATATTTTCTTGTGTTATTTTCAGCATCTTGAGGTTTTATTCGATTTTTAGCAAAATTCGATTGAATAACAAATTGTATAAACCAATGTGCTGAAGGTGTTTCTTTAGTGATCAAATAGGAATAGTACTCGCGTGGCTCACTAGACACCTTGAAAATACTGAATTTACCCCTTGAGGAGGGCAGTGATTCTACGTTATATGAAGCTTTAAGCATTTTTTTCACCATACCTAAAACTCCCTGAGAGTGTTCAAACTCCTTATTTACTACAATGATTTGAACGTAATCATTAATGCCATTAATTCTTCCTGACTTGGTATATTGATACGTTTTCGCAGCACCTTTTTTTCCGGTGTCTTGTCCTAATATATATTCATTGCCTGAAAAATTAACTGACTTTGGGAAGGGGTCCCTGCCTGTCAGGTAAAATACGACCCCTGATATAATTATTGCTATTATTACTATATTTTTCATTTATGTGATTGCCTTGTTTAGTGGTAGTCATCCTGTCTTTTTTAAAAGAATAAAGGCTTAACTTTTGCGAGTATACGGCGGATTCTAGTAATAAGCTGACGAAAAGTAGTGTTTCAAGCAGCCCGTTAGAAGATTTTTATCGATGGAGGAAACTTCTGTTTATAAAGAAAACGGGGTCAGGCTTGAATCGAGTTCGTTCTATCCTTAGCAGCACTATTCGCCCGAACCAGCTTTCTCGCCGGTCGCTCAGGCTGTGGGGAGACAATATGCAGGGTGTGCTGGGCTTACAGCAGTTCGGGCCAAAGAAAAGCGGGGTAAGAAAAGCGGGGTCAGACTCGAATTAAGAGCACTTTGCCGTTCGCGTCACTATAGGCTTAGATCATCTACCCGTAAGTTGCTCGCCGGTTGCTGTATTCTCAATGAAAGCGGCAAAGCCCGGTTTTTCACAACATCTCCGTGTTTTGACCTGTTTTTGGACTCAGGTTCATTTCAGTTACGGCAAGCGCGGTGCTGGACAGAATGCCCGTAATCTCCTAAAATTCCGCCTCAGGTTTCCACTGCCCGGAAGACCTGTATCTAAGAGGTGAGATGACCTAACGAATGCGCTAATAAACGAGATGGAACGATTGGTTCATCTCGTTTTTTTACAGCCGCAGAAAAGTCATTTCCCTTGTACAGGTCTAAGCACTAATCGTTACCGGCAGGTTATCTCGTTTTGTTCATTTTCGTTGATAGAGGAGTCTGTATTGAATCTGCCTGCCCGTCGTCCTGCCATTCTTGTACTCGCGGACGGTACTGTTTTTAAAGGGACTTCCATTGGTGCCGAGGGCATCTCCAGTGGCGAGGTGGTCTTTAATACGGCCTTAACCGGGTATCAGGAAATTCTCACTGACCCGTCCTACGCTCGCCAAATAGTGACGCTCACCTACCCCCATATCGGCAATGTCGGTGTTAATGCCGACGATGAAGAGTCGACAGAGATTTGGGCTGCGGGCCTGGTTATTCGCGACTTGCCGCTACTGGTGAGCAACTTCCGCAGCGAACAAAATCTTGACGACTATCTCAAAGCACGGGGTATTGTCGGCATCGCCGATATTGATACCCGTAAGCTGACCCGTTTGTTGCGCAGCAAAGGCGCGCAAAGTGGCTGCTTGATGGCCGGTGATGTCGATATCGATACGGCCCTCGCCGCCGCACAAGAGTTCGGCGGTTTAAAGGGTATGGACCTGGCGAAAGAGGTCACCGTCAGCAAGCCCTACACCTGGGACGAAGGTTCCTGGCAGTTGGCCAGCGCGGCAGCCAAAGATGAAGCCCTCTCTACTGAAAAGCCTACTTACAAAGTGGTCGCCTACGACTTCGGCGTAAAGCGCAACATTCTACGTATGCTGGTTGATCGCGGTTGCGAGCTGCACGTTGTGCCCGCACAAACGCCCGCAGCGGCAGTGTTGGCGATGGCCCCCGATGGTGTCTTTCTGTCCAATGGCCCCGGTGACCCCGAACCCTGTGATTACGCCATTGCCGCTATTAAAGAATTACTCGATGCCGGTATCCCGATGTTTGGTATTTGCCTGGGGCATCAGTTATTGGCCCTGGCCTCCGGTGCGCAAACTTTGAAGATGAAGTTTGGCCACCACGGGGCGAATCATCCGGTGCAAAATTTGGATGACAAAACCGTACTGATCACCAGCCAGAACCACGGTTTTGCCGTCGATGAACAAAGCCTGCCCGACAGCTTGCGCGCCACGCACCGCTCGCTATTTGACGACTCGCTGCAGGGCATTCACCGCAACGACAAGCCTGCCTTTAGTTTTCAGGGCCACCCCGAGGCCAGCCCCGGCCCCCACGATGCTGCCCCCCTGTTCGATCATTTCTTCGAACTGATGTTAAAACACGCTTCCAACACCCTTCCAACACAATAGGGCCTCGACAGAGGTCTATTAGACAGGCGCGATAAACACTTATGCCAAAACGCAGTGATTTACACAGTATTCTGATTCTCGGAGCCGGCCCGATTGTGATTGGCCAGGCCTGTGAGTTCGACTACTCCGGCGCCCAGGCGTGTAAAGCGCTGCGTGAAGAGGGCTACCGGGTAGTGCTGGTGAACTCCAATCCGGCGACCA
>MAAS01000019.1 GCA_002162755.1 Gammaproteobacteria bacterium 50_400_T64 | reverse complement strand
ATTACAGCCAGACTCGGCCGCATCGACATAACCGTGGGCTAAGTCCAAATACAGTGGAGCAGTTGTACTGGGCTGACTACTAAATCGTGGCCAGATTTACTTGACCACTACAAGGTGGTTTGCGTGTCACTTATACCTATGACGCGGCCGCACCTAGTAATGTTCCAGAGCCTACTGGTATTGCTCTGTTGGGTTTAGGTCTTGCTTTTATGGGTCTGGCTCGTCGTAAAAAAGCAGCGTAATCGTTTATTTGTAGTTGCGTTATATAAAAAAGCCGCTCTTTTGAGCGGCTTTTTTTGTTGTAGTGGGAATCAAAATTGTACTTTTGGAAAGCCTACAGTGATGTTCTGGAAAGGTGGCTTTAATACTAGCGCATCTGTTTCCCTATCACTACGTTGAAGAAATTCCCGTAATATTTCCCGGTCGTGTCCGCCCAGTGTGGGTGCGTGGTAGTCGGGTTTTTCGGGGTAGGTGCTGGCCCTTGCCAAGGCGGGCGTGATCGAGAAGGGCGGTGGTGTTCGCTATTTTGGAATGGGAGTCGTATAGAGCGCCAGGAATACTTAGCCTCTAATATTCTGCACAAACATAATGATAATTAATAAAGGGCAAACAACGCGGATATAGCCCGGCCAGATTTTCCAGAACAGGCTTTCTTTTGCACCCGCGAAGCCCTCGCTAATTTCACCCAGTAATTTATCGCGGTGCAATACCCAGCCGGCAAACAGGCAGAGCATAACGCCGAGCAGAGGCTGGCTGTATTTTGTGGTGGCGGTAACCACGGTGCCAAAGAGTTGCTCGACGTTAAATAAAATCAATAGACTAATCCCGAATATGATACTGGCGACAAGTCCGGTGGCGCGGGGGCGGCTGATTTTAAATTGCTCGAGTGCAAAGGTAACGGGCACTTCGAGCATGGAAATTGATGAGGTCAGCGCGGCAATGCTTAATAACAAAAAGAAAATCAAACCGATAAAAGCACCGACAAAGCCCAGTGAATTAAACAGCTCAGGCAGGGTTTGTAAGATTAGATCGGGCCCGGCAATCAGGGTGTTTTCGTCGCTGTAGATTTCGATGCCTCGATGTCGGGCGACGAACATGGCGGGAATAATCAGCAGACCCGCGAGAAAAGCGATGCCGGTATCAATCAGTGCAACATAAGCGCCGGTGAGTGGCAGGTTGTCAGTTTTACTCACGTAAGAGCCGTAAATCAGCATGGTGCCAACACCGAGAGAGAGTGAGAAAAAGGCCTGTCCCATGGCGCTGGTGAGTAGGCTGGGGTTGGTGATAAGACTGAAGTCGGGGACTACATAAAGACGCAGCCCTTCCATCGCGCCGGGCAGGGTGAGCACGGTGGCGACCAGACCGAGCATCAATAATACAAGGGCGGGCATCAGCCGCGTTGACCAGCGTTCAATGCCATCTTTGACGCCACGGGCGACGATGGCGGCGGTGAGTACGGAAAACAGTGCGCAAAAAAGACTATCGCGGATCAGGCTGGACTGGGCAAACCAGTTTGTGTCTGCGGGCTGGCCAGTGATATTCACCAGCGCGGCGGGTACCTGTGCCATTAACCAGCCAGCGACAATGGCGTAAAAACTGAGAATTAAGCTGGCAACGAGTACCCCGTACAGGCCCGTGGCTCGACCGAACATTTTCAGCGCAGGCCGGGTGGTTAATTGGGGCAGGGCGCGGACCATATTATGCCGGGTGTGGCGACCGATGATCAGCTCGGCCATTAATGCCGGGTAGGCGAGCAGGAAGGCGAGGACGAGATAAACCAGTACAAAAGCCCCGCCGCCGTGGCTGGCAGTTTGGGTGGGGAAACCCCAGATATTGCCAAGGCCCACCGCTGAGCCGGTCGCGGCGGTGATAAAACCGAAGCGTGAGGAAAATTGCCCGCGCTCATTCGACATGGTTCTTCCCCGTCATAAACGATCTGCCTGCTGGCTAGCAGACAGGATAGCTCTTGCCACTGTGAGCGCGCCTGAATGGAAACGTTTATTTGAAAACAGGCTTGCGCTTTTCTCTAAAGGCGGTGACGCCTTCTTTGGTGTCGTCATCGAGAAACAGAAAGGGCATAACGTCTTTGGCGTAGGTCAGGTCGTCGCCGCCGAGCTCGCGATTGTAGATTGATTTGGCGTAGCGTATTGCCATTTGCGGTTTGCTAGCCAGTTGGTCGGCCAGTGCAAAGGCTTCCTGTAAGAGTTGTTCATGGGGCACCACTTTTAATATCAGGCCCATGTCCTTCACTTCTTCGGGGCTGAGCTTAACGCCAGTCATACTGATGTATTTAGCTTGCTGGCGTCCAATCAGCTTGTTGAGGCGGGCGATGGCAAAGCCGGGTAGCAGGCCGAGCTGGATTTCGGGCACTGAAAAAATGGCTTGTTCGGAGGCGATAATAAAGTCACAGGCAATAGAGATTTCAAAGCCGCCACCGAAAGCGTAGCCATTCACCGCCGCGATAACGGGCTTGTTGATTTGCTCCGGCAGAGCGAGGATGTCGAGCACTTCGTCGATAAAGTTTTTGGCGTAAGTGGAGGTGAACTCGAAACCGCTGATATCGGCACCGGCGCAGAATGATTTCTCGCCAGCTCCTGTCAGCACGATCACACGGATATTGTCATCATTGCGAGCCTGATCGAGCGCCTTGCAAAAACCGGAAAGAATCCCCTTGCTCAGAGCATTGAGTTTGTCGGGCTCGTCAAAAGTAATAAGCGCGGTGCTGCCTTTGGTTTCGTAATTAACGCTGTCAAATCGCATGGGCTGGCCTCTATCTGGCGGAGTGATGGTGTTAGGGGTAATGCTGGAGGGGATAGTGCAACATTATCTACGAGGCTGACAAGTTGCAGCCCCGTAGAGAATTATTAATAGTCATTAAATGCAGCAGCCCAAAGGCAAGACGCTTATTTGGCCTTTTGTTTGTCTAGTGCTTTCGTGGCAAGGCGGTTTTTAATCGTTTCGAGAAAGCCTTCCAAGATGGAGTAAACAGTGGGTACTACAACCAGCGTTAGCAAGGTGGATGACAACATGCCACCAATCACCGCAACGGAGAGTGGGCCGTTGGTTTCGTGTCCGGCACCAAAGCCCATTGCCGCTGGCAGCATGGCGAGAATAACGGTGAATGAGGTCATCAACACCGGACGCAGGCGAATTGGGCAGGCGTCAATTAAGGCATCGTCGATGGACTTACCCTCATTGCGCCGTTGGTTGGTCAGGTCGACCAGCAGAATCGCGTTTTTGGCCACCAGCCCCACCAGCAACACCAGGCCAATCATTGAATAGGTATTCAAGGTGTTGTCGGTCATCCAGAGCAGGGCGATGCCGCCGATCATGGCCAGCGGTTGGGCGGTCATGATAATTAAGGGCTGCAAAAACGAATTGAACTGGCTGGCCAGCACCATGTACAGCAAGATCGTCGCCAGCGTGAAGGCGAAGATCATATTGCTGGCGGTTTTGCCGAATTCCTCAGCCTGACCTTTAAAGGCCAGAGTGTAGCCAACAGGCAAAATCTCGTCGGACAACTGTTTGACGGTGTCGATAGCCGCCGCTAGAGGTATTTCGGGCTTGCCGTAAAAAGGCGCGGAATAACGCAGATCCAGTCGTGAAATTGATGCTGGTCCCAGCGTTTCTTCAAGGTGGGCGACGGTGTCGATGCGGATCATCGTGCCGGTGCGTGAGCGCAGGTAAATGCGGTCGAGGTCATCGGCCGACTGAAAGAAACCGTCAGCCGCTTTAAGGCGCACGTCGTAGCGCTCTCCATCGCCGGGATCATCGTTGAATTTGGCGACATCCATACCGCCAATCATCACGTTCACCGCCTCGGCAATATCTCTACTGGAAAACCCAAGGTCGGCAGCGCGGGTGCTGTCGACGCGCAGCTGATACTGGGGCAGGGCCAGGTTGAGATCGAGATCGATATAGCCAATGCCATCAACTGACGATAGTCGTTCTTCGAGCTGATAGGCGAGGCGGGCGACCTCATTCAGGTTGGGGCCGTTAATGGCAAATTGCAGGGGTTCGCCGCGCTGGCCACCCATTTTTGGAATGGGTGCGGGAAAGGCTTTGACGCCGGGAATAGTGGCGAATTTTTTGCCGAGAATGGCAATCAGTTCCTGCTGGGTTTGATCGCGTTCTGAGGCGGGTGTCATGCGCACAAAGCCCATGGCCGTGGTCACCTGACGGCCGCTGGTGCCGAGGCCGAAGAAAGCGCTCATGATGACATCGTCGTGTTCGGCGATAATGGCTTCGACTTCTGCCAGGCGATTACTGGAGTATTCCAGTCCGGAACCGAGGGGGGTACGCACGATGACCATAAAGCTGCCTTCGTCCTGCCCTGGGGAGAATTCTTTGCCGATATCCTTAAGGAAGAAGGTACAGCTGTAGACCAGTACCCAGGTGATAATAATAACAGTCCAGCGAAAGCGCAGGGCCAGACTTAATAGTTTGGTGTAGCCATTCTCCATGGCGCGAAAGCTGCGTTCTAGCCAGTAATAAAGGCCGCCGGTATGTTCTTCAACCTGTAAGAAGCGGGAGCAAAGCATCGGCGTCAGGGTCATTGAAACAAACCACGAGACCAGTACGCCAACGGTGACCACGACGGCAAAGGAGGAGAAAAACTGGCCAATAATACCGCCGAGAAAAATCACCGGCACAAAAATAGAGACTAGCGAGAGGGTGGCAGCCAGTACGGGGAAAACAACTTCAGCAGTACCATGGATGGCCGCTGAGCGGGGGTCGGGGTCGATAGATTCCCGGTGTCGATAAATGTTTTCCAGTACCACAATGGCGTCGTCCACCACAATACCAATCAATAGTAGTAGTGCTAACAGGGTCATGGAATTGAGGGTGTAGCCGAGAAAGTAAATACCGGCGATAGAGCCAAAGAGTGAAATAGGAATAGCGATGGCGATAATAAGGGTGGAGCGAATGCTCTTGAGAAAAATCCACACCACAAAAGCGGTCAGCACGGTGCCGAGGATCAGGTGTTCTTCCAGAGCGCCGACCATGGCGCGGACAAACAGGGAATCATCCGAAGCGACAGTGAGCTTCATGCCGGGGGGCAGTTGTGGGCGTATTTCTTCATTGATACGGCGCATGGCTTCGTCGATGATTTCAACGGTGTTTGCTTCGGCAATTTTGGTAATGCCGAGGCCGACGGTGAGCTCGCCGTTAACACGGGCAAGACCCCGGGGATCGGCCATGCCATCTTCAACGTCGCTGATATCACCGAGTTTAAGCGGCGCGCCATCGCGATAGGCAACCACCAGGTTTTCCAGATCGCGGGGGTCGTGATACTCCATGTCGAGCTTGACCATGTGCTCGGTTGCACCACTGACCAGAAAGCCACCGGGCATCATAAAGTGTTCATTTCTGACCGCAGCCAGCACCTCGGCAGTGGTGACATTAAAGGCCGCCATGCTATCGAGATCGAGATTGATGCGGATCGTGCGCTCGCGTTTGCCGCCAATTTTGACTTCGCCGACACCATTAATGGTTTCGAGGTTTTTTTTAATGGTATTAATGGCGTAGCTGTTGAGCTGCTGCATCGTGCGGTCGCCCTCCAGTGCCAGCCACATAATGGGCGAGGCGCCGAATTCGAGTTTGGCAACGATGGGTGGATCGGCATCGGTGGGCAGTTGATTGATCACCTGGTTAACTTTGGACTGCACCTCGTCGAAGGCAACGTTGATATCTTTGTCCATATCAAAGGTGACGATGACGCGGGAATTGCCGGGTGAGGAGGTCGAGGAAATATGCTCAATGCCGGGTACAGCGTTAACGGCAGTTTCGATAATGTTGGTGATCGAGGCATCAATAACGCTGGGGTTGGCACCAATCAAATTGGTCTGCACCGCGACCAGGGGGAACTCAGTGGAGGGATAACGATCAACCCCGACCCGCGAATAGCCGATGACACCAAAGAGAATGAGCACCGCTGACAACATGGTGGTCAGTACATGGCGCTCGATGGATAGCGATGGCAGATTCACGGCTAGTTTGCCCCGCTAACGGTAACGGGGGAGCCGTCGGTGAGAAAGCCCGCGCCATTCACGGCGATGGTTTCACCGCCTTTTAAGCCCGCAGTGATTTCGATGCTGCCATCGATATATTCGCCGACCTCAACAATTTGTTGGTGGGCGATACCGTTGGTGATGACATAGACCACTTTGCCAGCCGGGCGCAGCACCAACGATGTTTTGGGTACGAGGATGGCATTTTCGCGGGTGGTGAGAATAATTTCACCGGTCACACTGGCACCCGGTTGCCAGGGGCCGGGGTTGTCGATAATAGTGAGAATATCGATTGCCCGATTGCGTGAGCCCACTGTGGGTCTGATTTCCTGTATCGAACTTTCAATGAGGACGTCGGGTGCCATGGGTGACACTAGTCGAAGCTTGAGCCCCAGGGTTAGCCGGTTCGCCAGGGTTTCAGGTAGCGGCAAACGTGCCCTGAGCTTGTCGACTTTTATGATGCGAAATAGGGGGTCACCAACTTTGAGGAAGTCGCCGGGGCTGGCGAGTTCTTCATCGACGATACCGTCGTAGGCAGAAAACACACGGGTTTTGGTCAGGCCGCGCTGCTTTTGACTACTGCGCGCCTTCGAGGCCTTGAGTTGCTCCTCAAGTGAATCTAGCTGTGCCCGGGCTTCATCGTAGCGGTCAATAGAAATGAGTTTGTCGTTAATTAGCCTGGTAAAGCGTTTCACCGTGCGGCGCTGGTTTCTCGCCAGGGCTTCAAGCTGGGCGACCTCGGCATCGGCAGCCTGAGCGGCGATGGCGTAGTCTTCGGTGTCGAGTTCGGCGAGTAACTGCCCCGGTTTGACGTGCTGGCCGGTAATCACAAAGCCGCCGATATAGCGGCCTTCAATTTCGGCGGAGACTTCTGGCCTGATGATGCTTTCCAGCGAGCCGACAGAATGCTCGATGACTTCAACAGTCGTCGTTCTGGTGAGGGTTGTACTAATAATTGTTGCACGGGGTGCGGGTCTGGTTTTTTCTGTTGGTGTTGGCGTAGCGTCCTTGCTGTCACCGCAAGCGACTAAAAATAAAGTGATGGCAAGAGCAGGTAGCCATAGACGAAAGTTCAAGCTCATATTAATCCTTTACTCAATTGTGATGCTATACGCCGAGCAGCATAAGCTCGGCAACAGGTCGGTCAAAGCAATTTTACTGTTTTTGAAAGACACGAGTTGGCGTATTTGAATTATTTTACTGTCGTGTTGCGGCGATATTCTGGCGCGCCTTTTCTAGTTATCGCCCGACGGCGTAATGAGAGAGGGCCATCTGTAGGCGTCGTTGGGCGAGCTTTTCAGTTCTGAATGGTACCATGGCGTACCCTTGAGTATAAGCCTCTTTAACTGAAGGTAGTATTGTGCCGGGCCAAGTCAAGATTCTCCGTGTTAATTTAGTTGATCCAGGACATTTCTCAGGTGAAGTTTTTTATTGCTAAGGTTTATTGCTCTATGGTTGAATCCAGTTCACAGTTTATTTTATTTCTATTTTCATAAACACTCGATGGGCATTTTAACAACAGCCATACCCGGGGTGTTTTGACCACGAGCATTGGCTTTACTGATTGTTAAATTAGAAGCTGATTCAATTAAGTACTGTTTTAATTAACTATTATTTTAAGGGGAAACCATTGGCTACTTGGAAAGAAGAAACGCAAAACCTGGCCGGCTCCGACCTCGTTATGATCCGAGGTGGTTCTGGAAAACCACTACTGGTAATTCATGACGAGCTCGGCTATACGGGTTGGATGAGTTGGAATGAAGAGCTGGCTAAAGACAGGGAGCTTATTATTCCTCTACAGCCAGGCTTTGGTAAGTCGCCGCGTCAGGATTGGATGTGGCGTCACCGCGACCTTGCCAACTATTATCTGAATGTTATTCGTGAGTTGGGTCTGGAAAAACCCGATGTACTGGCTTTTTCTGCCGGTGCTTACACCGCTGCTGAAATGGCTGCTGCCAACCCCGAGCTGCTTGGCTCTATTACGCTGGTTGGCCCCATGGGCATTAAGCCAGATGAAGGTGAGATTTTCGATATCTTCGCTGCCACGATTAAAACCTGCTTACGCAAGACCGTGTTTAATCAAGAAGCGAAAGAGTTCAGTGAAATTTACGGCGGTGAAATGTCGGCGGAACAGTTTGAGTTGTTTGAAGATGCCCGTGCTGAGAGTGCGCGTCTCGGTTGGGAACCCTATATGTTTAACCCCAGCCTACCCGACCTGTTACGCAGTGCCAAAAACACCAAGCTACCGACTTTGCTGATTCGTGGTAGTGAAGATGAGGTCGTGCCTCAGGATTGTATCCGCAAGTATCATGATGCTCTGCCTCAGGCCGACATTGTGACCATTAAGGGTACTGGCCATCGCCCAGAAATTGAAGATAGCGCAGAGTTTGTTGCCGCTGTTAAACATTTCCTCGCTTAATAAGAATTGGAGACTAATTAATTATGCAAATTGCACATTTTACCGAGCGCCCCGTCCGTTATCTTGCCGAGGAGCCCGTTCTGGAGAACCGCGCTTTCTTTGGCGTTTCTAACAAATATTACGACCGTGAAAAAGCGGCTGATGACTATAATTTTTACCTCGACGAAGCGTGTTTCTGTGAAGAAGTGGGTTTTGATGCCGTAGCGTTGAATGAGCACCACGGCAATCCTTTTTGTTCGGGTAGCGTTGTTAATATTGAAGCCGCAATTTTGGCGCGTATTACCAGCAAGGCTAAAATTGTCATCATTGGCAACATGTTACCCGGCGTTAAACATCCGCTGCGTGTTGCGGAAGAACTGGCCACTATCGACACCATTTCCCGTGGTCGCCTGGTCGCAGGTTGGGTTCGCGGTGCCGGTAGCGAGCAGTTCTTTAACAATGCCAACCCCGCCTATAACCGTGAAATGTTTAATGAAGCCCATTCGTTCATCATGGATTGCTGGACCAAAGATGGCCCCTGGCGCTATGAAGGTAAGCACTTCCACTATCGTCATGTGAACCCTTGGGTTAAGCCCTATCAGGAAATGCCCCAGCAGTGGATTCCCGGTGTATTGAGTGCGGAAACTGTTATGTGGTGTGCTGAGAAGCAATACCCTTATCTAGGTCTGGGTACGGCTCTTGGCCCAACGTGTGACTTGTGGGATATGTATGCCGATAAGTCTGCAGAATTGGGTTATCAGGCTGGCTCTGAAAACTTTGGTTATCTGTTACCTATCTTCTGTGCGGACACCGATGAAAAGGCACAGGATATTGGCAGGGGCTTTATTTTTGGCGGTGGTCAAAATGCCTTTTCTCGTCCTGAGCACACTTTGCCTCCAGGTTATAACTCTAAGAGCGCGATTCGCATGCTGGGTCAACAGCCTGGTGGTAGCTGGTTGGGCGTGAGTAAAGAGAAGTTGATGGCTGGTGCCGATGATAGTTGGGACGCCTCAGCCTATGATAGTTTACGCGCCAAGCTGGTCGCCGGTTATGATAAGGCTCAGGACAACATGCAAACTGTTGTTGGTAGTCCTGAAACGTGCGCTCAAAAAATCAAGGATATTCTTAGCGTTATTCGCCCGGGTGTCTTCACTTGCTTTGCTGTTCAAGGCAATGTCAGTGATAAAGATCGTCTGCGCAGTGTTGAGCTACTGGGTAAAGAAGTGTTGCCAGAAGTGCGTAAGTTTGCCGACGAAATCGGCTTGTTTGGGCCTTTCGATCGTACGCCAGGTAGTGTCAAGTTGGCACCGGGCACCAAGCGTGCACCCGTTTGTGATCGTGAAGCACTCGCTAAGCTAAATCTGCCCTGATTATTATTGGTAGATTAAAATAAAAAGAGCGCCTACCTGAATTATTAGGAGGCGCTCTTTTTTTGCTTGTTATTTATGCTTTAAACGTTTTCGTTTAGCCTTCCAGAGAGAAGCCCGCCGTCAAGCCGCCATCGGCAATAAATTCAGAACCGGTTGAGTAAGAGCTATCGTCAGAAGCGAGATAAGCTGCCAGTGTCGCCATTTCTTCAGGCTGGCCAACACGTCCTAGTGGCACCTTGCCAAAAATGTCATTCATTGCTGAATCATCCATGCCTGTTTGAGTAATCATTGGCGTGTGAATGCCGCCGGGGTGGATAGAATTCACACGAATATTATCGGGCCCCAATTCCATGGCGGCCACTTTAGTCATACCGCGCACGGCAAATTTACTGGCACAGTAGGCTGTACCGCCACTCATGCCAATCAAGCCGTCAATGGACGAGATGTTAATGATTGAGCCGCCACCGGCATCTTTCATCGGGCCTGCAACAGTCCGCATGCCGAGAAATACGCCGAGCTGATTGATTTCGATGACTTTCATATAGTCGGCGACACTGCTTTCAACCAGAGGTTTGATTTGGACGATGCCTGCGTTATTGACCAGTACATTGAGTTTGCCAAAGCGCTCAACAGTTTCTTTAACGGCGGCGGCCCATGAGTTTTCATCGGTAACATCCAGATGAATGTAGTGGGCAGCGTCACCAATTTCGGCAGCGACTGCTTTGCCTTCTTCATCAAGTACATCAGTGATAACGACCTTCGCGCCTCGTGAAGCGAACAGGCGTGCTTCTGCGGCACCCTGGCCCCGTGCTGAACCGGTGATGAGTGCAACTTTATCTTGTAAGTTATTCATTGTTTATCCTTATGTTATTTTTTACCAAAGAAAGAGGGTGCAAAAAGGCCTGTCAGTTAACAGGCCTTGCAGGTGATTATGTCTGCTTGTGTTTAACCTTCCAGCGCAAAGCCCGCTGTTAATCCACCGTCGGCAACAAATTCCGACCCCGTTGAATACGACGCATCATCAGAGGCGAGATAGGCTGCCAATGTTGCCATTTCTTCTGATTTGGCAATACGACCAAGAGGTGTTGATTTAAAGGCGCCATCAGCTTGTTCTTCGCTGATACCGATGTCACCAAGGATTTTGGTTTGAACACCGCCGGGGTGAAGTGAATTAACACGGATACCGTACTTTCCCAATTCCAGTGCAGCAACTTTTGTCATGCCGCGCACGGCAAATTTACTGGCGCAATAAGCGGAGGCACCGTACATGCCAATCAAGCCGTCAATAGAGGCGATGTTTACAATGGAGCTATTGCCGTCTTTTTTCATGGGCTCGACAACTTCGCGCATGCCAAGAAAAACGCCTATCTGGTTAATGTCGATGACCTTGCGGTAGTCCTCTAATGAGGTTTCGTGAACCTCTTTAGGCGCGGTAATAATGCCAGCGTTATTGATCAGTACGTTGAGTTTGCCAAATTTTTCGACAGTGGCAGCAACCACGTCTTTCCAGCCTTGCTCGCTCGTGACATCGAGGTGCATATAGGCTGCAGAATCACCGATTTCGGCAGCCACTGCCTTACCTTCTTCATCGAGTACATCCGTTAGCATCACTTTGGCGCCACGCTCGACAAATAGTCGTGCTTCTGCCGCGCCCTGGCCACGTGCGGCGCCGGTGATTAGTGCTACTTTTCCGTCTAGAGCTCCCATTGAATCTTTCCCCTGAGTTGTTGTTATGGAAATACATAAGGCGTTATTGCCCTGTATAAATGGTTTATTAGAAGGGTAAATATAGAGTCTTTTAAACAAAAAGGCGAGTGATAAGCGGGGTATCAGAATCGACTTTCAGCGGGTGAGAAGAACTCGGTGTGGATTTAAGATTTGTTTGCAGGATGTTGCTTGTGTAAAGATGGTAATAATAAAAATTTCTAATAAATAAATTTCAGGAATTCATTATGGATACTGGCGTTTTAATGCTTTTCAACAATCACCCGAACCTGCCGATGGCGGATTACGCTATGTATAAAAAGGAACTGGGTATTTACGAAATGGCAAAGCCCCTGGCACAAAGACCCGCAGTGCAATGCCACCGATGTGCCAATGCTTGATAGTCTGCCGGTACTTCAGGCCGCAGAGGTTGGCCAAGCTGCCGCTAAGATCGCTTAAACCAAGTCTTAAGCACGACATAAAAGTCGCCCTTCATAGTTGAAATTCAGTATTACTTTTTGCGGTGTGGATTTACGTCTTATTATTTCTTTTGTTAGGCAGGCCCGGCAGATAGACTGCTGGGCTAAATTTTTCATTCTAAAAGGTAACGTATCGTGGCAAGACTCAGTAAATTAAGTCGTTCAGTTAAAGGTAGTGTGGTTCATGTAACCGGTGCAGCCAGTGGTATGGGGCGGGCAACGGCTATTCTCTTCGCCGATGAAGGGGCGAAGGTGGCAGTGACTGATCGCGACCAGGAGAAGGCCGAAGCCGTGGCGAAAGAGATTAATGACGCCGGTGGTATTGCCAAAGCCTGGGGGCTTGACGTAACAGATGCGGATAAAATTATTGAAGTCACAAACGCTATCGGCGCTGAGTTTGGTGGTTTAGATATTCTTGTCAACAATGCAGGTCTGGCTGTATTTGTGAAGATTGATAGTGATAAATACGAAGAGCGCTGGCAGTTTGGCATGGACGTACTGATCAATTCAGTTCAGCGTTTAGTGCGGGCTTCACTGCCCATGCTGCGCCAGGCTGAGCACGGACGTATTATTAATATTGCCTCCACGGAAGGTCTCGGAGCGACCGAGCACGGAGGACCTTACACTGCCGCTAAGCATGCAGTTGTGGGCTTTACTAAATCGTTGGCTGTCGACCTGGGTCGTGATGGTATTACTGCCAATTGTGTTTGTCCTGGCCCGATTAAAACGCCGTTGACTAATTTTATTACCGATGAACAAAAAGCCACTTTTGCCCGACGTCGCGTCGCTGTGCGTCGTTATGGCGACCCGGAAGAAGTGGCTCATGCCACCTTTAATTTTGCCCTGCCATCAGCCTCATTTATGACCGGTGTGATTATGCCGGTTGATGGGGGATTGTGGATTCGTAACGCTTAAACGAAGGGGCGCTGAAATGACAGACTGGCAGATTGGTGATGTCAAAATCACCAAAATTATTGAAGAGGATTCCCCCGTTCCCGGCAAGTTTGTGCTACCGGACGCGACGCCCGAGAAGCTACTCGAGATCGACTGGCTGAGCCCTCATTTTATTACCGATAGAGGCTGGCTGAAGATGAGCATTCACGCCCTGATTATTGAAACACAGGGTGTGAAAATTATGGTCGATACCTGTTTGGGTAACGATAAAGAGCGCACCACCGAAGCCTGGGCAATGCGCAAGGGTTCCTTTCTTGAAGATCTGGTGGCGGCGGGCCATCCCCGTGAAAGTATTGACTATGTGATTTGCACCCACCTCCATGTCGACCATGTGGGCTGGAATACCATGCTGGTTGATGGTGAATGGCTGCCGACCTTTCCCAATGCGCGCTACCTGTTTGGCCGCAAAGAATGGGAGGCCTGGGAAAAGGAACCCGATACCGAGCATTTCGGCCCGGTCTTGGAAGATTCCGTCAAGCCGGTGATTGATGCCGGTTTGGCTGACCTGGTTGCCTGTGATCATCGCGTTAATGATGAGGTGTGGTTTGAGCCCACCCACGGCCATACGGCGGGGCACATTAGTGTGCGTATTTCTTCGGGTGGCGAAGATGCCATTATTACCGGCGATATGACCCACCACCCTTGCCAGCTAGCGCACCCCGAGTGGTCCTGTTTCGCTGATTATGATCCACCAAAAGCTATCGACACCCGTTGGGATTTCTATGCCAAATATGTCGATAAGCCGGTGCTGGTCATCGGTACTCATTTTTCACCACCGACAGCGGGCTACATCGTCGCCGATGGTGAACGCTACAAATTGAAATGCTAAAGAACTCCACAAATTAAATTGTATTGAGGAAGAAAGAATGAAAGCCACAAGATTTCACGGTGTCGGTAAACCGCTCACTATAGAAGATGTACCCGAGCCCGAAGTTGGCCCTACTGGCGTGCTGGTACGCATATCGGGCGCGGGCGTGTGTCACTCCGACCTGCATGTTATCGATGGTGAAGTGGGCACGCGGCAGAAGCCTATTACCCTTGGCCACGAAAATGCCGGTATTGTCGAAGTGGTGGGCAGTGACGTGACTGACGTTGCCGTTGGCGATGGTGTGGCGGTATTTGGTGCCTGGGGTTGCGGCAACTGTCGCTTCTGTGAGCAGGGTGAAGAAAATCTCTGCCAAAACCCTATTTACCCAGGAATTATGGTCGACGGCGGTTGGGCCGAGAAGCTCTACGTGCCGCACTCCCGCAATCTGGTAAAGCTCAATGGTCTCGACCCCGTTGTCGCCGCACCGTTGACCGATGCCGCGTTAACCCCTTATCGCGCCGTTAAAAAGACACTGCCGAAGTTGGCCCCGGGGCGCACCCTGGCGATTATTGGTGTCGGTGGTCTCGGTCACATGGCTCTGCAAATAGCCAAAGCGTTGGCACCCTCTGCCCGTTTGATTGCTATTGACCTGAGTGACGAAAAACTGGCCATGGCTAAAGAGCTGGGTGCCGATGTGGTTATCAATGCCAATGGTGATGTCGGTGCCGAAGTGAAGGCGGCGACGGATGGTGCCGGTGCCGATGCCATTATCGATTTTGTTGGTGCCGATGCCACTTTGAAAAGTGCAGCGGCGAGCATTGCGGTTGCCGGTAAAATTGTTGTTGTCGGTATCGCCGGCGGTACGCTGCCCTTTACCTTTTGGGATATCCCCCTTGAAGTGGAAGTGACAACCAGTATTTGGGGCAACCGTCAGGAATTGAAAGAAGTGCTTGAGCTGGCTCGGTTGGGGCATATCACCCCGCATATTGAGCGCCAACCATTGGAAGCGATCAACGACGTTGTAGCACGTTTACACGCGGGTGAAATTAAAGGCCGTGTGGTACTGACACCCTGATTACGGGGTTAGCCATCTATCTTTAGCCCTCGACCTTTAGCCCTGGATATTTAAAACATAGGAACTGTTTAGCTTATGCCTTTATCGCCACCCCAGTCTCGACAGCATTTACACACGCGCACCATCGATTTAACGGGTTATCACCGCCATGACAATTTGTGGGATATTGAGGCTCACATTGTCGATAAAAAAACCTACACCTATGAGAATAAGTGGCGGGGTACGGTCGCCTCGGGGCTGCCTGTGCATGATATGTGGATACGCTTGACGATTGACTGGGAACTGGTGGTGAAAGAGGTTGAAGTGGTGATGGATGTTCAACCCTACGACATTTGCTCCAATGTGCTGAGTAATTTTCAGGGTATTGTTGGGCTTAAAATTGGGCCTGGTTGGAACAGGCGCGTACGTGAGGTGGTCGGCGGTGTGCTGGGTTGCACGCATCTTGCTGAACTACTAGGCCCGCTGGCGACAGTAACTTTTCAAACCTTATCGGCAGAATATGCGCGTGAGTTGATGGGCCTTGAGCCCGTACCCCGAGGGCAAAGGGACGAAAGTGAAGTGCCTTTTATGCTCAATGGCTGCTACACCTGGTCACCGCAAAGCCCGATAGTGCAAGAGGATTACCCCAAATACTATGAAGCACCGGCGTCTGTTGAGGTGAGAGATATTGATGTCATTGAAAGTAACAGTTGATCCATTGGCCTATTTGCACTCCTTGTTTTTTGTTCGGCTTCTGACCGTGATGGAAAGACAGCAGTGAGTAGCGCCGTTGAACAAACCTTAGGTGTTAAACGTTTTGGGCGTATTCTTCGTATCCCCACACCGACGCCCTTCGGTGTCGGTGATATTAATAGTTACGTTATTCTGCCGGAGCCGGGTTCTGATGAGCTTGTGCTGATAGATACCGGCGTTGGTACTGATGAGGCCTGGCAATTCCTGCAGGCGGGCTTCAATGAATACGATTACGCGATTGAAGATATTACCCTGCTGCTATTAACCCACGCTCACACGGATCACTTTGGTCAGGCCAGTCGCATTCGCGATGTTTCTGGCTGTGAAATATGGGGTCACGAAAATGTATATTCCACCGTAGAGGGCTTTCTACCTTCTGAAGAGCGTATAAAGGAGGAAAAGGCATTTTTGCGGGGTTTTGGTTTTAGCGCAGAAATGTACGATAAAGCCTATGATTATCGTGAATTTATTGGGGAAATATATAAGCCCTGCAAGCTCGATCGAGAGTTTAAAGATAATGATGTGGTGCCCATTAACGGCTTTGATTTAAAGGTCATTCATACCCCCGGCCATTGCCCCGAAGAAGTCGTTTTTTGGCAGGTGGAAAGCCGACAAATGTTTTCCGGCGACCACCTGTTACCTGATGTTACTCCTGTGTGCCTGTTGGATTTCCCCGCATCACCGGGTGCAGAACGCACGCATACTTTATCCCAATATTATCAGTCGGCAGATAAAGTGATCCCCTACGATATAAGTCATATTTATCCGAGTCACGGCGATGTATTCGAGGATCACAGAGCGTTGATTGCCGGTTATAAACTTTCGACAGAACGTCGCTTACTAAAGATATCGAAGATCCTTGAGCAATACGGGATGTTGACTCCCTTTGAGGTAGGTCAATACCTCTTTCCCAAAGTGTGGGAGGATCAGCTTTATGCGGTAATCTCAGAAGTGATGGGCCATCTTGACCTTATGTTTGACGAAGGTTTTGTCACGATGCACGAGGTGGAAAGTGTGGTTCACTACAAGTTACACCGCGTGCCCCGCCCCGGCGCTATTTTTAAGCCAGTATCGTATTGAAAACGAGAGGAGTACAGCCATGAATCACGGCAAATCTAACGAACTAATTGGTACCTCGATGGTATCGTTTGAAGGTGCCATTACCTGCCTTTTACAGCGGGCCAACAAAACCTTACGGGGTATTCACACCGTAGAAGTCGTCAGTAAAACAGTCTCTGTATTGGCCAGCGGTGAGTTCGAATATTGCGTTCGTGCTTTGTTAAAATTTGATATGGCCCCCCCTGATGTTCTACACCTATAGGCGTTGATGATGAGTGTATTGAGTGTGTCAAATGTAAGTGCTGCATCCCCCGTTAGTTTTCAGGATGCTTTGCAAAGAGGTTATGCCAGAGCGAGCCAAACTTTGCGTGGAATTGAGACCATTGAGCTCGTTGCAGAGAGAGCGAATGTTGAAGCGGGTGAAGTGAAAGAGTATGTCGTCGACTTGAAAATCCTGTTTACGCTAGAGAAGTGATATTCAGTTCTCAAAGTTCGACTTTCTCTAATAATAATAAGGGTCAAGCCCTCTAGTTTCAGGGTGTTTGATGATAGCCTGCACTCACCGGCGATCAGTGGTGGTTTTTCTATGATCTGTCTTGCCGGGGTGTGGTAGGGCACAGTTCTTGATGGTTCAAAAGATGCCCTCCGTAAGTAAATTGTTCAGAACAATAAACTGGCTAACGGGTGTGCAAAATGGATGATATGGATGAAGAGGTTCTCCAACTTTTCGTAGAGGAGTCTAGAGAGCATTTAGCAGGTATTGAAGATGACCTGCTGGCGATGGAGTCGATGGACGGACTCGATGAAGATCTTGTCAATCGGGTATTTAGAACCTTGCACACGATCAAAGGTGGTGCTGGTTTCTTTGACCTCATTAAGCTGCAAAACCTCGCGCATTCTATGGAGAATCTGCTCGACCTTATTCGCAAGGATGAGCTGGAGACGACGAAGTTTATCGTATCCTCCCTACTTGCCGGTGCCGATACGGTTGCCAGTATGGTCGATAATCTTGAAGCCTCGAATGATTATGATATTTCCGATCATTTGGCTGTTTTTGATGGCATTCTCAAGGGCGATACAGCGCCTGAAGAAGCGGTACCTGTCGCTAGTGACGATGCGGTTACCGGTACGGGCGAAGAACAAAAGGTAGAGTTAGAAGTATCTGCAGAACCTGAGCCTGCATCAGCCGAGCCTATATCAGTTGAGGACAACAGCCCGACTGAAGAGCCCAAAGTGTCCACATCTGAGCCAAAGGTTGAGCCTGCGGCTAAAGCTGTTGTGGAGGCCGATAAGGCTAAAGCACCAGCCGCTCAAGCTGCGCCAACAAAAGCAGCAGCGTCTACTGGCGATCAAAGTATACGTGTTCATTTGTCACTGCTTGATCGTCTGATGGAGTTGGCCGGTGAGTTGGTTCTGACCCGTAATGCCTTAATACAGAGCGTTGAAACGGGTGACCCCGCTTTATTGCAGCCAGCAGCGAAAAAGGTGGATGCCATCACCTCGCAATTGCAGCGTGCAATTATGTCGACGCGTATGCAAACCATTGATATCGTTTTTAGTAAGTTTCGGCGCATCGTTCGCGACTTATCCGGGCAGCTCGGTAAGCAGATAAACCTGGAGATTTTAGGTGAAGATGTAGAGCTTGATAAAACAATCATTGAAGCTCTGGGCGATCCGCTGACCCACCTGGTGCGTAATTCTATTGACCATGGCCTGGAAATCCCTGCCGAAAGAAAAGCGGCGGGTAAACCACCTTTTGGCCAGTTACGCTTACATGCTTTCCATGAGGGGGGGCAGGTCGTTATTGAAGTTAGCGATAATGGCGCTGGTATCGATCCGCAAAGAATCGCCAATAAAGCGATTGAAAAAGGCATGGCGAGCGAAGAAGAAATCGCACGGATGAATGAAAAGGATATTGTTCGACTGATCTTTCAGCCGGGCTTTTCCACGGCAGAAGAGGTGACGGATATTTCCGGCCGCGGTGTCGGTATGGATGTGGTACGTCAAAATTTGGCTAAAGTCGGCGGCGTTGCTGATATTGAATCGGTACTGGGCAAAGGCACGACGATACGAGTGAAGCTGCCTCTGACCCTGGCAATTATCCCCAGTGTACTGGTTGGAATTAGCACTGAAAACTTCGCCATTCCACAGGTAAACGTGGTCGAAATGGTTGGTGTTGCCCCTGATGAAGTCAAAAGTAGAATTCAGCATGTTGGTGGTGTCGCTATGCTGCGTTTGCGTGGTGAATTGGTGCCTTTGATTGAGCTGAGCGATTACTTTGGCATTAATCAAACTTACCGTGATATGGAAACCGGTACTCTAAATAATGAAAGACGAGATCTCCTTGCTGATCGTCGAGAAAATGATGAATTAGACGAAGAGAAAATTAACGCCCGCCAGGGACTTGAGCGTAGAGAGAGTGCGGACAGTAGTGTCAATATTGTCATTGTGGCGGCGGGTGCCTTTAAATACGGTATTCGCGTCGATGAGCTTCATGAATCAGCAGAAATTGTTGTTAAGCCACTTGGCATGCATTTTCGTGGCAGTGATGAATTTTCTGGGGCGACGATCCTTGGCGATGGAACGGTGGCACTAATCCTCGACGTAGATGGTGTGCGTAAGCTCAGCGGTGCAAGTGAATCACAGCAGACCGAAAGTGATATGCGCACACGCGATAGTGAAGAAAGTCGCGATATAGATTCATGCTCTATCTTGATTATTCAACATGCTGAAGATGAAGTGTATGCAGTACCCCTGCAACTGGTTGCTAGAATTGAACGGTTCTCTACGTCAGATTTACAAGATGTTGGTGACCGTAAAGCTATCAGCTATCGGGGTGGGATTTTGCCGCTGCTTTCTTTAGAAGGAATTGTGAGTTCGCAAACATTAGATGTCAGTGCTGGCGAGTTCTATGTGATTGTTTATACCGTTGGCAATGAAGAAATTGGCCTAATGGCTTCTGATATCAGGGATATAGTCGATTATAAAGACACGATTGATAATCGCACCCACAAGCGAGCGGGTATCGCGGGCTCAATGATTGTTAACGGTGAAATTTTACAGTTCCTGGATCTTTACGGAATACTTGAGCTGGACGACCCTGAGTGGACTGAGCACCTTATTGGCGGGTCTGAAGACACAGACCTTACGATATTGTTAGTCGAAGATTCTCCATTTTTCCAATCGCAAATGAAGAAAGAAATTGAGGCAGCAGGCTTTGTTGTACTGACGGCAGACGATGGTTTGCTGGGACTTGAAGTGCTGCGAACCCATCCGGAAATCAGCATGGTGTTGACAGATATTGAAATGCCCAATATGAACGGTTTGGAAATGGTTCGAGAAATTAGAGCCAAGTCAGAATACGCAGGTTTACCTTTGGTGGCCGTTACTTCACTGGCTGGTGCTGCAGCTGAGCAAAAGGGTATAGACGCGGGAGTTGATGAGTATCAGATTAAGCTCGATCGTGAACAGCTTGTTGATGTTTGTCGGCGCCTGGCAAAACCCCGTGCGGTTAACGCATAAGAATCAATTGAGGAGCATAAGTGATGAGTGAAGATTTGTTTTTGGAAGATACCGAGATTATCGTTTTCAGAGTTGGCGATATTACGATTGGCTTGCCAATTACAGAGGTGAGAGAGATTTTTAAATCACCTACGATTACTCCCGTCCACACTGCCTATTCTTATGTTAATGGTGTAATTAATTTACGCGGCAGTATCGTTACGATTGTGGATTTAAGTAAGCGCATGAGCTTACCCGTAAATCAGAAGATGAAGGCAGTACATATTGTATTAGTAGAGTTCGGAGAAGAGCTGATCGGTTTATTAGTTGATGGCATTGAGGACTCAGTATTTGCCAGTAGTGATGATTTTTTTCCTGTTCCCGCTACTGTAAATGGTGCAGATAGTAATTATTTTCGGGCCTTATTTAGGCGCGATGAGGATTTAGTGGCGATGCTTGATCTAGAGAACACCCTGGATACTGAGGCTGCATAGAGGTGAGCCTAAGGCTGTTAGTAGTCGATGATTCTGCGATGTATCGACAAGCCTTGAAAGGAATTGTGGATACAATACCGGGTGTTGAGTGTATTGGCGTGGCCTGTGATGGAAAAGAAGCATTAGAAAAAATTCTCTCAGAAAACCCCGATGTTGTAACGCTTGATATGGAAATGCCAGTTATGTCTGGTATGGATGTCATTAAAACAGTAACGGCTAAAAACCTAAAAACAAAGTTGGTTATCGTTAGTGCATGTTCGCAATCCGGAGCAGAAGTGGCAATTAATGCGCTGAAGTTAGGTGCCTACGACTTTATAACTAAGCCTAACCGTTTAGGCGGGGGTGGTGCCAAAGAAGACATTCGTCGGCAGCTAGCAGAAAAGCTGGAAGCCATGGGGAATGCATTGACGAATGCTGTAACAATGAAAGATCATTCAAAGAAACGTAAACGCCTTCAAGGGACGGTTTTGGCGAATATAACAGTTAAAAACTCCCTTTTATCAAATGCGTCCACATCCGAACTATCGCCTTCATATAGGAATAATATACCCCCTGAAGCCATTGTTATGGGTTGTTCGACGGGTGGGCCCAAAGCTTTATTGAAGTTATTTTCTTGTTTGCAAGTGCCATTAGACGTTCCTGTATTTATTGTGCAACACATGCCGCCGCTGTTTACTCAAACATTGGCAAAATCAATTGATGAGATTAGTGCAGTTTCAGTGAAAGAGGCTGAGGATGGAGATAGACCATTACCAAACTATGCCTATATAGCCCCAGGTGGACGGCAAATGAAATTAGTTAGGAATAGTGTTGGAATAGAAATAAAAATTACAGACGAGGAATCTGGTAATTTCTGCAAGCCATCTGTTGATTATTTTTTTTCGAGTGTGGCTGAATTATATGAGTCGCGTGCTCTCGGTGTTATTTTGAGCGGCATGGGGTGTGATGGTCGGGAAGGTTTGCGCAAGATGAAAAACCATGGCGTGCCTGTGTTTGGTCAGGACGAAGAAAGTTGTGTTGTTTATGGGATGCCCAGAGTTGCATATGAAGCAGGACTCGTTGATAAGCAAGTAGGCATTGATAAAATGGCTTCAGCTATTATGGGCGCTTTGATGCCACCACAAAATGGATAGCATTGGCAATACGGTGATGACTGATGGCGAGTTGGATCAGTTTATTGATCATGTAAGGCTCGAGACAGGTATCAATCTGGATACATCAAAGCGTTATTTACTTGAATCAAGATTGGGCCCGATTCTGCAACAGTTTTCAATGAATTACTCCGAGCTATTAAGGTCCGTCGTCATTGGTGGTTCGATCGAAAATCAGGCGCTGATTAGCGCAATTACGACAAATGAAACGTATTTTTTCAGAGATGAACACCCATTTAACCTGTTGAAGTACAAGCTTATCCCAGATTTTTTACGTAACAATCAGAATGCTGTCGTTAGAATTGCCAGTGCAGCGTGCTCCAGTGGTCAGGAAGCTTATAGTATTGCGATGGTCCTGAAGGAAACCCTTTTTGACCTGACGGAACGTAGTGTGCAGGTTCAAGCATTTGATATTTCTGATGATATTGTCACTGCGGCGAGCAAGGGACAATACTCAAAGTTCGAAGTTGAGAGGGGCTTGTCGGAAGAAAAAATACACCGCTATTTTGATTGCGTAGAGGATCGTTATCAGGTGAAGGCGGAGTTGTGTTCAATAGTGTCGTTTAGCAAGCAGAATATACTGAAGCCCGCAGGCATGATGGGGAAATACAATATTATTTTTTGTCGAAATGTCGTGAATTATTTTGGCTTGAAGGATCGGGCTTTATTATTTGATAACTTGGCGGATATGCTGCTGCCAGAGGGTGTATTGGTGATAGGTGCTACAGAATTCATCAATGATCAGACGGGAAATTTTGTTAAAAAAAGTGATAAGGGTTCTGTGTATTACGAAAAGATAGATTAATGCCAAAACTGAGATAGGCTCGGACTTTTTTTCGAGGTGTTATCGGTAATATGGCCTCATTAGCTTGATTGTTTTAAGTGATTACGGAGTTGGTAGATGAAAGTTCTTGTTGTTGATGACAGCGTCGCTATGCGAATGATTGTTAAAAAAATGGTTAAAGCTGCTGGCTTTAGTGCTGATTTTATAGAGGCTGCAGATGGGCAGTTAGGTCTTGATAAAATAAAATCAGACTCACCTGATCTAGTCTTGTGTGATTGGAATATGCCAAATATGTCAGGCATTGAATTGCTGACAGCCCTCAATGATGAAGGTATCACTGTGGACTTTGGTTTTGTCACAACAGAATCATCGGATGAGATGCGTGCGAAAGCGGAGGGCTTGGGGGCTAAGTTTTTAATTTCAAAGCCATTTACCAAAGAGTCCGTTTTTGATGCATTAAAGTCATTCTTCTAAAAAATTGATAATAAGGGGTTGCTTGTGAGTTTTAGTACGCCGTCAAAGGCTGAATTGAAAGATATGCTGGGTATGCTTTTTGCTAACCTGGATGTGCAGGATTGTGATCCGGTAGCATTAGATAGCGGTGACCTATTCTTCGGTTTATATCTAGATGATAGTGATGCCCCCGTGACCTTAGTCGTGTGTGACCTGGCATTTGCAGCCTACATGGGAAGCTCGATGACGATGCTGCCACCGCCAGTGGCAGCTGATGTTATAAAAAGTGGGAAACTTGAAGATATGATGGTTGGCAATCTTAAAGAGGTTATGAATATTGTATCCAGACTTTTCATGCTGCGAGGTGGTGGTCACTTAAGGTTCGCGACATTACACCCTGCCAGTGAAGCGCAACCCGATAGTGTTTCAGGCTTGTTGGGAAATATTGATAAACAAGTCTTTTTTGATGTGGAAGTCCCACGCTACGGGTCTGGTAAAGTTGGGTTTATTACTCCAGCAGATTAGTGACAACGAATTTGTGGTGGTCAAAATAAAAGCTGAGGAAGTAAACAGGTCACGGATGATGCTACCTTATAAAATAAAAGTGTTCGGAGTGTTATAGCTATGATTGAATTCCTGAAAAAAATATTTGGAACAGGGGCTGAAGAGTTTCTAAACCGATATAGCTTGGCGGGCCGTATTGGAGGGCTTGCGTTTGGGCCCATCTTGGCTTTGGTGGCCTTTTTGATATTTACCTCCTTTGGTGCTTATCAGGATTACCAGCAGAATGTGCAGATTGAACGACTTGCTGAAATTTCCAAGTTAATAGGTAACTCAATTCATGAAACACAAAAAGAAAGAGGCTTAAGTGCTAACTTTATTGGTTCAGAAGGTTCTGAGGCTTCAGAAACACGTCTTAAAGCCCAGTGGACTTTAACTGATAAATCTATCGAAAGTTTGAGCCTGGCGCTTGACAATGATTTGAGTGCATACGGTGAAAGCTTTGTCATACAGGCTGAGGCTGTCAATCAAGCCCTTGAAAAGTTCAAAGATGCTCGAGATTTTGTAGTAACAGCTGATTTTGTAGCGATTAAACGTGAAATTATTAGGCGTGCGGCATTACTTTATGTTGAGAGAAATGTACTAACCCCTCTTGTTCCTCTAGCTGATGATGCGGGCTTGCAATATGCAAATATAGAAGGTGAGTTAGGGTCCTTAGTTAATGAGATGCTAGGTCTGGCGTCTAGCGCTGAAATGAGTGCAAAACTTTCATCGTTATCTACTTTACTGAAAGTGAAAGAAATGAGTGCGAATGAGCGTGCTCTTGTGGTGACTGCTTTTAGCGATGGGCTTTTTACAGCTGAAGCATATTCGGAATTTCTTCGCCTTAAGGGTGCTCAGGATACCTTCTTAACCGTATTTAATAGTAGTGCTACTGCGACAAATGCTGAGGCATTTGTAAATACAGTGGGTGGAGATGCAATCGTAGATGCAGAGGATGTTCGTATTTTTATTACGGATATGGAGGGCGGTGACATGACGGGGTCTGGTTATACAGGTATCGAATGGTATGACATGTCGACGCGTAAAATTAACCTTATTAAGTCTGTTGAAGATATTGTGACTGCAGATATTGTCTCTGATGCACATGAAAAAGCATCATCTGCATTTTTTAAAGTGCTAGTTTTCGGTGTTGTCGCCGTTATCGTTGCTCTTCTCGCATTTGTGGTATTTATTGTATCCCGGAGTATTTCTAAGCCATTAGAATTGATGAATAAGGCTATGCTCAGATTGGCCGATGGTGATATGAATATAGAAGTGCCTTGCCTGGGTTATGGTTCTGAGGTTGGCCAGATGGCCAGTGCTGTCGACAATTTTAAGCAAGGCCGAATAGAGCGTTTACGTCTTGAAGAAGAAGCGAAGGAAGCCGAGCTTAAACAGCGTCAGCGAGAGGAGGATCAGCGAATAGCGTCTGATAAAGCCAAACAAGCTGAACGGGAGCGGGAGCGAGAAACAGCTCGGGGCAGGGAGGCGAGAGCAGAAAAGCTAGAGTCAAGAATTGCGGAATTTGATCAAAGTATTATTGAAAAAATGGCTTCTTTAAATACTGCCATTACCGACATGGAGCACGCTGCTGTCACTTTGTCTGATACAGCTAAGCAAACAGAAACACAAAGTGTTGCTGCCGCTTCAGGTGCTTCTGAAGCATCGCAAAATGTACAAACGGTAGCTGCTGCGAGTGAGGAAATGGCCTCCACAGTGGCTGGTATTAATGAGCAGATGAATCATTCTTCTCAGATCACGGGTCAAGCGATGGATACAATTGACTCAACAGCGCAGATTGCTATTGAATTACAAAGCTCATCTCAAAATATTGGCAATGTGATTGACTTGATTAATGAGATCGCTGAGCAGACTAACTTACTAGCGCTTAATGCAACGATTGAAGCGGCGCGTGCGGGGGATGCAGGTAAGGGCTTTGCGGTTGTAGCGTCGGAAGTTAAAGAATTATCTAACCAGACTTCATCGGCAACTAATGATATCTCTGAGCATATCAAGCGCTTACAGGAAATTAGTGCGAGCGTTGTGGTATCCGTAGACAAGACTCGCGATGCCTTAAAGGAAAACTCCGAGGTTGCACTTAATGTGACTGGTGCTGTGGAGCAGCAGGCTTTAGCAACTCAAGAGATCTCGCAGAATATTCAACAGGTTGCGACGGGTACAGCTGATGCGAGTAGTCAAATCGCCCAGGTGCAAGGTGGCGCTGCGACAGTACTTCGATCGTCTGAACAAGTACAAGTTTCTACTCAGAGTATCGCTGGGGATAGCCAGGAACTGAAAGCCACTATCGAAGAGTTTCTTTCTGATATTCGTGAAATCTAGGGCTCAACCGCGCTCCGCTTTTAAAGGGAGCGCAGCTGTGCTGTTACAAGTCTGTATTTGTACATCTTCTTCCATAGCCTCTGCTGACTTAAGCTCATATTTTCGTAGTATCGGGTTAAGAAATACTCTTTAAATAGAGTGCTGAATGAGCACTTCTGACAGTAGTCTTCTTCCTTTTATATTACAGTTTGCTAAAAAAGGATTCCACTTGGTAGACAAGCTGACCCGAAAGAAAGAGCAGCCCAAAGCCTATGGATTTTGGAAAACAGTTCTGATTGTTCTGTGCGGCCACATAGGCGTAAGGCCGTCTAAAAGTAGGCAGGTAGATTTTGAGCGTGCTAATGGCGTACATGTCTTTGCCGTGGCGGTAATTTACTTTTTATTCGTGATTTTTTCATTGATCATGCTGGTGAATTATATTGTGAAATAAGTATTTTTCGAATCTTGTTTTGGCAAGTTTTTAATTGACCTTCCCTTCGATATTGCAAATATTGTTGACTTCACTTTTACTGAGCTCTCGGCTTTGTCCCGCTAACAAATCCTGATCTAGAATTAAGTTGCCAACGGATTGTCGGTGCAGTTCTAGTACCGCATTTTGAAAGTGGCCAAGCATTCTTTTAATTTGATGGTAACGGCCCTCGGTTAAACTGATCTCGCAAACATGGCTGCTTATAATGTTGAGTGCAGCTGGCTTGGTAGTGATACCCTCGTAATTAAAATATATACCCTTAGAAAAGGCGCGAATATAGCTTTCATCAAGGGCTTTTTCTACTTCAACTCTATAGCGCTTATAGATTTTATTTTCTGGTATTGAAAGCTCTCTAGACCAGCGGCCATCGTTGGTTAGTAAGATTAAGCCCGTTGAATTGAAGTCCAGGCGTCCTGCAATATGCAGTGTGTGGCGGTCTTCTCTTTTCAGTAAGTCAATCACGGTTTTATGGTGTCGGTCTTTGGTGGCACTGACGACGCCTTTAGGCTTATTCATCATTACATAGCAGGGCTTATGGTCTTGTAGCACTTGTTCATCGAATATAACGTGAGAAAACTGATGAATAGTTTGCTGCACATCTCTGGCGACACAACCATCGACGAGTATTCGTCCTTGGGCTAATAAGGGTCGTATTTTTTGGCGCTTAATACCGAGATGTTGACTCATAAAACGATCAAGGCGTGTACGAGCCGACGTCATCTCTTGCCTATCTTTAGTGTTGATTTATTTCTTTTCAAGTTGCTCCTGTTGCCAATACGCTGTTAGTGAACAGTGTGGGTGCTGGTCATAATTATGCTGATGGAGTAGCTGGGGGGATAAGCCCTTGTCAGCGTTTGATGACCTGACAAGGGTGTTGATTTTATGGGTGTTAATCGGGCAGTGTCGCCAAATTAGGCTCAACTTTCTGGAAGCCAGCGAGGGCAACGATGGGGTGTTCTGTATTGCTGGAGAAGTCGGTGATTTTGCCCCAGTTTTCGACGATTTGCTCCAAGCTAATACCGTGGGTCAGGGGTAGGGTGACGCCTTCACTACGCTCCCAGCGCACCTGTGAATACCAGCCGCCGCCGAGTTCAAACAGGTTGCCATTAGCGGGACACTCTTCGTGGCACAAATAGGCGACCAGTGGGCTGACGAACCCGGGGTTAAGGGCCTTGACCATCTTCTCTTCGAGAATGGTTTCGGTCATACGCGAACCGGCAAAGGGTGCGATGGTGTTGCACTTGATGTTGTACTTACCGCCTTCCTGGGCGAGGGTTTGTGCCAGCCCGAATAAACCGAGCTTGGCCATAGCGTAGTTCGCCTGGCCGAAGTTGCCGTAAACACCGGAGCTTGACGCGGTAAAGACAAGACGTCCGTACTGCTGTTCGCGGAGGTATGGCCAGGCGGCGTGGGTGACCTTGAAGGCACCTTTAACGTGGACGTTGTAAACCTGATCCCAGTCATCCTCGGTCATCTTGTGGAAAGAGGTGTCACGCAAAATGCCGGCGTTGTTAATGACGATGTCGATCTTGCCGTAGGTGTCCATAGCCGTTTGTACGATTTTATCGCCGTCGGTTACCGAGTCGTAATTAGCGACAGCTTCGCCACCGGCGGCTTTAATTTCTTCGACCACTTTGTCGGCGGGGCTGTTACTACCGCTGGTGCCTCGACCCTGCATATCGCCGCCGAGATCGTTAATTACCACCTTGGCGCCACGGCTGGCCAGTAACAGGGCGTGAGACCGGCCCAGGCCACCGCCACTGCCGGTAACAATGGCTACTTGGCCTTCATAATTTAGTGTATCGCTCATGACTCTTTCCTTTTTGGTTTTACGCTGTTTAAAATGCTGTACTTGATTTTTGAATGTGGAATAAGGGCACTTAAATACCATAGATAGTACTACTTGTCAGTTCTTGGCTGACCACACAGGGAATTTGAACGATGCCATCAAAATACATCAGTCTCGACAAAGCGCTTTACGACGCTGTATTGGCGAATTCTTTACGTGAGTCTCCCATTTTAGAACAGCTACGCATCGAAACCGCGATCCTTCCCATAGCCGTGATGCAGATTTCTTTAGAGAACAACAATGGTTGATTTTACTCGCCCGCAACGAAAAATCATTCATTGTGACTGTGATTGTTTTTATGCGGCGGTGGAGATGCGTGACGATCCCTCGTTGGCGAACTTACCCATTGCCGTCGGTGGTCGTGCAGAACGCAGGGGTGTGATCGCCACCTGTAATTATGCTGCTCGAGAGTACGGCATACACTCGGCGATGGCGACGGCTCGTGCTTTGCGACTATGCCCCGATTTAATTATTGTGCCGCCCAACTTTACAAAGTATCGCGAGGTGGCACTGCAGATTCGCGATATTTTTTCTGATTTTACCGAGCTGGTCGAACCGCTTTCCCTCGACGAAGCCTTTCTCGACGTCAGTGCGACTGAGCTTTATCAGGGCAGCGCTACCTTAATGGCCGAAGCGATTCGTGCCCGTATAAAAGCGGAAGTCGGCATTACTGTTTCTGCTGGTGTGGCGCCGAGTAAGTTTCTCGCTAAAATTGCCAGTGACTGGCGAAAGCCCGATGGGCTGTTTGTCATCACCCCGCAGCAGGTTGATGCCTTTGTGCTGGCCCTACCGGTGGGCAAGTTATTCGGCGTTGGCAAAGTCACTGAAAAGAAATTGCATCAACTCGATGTCAAAACCTGTGGTGAATTACGCGAGATTAGTTTGTTGAAGTTAAGCGAACACTTCGGCGTGCTGGGCAAGCGTTTATTTGAATTGAGCCGGGGCATAGACAATCGGCCGGTGAGGGTCGACCGGCGTAGGAAATCCCTCAGTGTTGAAACCACTTTTGTTGATGATTTACCCGATGCTGCCACCTGCATCGCGCGCTTGCCTGCCTTGTTCGAGCAGCTACAAACACGCTATCAAAATGTGGATGACTCTTATCAGGTGAGTCGCCATTATTTAAAAATGCGCTTTAGTGATTTCACCAGCACCACAATCGAACGTGAATTACCTGATGGTATGACACTCGAAGGTTATAATGGCTTATGTGAGCAAGCCTGGTGGCGGGGTGAGCAGGGCGTGCGTTTACTGGGTATCGGTCTGCGTTTTGTCGATTCGACACAGGGGCAGGTGGGTCATCAGTATCCCCTGGTTTTTGAGGCGGATTCAGATGAGAGTTGATACGTTCTCGTTGTAAAACAAACAGGAAAACAGGTATGGAACAGTCTGAGCTTAAACAAAACAGTGCTAAAGATAACAGCGCCGATACGATGACCAATATTAATCTTGACCGGGCTCTGTGTCGTATTGCCCACATCCACAAAGGTATTGTTGAAGTGTTGCGCTATCCCAAGCGGGTGATTAGCGTCACCTTTCCCATTGAAATGGATGACGGCTCTGTACAAATATTTAAGGGCTGCCGGGTGGTACACAATCGCACACTGGGGCCAGGCAAGGGTGGTATTCGCTTTCATCCTGACGTTGACCTGAATGAGGTAAGCGCACTGGCTGCTTTAATGACCTGGAAGTGTGCCTTAATTGAAGTGCCCTTTGGCGGGGCTAAAGGCGCGGTTATTTGCGATCCTAAAAAACTATCCTCCCACGAACTACGCCGTATTACCCGGCGCTTTATTAGTGAGCTGGGTGACAATATTGGCCCCTATATTGATATTCCGTCCCCCGATTTATACACCAATGAACAAACTATGAGCTGGGTCTTCGATACCTACGACGTGATGCACAGCGGCAATAATAATCGCGCGGTGGTCACTGGTAAGCCGGTCGCACTCGGCGGCTCCGTGGGGCGGCGTGAGGCCACAGGGCGAGGCGTGTGTTATGCCGCCCGCCACTTTATAGGCAAGCACATGGTGCCCGGTCTGAGTAATTTGAATGGCGCTACCGTGGCGATTCAGGGCTTTGGTAATGTCGGTGCCGTCGTCGCCGAGCAAATGCATTGTATGGGCGCTAAAATTATTGCTTTGAGTGATTCTCAGGGCGGCATCATCGATAAGGAAGGATTAAACCTGGCAGAGGTGGCAGCCTATAAACGTGAGCACGGTTCTCTCATCGGCTTGCCCGGCACCATGAGTACTACCAACGATGCACTGTTGGAGGTTGACTGCGACATACTAGTGCCAGCTGCCCTCAGCCATCAAATCTGTGCTCACAATGCTGAACAGATTAAAGCGAAACTGGTGGTCGAAGCCGCCAACGGGCCTATTACCCCCGAGGGAGATCGCATTCTTGCTGGCAAAGGTATTCAAGTGTTACCTGATATTCTTGCTAATGCCGGTGGTGTCACCGTCAGCTACTTTGAATGGGTGCAAAACCTCGAAAACCAGCAGTGGGAACTGGATGAGGTGAATGAGAAATTACTGAAAAAAATGAATAAGGCCGTTGATGTCAGTGTCGAGCGTTTAAAATCCCTGACTGCCGAAGAAGGTGAGCAGTCAGAAGATGGCCATGCTTACCCACTTGACCTGCGCACGGCGGCATTAATTATTGCCCTTGATAAATTGGTGGCAGTAACTTCGCAGCGGGGGATTTGGCCTTAAAAGACTCGGAGCTTTGTATATAGCTATTTATCGAGTTTCCACTAGTGTGTGATCTTAGTGGGGGGAAGCCGGCCTTACGTAGTAAGGCCGGTCTTTAGTCGGGATACTCATTACTAGCCGTATGTTTTTTCGAGCGGTGTGGCGAATACGCGTTTTCTTGATATTAAAATAATTGCACCGAGAGAAAGTAATGCCAGGCTAGATGGCTCGGGTACACGATTAAAAAACACACTGTTTATTTGAATATTGGCATCTCTTCGAAGTGGGTCTGTTCTTCCGCCCCACTTGTCATTTAACCACTTGTATTGAACGGTATAATTACCGGTAGTGGCAATTTCAACCCTGGAGAAACTATGATTGATTTGTTCATCGCTGGCATCAATTGTAAGAATCTCTTCAGTGATCAATGCGGTATCAGTTAAGCGACTGCGGACTTTAAAGGTGTCGTACCAGTTAACATCCAGGTTGCCACGGTTGATGACGTTAAGGCCAATATCCCAGACGCCTTTAGTCAGGTAGGCTGTGTACTCGGCCCAATGCCTCGCCCAGGGTGAATAAATAGTGTTGTCCTGGGGTTTAATCCAGCCGGTCACTTTCGGGTTTCTTTGATACGAACGACTGATATTCGAATACTCATCGCCCATTTGAATGATAGTTGCATTACTTATCGGCATTGCCTGCGTCAGGTTTGACAGTAGAAGTATTGGAAGAAAAAACAAACAGTATTTCATAAAGTGACCCGTATAAATAATTTTTGGGTTGGTCTCGCAGGCTTACGAGGTTCTATTTCTGTAGTTGAAACAAAAAGTCGCATTAGAATTTACCAATGCCCCTATTCGAATAGACCGTATTATATTTCTATAAGATGGTTTTTTATTTCCACTAACGACCGATGGCTTTACATTACGATGGAAGGCTGAGGGTGGTTAATTAATTGTGATGTGGGTCAATGTTTTCTTGGCCTCTATAGCTGGCGGCTATGCTTATAATTACCCATGGTTTTGCCAGTTGGGTTTTGTAATGTTTTCTGGAGAGCCGTTTTTACGGAGGACTTTCTTTATATATTGAGAATGACATTGTGAGAATAGCTGAATAAAAATGCGAGACGGTTTTTTTATATCAAGGCTTAGGCTACTTGTCTAAGTTTGCTGAATTCATAAAAAGGGAATAGACGTTTTAATTATTTTTAAGTCATTGTGGCTATAGTTTTTCGAAATCTCGACAGCGCCAAACCAAAAAGGACTGAACCAATAAGAGCGATAGCGAGGAATTGCGGCCACACAACACTGAGCCCGGCATCGCGATAAAGAATAGCCTGCGACAGGGCGACGAAATGTGTATTCGGCGCTGCTAGCATGGCCAGTTGCACCAGTTCAGGCATGCTTTCACGGGGTGTGCTTGCACCGGAAAGTAACTGCAGGGGCAGCAGTACTAGCATCAGTAATAAGCCTAATTGCGGCATTGATCGGGCAACGGTGCCGAGAAATATTCCCATCGATGTTGTGGCGAACAGGTGCAATGCCGTGCCACATAAAAATAGCAGCATCGAGCCCTGAATAGGTACTGACAAGAATCCACCAACCACAATTTTAAGTGAGAGTGCGCTCGCGACCAGCACCACCAAAGCCATTGACCAGACCTTGGCGCTCATAATTTCAAAGGGTGTAACGGGCATGACTAGCAGGTGTTCGACGGTGCCGTGTTCCCGCTCGCGAATTAAGGCCGCGCCGGTGAGCACGATGGAGAGCATGGTGATGTGGTTGATGATTTGCATAATTGAGCCGAACCACGATTTGTCCAGCTGTGGGTTGAAGCGCATATGCAGATTAAGATCCACCGGCAATTGGGGGGTGGCGCGGTAGCGCTGCACGAAGGCGCGGACTTCTGCATTAATAATCGTTTGAATATGGCCGCTGCCGGTAAAGGCCTGGCTCATGCGTGTGGCATCTACATTGAGCTGTAGTGTTGGTTTGCGACTAGACAGTAGGTCGCGCTGAAAGTTGGGTGGAATATTGAGGGCGAAAATATCGAGGCCGGCATCCATGCGCGCATCCATTTCGGCGCGGGTGATTAATTCAGGTGACACAAAATGGGGCGGATAGAACGCGCTGGCAATGCGCCTCGATAGCGGTGAACGGTCTTCATCGACAATGGCGATGGTCGATTTATTGAGGGTCTCCGGCATAGCTGTGGCTGCGGTGTAAATTGAAATGCTAAAGGCATAGGCAATTAATATCAGCATAATCGGATCGCGGATCAGGCTACGTAGCTCTTTTAAACCGAGGTAAAGAATATTACTGGGACTCATCAGCGCTCCTGCTTTTTAAGCAGCACTGCGGCCAGGCCGAGCAACACAGGCACGGCTAAAACCAGAGGCGTAAATGAGGCGGAGAGATCAGCAAAATCGAGGGCTTTGGAATAGGTGCCTCGAGAAATCGTCAGGAAATGGGTGGTGGGGTAAAGCTCACCGATAAGCCTGCCCATACCTTCCAGGGACGAGACGGGGTCTATCATGCCGGAAAAATTCACAGCGGGCAGGATGGTCAGCAAGGCAGTGCCGAAGATAGCGGCGATTTGACTGCGCATAAAGGAGGAAATTAACAAGCCCATTGCCGTTGCGGCACTGACATAAAGCAGTGCGGCGGCGGCCAGTGTTAAAAAACTGCCTTTTAGAGTTACCCCGAATACGCTCACCGCAAGCACGGTGAGCAGTAAAAAGCTCAGCGCAGAAAGCACGATATAAGGTAGTTGTTTGCCCAGTAGAAATTCAAGCCGGGTGGTTGGCGTCACGTAAAAATTTATGATGGAGCCAAGTTCTTTCTCACGAACGACACTCAGTGAGGCTAGCATCGCGGGTATCAGCATCAACAATAGCGGTATAACGGCAGGCACCATTGCCACCACACTTTTAACGTCGGGGTTGTAGCGAAAACGGGTTTCGATGGTGAGTAGCCCTGCTAATCCACTAGCATCACCGTAATCAGCCTCACGTGCTTTGGTACGCAACCAGTGGGCATGTATGCCGCGTACATAGCCCTGAACTGTGTCGGCGCGGGTGGGCATGGCGCCATCAACCCAGGCACCGATTTCAACCTGTCGTCCCCGAGCGATATCGCGGGCAAAGCCAGGGGGGATCTCCAGTGCCAAACTGAGTTTCCCGGCGCGCATACGCCGATCCAGATCCTCGTAGCTAATAATGGGCGCCTGTTCGCTAAAGTACGGCGAACCGGCAATATTCGTTGCGTAGTCGCGGCTGAGTGAGCTCTGGTCCCTATCCAGCACGGCAAAGGTAAGATCTTCAACATCGAAGGTGATGCCGTAACCCATGACGAACATCAGGATGACACTACCGAGTAGTGCCAGGGTCAGGCGCATCGGATCGCGGCGCAGTTCCAGCGTCTCGCGGCGTGCGTAACTGCCCATGCGGCGCGGGTCAAATATACGCCGCCAACCGTGCAGGCCACTGTTGCTGCGTAACTCTGCCTGACTGTCGAGCGGACTGGTTCGCTCGCTGGGTAATGACGTATTACTTCCTGTCTGCTCGCCTGCACCTGCAGCCATCAGGTAGTCGACAAAGGCATCTTCGAGAGTATCGCTACCCTTTAATGCACAGAGATTTGCCGGGGTGTCCGTGGCCAATACCTGGCCCGCGTGCATCAGCGCGATGCGGTCACAGCGCTCGGCTTCGTTCATAAAGTGGGTGGAGATAAAAATTGTCACGCCATCGCGCCGTGATAGTTCGGCCAGTAGATTCCAGAATCCGTCCCGCGCAATGGGGTCGACGCCAGAGGTGGGTTCGTCGAGAATCAAAGTTTCGGGCCGATGGATCATCGCTACCGCGAGTGATAAACGTTGGCGGTGACCCAGTGGCAGGGCATCGGGCAATGTGTTGCTAACGTCGTTCAAATCGAAGCGCGCCAGCATTTCGGCCACCCGCTGGGGGATGACTTCACTCGGCACATGAAACAGACGGGCATGCAGTGTCAGGTTTTGCACCACAGTTAGTTCGCTGTACAGGGAAAAAGATTGCGACATAAAGCCGACCCGGCGGCGAGTGGCCAAATCGTGAGGGTTGACCTCCTGCCCAAACAGATAGCCCTTGCCTTCACTGGGGGGCAAGAGTCCCGTCAGCATTTTCATGGTGGTGGTTTTGCCGCAGCCGTTAGAGCCGACGAAGCCGAAAATTTCACCCCGTTGTATCTGTAAATTAAGGTGATCGACAGCGGTAAAATCGCCAAAACGCATGGTCAGATCTTTTGCTTCAATGGCGATATCTGCGCCCTTGTGACCATCGCTTTGCAGGGGCGGAATCTCTACGGCCTGATAGTTGTAGCGTTTGCTTTCGGGCAACAGGGCGATAAAGGCTTCTTCCAGAGAGTTTGTGCCGGTGTGCTCGAGCAAGTCGTCGGGCGTGCCCGTGGCCAGTACGCGGCCGGCATCCATAGCCGCTAGCCAGTCAAAGCGCGTTGCTTCTTCCATGTAGGCGGTGGCGACCAGTACGCTCATGTGCGGCCGGTCACGGCGAATATTGTCAATTAATTCCCAGAATAAGCGGCGCGATAAGGGGTCTACGCCGGTGGTTGGTTCGTCGAGAATCAGCAAGTCGGGATCGTGGATAAGCGCGCAGCACAGTCCGAGCTTTTGTTTCATGCCGCCAGAGAGTTTGCCTGCAGGTCGAGTAAGAAAGGGCGTAAGCCCCGTGGCATTAGTGAGCCGAGCACTGCGCTTTGCCAGGGCCTCGCCATCGTGTCCAAAAAGACGGCCGAAGAAATCGATATTTTCAGTGACCGAGAGGGTGGGGTAGAGGTTTTTGCCCAAACCCTGGGGCATGTAGGCGATGCGCGGGCAGACTTGCCGGCGATGTTTGGCAGAGCGCATATCGCCGCCGAGTACCTGCAAGCGGCCTTGTTGCAGAGTGCGAGCGCCCGCGAGTAATGCTAACAGGCTCGATTTACCCACGCCGTCGGGGCCAATCAAGCCAGCCATGCAGCCTGCGGGAATATCCAGAGTAATGCCGTCTAGCGCATTAATGTCGCCGTAGCGCAGGGTTAAATCACTGAGGCTAGCGACGGCGACAGGCTCTGTCGTCTCGCTGCCGTGATGTGGGGTCATGCTTATTCCGGCAACTTAATTTGCAGCTCAGCGGGCCAGGGGCGATCGGCAATGCGCACATAAGCCATGCCGGGTACGCCGGTTTTCACCTGCTGAATATGCTCACGCAAAAGTGTTGGATCGATTTGCGCCTTGATGCGAAATACTAGTTTCTGGCGCTCTTCGGCGGTTTCAACTGTTTTCGGCGTGAACTGAGCGACCGATGAAACAAAGGTTATTTTTGCGGGCATCACGTACTGGGGTATCGCATCGAGAATAATCCGTACTTCCGCACCGAGAGGAATGACACCAGCGTTTCCCGTGGCCAGAAAAAAGGTCATATAAACATCGCTCAAATCGACCAGATTGAGCACTGTGCCGCCAGCGCGCAGGATTTCACCGGGCTGGGCAACGCGATATTGCACGCGTCCATCGCGCGGTGATTTAAGTTCGCTGTCGTTGATATCTGCCTGAATGCGCTCAACAGAAGCTGTTTTTGCAGCTACCTCAGCCTGTGCAGAAATGACTAACGAGCGGGCAAAACTGAGGGCGGCTTCGGTCGCGGCTACCTCAGCTTTTGCCGCGCTAACAGCCGCTTTGGCGCTGAGGAAAAGGGCACGGTGTTCGTCGAGTACGGATTGGGCCACGGCATCTTTAGGCGCGAGTTTTTTGGAGCGGGCCAGGCGTTTATCGGCGACATCGAGTTCCGCCTCGCGTTGAGTGACGATGGCCTGAGTGGCGGTTTTTTCGGCTTCACGCTGGGTAATTCGGCTGTGGCTCGTTGTTACGCCAACTTCTGCTTTCTGTAAATCAGCCTGAGCTTCACGTAGTCGGGCGTCGAGTACGCGACTATCCATTTTTGCCAGCACTTGCCCGGCTTTAATAAAGTCGCCCTCGTTAACCAGAATTTCCTCAACGCGGCCGGGGATTTTGCTCGCCAGGTCTATTTCCACCGCTTCAATTCGACCATTGCTGCCTGCTATACCCTCGGGCAGCCCATTGGGTTGCAGTGCCTGCCAGGCGAGAAAGATGATCACGCCAAGCGCTGTAATGCCGGCAGTTCGTAGTACCCACGTTGTCGTTGATGTCATTGCTGGACTCATTCCCTTGTCGCTAAGACTTTTGGGAATTATGGCATGGTCTGTCAGCAATGTGGGTTGACGAATAACAAGGCGGGGCTGCTCTGTTACTTTATTTTAGTTGGCTAAGCGCGTATTTACATGTGCTTCATGGTTTCAATACTTTCGAAGTCAATTGTCCGCTTAGTTACTGGGTGCTAACATTTGTACGCACGTTAATTAGGGCCTTATTATGGATGCAAGAATTCAATTTCGAGGTGGCGAAGAAACAAAACGCCTGGCCCAACAAATGGCTGAAAGCCAGGGCAGCACCCTTAGCGATGCCTGTCGCGAGCTTGCAGAGCAACTTGTTAATCAACAGCGTAAAGCAATGTCTCATGATGCCTGGCTGACTGAGCAGGTAAATTTGGCTTTTGACAAACTCGATACAGGGCGATCTACTTTTATTGAGCATGACCAGGCCAAGTCTGAAATGGTAGAGCGCAAAGCTAAAATTTGCAGTAGAGGTTAATGGGTGATTTGTTGGGAATTAATCTGACCCCGTTTTCTATTAATGATGCCCTTTCCCTGGCTAACCATAAATTTCTATATTCAGGCTCTTATTAAATGAAGTGGCTTGAGCGTTGGCGAATTCGTCGTACCTTGCGCCACCATACTATTGCCTGGACGCTTTGGTCGTCATTAATGCACAGCGCTGCAGTTTTCCAGGGCCTGAGTGCTGCTGAGCGCGCGCATTTACGCGTATTAACCAGCCTTTTTCTACACCGAAAAACCTTGAGCGGCATGCAGGGCTTAAATATATCGCCAGAGATGGCGGTCGTCATTGGCGCTCAGGCTTGTCTGTTGATATTAAAGCTTGGGCTGGACTATTACGATGGCTGGTCGACGGTGCTAGTTTACCCCTCTGCTTTCAGGGTGACGCGGGACATTAGTGATGATATGGGTGTGGTTCGCCGTCAGGAGCAAATGTTGAGCGGGGAATCCTGGTCGCGGGGGCCGGTGATTCTTTCCTGGGATGATATCGAAGCCGAACTCTCTTCCTGCCACGCTGGGTACAATGTTGTGGTCCATGAATTTGCCCATAAGCTCGACATGCTCAACGGTCGCGCCAATGGTATGCCACCCCTGCACGAGGGCATGTTGCGCGAGCAGTGGACGACGGTTTTTAGCCAGGCTTTTGAGCGCTTGCAAAAAGAACTCGAACACCACCGGCCGGGTATTAAGGCTTATGGTGCGACGGCCCCGGCGGAGTTTTTTGCCGTGGCGAGTGAGTATTTTTTCACCGATGGGCAAACCCTTTGCAATCATTATCCGGCGGTCTATGGTCAGTTGGTGTCTTTTTATCGCCAGGATACGGCTGCAAACCATCGGGGTCAGATACCGTCTTAACACTCCCCTACATTCGCTCCATGGTTTCAATACCCAGCAATTCTAGACCTTTTTGCGGGGGTGTTACTGATCTGCAAGCGGCTGGCGCGAGTCTTTGCATCAATATCGGAGCGCAATATGGGGCAGTGTACGTAGAAACTCATATAGGCGCTGGCGAGGTCGTAGAGATAGTTACACGGTTTAATCGGAGTCTGTCCCCGATTGCTTCGATCACTCAGTGTCAGCCAAACAAATTTTCGTCGCTGGCATCGCGACAAAACCCGGCAGAGATTCCACCCGCTTTAACCAGGCACGAATATTTTTATATTTTTCCAAAGAGACATCCCCTTCTGGCGCATGGGCAATATAGCTATAGCAGGCAACATCAGCAATGGTTCGATGAGACGCCGCTAAAAAGTCGTTATCCACCAAAAGCGCCTCCAGAATATCAAACAGGCTACTGGCCGTTGCCTTACTTGCTTCATGGTCGAGTGGCGCTTTAAAAACGGTAACGAGGCGGGCTGAACACGGGCCACGAAAGACTTCGCCAGAAGCAATCGATAGAAAACGTTGGACTTTTGCCGCGCCTATAGGGTCAGTTGGCAGCCACGTTTCATCGCCGTATTTTTTAGCGAGGTAAACCAGTATTGCGGTGGAATCCCAGACGATCTCACCACCGTCATCAAGTACTGGAACCTGACCAAAGGGGTTAAGCCGCAAGTAGACTTCTGACTTTTGCTCTCCGCTCAGTAAATCAACCGTCTGTAACTCAAAAGGAAGACCAAGTAGTTCAACCATTAAGCGCACACGATGCGCATGGCCTGATTTTTCAAAATCGTAAATAACAAGTGGGGTATCCAGCTTTGGAGAATTAGACATAACGTGCTCCCGTAATTGCAAATATAACAAACTGAACCGATCGTTCGGTTTTAGCTTACAGCAATTACAATGATGGGATCAAGTATTGAAAAAAGACCACCTCTCAACAACCCTCAATGATAATTTAGTCGACTTCTAAAAATCGGCCAGGCAGCTCCTTAACCAGTCGATTAAAAAGTGATTTAGAATGGAGTGTCCGGGAAAGAACCAGCGCGCCTTGAATAGATATAACAAGTTCTTCGGCACGATGGCGAGCGATTTTTCCTGGAATACCTGCCTCTTTGGCCAGATTGGAAAACATATTGATCATTGCCAATGTGCTTTCTTCAAGCGGGACTTGAAAAAGTTTCCCTGCCGCACCAACACTAAAAATATTGATCAGGCAAGACCGCTCACCATTGGCATAAAATAAAGACAGGCCCTTAGCGCAGGTATTTAATCGCTGAAAGGGTGTCTGCTTTTTTTGGCGTAAAGGCGTAAAGACCATTGTATCAAAACTAACTAGAACGGCTTCCAAAGCCGCCGCAGCCATATCTTCCTTCCCTTTTGGGAAATGATGATAAAGACTCGAACGCCCCAGTCCTGTCGCTTTAGAAAGCAATGAAAGGCTCGTGCCTTCATAACCATATTCACGAAAAACAGCAATAATTTGTTTGACCGCTTTTTCTTTTGTGGTGATAGACATGCGCTATATACAACTATTTAGAAAAAACGAGGTCAGGTCTTTCAATGACATACATCCCTTTCTGTTCACTATTCGACGCAGTAATGGAAGCTTAGCACTAGCCTACATCCGCTCCATAGTTTCAATACCCAGCAATTCCAGCCCTTTTTGCAGAGTGTTTGCGGTGGTGTTACTGATCTGCAAGCGGCTGGCGCGAGTCTCCGCATCAATATCAGAACGCAATATCGGGCAGTGTTCATAAAAGCTCATATAAGCGCTGGCGAGGTCGTAGAGGTAGTTGCACAGGGTGTGCGGGAAACCTTCTTCGGCAACGTTTTTTAAGGTTTCGTCAAAGCTGAGCAGGGCCAGTGCCAGGGTTTTTTCCTGGGGGGTGGTGATGCGAATGTCGCCGTCAATCTGCCCGCGTTCTAATTCGGATTTGCGAAATACACTGCAAATACGGGAGTAGGCGTATTGCAGGTAGGGGGCTGTGTTGCCTTCAAAGCTGAGCATGGCGTCCCAGTTGAAGATGTAATCGTTGGTGCGAGTTTTGCTGAGGTCAGCATATTTCACCGCGCCAATGCCGACTTTGCGGGCGATTTCTTTGCGCGTGGCGGCGTCGAGTTCAGGGTTCTTTTCTTCGATTAATTGTTCAGCACGACTTAAGGCTTCGACTAATAAATCAGCCAGTTTTACCGTGCCGCCGCTGCGGGTTTTAAAGGGTTTGCCGTCTTCACCCATCATGGTGCCGAAGGGCAGGTGTTCGAGTTTCATCGTGTCGTCAACAAAGCCGGCTTTGCGGGCGACGGTAAACACTTGCTTCATGTGCAGGCTTTGGCGAGCGTCGATAAAGTAGAGGGCGCGGTCGGCTTTTAAAGTTTGGCTACGATAGCGCAGGGCGGCCAAGTCGCTGGTGGCGTAAAGGTAACCGCCGTCAGACTTCTGCACAATCACCGGGCTAGGGTTGCCTTTTTTGTCGGCGAGTTCGTCGAGAAACACTACCTGTGCGCCTTCGCTTTCACAGGCTAGGCCAGCCTTTTGCAGGTCGGCAAGCACCTTGGGCAGGTCGTCGTTATAGGCACTCTCGGGACGAATATGTTCGTGGCTGAGGGTGACGTTGAGCTGGCGATAAAGGGCTTCGCTGTGTTCGACAGAAATATCGATAAACTGCTGCCACAGAGCTAAACAATGGGCATCGCCCGATTGCAGGCTGACCACATATTGGCGGGCTTTATTGGCAAAGGTGGGGTCTTCGTCAAAGTGGCGTTTGGACTGCTGATAAAAACCTTCGAGATCACCCAGGGCCAGTTCGGGCTTTTCGCCTTCGCCCAGTTGTTCTTCGAGTTCGGCGATTAACATGCCAAATTGCGTGCCCCAGTCGCCCATGTGGTTTTGGCGAATGACGGTGTGGCCGAGGTGCTCAAGTACGCGGGCAATGGCGTCACCAATAATGGTGCTGCGCAGATGGCCGACGTGCATTTCCTTCGCCAGGTTGGGCGAGGAGTAATCGACGACAACGGTTTCTGCCTGTTCGGGGGCGCTGGCTACGGCGGGGTTTGTTTGACTCAGCGTAGTGGCGAGGTAGTCATCGCTAAGGTGAATATTGATAAAACCCGGCCCAGCAATTTCCACGTTGTCGGCAATGCCTTCCAGCTTGAGATTGTCGACAATCTCGGCGGCCAGATCACGGGGCTTGCGCTTCAGTCGCTTGGCGGCAGCGAGTGCGCCGTTGGCCTGAAAGTCGCCGAACTCGGGTCGCGTACTGGTGGCGACATTGGCGGGCATTTCCGGGGGAATACCGGCGGCTGTCATTGCCAGCCTGACTTTTTGGATCAGTGTTTCGCGAATATTCATGCTTGCTCGGCCTGTGTTTGGACTGGGGATTTTAGTGCCAGTGGCGTCGATTGCAACCGGCTTTTTCTGCAACGAAGGCCCGGCCATGTATTTGCTATTTAAACACGGTTATATTGATCCTTTCAGGTATTCAAACGAGAGAAGAAGCAGTGCATGGTTTCATTTCAAACACTTTATGACGCAGCCCTGCGCAACTGGGGTGAAGAGAAGGTGACAACTTTATTGCCGGAGGTTAGTAGCACCGATGCGCTGCGAGCCACGGGCGATGATCGCTATCTGTCAGCAATGGCTCGCTGTGTGTTTCGAGCGGGCTTTTCGTGGAAGGTAATTGCCAAAAAATGGCCGGACTTTGAAACGGTTTTTGGCGGCTTTGTACCCCTGGCACTGGCGAACTATTCCAACGACCGTATTGATGAGTTAATGCAGGACACCCGCATTGTGCGCCATCGCACCAAGATTAACTCGGTGCGGGACAATGCTCTGTATATTTGCGATATTCAACAGAGCCACGGCAGCTTTGCCAGCTATATTGCCGACTGGCCCGAAGAGTCCATCGTTGAGTTGTGGTTTGAACTGAAAAAGCGTGGCAGCCGTTTGGGTGGCAATACCGGGCCGGGCTTTTTACGGCTGATGGGTAAAGATACCTTTATGCTCAGCAAAGATGTCAGCGCTGTGCTGTTGAACCATAAGTTGCTGGATACTTTAAGCCCCAATTCAAAGCGGGATTTACTCAAAGTGCAGGCGATATTTAATCGCTTTCAGCAGGACAGTGGCTATCCGCTGTCACATATCAGTCGCATTATGGCGCTGAGTTTACAGCCGCAAAATTAAGCTGGGGGGAAATCGCAGGCATAAAAAAACCCGGCAATCACCGGGTTTTTTTACATCAGCCTATAAAGGCCAATGAAGCGTTAGCCTTTAAAAAATTAGGCTTCGTCTTTCAGGTAGCGCTCGCGTGAAGATAAGATTTCAGCGTAGGCGTCTTCTTTTGTGCCCCAGCCGCTAACTTTTACCCACTTGCCAGCTTCGAGATCTTTGTAGTTTTCAAAGTAGTGCTGGATTTGCTTGAGCAGCAGCTCGGGCAGATCGGTGGCTTCTTCAATATCGTTATAGATAGTGGTTAGCTTGCTGTGGGGTACGGCGATCAGCTTGGCGTCAACACCCGACTCGTCGGTCATGTTGAGGATGCCAACGGCGCGGCTGCGGATCACAGCACCGGGTACCACGGGGTAGGGGGTAACAACCAGTACGTCGAGGGCATCGCCATCTTCAGACAAAGTCTGGGGGATGTAACCGTAGTTGGCGGGGTAGAACATGGGCGTGGCAACAAAACGATCGACGAACAGTGCGTCACAGTCTTTCTCAACTTCGTATTTGATCGGCGCGTGGTTGGCGGGGATTTCAATGACGACGTTGATATCGTTGGGTAGATCTTTACCAGCGGGAATACTGTTGTAACTCATGAGCAATGCCTTCTGTTGATTAAAATGAGGGGTGCCAGGGCCGATTAATAGAGCCTTTTGATGTGCGCTTCTCAGTCGATAAATTCATGACCTACAGATAAGGCGCGCGCAATTATACCGACGACTATTTTCCATTGCCAATGGTCAAATCACCATAAGCTTAGATTGTCCGTGATAATTTGTTCGTTGCGCTATTGATAAACTGGTTTAGAATACGCGCCTCGCAAATAACACTTGCGAACTCCTAAGGGGTGGCTACGGCCTGAGACAACAATTCTGGCGCATTATGTGAACATTATGTGAAAGAGTTGATGGACCCTTGAACCTGATCCGGGTAGTGCCGGCGTAGGAATAGGGTTGTCACAATCTTGCCTTTTTACGCACTTTTTCTTTACGCACCTCCGGGTCTCCATTTTTATGCATTACGGCGACTCAAATGAAAAACACTTGTTTTACCGGCCTTTTGGTCACTTCCCTCAGTTTTATTAGCCTTAATTCTCTATCTGCTGTCGCAGATGATTCCAACGCGGGCTCGCTGCAGGAAGTCGTCGTTACTGCGACCTTTCGCGATCTCGACATCCTCACCGTACCCGCCAGTTTGAGCGTACTCGACCAGCAGGTCATCGCCGAGCGCGGGGCAGAGCATCTGCAAGATGTGCTCAACGCTGCACCCAATGTGAATTTCGCCGGCGGTGCCTCGCGGGGTCGTTACCTGCAAATTCGCGGTATTGGTGAGCGCAGTCAGTTTGTTGATCCAGTCAATCCTTCAGTGGGTATGTTGATTGATGACATTGATGTTAGCGGCATGGGCAATGCGGCGACACTGTTTGATGTGCGACAGGTGGAAATTCTTCGTGGCCCACAGGGCACGCGTTTTGGTGCTAATGCACTGGCCGGTATGGTGAATATTCGCTCCAATGATCCGACAGAAGATTTTGAAGCAGCGTTGAGTTCGGGCTACGGCAACTACGATAGCTGGAATATGGGTGGCGTGATTAGCGGGCCGCTAAGCGAGGGCCTGTTAGGTCGCCTGGCCGTTCAACAAAAGCGCAGTGACGGTTATATCGATAACGATTATCTGGGTCGGGATGACACCAATAACATCGACGAGTTGAGCACCCGGGGCAAATTGCGCTGGCTGGCCAGTGATGACCTGAGTTTTGACCTCACCGGCATGTATGTTGATATCGACAATGGCTACGATGCTTTTTCGCTCGACAATACGCGTCATACTTTGTCCGATCAGCCGGGGCATGACTCCCAGGAAACGATAGCCTTTGGCCTGACCAGCACCTGGACAGGGCATCGGGCCTTTACCCTTAAAACAATGCTCAGCTGGTCCGACTCCAATCTGGAATACGGTTACGATGAAGACTGGAGCTACAACGGCTTATGTACGGGCACTCCCTGTGCGGGTGGGGAATACTCTTCTACCGATAACTATATTCGTGACCGCGAAGCTAGCCGCGTTGAGCTGCGCCTCACTTCAACGGAAGCGGGTCAATTGGCGGGCACTATCGACTGGGTAGCCGGTGTTTATTATGACCAGAAAGATGAAGACTTAAGCCGTAAATTCTACGACTGGGTACTTTATACCCCGGCAGAGTTTGATAGCCGTTATGAAAGTGAAAACATCGCGCTGTACGGTCAGCTATCGAAGCCTTTGAGTGAGCGTTTAACCCTTACCGTTGGTGGCCGCTGGGAGCGTTTCGACGCCGACTATAAAGACAGTCGTGCAGTAAAAGCTTCTCCCGATGATGACCTTTGGGGTGGACAGATTAGCCTTGAATACAGTGTCGATCACAACACCCTGGTTTATGGATTGGTATCGCGGGGCTATAAAGCGGGTGGCGTTAATGGTGAGGCCGTAGGGCGAGCGGCGAGCAATGGTTTTACGCCATCGGTCATCGCTTTTCTTAATGAGCGTTTAGAATTTGATACTGAAACGTTGCTTAATTATGAAATCGGTTTGAAGGGTTCTTATCTCGACGATACTCTGCAATTGCGCGTCGCTGCCTTCTTTATGGATCGCGACGATATGCAATTGAAAGGCTGGTATAACGAGGGGCCTACCTTTGTCGATTATATCGACAATGCCGCTAGTGGTGAAAACTGGGGAATTGAATTTGAAACCGTGTGGCAGCTGACACAGCAGCTAACAGTGTTCGCCAACCTTGGCTGGCTCGATACTGAAATCGACAATTTTATTGTCAAGGGCAGTAGTGGATTGATTGATAAAAGCGGTCGCGAACAAGCGCATGCGCCGAACTACCAGTTTAATATTGGCGGACGTTATGATTTTGGCGATGGCTTTTATGCCCGACTTGAAGCGGAAGGCAAAGATTCCTTTTACTTTTCCGACAGTCATGACCAGCAGTCGGATAGCTACGAGCTATTCAATGCCAGCCTGGGTTACCAGAGTTTGCACTGGGATATTACACTTTGGGCGCGCAACCTGACCGATGAAGATTACGCCACTCGCGGCTTCTATTTTGGCAACGACCCGCGTAAATTTTATGCCGATGAAGAATACGTTCAGTACGGCGAGCCAAGAGTTTTTGGTGCCAACGCCACTTACCGCTTTTAAGGAGTTTAATCCCTATGTTACTCAGTGCCGAAATCAGTATGTATCCCCTGGCGGAAAGTTATATTCCGCCGATTGATGGGTTTATTGAGAAATTAAATAGTTACGCCGAATTAAAAGTCGAAACCTTTCCCACCTGCACGGTGATTATGGGTGAGCAGAAAAAGGTGATGGAGGTACTGCAAGACGCCATGGCCTGGAGCCATGAAAAATACGGTAAGGCTATTTTCGTCACCAAATTTATTCTCGATTACGAGGCGCTTTAATTGCTCGACTTTCTCGTCACGGCGCAACAGCAATTGCTCGCCACGTCGGTGTGGGAATTGCTGGCAGTGCTACTGGCCCTTGCCTATCTATTATTAGCACTGCGGGAAAACAGCTTGTGCTGGTATTGCGCTCTGGCCAGTACCGCTATTTACACCGGCTTATTTTGGGACGTTAGTTTGTTGATGGAGTCGGGGCTCAATGTCTATTACATGGCTATGGCAGTTTATGGTTGGTGGCAGTGGCGAGAAAATAAGTCAGGGGAGGGTGCAATAAACCCCAATAAAAATGCCATCGAAATAAGCCGCTGGCCACTGCAAAAGCATTTTTTGGCCTGGGCTGTGATTGCAGTGCTGACCCTGGTATCCGGTAGTTTACTGGCCAGTAAAACCACTGCAGCCTTGCCTTATCTCGATTCCTTTACCACCTGGGGCAGTGTTTTGACGACCTGGATGGTGACCCGAAAAATTCTTGAAAACTGGCTCTACTGGATCGTTATCGACGGTGTTTCCATCTTTCTTTATATCGACCGGGGCCTGCATTTGACGTCGCTTTTATTTGTCGCCTATGTGATTATTGTGGTGTTCGGCTTTTTCGCCTGGCGCAGGCGTATGTCTGTGGGCGAACCAGAGGGCCTGGTTGTACAGAGCTGATAACACGGGACGTTAATTGCCGATGGAAGCTTGTCGGAGAACCAGGATAAAAATAATAAATGCCTCTTTCTGAAGCTGCTCGTACTGCCTTCGATACCTGGCCCCAATGGCACCTGGCACTGGATTGTCCGCCGACCATTATTCGCCGTTTGCCCGGTGGTTTGACCAATCAGCATTACGTGCTCAAAGCCGGTAGTTTGCGCGTGGTGATGCGTATCAATAATCCCGATGCGGCACGCCTGGGTATTAATCGGCAGCGGGAACAAAAAATTCTCGAAAAGATTAATGGCAAAGCTTTCGCCCCCGCCGTTTTTTACTGCGAACCCCAGCAAGGGGTGCTGGTGACCGAATATGTGGAGGGCACGCAGTGGCAGCCAGATAGTTTGGATAACCCCGTTAAAATCGATATGTTGCTTGAACTTATTGCCCAAATTCACACGGTGAGTACGGGTATCCCCCTCTTTGATTACAGTGCCCATGTGCGTAATTACTGGCAGCGTTTGTTAGATAGCGACCAGCCCTTTCCGATGAGTGCCCAGCGCCTGTACCGCAGTATTGAATCTCGGCTATCGGCTTTTCAGGCGGCAATTAAACAGCCTGTGCTCTGCCACCACGATTTAACGCCAGCCAATATTATTGAAAATTCTGAGGGCCAATTAATCGTCCTCGATTGGGAATACGCCGGTGCTGGTCTGCCTTTAATTGAGGCCATCGGCGCCAGCCGCTATTGGCAGAATATTGCTTTTAGCGAGCGCATACTCGAGCACGATGAAGAGAGCGAAGCCTTGAAATTAGCGGGTGATATTGTTGATTTCTATGAGCTGGCCTGGCAGCACTTACGTTAATTTCTAGGCGTCTGTCGGCTTTAGGTGCTGGTACCCCCTTTGTATACAAACATTGCATATTCCCAGTTCAGCAGGTTGAATAAGCCATTCAACAATTAATATCGCCTCTCTGTTCAAAAAGAGCCGGCGGAACAATAACAACTATTTTAGGGGCGTTAATATGCAACCGTTAGAAGGTGTTCGAATTATTGAAGTGACAACCAATGCCTCCGGGCCACTGGCGACCGGACTGCTGGCTGACCAGGGTGCCGATGTGATTCGGCTGGAAACTATCGATGTCGGTGACCCATCTCGCCATGTGGGTGGTGTGCGCGGCGGTGTCACGGGTTACAACGGCTACATGAATCGCAATAAGCGCTCTATCGCTGTCGATTTAAAGGACGAGGGTGTGCGGCCTTTGATCTATGACTTAATAAAAACCGCTGACGTTTTTGTGCAGAATTCGCGCCCCGGTGCGTTGGAACGCTCGGGCTACGGCTTCGATGAATTACACAAAGTGAATCCTGATCTTATCTATCTGTCTATTTCAGGTTTTGGTCCTGACGGCCCTGCTGCGGGCCTGCGTGTTTATGATCCGATTATTCAGGGTACGTCAGGCTTTGCCTATGCCCAGGGTGTGGGTGGCGACGCGCCTGAACTGGTCAAGACCATTGCCAGTGACAAAATTGCCGCGTACACCGCAGCGCAGGCCATATCATCGGCACTGTTTGCCCGTGAGCGCGGCACAGTGGGTGGGCATAAAATTGATGTGTCTATGCTCGATGCCAGCCTCGCCTTTTTGTGGGCCGACGTGTACTGGAACCACAGCTTTGTTGGTGACGAGGGCTTTCAGCCGAAACCGCTGATTTCTGAATTTTATCGCGTGGTAAAAACGGCGGATAGCTATATCACCACGATTATTGTCGGTGATGTCGAGTTCAAAGCCGCCTGTGAGGCCCTCGATATGCCCGAGCTATTAGAAGACTCGCGCTTCAACACCTTGATGGAGCGCTTCACCAATTACGGTTTGATGTTGAATGTCATCGAGAAAAAAGCCGTGTCTATCAGCACCGCCGATCTGGTCGCTCGCATGGAAGCTGCAGGTGTGCCCTGTGGTGCGATTAATACTTTTGACGACGTGCTGGATGATCCCCGTGTTGCCCATTCCGGTTCCATTATCGAATATGACCATCCCCGTGGTGGGCGTATGCGCCAGGCCCGTCCACCGGCCATATTCAATGATGAGCCCGCCGGTGTGCGTCTGCCATCACCGGCTTTGGGTGAGCACACGGATGAGCTACTGGCCTCTGTTGGCTGTAGCACTGAGGAACTCGCGAGTTTGCGTAAAGCGGGGGTTATTGCTTAGTCGTTTGAAATGGTGACCCCTCAGCTCGGCGGCGGTTTCCCGACGGCTGCTGAGCCCTTTTTACACCACTTGCATATTCAGGCTCGGTTGTACGCCTGTAATCAGTTAAAATGCCCGTCGCTAAACAGGCCGGGCAATGACGTGAACAATGATCTGCAGAACCAGGAACACGCCGCGCTAATCGACAGCGTGAGGCGATGGCTGCTTGATGTGGTGATTGGCTACAACTTTTGTCCCTTTGCAAAGCGCGAAGTTGATGCAGGTCGAGTGCGTTATCAGGTCTTAGCGGGCCGCAAAAGTAAGGCTGTCATTGTTACATTACTTGAGGAATTGGCCTTCCTTGATGAGCACGAAGAGATTGAAACGACACTGTTGATACTCGCTGATGGCTGGCGTGATTTTTATGAGTATTTGGCCTTACTCGATAGTGCTCAGCAAGCCCTGGAAAATGCCGGTTATGAAGGGGTTTATCAGTTGGCGAGTTTTCACCCCGATTATATGTTTGAGGGTGAAGCCGCAGATGATGCCGCTAATTACACCAATCGCTCGCCGCTACCGTTGTTACATCTACTGCGCGAAAGCAGTATTGATCGGGCTGTCGCTAGCGACCCCAATGTTGACCAAATTCCCGAGCGCAACCAACAGCTAGCACGCGCTAAAGGCGCTGATTTTTGGCGAGCCCTGTTGGCGAAAATTAATTCCTAAACTTTTCAATGTGTACTGATATGCAAGGTGTTTTTAAATGTTAGAAGAACTGGGTTTACATCACGGCTTACAGGGTGCGTTGAAGGCGCTTAAATTGGTCGAGCCGACGGATGTGCAAGGGCAGGTAATTCCAGAGGCATTAAAGGGACGAGATCTTTTGGTCAGTGCCAAGACCGGTAGTGGTAAAACCCTGGCCTATCTCATCCCCAGCGTGCAGCGAATTCTGTCTGAAAAACAGACGGCGAATGCCGGTACTTTGGTGCTGATTTTGGTGCCGACACGCGAGCTTGCGCGACAGGTCGAAAAACACTTTGCTCAGCTGGGTAAAAATACGGGCTTGCAAGCGGGGGTGATTATTGGCGGCAGCGATTTTAAATATCAAAAATCGATTCTGCGAAAAAATCCCGAATTTATTATTGCCACACCGGGGCGTCTGGTCGAATTAATTAAAATCGGTAGTGTCGATTTAAATTCATTGCAAACACTGGTGATTGACGAGGCCGACCATATGCTCGATATGGGTTTTCGTGGGGATGTTTTGTCGATAGTTGAAGCTTGTACGCCCGATCGACAAACGCTATTGCTTTCAGCGACTTTACGCCATAGCGGCGTGACGAGTATTGCCAGTGAAATTCTTAATGATGCCACGCAGATCACCGTGGGTAGTGAGCGCAGCCGACATGTGCATATTCATCAACAGGTGATACTCAGCGACGATAAGAGCCACAAAGAAAAACTATTGGTTCATCTACTGAAGTCTAATGCCGATGTTGACCAGGGGCGTGAAAAAACCCCGATTCCACCGGTAGAAACTGTCGCAGCCGAGGTAGAGCCTTCTACTGATGAAAGCCCCGCGAAATCGCCCTGGGGGCAGGCCAAGGTGAGAGTCAGGCCCCGACAAGTTGACCCCGAGGAAAGTGCCGATGAACAAACTGATGTATTGGACGCGAGTCCCGCACCGGGCCAATCCAGAAAAACCCTGGTTTTTACTAACAAGCGCATTACCGCTGGCCAACTGAGTGCATTACTTCGTTATCATAAATTTCGTGCCGGGGTACTGCACGGCGAATTGAGCCAGGAAGAACGTAATTTTATGGTCACTCAGTTTACTGAGGGGAAAATAAACGTACTGGTTGCCAGTGATGTGGCGGCGCGAGGTCTTGACGTTAAAGATATTGATACCGTGATTAACTTTGATTTCCCTCGAGGTGTTGATGACTACATTCACCGCGTAGGGCGCACGGGTAGAGCGGGGCGACAGGGTCTGGCGATATCTTTTGTTAGTGCCAATGACTGGAATTTAATGGCGGCGATTGAACGTTATACCGAAACGGCTTTTGAACGACGCACGGTGAAAAGTTTAAAGGCAAAATTTACTGGGCCGAAAAAACTAAAATCCAATGGCAAGGCGGCGGGCAAGAAGAAAAAAATTAAAGGGCAGGATAAGAGCGCGAGTCGTCATCGCAATACAAAAAACAAGGGTAAGCGCAAAGCTAAGAGGGCGGGTTCAGAAGGAAATGAAGGTGCATCACTTGTTAATGATGGCTTGTCGCCATTGATGAAGAAAAAGACCTGAAGGTAATACCTGCTTGGCCGCTGATTAAAGGATCAGCGGGTCGGCATACTGGCCCATAATGTCGATAATTTCAGGTACGACAGACATGAAGTGTCCGGTTAGTTTTGGGTCAAAGTGTTTGCCGCTTTCGGTACGAATTAGCTCTAGTGTATCGGGCACGGACCAGGCTTTTTTGTAGGGGCGAACCGAGGTGAGCGCATCAAAAACATCGGCCAGTGCCGTGATGCGGCCCATTACGGGGATGGCTTCGCCCTTAAGGCCGTAAGGGTAGCCACTACCGTCCCATTTTTCATGATGCGTTAGGCAAATTTCTTTTGCCGTTAGCAGTAAGCGGGATTCATCACCTTCCAGAATTTCGGCACCTATGAGGGAGTGGGATTTCATTATTTCCCATTCTGCAGCCGTGAGCTTCCCTGGCTTTTGTAAAATGTGATCGGGAATGCCAATCTTGCCGATATCATGCATAGGTGAGGCATTGAGTAGCAGATCGCAATCAGCCTTATTCATACCACTGGCTTCGCCAATCAATGCGGCAATTTTACTCATACGAATAATATGCAGGCCGGTTTCGTTGTCCCGGTATTCCGCAGCGCGACCTAGGCGACGTACAACCTCAAGCCGTGAATTACTGAGCTCCTGGGTACGCTTGTTAATTTCACTTTCAAGCAAGCTGTTTTGATCGCGCATGTACGTTTGAGCACGGCGAACTTCGAGTAAATTGCGTATACGCGATAATAGCTCATGGGTATCAAAAGGCTTTGAGACATAATCCAGGGCAATGCTATCCAATGCCTGGTGGCGATGTTTACGGTCTGGCTCAGCGCTTAATACGAGCACAACGGGCTTGTCACCTTCCAGGGTTTCAAGCTGTTCCATGACCTCATAGCCATCCATGTGGGGCATGTTGATGTCGAGCAGTAACAGGTCAATGGTGTTATCTGTGCAAAGCGTGAGGGTGTCTCGAGGATCTTGCGTTGAAAGCACTTGTTTATAGTCGGAGAGGTCGAGCAGTGTCTCGAGCAGCTGGATGTTGGCTGCTTCGTCATCGACAATCAGAATATTCATTGATTTTAGATCGCTTAGACCCATGCTACTGGATTCGATTTTTGCCGAATTACTTGATTCCATTACCGCCCTGGCCAGATAGTTTAATAAATACTTACAGCCATTCTAGTTGTTTCCAGTCGATTCTTGCTTTCCTTTAGCTCTGTTTTGTTATCTGGTTCCGTTTAAGTTGGTAAAGTGTGGGAATAGACTTATACACCGTAGGCCATAGGGCTATTGCCGCTAATATAAGAAATACTGGCGTTTAAAATTAGGTATAAGGTAAGGACTTTTCAAACAGCTGAGTTTGGCCGTTATAATGGGCCACAAAGCATAAATGAGTGTGAAGAAAGAATGATTAATATTGGCAAGACGTGTGTTTTAGATGTGGTTAAAGAGGTGGCTTTTGGCTTTTATCTGGATGCGGAGGAGCTGGACAATGTCCTGTTACCGAGCAAATATGCACCGGATGGTCTCGCTATCGGCGATTCTATTGAGGTTTTCCTCTATCTTGATTCTGAAGATCGACCCTTGGCCACTACGCAGAAGCCAAAGGCTTGTGTCGGTGAGTTTGCGTATTTGAAGGCGGTGGACAGTACTGGTATCGGTACGTTTTTGGACTGGGGGCTGGAAAAAGATGTGCTGGTACCTTTTGCTGAACAGCATCGACCTATGGAGGTAGGTAGTTCTTACCTGGTCTATTTATATGTCGACAGGGTTGATGGGCGGATTGTCGCTTCATCGAAAATTGATAGCTTCCTTAGTGATGACGAACCCCATTCTTACAATCCTCAGCAGCCGGTTGATTTGATTATCGCCAATAGTACTGAGCTGGGCTATAAGGCCATCGTTAATCATGGCCACTGGGGTGTGTTGTATAAAAATGAGGTCTATCAGCGTTTAAGTTTTGGTCAGTCAATAAAAGGTTATATTAAATACATTCGCCCCGATGGAAAGATTGATTTGAGCCTGCAGGGAGGTCAAGAGGCTCGTGATAAAAACACCCAAACTATTTTGAACCACTTGCAGGAACAAGGTGGTTTCGCAGCCGTACATGATAAGTCTGACCCACAATTGATTGCCGATATTTTTGGTATGAGCAAAGGTGCTTTTAAAAAATCGATAGGCGGCCTCTATAAGCAGCGAGTAATCCGTATTGAAAAGGATGGCATCTATCTCGTTGACGAATCGTAAATAGTACTTTTCTCATACATTCAATAAGAGTCATCTATAACTATTAATGAGTAAATCCTGCCTCACTTTTGGTATCGGTAAAGAATAGAATGGCCTTATATAGCCGTAGCGGCTATGGATGAAAAACGCATGATTATGATTGATGACAGTACACCTTAAATTCCCTTGCACAATAAAATAAGAGGAGCTAAACATGGAGCGTGATTTATTTAACGAAGAACAGGCAATATTTCGAGATTCTTACCGTAAATTTTTGATCAATGAAATTGAACCCCATCGTGAGGGTTGGCGCGAAGCGGGTATTGTGCCTCGGGAAATGTTTAAAAAAATGGGCGAGCAAGGTTACTTGTTGACCTGGGCTGATGAGCAACACGGTGGCCTGGGTATTGAAGACTTCCGCTACCAGCAAATTATGATGGAAGAAGATGCCACCTATGGCGAGGCGGGTTTCTTTCATACTTTGCACAGCCGCCTGGTTGGACCTTATTTAAAGCACTTTGGCAACGCTGAACAGCATGCTCGCTTTATTCCCGGTGCGGTATCGGGGGAGAGTATTCTCGCTGTTGCCATGACCGAGCCCGATGTCGGTAGTGATCTGGCGGGAATGAAAACCAATGCCCAGGACAAGGGCGACCACTGGTTGCTGAATGGTTCGAAGACCTATATTTCCAACGGTATTAATGCCGACCTGGTGATCGTCGCGGCAAAAACAAATCCCGATAACCCCCGACAAATTGGTCTCTTCGTTATTGAGCGAGGCATGGAAGGTTTTGAACGGGGGCGCAACCTGAAAAAAATGGGCCTCAAAGCGCAGGACACAGCCGAGCTATTTTTCAATGATGTTAAAGTCCCCAAGGCCAATGTGCTGGGCGATGCTCACAAAGGCTTTCACTACTTAATGCAGGGCCTGGCGGAGGAGCGTTTAATCGGTGCCGTTGGCTACGTCGCCTGCACCAAACGGGCTTTTGAAGTCACCCGGGACTTTGTGGTTGAGCGTAAAGCCTTCGGTCAGCGCATTGCGGATTTTCAAAATACCCGCTTTAAGTTGGCCCAGCTCAGTACTGAAATTGATATGGCCCAAGTCTATATCGACCACTGCGTGCAAATGCACAACCAGGGGCGTCTCACCGGTGATATGGCTGCCAAGGCCAAGCTCTATTGCAGTGAGCTAGAAGGGCGGATGATGGACGAAGGCGTACAGCTACACGGCGGTGCAGGCTATATGGATGAATACGAGATTTGCCGGCTTTATACCAATGCGCGTATCTCGCGTATTTATGCCGGTAGCTCTGAAATCATGAAAGAGATTATTGCCCGTTCAGTTTTCGCTTAATCGTCAACAGAACATATAGCCCTTTGCCATTGCTCAGGGTTGTATATTGACTATCAAAGGCTCGAGAAGAGTCTTCATTTCAGGGCCTTTCCTCGTGTAATTACCATCCAGAGGCACGATAGTGATAAAGCCCTGACGATAGGCAAGCGTGTCCGACTGTGCAATGTCATTGGTGACAGACTGAGTTTTAAAGATCGGTAAATAGATCTTGTCATCATCTTTGGATGGTGCATAAGCAATTTTAAAATAGGGCGCCTGCCCCTGCTCTTTCATCACAATGCCTTTGATTTTCTCGGGCGGAAGTGGTGGATAATTAATATTTAATGCCAGACCTTTGGGTAACAGTTCGCCGTTTTTACACCGCTCCTGTAAGAGTCTGTCGACAAGCTTGACGATAAAGGCTGAAATACGCTGCAAGTGTTCAGTGTTTTGTTTCTCGCTAAAATTTGGGCCGAGAGGGTCTGTGCTAATAGCAATGGCGGGGATCGGCGGGTTGATAACTTGTATCGCCGCCGTGGTCGCACCCACCGTACCGGATATACCCGTGGCAGGGCCGAGATTAGCGCCTTTGTTAATTCCCGAAATCACCAAGTCAGGTGGATTTCCTGGTAGGTAAAGGGCGCTAACAGCGAGGACTACAGATGTTGCCGGGCTCGCACTAATGGCATAAATATTGGCCTCAACTTGCTCGACGTTTACCGGGGCAAAAGTAATGGAGGCGCTGCTACCACTGGCATTTTTGGCCGGAGCAGCGAGCACAACACGGTGTTTGGCTTGGCTGAGGGCCTGTTGCAGGGCGACAATGCCCGGTTTATTAAAGCCGTCGTCATTACTTAGAAGTATGTTCAGCGGGCTATTGCAGGTTTCGCTAATATTGTTTGGTGGCGATAAACCTGTTCCACCTGTGGCGGCCAAGGGTAATAAGCTGGTTAATAGAAAGAAGACGGTGATACCGGTTCGAATAAGCGTTCCCATTATTAGCCCTGTTTTCTTGTCTTTGATTAATGCTCGCATCGCAACTACTTTATTACAAGTTACTAATAAGCCCTTGCCAGAAATTGAGCCGTTTATGCGTAATAATTTATAGAGAATCTGATGTGTGTCAGGTGCTCATGTTGTTTAACATTCGTTAATGCTTTTATCATGAAAAAAATAATTAGCACTATACATAGTGTAATAACAGGGGAAGGGAATGATGAAAATAGTATTATGCAGCCAAGGCTTTAGTGCCATTCACAATATGTTGAAGGCTCTTTTGCCCGACGACGAGATTGTTTGTTGCGCACCTGATGAAATCTGTTCGCTGGGTAGTGATGCCGATGTTCTGATTCCAGCTATTACGGCCCTTGGTGACGCTGAATTGTCTTTGCTTAAACTCAAGTTGGTACAACAGTTTGGTGCGGGGCTTGATGCTATTGATATTCCCGCTGCCAGTAAAAACGGTGTTTACGTTGCCAATGTGCCCGCTGCTGGTACCGGTAATGCTGAATCTGTTGCGGAGGTCGCGGTAATGTTAATGCTGACCCTGGCTCGGCAATTCCCCAAAGCGCAGCAGAATATTCGCGATGGTGTAGTGGCTGGGCCAACGGGTTGGTCGCTAAAGGGGCGTACGGCGCTGATCGTTGGTTATGGCGGTATCGGGCGAGAAGTGGCGCGTAGGCTTAGTGGTTTTGAAATGGAGGTGCTTGCTGTATCGCGTAGTGGGCCAAAAAACACCGAGCAAGAGCAGGCTATCCCGCTTGCCCAGCACGTCAGTGGCGAGGCCTTGCACAAGCTGTTGCCCCGGGCGGACTTTGTCATCCTCGCGCCACCCTTGAATGACGATACTAGAGGCTTGATGGCTGCGGAAGAATTCACTCTGATGAAGGCGACAGCCTTTGTGGTCAATGTGGCACGTGGTGGCGTGATTGACTACCAGGCCCTGTTAGACGCCTTAAATAACAAGCAAATCATGGGTGCCGGGCTTGATGTGTTTTGGCAGGAGCCCGTCGACCCTGCTGATCCTCTCTTCGATCAGAACGTGATTGGCACCCCCCATATTGGCGGTGCAACAGATTTGAGCTTTAAGGGTATCGCCAATAAAGTAGCAGAAAATATTCGCCGTGTGGGGAGGGCTGAAATGCCGGTGAATTGTGTTAATGCTCATGATTGTCGCGATAATTAATTGTGGTTATTAAGGTCATAAATAAAATTAATGGTAGAGGTATGCTTGGTCCTACGAGGTTGCTGGTTTTTTGTCTTTTACTGATAGGGCTATCTGCCCATGGCGAAATTTATAAGTGGACCGATGAACAGGGTCAGGTACATTTTTCAGACAAAGCACCAGAGACGGTTGTGGCCGAATCCATTGGTGATGAATTAAGGATTAACTCTTACCAGGGCACCGAGGTCACAACGTCACAATTTCTTGGCCAACGAGATGCCGATAGACGAGAAAAAGCACGCCTTAACCGCCCTTCTGTAGTGATGTATAGCGCCGTTTGGTGTGGTGTATGTAAGCGTGCAAGGCAGTATTTTAGAGCCAATAAAATTGGCTTCAGGGAGTACGATGTTGAAACATCGGAAAAAGGAAGAAAAGACTTTCTGCGGATGAAAGGCCGTGGTGTACCGATTATTTTTATTGGTAAAAAGAGGATGAACGGCTTTAGTTCAGCGCGTTTTAAAAAAATTTATGGCGCTTGATAGTTGGCCGATAATGGTCTATTAAATAATTTAAAGTATCACGCAAAAGTGTATTTTTACGTATAATCACGCCCGCGAATATGCAGATGTTACTTTATGCATCACTTGATCTGAGATAGGGAGGTGGGTATGGCTGCCGAGGATTTTAGGCAAAGTAAGCGCAGAGACTGTGAGCGTCGTTTGGATGAAAGACGGCTTATCGGTTTTCTATTTGGCAGTACCGAATGGCGTCAGAATATTGAGACGCAATACTTGATGTGGCCGCGCATGGATAGGCGGGCTCTTGACAGGCGGGCTCTCGAGCGACGTCATCTTTCCAGAAGGCAGTCTACGGAGGTATTCACAAAGCGTCAGCCCGCAGTCAATAAAAATAACGCTCGAGATATCTTAACGACAGATGAGAAGGCGATGCTTGCCGGTTTATTTCACCCGGGCGAGTCTGATCACGATTAATCTCGCTCGCATTTTCTGAATGACAGCGCTGCTGTCAATTAATCAAGATCAAATGAGTAGTAGAGATCCAGGCTATTTTCCAGGCTAGTGACTAACTCCAGCCACAGGCGTGTGCGTAGATAGAGGCGGGTGGTCAGCACGTCAATGGGTTCGTGCAGGCCGACACCGTAGGACAGATAAATTTTGTCGCCGATATATCCGCTGACAGTGGCTCGGGTGCCAGTAGCGGATTCTTCAGTCCCCAACGTAATGTTATTAAGACCGGGGAGCTGGTTTATGGGGTTTAATAAACCGCTCTGGTTGACAATGCTTGTGCCAAGAGACAGCGCCATGGCTGTACCATCCCCCTCCGCGTCGGAGCTGTTACTTAAACCACTGTCGCGGGTCAAACCTTTGCCGCGGGTTAGGTATGACAGGGCTTCAGCTTGCGGCATGGTGGGGTCGGAGTAAATTTGTAGCTGGGGTGTGGCGAGATTGCCCTGTACCTCGACACCCACAGTGATCTTTTCATAACCGACGTGGCGTTCGGCACGGACATTGAGTCGGGGGTTATTCAGGTCACCGGTGAAACTGACGGTGCCTCGTTTCACCGCTAAGCGTTGCCCGTAGGCATGAAACTCGCCGTCGAGTACCTTTAAATCGCCAAACAGTTGCAAAGGGTGTTGTACCTTCTGTCGGAGGTGAAGATCGCCGCCCACAAGTACATTTAAGCCATGGCCAACGACGGCGAGCTGATTCTTAATGGCCACGTGCAGGTCTATGGCCATATCAAAGGGGCGCTCCTGCTGGAGTGGCTTTCCCTGTGCATCAATCTCTATCGCATCAGCAGACAGGGCAACGCCGCCTTCGGGGAGCTGGTCAAATTCCACAAGGCCCTCGTGCAAGATGAGTTGACCGTCGAGTTTTAGCAGGCCTTCTCTTGCGCGTAGATTAATGTTCTCTGAAACAAGCAGTGTCGTGCTGGGGGGCATTAGAATACGCTGTTGACTGCCTTCTACATTCAGTGTGATGGCTAGCGCGGGTTGAGATACCAGTTTACCGTTGATGTTGAATTCGCCCTCACCCATCTTGCCCTTGCCCTTTAATTCAGCCCAGTCACCGTGCAGACTAAGTTCAAGATCCATCGCTTTAATTTCACTGGGGTTACTGAGAGCTGCAAATTGTCCATCGGTAATATGGACAGAGCCATGGCCCAGGGCCTTTTCAGTACTACCCGACAGCTCGACAGTGCCGTTGATCTGGCCCTGTAGTTGCGATAGTTTTGGCAAAAATGGCTTGAACGCGTAGAGCTGTAGCTGGCTAAAAATGAGTTTTCCATCTATAGCGGTATCTTTATCACGAGGCAGTTTTAAGTCGGCGCTAATGGTTTTGTTGCCCGCTTGTTCAAGGTTAGCCACGCACTGTATTTCTTGCGAATTTAGCGTGAAGTTAGCATCCGCTTTATCCCAGTGCAGAAATGCTGGCTCATGCTCGTCACGCGAGGGGGCTATTTGCCCTGACTGCAGGGTTAATTCCCCCTGTACATGAGGGCCTTCCTCGACAGACCAGTGACTTTCTAGCGAGAGCAGTAGTTGGCCCCGCATCGCGATATGGGTTGGTAAGAGCTTTTCGAGAAAACTGATGTCACCGTTTAGCTCAAGACTCCCCCCACCTTCTGTGCCAAGAATAAAGGCCCCGGGGCAGAGCTGGACATTATTTCCTTGCCAGCAATGGGCTGCAATTTTAAATTGTGGGGTTGCGGCCTCCCCGTTAAGTTCCACCGGTTGAGCCAGTTGCCATTGCCCGAGGGGTGTTGCTAGCTGAGTGGGTAGTAGTTGGCCACGCCAGCCCCCATTGTTATTGATGGCAGCACTGGCGGCTTTACCCCTGAATTCCAGTGTGCCTTCGATATCACCATGGCTGCTCACACTAAGAGATTGCCCCTGCTCATTCCCTCTGGCGACGATGCTCAGCTCACGGAGTTGGCTTGAGCCAAGGTCTACGTTGTCGAGATGCAGGTCTAAAGTAAAAGGTTTTAATGCGGCAGTGTTTGGCGCGTAGGCGTGTAAGCCGTACAGGTTATAGTCACCCTCAATGCTTGTTTGCCCAATGGTTATATTCTGCCATTGCAAGCTTTGGCCTGTGCCTTTAAAGACAATCTGCTGAGTATCGGCGCTCATACTCGACGCTAGTATCAGAGAACCCGCAGCGTCAGTATGCCAATGGCTTAGATCATCGATAGTGAGAGTAAACTGAGGACTTTGCTTGAGACTGTCATCGGCGATGAGAAGCAATTTGGCATTGTTCAGTTCGGCGCGTAATTTACTGTGTGTAATACGCAGGTCATTGTCGATGTTAGCGTAACCGTTAATGATGGCGGGTAGACCATTAACGTCGCCGTGCAAGTCCACTTTATCAAGTGTGAATAGCCAGTCATTCTTATTGGCGCTACCACTGGCCTGCAAGCTTCCCGCCAGGCGGCCGGATATTTGTTGATTGATGGCGGGCAATGTAAAACCGGGGGAAAGGGCTGCCAGTGTCCACTTTAGCTCTTCGTCGTAAAACAGGCTGCCGCTTAGAGTCAGGTCGCTATCCGCTACAGAGCGGTTTTCAGCAGCGTCGTCTTGTACCGTACTGTTTTCAATAGGGTCATTGGCGATATTGCGTAGCTTGGCCTGTTCGATGAAGAGATGGGATTGCTCATGTCGGCCTTGCAGGGATAGCTGCAGAGCCTTGTAATCAAGTCCCCGTGCTGCCGCTTGCAAGGTAAAGGATTGGCTATGTCGTGTGCCTTCAGCAGAGAGCTGCACAGGGCTCAGCAAGTCGCTTTGAAGTAGTTCTTCCGGCAAGTCTTTAGGCAGCCCCGGCAGGTTTCGCAATGGCAACGTGTCGGACCATTGGGCGCTGGCCTGTAGTTCAAAAGGGAGCAGTGGGTCGAGAGTGTTTAGCTTGCCCTGCAGATTGATTGGTTGATTGTCGTGCAGCTGTGCATTGAGGTTCAGCGCGGCTAAGTCGCCGGAGACCGCCACATCGAATGTACGCTGATGAAGGCCTTGCCAAATTGAAGGCTGTGCCAGTTCAAGCTGGGTATCAACCGTCAGGGGCCAATTATCGATGAATTCAAGGCTGCCTTTTAATCGGACATTTGCTCGCGGAAGATCATTAATGGCAGCCTGGCTTATTTGTAGCTGCGTGTTGACCCAGTGTGCGGTCAGACTCAGCGCTTGCTGTTGAAATTTGAAACCGTAAATGTCCCAGTGCAGCTGTTGCAGCGAGAGCTGGTTAACGACAAGCTCCAGTGGCAAATCGATACTTGGCAGGGCGATGTTATTCGATGTTACGAGTTTAGCGGATGAGGCGTTATTAGTGGGCAGATCGCCGGTGAGCTTGTCGTCGAACGACAGCTCATGCAATTCCAGAAAAGTATTTTCAATACTGGCCCCATTAACCCTGATTCGTGAGCCGCTAATGCTGACCTGAGCACGGGTTTGTCCGTGACGCCACGATCCCCCTTGCCAGTGGACGCTGGTGTTAGCGATGCTCAAGTGCTCTATTTTTATGTTTAATGGAAAGACGATTAACGCTGCGACTGCCGCTTTGTTAATCATATCGGGTTTATCTGTACTCACATCATCTGCAGGCAGTGCGTGTACTTCCAGTTGCGCTGCGGCAATATTTTTAAAACAGAGCTGGCCTGACCATAGGCAACTCGCCGTCAATTCGGTGTTGATGTCACTGAGTTCAAGGGTGATATTTTCATTACTGAGGCGTAAATGGGAGAGGTGTAGTTTGCCCAGCAGGGTGCCTTTGGTGTGCTGAATTTCGAGAGGCGTGGTTTTGCTCAGTGTATTTAATAGCGTTCGGCTACCCGCTTCGGTAAACGCCACCGTTATCACCACTGTTACAAGTAATAGCAGTACGCAAGTGATAAATATTGCGGCGTGCCAGAGCCCCGTTTTTCTCAAAATTCTGCCCCAATATTGAGGTGCAGCCGCCAATCGGGATTGTCGTTACTTAAGCTGTTGGCCAGTTCAATTTTAATAGCCCCGGCTATGGTCAGGTAGTGAACACCAAAGCCGGCACTGTAATGGGCGTCAAAATCACCTTCGTCGAAGGCATCACCAAAATCACTGAACAAGGCACCACGCCACTGCTTAGAAAAATAATATTGGTATTCCATACTGGCGGTCATTAAACGGTCGCCACCCACCACCAGTGTTGTCTGTTTGCCATCGGGTAATACGCCACTTATTTTGTTGCCGATTGCCTGGTAGGCAAAGCCACGGATACTCTGTGCTCCACCGGCAAAAAATCCCAGAGAGGGTGCGAGATGTTTACGATCATTACCATCAATAAATACTGCGCCCAGCTCTGCTCGTGTCACCACACGGTGCCGGGCTTTCAGAGTGGTGACATAGGTGAATTTTCCGTAAGCACGCAGTAAATCAATATCGGAGCCGAGATCTTCACCACCGGCCTCGAGCTGATAAAACTGACTGAAGCCACTGAGGGGATCGGCGAAAGGCCCTGTCCTGAATTTATGAGAAAAAGTCAGGCCTGGCAGTAGATAAATACTCTGTGTTTTCAAGCTCTCTGCATCCCAGCTTTCATCGAGAGCACGCAGGGAATAGCTACGTATCCAGTTACCGTCTACTAGTGTTTCTCGACGTATCGACAGTTCTTTCTGTTGACTATCGAGGTCGCCGAACTCATTTTCTTCCTTGCGAGCACTCAGTAGCAACGTGTCGTTTATCGGATGTGTTAGGGGGATCTTATAGGTCACGCGCCCACTGGGGTTTACGCGCGAATATTCCAGGCGAGTTTCTTGGCTATGGCCATGACTATTAATGCGCGGTGTTCGCCAGATCAGGGACGTGCGTTCTTCAGTGTCAGTGCTGTAGCCAACGCCGATATCAATACTGTGGCGTTTTGCCGGGAAAAGACCCAGCTCGATAGGCACTTGATTATCTTCAGCTTCAGTAATCAAGGGCTTGAAAATAATACTGGAGAAATACTGGGTACGTTGTAAGTTGGCCTGAAACTCCTGGATTTGTGCTAAATCAAAATAATCACCTTCTTTGAAGGTTTGGAGGGACTCTTCAAGTGCGGCATCGAGCATGTTTTCATCAAAGCGGACTGCGCCGAAACGGTATCGCGGCCCGCTGTCAAAGTATACAAGTATCTGGGCTGTGTTTGCGCCGGTATTAACATTAATACGGCTTTTAGTGATGCTGGCGGTAAAATAACCGCGTTGCTGAGCAAGGTGCATCAAGGATTTTTTGTAAGCTTCATACCTGCCGTGGTGAAGAATATCGCCTTCGTTTATGGGCGTTGATGAGATTAAGGCTGTAAAAGCCGGGTCATCAAGGGCATCGCCCATAAGTTGAATGTCTATATTGCCAATCAGTACGGGCTGATTTGGGGTGACGCTGATAGTGAGTTTCCAGGTTGGCTCACTGCGTTCGGTATTAATGACTATATGGGGTTGGTAATAGCCGAGTGCCTGTAGGCTCTTCGTGACTCTATTGTTCAGGTTTGCAAGAAAGTACGAACGCTCTTCAGGTGTTTCTGGGCTCTCTCCCAGCCAGGCTTTGACATTTTTTTTCAGCTCAGTCGAAAGCCCATTTAGCGAATAGTTTAATGTGCTGCCATAACACTCAATAGTGCTGGTGAGTAAAAAGAGAGTGAGAAGGGCTGAGGTGATTTTGGGGGTGATAAGCGAGCCTGGTCGCTGCGTACTGTGTGAAAGACCCCTGCGGGTGTGAGCTTTGAAGAAAGCATAGATTAATGGCAGAGCCTGCTTTACTGCGTTGGTGCGCCTCGCATGAATTGAGGGTGAATGGCTTCGCTTCACTAATCGGGTGCAATCGTGGCGAAGATTGACTTGAAACATACTTTTCTTTTGTTGAAGTAATGGATAGGTAGCGTATCGAATTTTACACTACCCGGACTCATCGCATAAATGGGAAAGCGTTTTTTGATAAAAGAACAGCCAGGCGGTTGCGAGATTGGATGGTCGCTTGAAGGCATATATACGTTTAACGTGCCAATTTTAATATTGAGTGTTAACTCGAATGAAGGTTTTACTTCCCCTCTCCAAAAAAGAAAGAAAAAGTCAGTGCCCTATCAGGTATTGGCTAGCTGCTGTAATCCGGGGATATCCAGAATTTCAATTTCTTTTTTATCAACAGCAAGAATATTTTGTTTTTGAAAGCGGCTGAAAACCCGGCTTACTGTTTCGACAGTTAGGCCCAAGTAATTACCGATGTCAGCGCGGGACATGGGCAGGCGAAAGCGAACGTTTGACAGGCTGCGTTTGGCATTGCGGGAGGAAATGCTCAGTAACAAAGTGGCGACACGTTCTTCTGCACTGTTTTTACTGAGCAGGGCAATCAGCTGCTGGTCATTGGTAATTTCTTTGCTCATCAACTTGAAGAAGTGGCGTTGTAGCGAGGGCAGGGTCATGCTCAAGTCCTCCATGCGCTCGAAGGGGATTTCGCAAATGGCCGCTGTTTCCATGGCCACAGCTGAGCTGATGTGGTGGGTGTGCGCGATGCCGTCCATGCCGAAAATTTCGCCGGGTAGATAAAACCCGGTGACTTGTTCTACGCCCTGGTCGTTAACACTGTAGGTTTTTATCGAGCCGCTGCGAACCGCGTAAACGGAGCGGAATTCGTCGCCACAATTGTAGACGTAGTTGTCTTTATGCAGGGGGCGGCCGCGTTGGACGATATCATTGAGACGGTCAACTTCATCGAGTTCCAGGGCAATGGGCAGGCAGAGCGCATTCATGCGGCAATCCCGGCAATTGATTTCGGCACTGTGTGGACATCGCTGTGACATGGTCAACCCTCTGCTAATCTGCTCAGTTGCCCATTGTAACCCGTTTTTTATACTTTCACGTAGCCTGTTGTGAGCGGCTGCTTGAGGGTGCTAATTAGGCCGGTAGGACGCCGAGCAGCTTATCGCAGATAGTTGAAAGGTTGACGATACCCTCTGAGTTTAATGCCAGGCTGTTGGCTTCGCTCTGTAACCATTCTTTGGGAATTAGCGCGCTTAGTTGCCGATGTAGACTGGGATCGATGGAGGTAATAGCGTGCTGGCAAAGGAATTGCTGAATAAGTTGGAAGTTAGTTTTGTTTTTGGCAGGTAAGCAAAAGTGATTTTGTACTGGCGATGTCCTATCACCCAGCATAGACACGTACTGTTCGCTGGACGGCGTATTGTATTGATAGTTATCTGCGCGCAGGCTCAGTGCCGCGACACCGAAGCTCAACCAAAGGGGGATTGGCTTGGCCAGATAGCCCCAGGGCGTCGCTTCAAGTTTTGCTCTCTTAGGCAAACGGGCAATGGGGTGAGAGGGGGCAAAGAAGCTGTTATTGCCGCAAACGCGCCACCCACAATCGTCGAAATATGCATTGATACGGGCCAGCTGGTTTTGACTGGTGAACCTGTCTTGTAGAGACTCCGGGCCGTTTTTCTGACTCAAGACCTCTATGTGGGTGCAATGGGAGTTTTTCAGTAAGTTAAATAGCCGGTCGATAAAGTCGGGGTGAGTCTGGTCGCTAAGTTTGATCACGCAGCTCAGATCGAAGGACTTGTAATCGGCGAGCATTTGCAGAGCGGTTTCAATGTTTGACAGGCTACGATCACAGCTGGCGATACTGGCATCAATATTTAATTGAATGGCGTTAAAATTTAAACCTTTAATCAGGGCGAGATTGTTTTTGTTCAACTCCATCGGCGTCACCGCCATGCCCCGTGTTGAACCCTCTTGATGATGAATGAAGTGGCTGCTGAGACGAAAACATAACTCGGTGATGGCCTCGGGTGAAAACTGTTGTAAGGGGCTGCCTAACCACCAAACAGATGCCACCGGTTGATGTCGCTTGTAGAGCGAACGTCGCAGCGTCACCTCCTGACAAATTAAATGCTCGTAGTCGTCGACTCGCTGCAGAGGGCAGTAAATATTGATGCCAATTGGCGTGATACTACTTAACTCCGCACCATTTGGCTCTACGGCTGAAGACTCTTCGGCAATGCTTTCGTAGAGAGGAAAAAGCGAAGATTTAAAACCCGTCGTGAGGGAATGCTGAATGTGAGAGTTACTAAAGTTTGTCATCTAGATTGCTGGGCGGGCCATCAAGCGGCTCTTTTACCGTAATAATATGAGTGCTGACTCTAGAGCGCATCAATGGTGTGGCATATGATTTGTATCAAACAGCATTCTGTCGTTGCTATATTAAATGGCTTTACTTGATATGCTCACACTTAAAGCCTGATCAGTTATACGCAGTGATTTAGGCACTTTTATTAACCCTTAGCATTCAATATTCAAGCGATAATAAAGGGAGTGATTGATGGAAAATATACTGGCTGTGATAACCCACTGGGATGATGCCGAGGCTGTTCTTGGCGAAGCTGAAAAGCTTGCTGCACGATTACATACTGGTCTTGAAGTTTTAGTGCCAGTGCATGACCAGCTCGGTGAGTTAAGTAAGTATCTTAACTGGCAGGACTTTAGCCAGTTGCAGGGAGAAATCGTCGCAGCTGAAAGAACGCGCCTTGAGAGTCTGTGCGCGGATAAAGACTATCGCCTGCATGTGGAATGGACGACAAAAGTACATGCCACTATTGTTGAAAAAGCTCAGAATTATGGCGCCGGTTTAATCGTCATGATGGCGAGCCACGATCCGCTGTTATCGGTACTCATTCATACCCCGGATGACTGGCACCTGTTCCGCGATACGCCTTGCCCGGTGCTGGCGATGGTCAAAGACCGAAAAGCTTGTCAGCAAGTGATAGCGGCGATTGATGCACTGGATAATCAAGAGGCCCATCAGCAACTCACTGCGCGCTTGCTCGACAGTGCGGCTGCCCTGGCCAAGGCCGAAGGTGTTCCCCTCAAGGTTTTAAGTGTGGTGCCCGATCCCGCTCTGGTTTATGCCGGTATTGCTAATGCGCCGATGAGTGGTGACTTTTTACTCGATACCGTGGCCATTGCTGAGAAAAAAACGCAGGCACTGGTCGAGCATTTGGGCATTAGTCCCCAGGCCATTGAGGTGGTGACCGGGCGGGTTGAAGAGGTGGTGAGCCAGAGGGCTTCACAGGAAAATGCCTTGCTGGTGATTGGTAATGCCGCTAATAAAGGCCTGAAGGGTTTATTAATCGGCAATACCGCAGAGCGTATTCTGCGCGGTATGAAGACGGATATGCTGGTGGTTAACTAAGGTCGACTTTCAGGCCCTTAGTGCGAATCGTAGGGTTTGCCCCAAAGTCGCAGTAGTCGTTGTGCGCGTCCGCAGTTCCAGCTGTAAAACTTATAGCGCTTGGGATTCTTTTGGTAGTAATTCTGGTGGTAGTCCTCGGCGGAATAGAACGGACTTGCGGCGGTGATCGCCGTTTGCACCGGCGTGGGTAGTGCGTCACCGTCATTGAGCTGTTGCTTACTTTTTTCAGCCAACTTGCGCTGTTGATCGCTGGTGTAAAAAACCTCACTGCGATACTGGCTGCCCCGGTCGCAGAACTGCCCACCGCCATCGGTGGGATCAATGTTTTTCCAGAAAATTGCGAGTAACTTCTCGTAAGAGATTTTGTCAGGGTTATAGACAATCTGCAGGGCCTCGGTATGTCCCGTTTTGCCGCTGGATACTTGATTGTAGCTGGGCTCGACCACCGTGCCGCCGATATACCCCGAGGTGGTAGAAATAACGCCGTCCAGGGCATCAAAGGGTGGCTCCATGCACCAGAAGCAACCACCGGCAAAGATTGCTTTCTGAGTGTCGGGCTGTGCGTACAGCGCGGGTGTTATTAAGCAGGTCAGCGCAAGAATGGCGAATAAGCGCCTCAGTGTTTGTTTGAATCTATTGCTCATTTTGCTTTTCCTTCTCATATTCATAGGGTCTTGATCAACGGGTCGGTTATAGGTTCGATGAGCACTTCTCTAATTCGTTCCCGATGGGAGCTGTATTTATCACTTTCATAAAGACCCGCTTGATTGACCGCAGCAAGATAATAAACCCGGGTACGTTACTATACGGCTGCATGGCTTGTGCGCTTTGTATTTTCCCTGATATTTAAAAACAACTTGGATTCAAATAATAAATGCAATAAAAAAGGAATAAATATGACTTCTCTCGAAGCGCACATGCAGGTACTTGAAGACAAAAATGCTATTCGTGAACTTACGGTGAAGTTGATCTTGTACCACTTTCGTAGATGATTAATTTTGTTACAGGTAACAGTGTTGTTGAAATTTGTCTGGTTGAAGAGTGCAAGGCCTTTACTGCCAGTGGTCATTACGATGGTGTTTATCGACGTGTCGATGGCGAGTGGACGTTTGCCCGGTGCGATTTTTACCTCTATCACAGGGTGCTACTGGCAGAGGGTTAGGCGGGCCAGACTTAGTCATTCCTGATGAAGTGAGTGAGCGAGCGAAACAAAAGCGGCAATGGATGGATGCAACACCTGGGCTGAAATGATTGAGCCCAGGTGTTGAATGAAATACCCAAAAAACACTGAAGTGTTCAGCGTTGTTACAGCACTGCTAGTGCTTGCCACCTTTCTTGCAGTCTTCTTTCTTACCGTGCCCGGAAGGCAGGACATCGTAGATATAGCCCGCAATTTGCTGGCGGCTTGATTCATTGATGGATTGCGGTGGCATTACACCAAATTTTTCAACCGCATGGTGCAGCATGGCCGCATCAGCGTCGGGGGCCTTCACCCAGGCTGAGATTTTTTCAATAAACTGATCACGATCTGGATAGGTTTTCAGGTAATGCTTCTTCACCATCGCCATGGGTGGCGCCAGACGCTTAGGATGGCCACCATCACCGTGAGCCTGCTTGCCGCCACCGGACTTTTCTCCCGAATGCTTACCCTTGCTGCCTTTGTGGGGCTGATGACAGGCCAGGCAATGGTTTTCAAACAGGGCTTTAGCTTCGCTGTTGGCTTCAGCGCTACCGGCAGAATTGCTATGTTCACTAGCAATTAACTGGGTGCTTACTGACAAAGCGGCAAGGGTGATGATCGTTTTTATAGGCATTTTCATCTTATTTACTCTTCTTTTTGGGGGCGCTAAATACGTCCCCAATTTTTTACAGGGCCTATTCTCGGGCCCTGTTTATAAGCCTTATGCTAAGGCAGTGCTTGGCTCAAGTAAGTGATAATTATCAAGCCATATCTCCTAGCCTGATTACTACTTATTTGCCTTTGTAGACCGGTGGCCGCTTTTCTATAAAGGACTGCACACCCTCGGCGGCATCGTCGGTATTGGCTAGCGCTTTCATCACTGGAATAAATTCATCAACGGCGGCTTTGGGGCTGTCGAAGTAGTAGGCGCGAGAGCTTTGCAGAGTGGCTTGCACGGCGAGAGGAGCCTGTTTGGCAATCTCTTCTGCCAGTTCCAGGGCGCGATTAAACTCTTCGCCATCGTCGACGATTTCCTGAATAAAGTTATAGCGTAGGGCTTCTTCGGCATTAAATTCATAGCCCGTTAACAATACCTTCATGGCGTTGCCCCAGCCCGCACGTTCAACCATGCGGAAGGTGGCACCGGCTGCGGCCATTACACCGCGACCCACTTCAAGCTGAGAGTAGCGCGCACTTTTCGCTGATACAACAATTTCTGTTGCCAGCATTAATTCAATGGCGGCGGTGTAGCAGATGCCGTTCATGGCGGCGACCACGGGCTTGGTGCGGAAAGGGGGCTTGAGTGAAAAGGGGTCAATGCCATTGGTGGGTAAAATAGCTTCGCCATTCTTCATGGCGTCGGCAAATTTTGGCAGGTCGAGACCGGCGGTAAAATGTTTGCCGTGGGCGAAAAGTACGCCGACCCAAAGCTCACTATTGTTTTCCAGTTCGGCGTAGGCATCGGCCAGTTCGCCAAACATTTTTGGCGTAAAGCCGTTGTATTTTTCGGGGCGGTCGATGCCGATTAAAAAGATGTTACCGCGCACTTCAGTACTGATTTGTCCGTCGGGGTGGCGTTCGTTTTGCTCGGGTGTACTACTCATTACACAAGTCCTGTATTGATGTTTTGTAAAATTAAAATGGCTTAAAAAGCATTAAATAGTTTCTGGCTTTTATACATTGTTATGTGCCCTTAAATACCGGCTCGCGTTTTTCCATCATCGCGGCAATACCTTCGTGGGCATCATTAGAATTAAAGGTTGCCGATTGATGAAGAGCCTCTTCCGCTAGCCGCGAATGGGGATCCCAGTCGAGATTTTTAATGATCGACTGCTTCATTAATTGCACGGCATTGGGCGCGCAGGCGGCGATCTCTTCCGCTAATGCCAGGGCTTTGGGCCATACTTGTTCGTCGGGCAGGGCATAGTTAAAGAGACCGATCTTTTCGCCTTCACTGCCGCTAAAGCGCCGTCCGGTGAACATCAGTTCATTGGCTTTTACCAGGCCAATAAGGCGGGGCAGAATGTAGGACAGGGACATGCCGGAGTGCATGCCGAGGCGGGCGAAGTTGGCACCGTAGAGGGCATCGCTGTTGGCGACGCGAATATCACTCAGCAGGGCAACACCGAAACCACCACCAATGGCGTGGCCGTTGAGTGCGCCGATCACCGGTACCTTGATATTCAGCAGTTCCATGCACGTGCTGTAGGTGTCGATTAAGCCTTGTTGGGTAAACGGTATTTTTGAGTTTTCAGCGCCGCCTGTAAAGTCACCACCGGCGCAAAAGTTTTTCCCGGTGCCGGTAATAATAAGGCAGCGAATATCAGTGTCTTTTTTCGCGTCGTCTATCGCCTCCTTCAAGGCCTCAAGCATGTCGGGTGTCAGACTGTTGCGATTGGTGGGGCGATTAAAAACAATTTGTCCAATTAATGCGTGTTGGGGCTTGTCAGTCTGTGGAGTCCCCTCAACAATTTTGTCACTTAAACGGGCGTACCAGGCAGCTTTGTCACTCATCTTTTATTGCGTCCAATCAATAATGGGGAGTGGCGACTTCGTGGTGTTCATAGCCTTCATCGCCGGGTATCAGCGGTGGAGCGCCTTCTTTTTCTGCTTTAATGGGCAGGATTCTTGGTAGATCGCGAAACTGTGCCACCGCATCGAGTAGGCTCTGGCTTTGCTCATGCCCCGTTAAACCCTGAATATTTTTGATGGTGGGGAAGAAAATTTGGAAGCCTTCCTCCTTGCGTTTGCGCAGCGCTTCAGCGGGATTTACCCAGCATTGGGAGACCACTTCATGATTGTCGATAATCGGCTCCTGCTCAGCGGGAGCGCGGCAAATAAAGAAGCGGGTATCGAAGCGGCGGGGCATGACGATGGGTGTTACCCAGTGGCTGTAGTAGAACATTTGGTCGGTGGCGAGGGTTAATTCTTCTTTGCGGCATATTTCCAGCAGGCTCATTTCGCCTTTGTTTAAAGCCTCCCGATAGTCGACAAAGCGTTGTTTAACCTCGGGGGAATTAAAGCTGACGATTTTCCCGCTCTTGTCGTAGGCCAGTAAAATACCGGCCTCTTCAAAGCATTCGCGAATACCACCCATCCAGTAGGCCAGACCATATTTGGGCATGCCGAGTATGGCGCTGGCGTCTTTGTCGGTGTGGCCGGAATAGAGGGCTTCGTATTCTTTGTCGGCGTCGTGTAAATCGACTTTGCCGCCGGGGAAAACAAAGGCACCGCCAAAGGATTCCGATTTACCACTGCGTTCCTGCAGTAATACTTCGACGCCATTGGGGGAGTCTCTTAGCAGAATAACGGTGGCGGCATAGAGTAGTTCTGGGTTATTCATGGCTTTTCCCCTGGGTTGTCGATTATTGGATACCGATTATTTGTAGAATAAAGTTTGGCTTATTTATTAGCCATAAGCCAGCCCGTCGCCTTCTTCACCAAAGGCTTTGGCCTCTTCACGCAATTTGAATTTCTGGATTTTACCACTCGGCGTGCGCGGTAGCTCACTTCTTATTTCCAGCCGCTCGGGCCAGTACTGTTTGGCCATTTTAGCGTCGCCGAGGTAGCGTTGTAATTCATTTTCGTCAAATTCACTGCCGGGTGTTAGCGTTACAAACAGGCAGCCTCTTTCGCCCATACGGGGATCAGGCATACCGACCAGTGCACACTCCTGAATGGCGGGATGTTTGTAGAGAAATTGCTCAACTTCGACGATGGGGACATTTTCGCCACCACGAATAATAATATCTTTTGAACGACCCGATATTCGAATATAACCGTCTTCATCTTTCCGGGCCAGGTCCCCCGAACTTAGCCAGCCCTGACTGTCGATAGCCTCATCGGTCAGGTCTTTACGCTTTAAATAGCCACAGCAATTAAAGGGGCCGGCGGTTTGCACTTCGCCTTCCTCTCCCTGAGCGACTTCATTACCCTCGCTGTCGACGAGGCGTAGCTTTACACCCATGCGCACACTGCCGTCGGTATTAAATATTTTGTCGTCGGCGTCTTCAGGCACACAAATGCAGGCGATTAAGCTTTCGGTCATGCCGTAGGCACCATAGACGCCACAGCCGAGCGCTTTGCGTGCATCTTCTGCCACAACGCGAGGAATGGGCGCGCCGCCAGTGACAAAGGTGTGGAAGTGGCGGGTATCGTATTTACTCACGTCTGGGGAATAACTCATATCGGCGACAAAGGGGGTCGCGCCCATGGTGAAGGTAATGTGCTCGTCCTGAACAATTTGCAGAGCCTTGCTCGCTTCCCAAATATCGCTGTAAACCACTTTTGAGCCGAGATACATACCGATCAATATACCGACCAGAAAACCGGTTTGATGGGCCAGGGGTGAGCCCATGTACAGGTTGTCATCTTTATTCAGGTGATAACTCGAGATAAAGGTCTCGGTGCATGAAAGCAGGGTGTTAGAGGTGTGCATTACGCCTTTGGGTGAGCCGGTGGTGCCGGAGGTGTACATTAACTGCACCACTTCATTGGGCGTTGCGGCGAGGCCTTCGAGGCAGACTTGGGCATCCATTTCATCTTCCCAGCGGGTGTTGAGCAGGGCCTCTTCGAAAGAGTCGGGATTGCTGGGGCCACCAATAACGAGTGTATGAGCCAGCTGCGGTAACTCGGGTTTGATCTCGGCCATCATGGCCGGGTAGTCAAAACCTCTGAACGACTTCGGCACAATGGCAATTTTGGTTTCCGCAAAACCCATCATGTAAGCGACTTCACGGTGGCGAAAAATGGGCATCATCGGATTTGTCACCGCGCCAATTCTTAAGGCCGCCAAATGAATCGCTAAAAATTCCCACCAATTGGGCAGCTGGCAAGAAATGACATCGCCGCGATGAATGCCAAGTTTGAGTAAACCCAGAGCCATGCGCGTAACGGTGGTATTTAACTGGCGGTAAGACAGTACGGTGCGTAGCCCGGTTTCGCTATTGTGGTCGACAACGGCAATGTGCTCGGGACGTTCGTTGACGTGGCGATCAAAATGGTCGAGTAAAGTCTTATTTTTCCAATGACCGGCGGCGGTCATTTCGTCAATGCGTTGCTGAGAGAGAAAGGGTGTGATGCTCATGAGTTGGCTCGATTGATTATTATTGAATAATGTAAATAGGCTTACATTATTCAATAATGTCATCGTCCCTTCAATGTTATTGATTCGGGAGTTTTACTGAGCCAGCTTTTGGGTTTTTGAAAGGGGAGGGGGCAGGGAAGGGAAGCGCTAACCGTCGATTAGCAAAGAGCCATTGTCGAGCAGGGTGTCGAGCAAAGCTTGATCCTGGACTTCAAGCGTTCCCAGCTCGCTTATTTGTAGGCTGCGGGAATCGGCAAGTCTTGTGGCAAATGCCTGGGAGCAGGGATAGAGCTCACCGTCCACAGCCAGGTTTGCAGGATCACCAGCTAGCGCAGCGAAGCGCGAAGCGGGATGGCGGGTGAGTAGTGTATCGCCGTCGAAATGGATACTGGATGGGCTGTGTTCTTCGGCGTCATCGTCAGGCTCAGTTTCTAAGTCAAGGTCGGGATACTTCCGCGTTGTCATAAAGCGAGCAAACCATTGGGCTAATTGTTCTTTGTCATCGAGCTGGCGCAGTAGCAGGTTTTTGACTTCATCAATAAAGCTATCGTCAATAACACCCTTCGCCATTGTTGCGGTGAGCGTAGGGTCACGGTAAATCAGTTCGCCTGTGCCGCTACCGTTGCCGCTGCTTTTAGAGAGCAGCTCCGTGGCAAGGTCGCCGATTAATTCGCTGGCGCGGGGCGCGCGAAAGCCGACGGAGTAGGTCATGCACTCGCCTTCGGCAATACCCCAGTGGGCGAGGCCCGGGGGTAAATAGAGCATGTCGCCGGGTTCAAGCAGCCACTCTTCACTTTGTTCAAAGTTGTCGATAATGCTTAGCGCTGGGCCCTTTAATAAAGGGGTATTGGCATCACAGTGTTGGCCAAGTCGCCAGCGTCGTTGACCGTCTGCTTGCAGTAAAAACACATCGTACTGGTCGAAGTGAGGGCCGACGCTGCCCTGGTCGGCGGCGTAGCTGATCATTATGTCGTCGACGCGCCACTGGGGTAGAAAGTCGAAATGGCGGAGCAGATCGTGAACTTCGGGCACCCATTGGTCGACGGCTTGTACTAGCAGTGTCCAGTGACTGGCGGGCAGCGACTGAAAGGACTCTTCGGCAAAAGGCCCGCACTGCAGTGTCCAGTAGGGCGAGGCCTTACTCTCAACAATCAGTCGCGATTCAATATCTTCTTCCAGCGCCAGCCCAGCTAATTCGTCAGCCTCGAGGGGAGAGCTGAAACCGGGCAAGGCCTGGCGAATTAACAGGGGTTTGCGCTGCCAGTACTCGGCAAGAAAATTGTCGAGTCCGCCGCAGTCGGCAAACCACTGTTCAGACATTGAATGCTCGCCCAGGTCCGGCATTTAAATATTGCGTGCCTGTTCGCTGGCGTTGCCGGTGTAGCTTTGGGGCGTCATGGCCAATAATTCTTGTTTGGCCGACTCGGGAATTTCCAGGGTTTTAATAAACACGCTGAGAGTGGCCTGAGTAATATCCTGTCCACGGGTTAGCGCTTTGAGTTTTTCGTAGGGCTCGGGCACAGCGTAGCGGCGCATCACGGTTTGAATCGGCTCGGCGAGAACTTCCCAGGAATTATCGAGATCATCACTCAGGTTCTGGGCATTGAGTTGCAGCTTGCCGAGGCCTTTTTCAATTGAGCTGTAGGCAATCATGCTGTAGCCGAGGCCGACACCCATATTGCGTAGCACGGTGGAGTCGGTGAGGTCACGCTGCCAGCGCGATACCGGCAATTTGGCGGCCAAATGATTGAGCAGCGCATTGGCGATGCCGAGGTTGCCCTCAGAGTTTTCAAAGTCGATGGGGTTCACTTTGTGGGGCATGGTCGATGAACCGACTTCGCCAGCAATGGTTTTTTGCTTGAAGTAGCCGATGGAAATATAGGACCAAATATCGCGATTGAGGTCGATTAAAATAGTGTTTGCCCGGGCAATTGCATCGAACAGCTCGGCAATATAATCGTGGGGTTCAATTTGTGTGGTGTAGGGGTTGAGGCACAGACCCAGCCCGGTGATAAATTGATCGGCATTGGCTTGCCAGTCGATATCAGGATAGGCACTGAGGTGGGCGTTGTAGTTGCCCACGGCACCGTTGACCTTACCGAGAATTTGTACGGCGCTAATTTGTTCGATTTGGCGGCGTAGACGGGCGACCACATTGGCGAATTCTTTACCCATCGTCGTGGGCGAGGCGGTTTGCCCGTGAGTGCGCGACAGCATGGCGTTGTCGGCAAAGTCGTGGGCGAGAGTGGCGAGCGTACTGCAAATGTTTTCCAGCGCTGGCAGCAGGACTTCGTCGCGGCCGGTTTTTAACATCAGGGCGTGGGAGAGATTGTTGATGTCTTCCGAGGTGCAGGCGAAGTGGACAAATTCGCTGGCGGCATTGAGTTCGTCATTAATAGTAAAGTTGTCAGCAAAGTAATCTTTCAGAAAGTATTCCACCGCTTTCACATCGTGATTGGTGGTGCTTTCAATGGTTTTTACCGCTGCGGCGTGGCTCTCGTCAAAGTTGGCGAGTAACTGCTCAAGAAAGTCATTGGTGGCTGCAGAGAATGGGGGCACTTCGCTAATGGCGGGGTGCTCGGCCAGTTGTTGCAACCAGCGCACTTCAACCTGAACACGGTATTTAATTAAGCCGAATTCGCTGAAAATGGTGCGTAATGCACGGGTTTTAGCGCCGTAGCGGCCGTCGATGGGAGAGACAGCGGAGAGTGCAGAGAGATCCATAAATGTTGTCCAGGTGCGAGTAAAAAATAAAGCGATTAGTGATGAACTGACTGATTGAAGCTGATATTGCGATTAATGCGAGGGCTATTTTAGCGGATTTTGCCGCGCTCTGTTTGCTGAGCGCTGGGCGCTTAGCGGGCCTCCTGGCTTAAAGTCTCAAGGTGCTTGAGTATATGGCCGCGATAAACAATGAAATGCCAGCGTCGACCACCGAGCTGGTGCCAGAGTATGGCGGAACGTATCGCTGCGAATAATAGACAACGCACGCGATTAGCGACCGAGGTTTGCTGCAGGTGGCCAGCCTGGCCGCTAACTTGAATGCGATAGCGTTGGGTGCTGATGGTGTTTTGATAGACATCGGCAATATTGGCGATAACATTTTCGTGGTTTATTGAAAAATGTTCAGATTGCGTTTTGGCGCGTTCAATGCCTTGGCCAATTTGTTCGAGCATGGCCGGGTTTTTAGCCACTTTGCGTTGTAAATGCATCACCCCAAGCACATAGCGCAGGGTGTCGGGACGGCGGCTTTTGGTCTTGTCTCGAAACAACTGCTGAATGGTTTCTATACCCGTGCTGAGATTGCTGGCAGCGTTGTGTTCGCCGTAGTTGAAAACGGCCTCGGTCGATGCCGGGTTCTGTTCCAGTAAGCTGTTGATTTCAATACTCAGCTGTTCGCTGGGGATGCTGCCGGTGCGCGCTAAATTGTCGACTAACTGGCAGGCCTGGAAGACGCCCGCCAGCGCAATGGCCTGGTCTCGTGTTGGGGTGTTTAACATTCTGGGTTCCAGCTGCTTTCGATAACGCCACCACCGAGGCAAATATCGCCCTGATACATGACCAGCGATTGTCCGGGTGTTGCTGCCCGTTGTGGTTCGTCGAAGGTGGCAATGCAGGTGTCGCCATCCTCGCTGACGTCAATATGGCAGGCCTGGTCACTTTGGCGGTAGCGCACTTTTGCCATGCAGGAAAACGTTGCGCTAGCGGGTCGGGGGTTGATCCAGTGTAGCTGGCCAACCTTGATGACAGAGGTGAACAGTAGTGGATGGTTATTACCCTGGGCAACAATCAGTGTGTTGTTCGGTAGATCTTTGGCGACCACATACCAGGGCGCTTCGTCGGCTGTTTTAACGCCGCCAATACCCAGGCCCCCGCGTTGCCCGAGGGTATAAAACATTAAACCCTGATGCTCGCCAAGTAGAATGCCCTCGGGTGTTTTCATCGGCCCGGGTTGTGCGGGTATGTACTGTTCAAGAAAATCTTTAAAGCGGCGTTCACCGATAAAGCAAATGCCGGTACTGTCTTTTTTATTGTGAGTAATTAGGCCGTGTTCTTCAGCCAGTCGCCGCACTTCCGGCTTCTCTAACTCACCCACGGGGAAAAGCGTTTTTGCCAGCGCCTGTTCTTCAACGGCATGCAAAAAATAGCTTTGGTCTTTGTTGCTGTCGAGGCCTTTACGCAGCAGGGTGCGGCCGTTCTCAAGACCTTTGCGCACGTAGTGGCCGGTGGCAATAAAATCGGCACCCAGCAACTCGGCGTATTCGAGAAAAACCTTGAACTTGATTTCCCGGTTGCAGAGGATGTCGGGATTGGGAGTGCGCCCAGCACGGTATTCGTCGAGAAAGTACTCGAAAACGTTATCCCAATACTCAGCGGCAAAGTTCGCGCTGTGCAGGGGAATGCCCAGGGTGTTGCAGACCTTTTCCGCGTCACTCAAATCTTCTTTCGCGGTGCAGTATTCGGTGCCGTCGTCTTCGTCCCAGTTTTTCATAAACAGCCCCTCAACCTCGTAGCCCTGTTGCAGTAATAGCAGGGCGCTAACGGAGGAGTCGACGCCGCCGGACATGCCGACGATGACTTTTCTGGCTTTATTGGTAGCGGGGGTTTGACTGTTTGACATGAATTTGAATGCTGACCTGAGAGGCTAAATACAAAAAAGCCATTCTACCGATAATCGTTAATGATCTCTAATGGATAGCGCTTGCCCTTGCAATAATCATCGAGTGTTTTTATAACCATTGGGCTACGCATCTCAGTTTGCCGAGCGCGTAATTCAGCTTCGCTAAGCCACAGTGCTTCGATAATATCGCTGTCGAGCACCGCCTGTTTATCTTCTTCTATAGCGTCACAGAGAAAAGCCATGCGGTAGTAGGTGACTTTATTGTGAGGGGAGGTGTAAATACTCATGCCGAGTAGGTGGCTGGGTTCAACTCGCCAGCCCGTTTCTTCAAAGTTTTCCCGTTTGACGGCTTCAATCAATCCTTCGCCAGGCTCGACATGCCCTGCCGGCTGGTTAATAACAATGCGCTCACCATCCTTTTCTTTTACACATAAAAAGCCTCGCTCGCCGGGTACGAGTGCGGCGACAGTTAAGTGGATCTGATTAGGCATATCAATGTCCCTTCGTTTGTCGGCAAGGCCAGCATTTTAAGAGGAGGGTCTTTTTCTTGCGGGTCTCAGCTTGCGTTTTGCGGAGTGGCTGCGTCGGGGTTTGGCTTTGGGCGAGGCGACATTCATCTGCCGATGCTCCCCAGGTTTGAGCCGCTCTATAGACCATTCGCCAATTTGAATGCGCACCAGTCGCAGCACCGGAAAGCCAACATGGGCGCACATGCGTCGCACCTGCCGGTTGCGGCCCTCACGAATCGTTAGTTCTATCCAGCTTGTTGGAATATTTTTGCGTTCGCGAATGGGCGGTACGCGGGGCCAAATATCGGGCTCATCGACTCGGCGCGCTCTAGCGGGAAGGGTGGGGCCGTCTTTGAGCGCGACTCCAGCCGCTAATTGCTCCAGCGAGAGTTCTGTGACATCACCTTCGACTTGAGCGAGGTAGGTTTTTTCCAGTTTGAAGCGAGGGTTGCTGATGTGTGCCTGCAGAGAACCATCGTCGGTTAACAGCAGTAGACCTTCGGAGTCACGGTCAAGGCGGCCTGCTGGGTAAACGCCAGGCAGGTCAATATAGTCAGCCAGTCCTGCATGCCCATCAGCCGCAGTGAACTGGCTGAGAATACCAAAGGGTTTGTTGAGCAGAACCAATGTCGCCATAACGTGTGTTTGATCCTGTTGTTGCCTTTGCGGGCTTTTAGTGGTGACTTTCGCTGGGCCAACACCTGGGGTTACAGGTGGTTACCATTTGCCGATGACGTTGAAAAACACCCCATGGCTATCGTAATCGAGATTGGTCAGGTCATCTGAAAAATCAGTAAAGTTATAACCTATGCCAGCTTTAGCATTATCACCGAAGTGGCGATAAATCGCGGTCAGAAAGCCTGTTTTGCGATCCTGAGCTTCCTTAACATCGAGTATACGGGCTTCGATTAATGCGTCCCAATGTCTGATGACGTGCCAGTCGAGGCGCACTATACCCAGCTGGGCAGTGCTTTTAAACCAATCGCCAGTGCCTCTGCCAGTACGGATTTCGCCAATACGTGTGGCGTATTTGCCACCGATCGACCAGCGCGGTGTTAGGTCATAGGTCGCATCGAAGGCTAATACGTGGCTGCGTTGTTCCAGTTCATTTTGCAAACCACTCGCGGTGAATTGATCGGATGGTGCTTGATCTGCCAGGTATTTATATTCGATCAAGGCATTAAAGTGATCATTATCGATGGGGCGATAAGCGTATCCCATAATGGCTTCAACAAAATCGGCATCAAATGTACTGCCGTCGCTGCTGTCACTGAGGGCTAAATCCAGTTGTAAACGCATTCGCCAGTCGGGGTTCATCATATAGGCCAAATGGTTTCGTACTAGCCAATTGCGGCGCACCGTGCCATCACTATCGTCGCGGCGAAATTCCAGATTGCCGCCATATTTAATGTCATCGTAAACATAGTCGGCTGAGAGGCTAGCCGCTTGACGTTTAACCTCGCTAGTTTCAGTGTTGATGCGACCATTTTCGATGGCTAAACCAAAACTCCACTGTTCACTGGGCGTTAAATCAACGCCGTAGGCATGGGTTAGACCATCGCCACTATCGCCGTGGAGTAGCTGTTCTTCACCATACACACTCACCCAGTCGGAATAGCGAGAGCGTACGCCAGAAACCAGTTTACCCTGCCGGTTGCCAATACCCGTATTGGCATTATCGGGGTCCAGGGCATAGTTAATATAAGTGGTGGTGCGGTCGGATAAGCGATAATCCCCGCCGAGCAATGCACCAAATCCACCACTGCCGGAAGAGGCTTCGCCCTTTAATCCAACGCGATCATTCAGCTGATAGTGCCCGCCCAGACCACCCCGATTATTGTCATTGCGATCACCCGTGCGCAGGATGGTGCCCTGGCCAAAGCCGTAAATACCCCAATCTTGATCAAAGCCGTAATCAAGCTGAAGGGCTAAATCGGCACGGTTACCACTGTTATGGTTGCTCGATGTGACTATGCCCGCGTTATCTTCGCGGCTTTCTGCACGCAGACCTGCACCAAGACTCCACATATCGTCTATGCGATGGCGTAAATTGGCCTCGCCAACTTCATGGTCAATACCGTCATTTTGTCGGGTGATATCGATTTTCAAATTCAGGTCATCACTGTCGCCGAGCGGTACGCTCAAGTTGCCGCCCAGTTGCCGGGTGTCGACGTTGGTTAGCTGACCGGGAGCAGAAAAATATTTCTGTCGATTGCGTAAATAAACGCCACCGTTACCGTCCGTCTCAAAACCGAGATCTGTTAATTGAAAGCCGCTTTCTAGTTGATAGGCATTCGCCGATTGATTATTGACGGTGCTAATACCCGTTGGCGAAAAGCTCAAACCGCCGTCTAGTGAACTGCTGGCACTGACACCGGGGCCTTCCGTTTTAACGGCCTCCAGGCGAATATAGGTTTCAGGAGTATGGCGATAAAGCACATCGATACCGGCGAGGTTCTGATCATCCTGGAAGCGCTGTTGATGGGAACCGGTGACACCGAGCCTCACCGAATCACTGATCCAGTGGGTGCCTCGTCCGCCAACAGCCAGGTCGCTAAAGTCTGTGAGATTACCGACATATTCGTAATCGACGACGAGATAGACCGGATGCCCCGAATAACTTCCAGCACGTACCAGTTGGCTATCATCTGCGGTAGAAGGAAGAGGGCGGGTTAATAGAATTCGTCCCTGAATAGCATCTTCCTGATAATCCTGACCAGCAACCAAGGTGTTAACACTGACCACGATGCCCGAATCTTTGTCCCGAACTTCTACCTGAATACGTTCTGAGCCGGTGACAATATCTTGATGCTCAAGGTAGTAAAGCGAACCACCGGTGCCACGAAATTCTTCGCGTGTAGCTTGCGTACCCGGCTCTGCGGCAAAGACATTCAAGTGTGTATTACTTTCACTTTGCGTGTTAAATGACGCGCTATTCCAGTCGACAACGGCGCCGTACAGGCCTCGATTAATTTGTGCTAAATCGGTTTCCTGCTGAACAATTTTGAAGTTGCCCCACATAGCATGGGAGCGTTCATCTTCAATTTTTGCGTAGAATTTACCCTGCGTTGGCGCATCTTCTATCAGCGTACTGTCATCACCATAGGTTGGATAATAGGCGCTGTCATCAAGGCGACGCAGTAAACTGCGCGGATCTTTATCCATAATGGTCGAGAAAATATCATTCAGAGCTTGTTCCCGGGTATCAGCGCTCGCTGTTACTGTGTATTTATTGCGCCATTTACCTTTGGTATAAAAAGCTAAGCGGCCATCAATAAAACTGTGGTCGTTGAGGTGCTGTTCATCTTTTGTTACCAGGGCCGCGTTACTGTCAGCTTTGTAGCTTCCGGCGGTGATGTCGGCCAGGCCGACATAAAACCAATCCTGGGTTTTAAATTCGATTTGTCGCCAGTAAAGCGCGCCATTCTTTTGCTCGTCGAGGGTTGCCACTTCAATCGTATGATGACCATTTGGTACGATTTGCTGCGCTACAAACTGCCCATTCTTATCAACAGGAATCTGCGTTCCCATAAAATAAACAGCGTGCCCTGAGGGTACGGTGTCACCGCTTACCGTTACCGTACCGCCCTGTACAGGTATTGTTTGTTTTGCCAGCCGGGATTTACCGTAAGCGATTAGCTCGCCCTGTGTGGCGCTGAGTTGATCATCCACGGGTATTTTGTGTTCAATCACCTGCCACAGGGGCAAGCTCGTGGTTTCATCAAAACGCCCTTCGTTATCGTAAACACGCAGACGATAATGTAACTTCAGGGCGTGCTCTGTTGGTGCGACCCATTGCCCCTCAAGGGCATCGTTTAATGAGATGACGGCCAGCGGTTTGCCCAGTGACGATGCGTTGTCAGAGAAGACGCGGACTTCCGCACGCGCTATCCAGGCAAAGTAATTACTATAGCCGATGAACTTTACGCGCTGTCCGGGTGTAAAGGTGGCAGGCCATGCGCTGACATCGAGCATAGGCTGTGCCGACAGATTGTCGTACTGCATGCGTATATTTGCTTTAGATAATTCGACATCGGTACAGCGCTGTGTGTTTTCGCCATCTTTTGTCGATTGATCCAGGGGTTCACCATCAATACTAATGTTGAAACCCTCCGCCGATACAGTTCGTGGTTTAGCGTCACCCTGGCAAATTAACTGCCGGTTCATCGCCATCCCGGTACTGTGTGAATTAACGGGCACATCAGCTTGTCGATAGGTCAATAGGATTTCTACGCGGCGATTTTTAGCCATGCCTTGAGGTGTCGCATTACTGGCTATGGGTTCTTTACTGCCCTTGCCAACTGCGCTGATAGCTTCATCTGATAAATTTAATTGCTGCTTAATAAACAAGGCGACCGCTTGTGCTCGGGCCAGAGAGAGTTGTTGATTATCTTTATGCCAACGTTGCGCTTTCAAAGACAATAACTGGTTGTCGGTATGGCCAACCACTGTCAGTGACAGGTCTTTTTTATCGTGTAAATGTTCCAGTAACTTTTCTATACGATCCACTTTTTCGGGGTCGAAATCAGCACTGGCAGAGTGAAAGTGCGCTGATGAAATGTTGACTTTCACCTGTTCCAGATCGTCATTCGAATAACCTTGCTCTTCGACCAGTGGTAGCGAGGGCAGGGACCACAATGTCACTTTTTCAGACATTAACTGGCGCTCGGTATTCTCGCCCAATGACGACAAGCGTACATCGCTGTGGTCACTGTAGGCCGCTTCTTTACGCCACTCGGGGTGCTGGCAGTTTTCAGCACCAGTGGCATCCCCGGACGCTGGGCAAGCGTCGTCGCCAAGCAGTGTTTGAGTATTAAAAACAAGGGGTGATGCCATCAACAATACAGCTAAAAAGCGATTCATTATTTCGCTCCTTTTATGGCTTGTTGAAGGGTGTTACTAATGCGCCTATTTAAGAGTTCTTGCTCAATAGTCAATTCGTAGTTTTCACAATCGCACTGTTGCCATGCGGCTGTTGTTTCATCGACAAATAATTGCAGCCGTTGTTGAGCTTCAGATTGATCCTCCTTTGTAGACATAACGTAGGTTAAACGCAGTATCGATGGTTTATCTTTGAGGAGATCAACGAGGTTCTTGAGTTGCCGTACAGCGGCTGAACTCAGCTCACTACCTTGCTGATTAAAGTGAGAGGCGTTGAGATCGGCGCGTACGACTCTATGCAAAGCGACACCAAAGTTGAGCTTGACCAACTTACCGCGAGTCATGCGAACGACACGGGGGTTTTCGGTGGTTACTCGATAGCCCGAGGGTAGAGTTCGCTCGTCAAGCTTCATTATAAAGTTGGAGCCGTGCAGCTCATTGGGCACATCGGCGCAGGCTATGTGAAAGCGACCGTGTTGGTCAGTGGTGACCAGTAAACCGCGAACCGTTGCCACTCGGACACCGGCTAAACCGGGTTCTTCGTTATCCTGATAGCCATTGATATTGGCATCGTCAAATACTTTGCCAATCAGGTCTGAACAGTCGAATAGCGGATCAGGAATAACCCTGACGGTTGCAGAGCCAATATTGGACACTCTGGCATCAGCGACGGTGTTGTTGGCCCAGGCCTGGTTTACAAACTCGCCCTCATTGACGCCGGAACCGATAATTAAGATCAGTTGAATCGTCTTTGTTTCGGCCTGTGTAAAGGTTAAACCGCTCCAGGTGAGGTTGCGACCTGTGGCGAGGGGTTCCAGTTTGACCGCATCCACGCTGGCTGATCCTTTGACATATTTAAAGCCAGGGGGGATGTGATCCTGCAGCGCGATGTTGGTGAGTGTTGCTGTCAGCGTATTGGTGGCCGTAATGGTGTAGGGCACGAGTTCGCCACGTACCACGTCTTTCTTCGGCGTTGTTTTGGAAATCGTAATGGCGCCTTCCAAAATAGGGTCGATGGGTAGGTGGTTATTGACGATGCCCACGCCCGCAAGAGTCAGGTTAACGTCAAAATAGTAGGTCGTTGCCTGAGAGCCTGAGGGGGCTTCGGGTTGGCTCTGAATCGCATCAATATTGGGCGCGACATCTGCAACAGGGGTGTAAGGGCCACCTGCTGTTTCAGGAATAATGGCCGAGGGTGGGGGTAGATACCCCGCCGGTTCAGTCACTTGTAGCGTGTATGTTGTACTACCGGGACAGCCTACGGGGGCGGGGTTGACTAACAAAAACTCATAAAACCCGGATGCTCCCGTCACCTGGTTATTATTCGCACCGACCAGGCAATTATTGGCGATGGGTACGCCACCACTTAACAAGGTGACCGTGGCACCGGGAATAGGGTCGCGGGTAATCGAATCATAAACAACACCCGATGGGTCTAGTGGCAAGCTCTGTTCTAGCGTTGTGGTTCCCGCTAACAACGTCAGTTTGTTGAGGCTTCCGTCAGTATGTTCTGCACCTGCTGGGTTGTGTGAGGCGTGGACAACACCGCTGGTGGACGTACCCCCCTGTTCATTGGGAACCGGTTGGCCAAGGGCGGCGCGTGTTATCGGTTCCATAAACCTGAGTCGATACCCTGAACCCGGTGCCAGCCCCGTAAATTCATAGTGGCCATTGGCATCAGTCGTTGTTGACGAGATGAGATGGCCTTCTAGCAGCAGCTCAATAACCCAGTCGGCAACAAGGTTTTCCCCCGAGTCTTTTATGCGATTGTGATTGGCATCGCGCCACACGTTGCCCTCAAGTGCGGCTGCCGCTGCAATCGTGGTCGGGTCGCTATCGTCGTTATTACCTTCAAAGCCGGGTGGTTCATTACCGCCTGCAATGACGACGTTGTTAATTAAGATTTGACCTTCGAGACCACTGTCTACGGCTACTCTCAAAACAATATCGCTGCCTGTACCGCCGCTACCAGTAATTACCTGCTCACTGGTACAGGTGACAGTCTGGCTGGCAACCTGGCAAATCCATGCGCCTGATGTCGGCCAGTGAAAAGCGCTCATTCCCGCAGGTAAGGTATCGACAATCGTAATCGTACCCGATGAATCCAGGGTGCCTATATTACTGGGGGACAGGATGTAGAATCCGGTATTGGAATCGGCGCCAAAACTCGCTGGGCTGTGAGTCTTGCTGATTGCCAGGTCGACAGCTGAATTGGGCATTTCGGCAAAATTATTATTTGCCGACACGGTATCGCTTCCGGTTAGAAGGACAGTGGCAATAACACTGGGCGTGGTCGCGATATTTGTCGCCGTGCCACCCAGAGTACCCGCAGAGGTAATGCCACTGGTCGTGCCAGTGGGCTGAGTTGGCTGCGTTAAGGTGTAAGTGCCTTCCGGTAAGGTGCTAAAGCTATAGGTGCCGTCGTTGCTTGTGGTGGTCGTTAAACTAACGGCGTTACTGTTAATGTCGGCGCCGGTGAGGTTAATGGTTTGCCCACCAATGCCGTGATCGGGTGTATTCAGCGTGCCGTTATTATCAAAGTCGAGAAAAATAGTGCCAGAAATACGACGGGTAAAAGGAATTTCTGCAAAATTATTTCCGGTCGCGAGTGTATTCGGCGGCAAAATAATACCGGCAATTACACTGGGTAAAGTGGCAATATTGCTTGCCGTTCCCGCAGTACCACCACTGCCTACGGCACCAGCAGTAGTTTGGCCATTGGCGGTATTGACGGGCTGAGTCGGCTCGCGAACCGAATAAGTGCCCGGAGCCAAGCCGCTAAAACTGTAGGCGCCATTAGCATCACTTGTCGCAGTGCTAATCACTGTGCCTCCACTATTCAGTAATTCGATGCTAGCACCTGCTATAGCTGCATCAGAACCATTCTGAACACCGTTGTTATTGGCATCGATAAAGACGATACCCGAAATACTTGACGGCACAATTTCTGCGAAATTATTGCCGCCGCTACCGCTTATTTCACTGCTCAAGCCATCGCCGTTGAGTACGATATTAATAACCTGGCTACTGCTCGCTGTTGGATTAGATGCGCTACCAACTGAACCTGTACTACTGTTAATAGCGTTAATTGGGCCAGCAGTTGTCGTACCATTGGTGGTGTTAACGGGTTGCTGTGGCTGACAAACGGAATAGCTGCCCGCGGGCAACTTCGCAAACAGGTAGTTGCCCTGACTGTCGGTGGTCGCCGGATTCGTTAAGCCTGCAGCAGAAAAGAGGGGGGCCGTACAATCTACACCGGCGTGAAGCTCGATGGAAACACCGGCAACGGGGGTGTCGGTGCCGCTGTTAAAACTGCCATTGGGTGTCACATTGTTGTCTTCAAACACCTTGCCTGAAATAAACCCAAGGGGGCTAATTAGCAAGCTGCTATTTGCGGGTTGTTGGTTGTCACCTGCAGTAGTTCGTAGGTTGCCAGCGGGAATGTTGTTGATATGTTCACCCGCTGTATTGCCGGTCACATCAACACTAATCGTACAACCGCCAGCCGGAATCGTTGCGCCATTGGCATAGCGCACCGTTGCAGATCCTGCTCCAGCAGTCACTGCACCCGGGCAAGTCTTGACAATATTGGGTATGGCTGCGACGACAATATTGCCCGGCGCAGTTGGCAGAATGTCTGTAAACAAACTTGTTAAAGTAATATCGCTACTGTTGCTGTTGTCAAAAATAATAGTCAGTGTTGAGGTTCCACCCACGGGGATAACCGCTGGCGAAAATTGCTTATCGATACCGGGAGGTGTGGCGATAACCAGCTCAGCCGACGTGGGTTCCTCATTGCTGACCCCTTCATTGGTCGTCACCGCAGCGCCCGTAATGGTATTGATATAGCTACCCGAAATATTACTCAGTACATCCACACTCACCGTACAAAAGCCGCCAGCAGGAATAATTGCGTTCGCCAGGCGGACCGTTGTTGCCGAAGCCAGGGCATCAACAAAACCACCAACACAAGTGGTACTGGCATTGGCTGTTTGCGCGACCACTAAATTTGTTGGTAAGGCATCGAGGAAGGTGGTGCCGGTTAACTGTTGAACGTTGGGGTTATCCAGGCGGATGGTCATCGTTACGGGATCACCCGGATTGGCAGAATCTGAGCCGGTGGTAAAACTAACGGGGTTGCCGCTATCCAGGGTTTTATTGGTAAAGGCTGTATGAATAGTCAGTGGTGCTTTTGCCAGTAACGTATCACTGCTGGGCTGGGAATTGCTCACCGATTCACCACCCGCCAGCGCAGTCACGCTGCCGGCGGGAATAATATTGGTATATTCACCTTGCGCTGCAACGGTAACGTCTATCTCTGCGTAACAAGATTCTGCGGTGCTTCCCGACGAGGCAATGATATTGCCGCCGCTAATGTGTACCTGGTTGGTAGAGGGAGAGCTTACCGTCGCACCCGTACAGGTTGTTGTTGGGTTTGCACCACCTGGCACAGTGACACCCGCCGGTAAGGTATCTATGACAGACACATTTGCCATTGGCAGGGTTGTTGGGTTGAAGAAAGTAATTCGCAAGCGCGAGCGTTGTCCCGGCTTCACAACATTTGGCGTGAACTTCTTAACCACGCCGATATTGCTCTGTGTGGTTAAGCTGGTCGTTGCCTGACCACTGTTCGTTAAACCCTGGTCGGTGGTAATTGCACTGACCGGGATGAAATTAGTAATACCGCCAACAGCCGTTGACGTTACATTGAGTGCGACCGTACACGAAGCATTAGCGGCCATAGTGACGCCGTTAAGTGATACTTCAGTACCGCCGGCAACGGCAGATACCACACCGCCCACACAGGTGGTACTCGCATTAGGTGTTGCCGCTATGGCCATGCCATTCAATGGGCTGCCAGAACGTCCATCTACGGTAAAGAAATCTGTTACCGACAAATTGGTTACCGCCAGGTTACCGTTGATAAAAGTCAGCGTCAGCTCACTAGTTTGACCGGGAAAAGTTAAGGTGCTCGGGTTGGTTGCTTTAGCAACGCTAATAGCCGTTGGCGACTGATTACTTAATACAGCACTGATGGCCGCGACATTACGCACACCACCGTCGGCGGTAATACTGCCGCTGGGTATGGTGTTGGTCCAATTGGCGCCACCAGTGGCGACAACATCAAACAACACATCACATGAACCAAGGCCCGCAATGTTCGCACCTTGCAGAGTAAGACTGCTCGTCCCTACCGTTGCAGCGCTAAAAACCGGTGACCCCGCACAGGTAGTACTGGCGTTGACCGGGTTGGCTAGCACCATCCCCCCTGGCAGTGGATCCGTTACCGAAACATTGGTGAGCGCCACCGCGCCAGAATTTGACAGGCGCACCGTAACGCGGGATTGCCCCCCGGTAGACACGCTCGAGGGAGTGAAACTTTTTGTCGCAGCTAAGGACGACAAATACACCAGGCGCGCATTATTAGTATTAAACGGGTTGATAGCGCCGGTCGTGTCGTTGGCAAATGTCTGTGTAGCGGCAAGCTGGGCGACATTGTTGTAGGTGCCCGCTGGACCAATTACATCGACATTTAACACACAGCTACCACTGGCACCTGTGCCGTTATTAGCCCGCGCTGGAACCGTCGCCCCGTTTAATGCCAGTGAAGTGGTTCCGGCTACGGCGGTGATTGTACCGCCACAGGTGGTTGAGGCATTAGCCGGACTGGCAACTTGTAATTGCCCAGTACCATCTATGGGGAATGTGTCCGACAAGGTCACATTCGTTAAAGGGTTTGCAGAGATATTTGCCAGGGTCACGCTTAAGGTAGCGATGGTTCCCTCAGACAGAGTAACGGTGCTCGTTGTGCCATTAAATTGCTTAGTCGCAGAAAATACCGTTGCTTCAGTCCGTGTACTGCTCGGACTAGAGCTGGTGCTCGAACCATTACAAGTCGCACCGCCGTTGTAACAAACCTCATTGGCGTTGATGGTGTTAACCGTTGATACATTGTCTGCGGCATTGGGATCTACCATTGCCCAGAAAGTTACGGTACAAACTCCCGGCGAATTAATGCCAGCGCGGGCCGGCAATGTGCCAATAGTAAACTGCGCTGAGCTAGCGCCTAAGGCGCTTGTTTCTGTAAGCGCACCACAGCTTCCAGGTAAGCTGGGGTTAAAATTATTGCCATTAATATTGCCTGTTAAATAGGTGAAGTTTGTCGGCAGTGAGTCATTAATAGTGACATTGTTAATAGCAGAGCTCGAAAAGTTCTGCACTGTCACTGAATAAGTGACTGGGTTACCAGGCGCCGCCTGGGACGGTGATGCTGTTTTCAGCACACGTAATTCATCGGCGACTAATACAGATGCGGAACGTGACTGACTAACAATACCGGCAGTAGACACACCTACAGCGCCTTGAGCGATGGTATTTGTGTAACTCACCGGTACCTGTGTTGTCTGTGCAGCAGCAGTAAAATTAACCGTGATCGTGCAGAAACCATTAGCGGGAATAGTACCGCCAGTTAAGGTGATACCGTCACCACTGCTAATGGTATTAACCGAACCACCCGCGCAGCTTGTGGAGCCACCCGTTGCAACAAGGCCCGAACCTAGCACACCTGCACCGCCACCTATGCCCACCACCCCATCAATAGGGCTATCGGTGAATGTAGTGACCGTTAAGTCGGCGTTAGCGGTATTAGACAGCGTAATCGTAAAACTGTCGGACTCTCCACTAGACACCGTTCCATGGGCAAAAGATTTTAAAACAGTGAGGGGCGATTGAACCGTTATATTTCTCGTTGCATCACTGGCGGCGGGTATCCCCAGGTCATTGGTAAAATCACTGCTTCTATGAATTCGGTTTGTTTGAGACCCGGTTGAAAAACTGCCATTACTACTGGCTGCTTCGATATCGACAGTGAAGGTACAAGTACCATTGGTAGCACCTGACTTTGCGGGAATGGTACCTGTTGCTGAAACACTGGAAGCGCCTGCTGAGGGGCTAAAAGTCGGAGCACCGCCACCGTTGTTACAGCTGCCAGAAGCGTTGGGCGCAGATGCCACGTTGATTATGGCAGTACCGTTGAGTGCCGGGAATGTATCGGTGATACTAAAATTAGGGATTGCAACGCTATTACTGTTAGACACGGTAATCGTTAATGTAGCGGGATTATCGCCAAGCCGTACGGTCGACGATGAAAAGGTTTTACTGATGGTTGGCTTGTTAAACGCCAGGACGTCAAAACTCTGGCTCACGGCTCCGGCGTTTGAAACCGCGTTACCGTCATTACCGGTTACGGCTCCACTTGCAATGGTATAGGTATACGTTGCGCTACTACCGCTCGAGGTTCCTGCTGTGATGGGAATGATGATAGTACAAGTACCATCTGTACTATTTGCATTAGCGGGAATAGTACCGCCTAAGAGGTTTATGGCCTGTGTATTGAGGGCTGCAGTGAGGCTTCCTCCACCTGCTCCCGTTGATGGACCTGAGGGATCAGTACATTGATAAGTTGCAGCGCCAGAAATTCTCAAACCATCGGGAAACCCTGCAGGCAATGCTGAATTAAATGCAACGCTAGTGAGTTCGGCGCCGGGATTACTATTGCTGAGCGTAATTTCTAACTGTGTTTGTCCGCCGGGGTAAATAGCGGTTGGCTGTCCCGTAACCAGTGTTACGGATGTGTTTAATGCTGCCAATGCAGGTAAAGAAAAAAAAGACAAAAAGAGTATGCGTAGTAGGGCTTTCATGAAAATCCAATATTTAAATCATAAGGTGTTTTGCGCGATTTATTTTAAGCAATAAAGATAATTAGCCACAAATGAGAAGTGATGATCAGCGCATGTTTTCAGAGTTGCGCTGACGCAATGGTCTGTGCCTCAAAGAGGTAATCGTTGAAGTTGTGACGAATGCCGGGTGCTTAGACATGCCACGTTTTAGGGCGAAATATTTGGAGCTCCCCTTAGGGAGGATGCGACTAAACGCAATAGCACAGTCTGAAGGGACTTATACACGCGATTTTTGTAGAGTGGAGAAGGTTGAAGATGTAATGCTGGGTCAGTATTGATGGTCGAACGGCACTGGTTTTTACCGAGTCCTTCACAGGCCTGAAATTTAGCCGTCGACCGTCATGCAGCCCTTACGTAAACCTGTCGTTGAGTGCGAATACAAATGAGCCGGGTTTGGTCTGCCCTGGCTCAGTATCCGGTAGCGAGTGAGGTCATTAGCCGTGGCTAATGTGCTGGATTAATGATTAAAGTTTTCGACCGCACTTACCGGCGCTTCATGATTACCGGTTGGGGGTTGATCGCTACTTGTCGTGTTCGAGCGAATATTGGCAGCATGTATACCTTTGCTGCCCTGGATGAGATCGAAGGTAACACTCTGTCCGGCTTTGAGCGTTTTGTAGCCCTCCATTTCTATTGCAGAATAGTGGGCGAAAATATCGTCACCCGTTTCTTCGGCCAGTAGAAAGCCATAACCCTTGGCGTTGTTGAACCACTTTACAGTACCTTGCGGCATAACTAGATGTCTCCTTAATGCATTTATTTTTATAATTTTTTAAGCCGTTGAACCCGTCGGGTCGTGTAATTCCTACCGTGCTATTCCTTCGCCGTATAAGAACACAACTGACTTATCTGCTTTATTTCAATCCCTAAGGCATGATATGTCAAGTGTTGTCGCTGATCGAGCGTATCTCTGTGTAGGGCGGTCGACAAAATCCCCGCCCCAGTGATGAAAGTTATTCGCAAGCGGCGTATGCTATGCCTATGTATAAAGCTCAACAAACAACGACAGAAATAGTAATGCAACGTATTAAAAGCACACACCTGCAAAGGGATGACGACGCTAATAATGACACGGGAGGTGACACCACCGCCGTTGTCGACGCGATTAAGCCCAGGTTAAAAAAACCCCCTATGTATAAGGTCTTTTTGCTTAACGATGACTACACGCCGATGGAGTTTGTGGTTGAAGTGCTGCAGCTTTTTTTCTCCCTCGACAAAGAATTTGCTGTTCAGGTGATGCTTAAAGTGCACACAGAAGGCAGGGGTATTTGTGGGGTTTATACGCGGGAGGTCGCTGAAACAAAGGCGGGCATGGTGAATGGCTATGCGCGGGAAAAAGAGCACCCGCTACTTTGCGAAATTGAACCTTCTGAAGATAATGACGATGACGACCTTTAGCCGGAGTAGCGCATGCTAAGTCGAGATTTAGAAAGCACCTTAAATACAACCTTTCAGGGCGCTAATACCAAGCGCCATGAGTTTGTTACCGTTGAGCATTTATTGCTGGCGTTACTCGACAATGGGTCGGCAGTCGATGTGCTCAATGCCTGCGGCGCTGATTTAGACGTATTGCGCAATGACTTGGGTGAGTTTATTGAGTCCACCACACCGCTGTTACCCGAGGATGACGAACAGCGAGAAACCCAGCCAACCCTGGGTTTTCAACGGGTGATTCAGCGCGCTATTTTTCACGTTCAGTCTTCGGGTAAAAATGAAGTGCAGGGCGCGAATGTACTGGTGGCTATTTTCAGCGAGCAAGAAAGCCAGGCGGTTTACTTTCTGCGTTTACAGAATATTTCGCGCATTGATCTGGTTAATTTTATTTCCCACGGCATTGCTAAATATGCCAACGAGTCTGAGCGCGAACAAGGTGATGTGGATAGCTCGGCCAATGCCGATACGCCTGCCGGAGAGAGCGCGGCCCCAGAAGCGACCTTGCTGGAGCAGTTCAGCAGTAATTTAAACCATCAGGCAGAACAGGGTTATATCGATCCACTGGTGGGGCGTAGTGCCGAGCTGGAGCGAGTGGGTCAAATCTTACTGCGCCGCCGTAAGAATAACGCGCTGTTGGTGGGTGAGTCTGGTGTTGGTAAAACAGCCATTGCCGAAGGTCTGGCGAAGCTGATTGTTGAGGGCAAAGCGGCAGAACCGTTGGCCAATAGTGTTATTTATTCCCTTGATATGGGCGCTTTGCTGGCCGGTACAAAATACCGTGGCGACTTTGAAAAACGCTTTAAAGGATTGCTCGCCGAGTTAAAAAATGAAGAGCACGCCATTCTTTTTATTGATGAAATTCACACTATTATCGGTGCGGGTGCCGCATCGGGTGGGGTGATGGATGCTTCCAATTTACTGAAGCCTCTACTCACTTCTGGTCAGCTGCGCTGCATTGGCTCAACCACCTATCAGGAATACCGGGGTATTTTCGACAAAGACAGAGCTCTGTCGCGCCGCTTCCAGAAAGTTGATGTACCCGAGCCCTCGGTTGCGGAGACCGTCGATATTCTTAAAGGTCTGAAGTCTCGCTTTGAAGAGCACCACGGTTTGCGTTACACCCAGGGTGCGCTGAAATCAGCGGCAGAATTGTCAGCAAAATACATTACCGATCGCTTCCTGCCCGATAAAGCCATAGACGTACTTGATGAAGCGGGTGCCTTTCAGCAGTTACAACCTGCCTCGAAACGCAAGAAAACCATTGGTGTGGTCGATGTTGAAAATACCATCGCCAAAATTGCCCGTATCCCGGCGAAGAGTGTTTCCTCCTCCGATAAAGAGCAGCTACGTAATCTTGGCGACAAGTTGAAACGGGTTGTTTTCGGTCAGGATGAAGCCATTGAATCCCTCGATTCCGCTATCAAGCTTGCCCGTGCCGGCCTGCGTGAGGCGACTAAGCCGATAGGTTCCTTTCTGTTTGCTGGGCCAACGGGTGTGGGTAAAACAGAAGTATCTCGCCAATTGGCGCTGACATTGGGTGTTGAATTGCAACGCTTCGATATGTCGGAGTACATGGAGCGGCACACCGTTTCACGCTTGATCGGCGCGCCTCCGGGCTATGTCGGTTTTGATCAGGGTGGGCTATTAACTGATGCTGTAACTCAGCACCCTCACTGTGTGGTGCTACTCGATGAGATTGAAAAAGCCCATCCAGATGTATTCAACCTGCTGCTGCAGGTGATGGACCACGGCACGCTCACCGACAACAACGGCCGCAAAACGGATTTCCGCAATGTTATTTTGATTATGACCACCAATGCGGGTGCTCGCGAAATGAGTCGCACGTCGATGGGCTTTACTGTGCAGGACAATAGCAGTGACGGTGTGGAAAGCATTAAGAAGATGTTTGCCCCCGAGTTTCGCAATCGTCTCGACGCTATTATTCAGTTCAAGTCATTGGGCAGCGATATTATTGGCACTGTGGTCGACAAGTTTCTGGTTGAACTGCAAGCTCAGCTCGATGATAAATCTGTCGGTCTGGAGGTTGATGACGATGCGCGTCTGTGGCTCGCCGAGAATGGCTACGATGAAGATATGGGCGCTCGCCCCATGGCCCGACTGATTCAGGAAAAGCTGAAGAAGCCACTGGCCGAAGCCGTGTTATTTGGCGAGCTATCCAGCGGTGGCGGTACGGTGAAAGTTACGCTTGTGGATGGGGAAATAGCGATTGAGGTTGTTGCGTCAGCCTAAGCCTTTCGGGTTTTGTTCACAGGGCTTAAAAACTGTGCTGATGAAAGAAAAAATCGCTGGATAAACAGAAATGCGAACATAAAAAAACCGGGTCATTTGCCCGGTTTTTTTATGTCGATTGTTTAGCGTGCCCGGTAGGTGATTCGGCCTTTGCTCAAATCGTAGGGCGTCAACTCAACTTTGACCTGATCGCCGGTCAAAATACGAATATAGTTTTTACGCATCTTGCCAGAGATATGTGCGGTCACGACATGACCGTTCTCCAGCTTTACGCGGAATGTGGTATTTGGCAGGGTATCAATGACCTCGCCGTCCATTTCAATATGTTCTTCTTTCGCCATGCTATTGCCTGACTCCAACTTTGCTTGTAAACATCGGGGCGGCATTATGCACTATTAATAATCGCTGGGCAAAAAAAGAACCGCCCTGGTGTAGGCGGCTCTCAGAGGGTGCGACAATTTTCAATCAGTAATTACTTTACGGACGGCTTGCCGCCAGTTGTCAGTCGGCTTACTTCGCGGTCAATTGTATACAAGCCATGGCCCTCGGCTGTAATCAGGTCAATGCGGTCGAGAAGCGTTCTGAACTTATGCTCTTCCTCATGTTGTTCGGCTACATACCACTGGAGGAAATTGTGTGTTGAAAAGTCTTTTTCAGCAAGAGCGACTTCTACTAGAGTGCTGATATCGTGAGATATCTGAAGCTCATGCTCAAGGGTGACTGAAAAAAGTTCTCTGACGTCCTTCCATGTGGTTTGTGGTGCATCGATTTGGCCAAGCTGAGGCAAGGCACCCGTTTCAAGCATGTAATCAAAGAGTCTTTCCAGATGCATTTTTTCTTCATCTGCCTGTAAGCGAAAGAAATCGGCGCAACCGTCATACCCCTTACTTGAACACCAGGCGCTCATTTGCATATACAGAACCACTGAAGAGGCTTCGCTGTTTATTTGCGAATTCAGTTTTATTGTGAGGTCGTCGCTGAGCATCGTGTATTCCTTAAGAGCAATGAGAGTCGAAAAATTTTACCATAGTCGATGCCTGTTTTTTGACTTTGTGTGGGCTAAAAAGGCGTGATTTGATGTATCTCGACTGGCTTATGGCGGCTGGGCTGAAGCTAAATTTTTAGCCAGCGGTTCTCAATATATAGCTCGCTGGGGCGAAACTTCGACTTATACGTCATCTTTGCACTATCTCTGATCCAGTAGCCCAGATAGAGATAGTCGAGCTCTTGTTCCCGGGCCATTTCAATTTGTCGAAGGATGGCGAGAGTACCCAGGCTGCGCTCTGACAGGTCGGGATCGTAGTAGGTATAAATGGCTGAGAGGCCATCATCGAGCCAGTCACTAACGGCGCAGGCGATTAGCTTTTCATCGAGTCGAAATTCAATAAAGCGGGTACATTCCCAGGGCTTGCCGATGAAGTCGCGATACTGAGTCATGGTGGCGGGGTACATGTCGCCATCACTGTGGCGGGTATCGATATATTTTTGGTAGAGCGCGTAATGCTCATCGGGGTCGATATTTGGTTCGATATTAGCGCTGATATCAACGTTGCGTTTCAGGCAGCGCTTCTGGCTGCGCGTGGGTTTAAAACCGCTGATCGGGACGCGCACCGGAATACAAGATTTGCAGGACGCACAACGCGGCGCGTAAATATATTGCCCGCTACGGCGAAAGCCCATTGTTGAAAGGTGGCTGTAAGTTGCCGTATCCAGCGGGTGTTTCGGGTCGACAAAGGCAGTGGTGGCCTGTTTATCGTCGAGATAACTACAGGGGTGGGCCTCGGTCAAATAGAGCTGGATTTTGTGCAAATCCGGTGTGATATCTCTGCTCATCTTCCGCCTTATAGAGGGTGGTTTGCAAATAACGGCGTGTTTGTGATCCCGTTGCGTTCTTGTTAATTGTTGGCTTTATAGAGGTGTGGATCTTCTTCAGTGCTGACCTTAGTTGAAATCAGCTTGGTAGGCCAGTCTATTGTAATGTCGGCGGCTTCGTTAAGTATGGCGATAAAATCCTCGCGGGCCATTGCCTGTGCGCCAAGGGAGTTAAGGTGATCGTTTTCTACCTGGCAATCAATCAGTACAAAGCCTGCTTTTTCGAGACCTTTGGCAAGGTGACTAAAGGCAATTTTTGAGGCATTGCTGGCGCGACTGAACATCGACTCACCACAAAATACATTGCCCATCGCCAGGCCATAAAGCCCACCGCAGAGTTGATCGTCTAGCCAGTATTCAACGGAGTGGGCATGGCCTGCTTCGAACAAGCGAATGTAGGCGGCGATCATTTCGGGGCTAATCCAGGTGTGGCTTTCGCCGGGTCTTTCCAGGTGCTCGGGGCGGGGTTCTGCACAGGCGTTGATAACACGCTCAAAGGCCTGGTCAGTGGTGACGCGGTAGCCGCCCCGGCGCAAGGTTTTGGCCAGGCTCTTTGAAATATGGATTTTCTCGGGGACGATAACGGCGCGAGGGTTGGGGCTCCACCAGAGGATGGGTTGCCCCTCTTCGTACCAGGGGAAGATGCCCTGTTGATACGCGCTGAGCAGGGTCGCGACAGACAGGTTACCACCGGCGGCAAGCAAGCCGTCGGGCTCGCTTAACGCAGTGGCGGGGTCGGGAAACAGTGGGTGAGCTGGGTCGAGCAGGGGTAGTTCCACGGCTTCAGTTTGCCCCTTTCTCTTTTAACAAGTGCTTTAAAGTTCGTCGAGGTATTTCTCTGCATCCAGCGCCGCCATACAGCCAGAGCCAGCAGAGGTGATCGCCTGACGATAGGTGTGGTCGGCAACATCGCCTGCAGCAAAAACACCGGGCACACTGGTCGCGGTCGCATTGCCATTAAGGCCGCCCTGAATAGTAATGTAGTTATTGTTCATGTCGAGCTGCTCGATGAATATGCCCGTATTCGGCACGTGGCCGATGGCGATAAAAACGCCGGGTAATTCGACCTCGGTCGTGGAATCGTCGACCGTACTTTTGACCCGCATACCGGTTACGCCAGCCTCGTCACCCAGTACTTCATCGAGGGTGTGATTCCACATGATGGTGATGTTGCCGTTTTCGGCGCGCTCCAGGATTTTGTCCTGCAGGATTTTTTCTGAACGCAGTTGGTCGCGACGGTGTACCAGTACCACTTCGCTGCAAATGTTGGCCAGATACAGGGCTTCTTCAACCGCTGTATTGCCACCGCCAATGACGGCCACTTTCTTATCACGATAGAAAAACCCATCGCAAGTGGCACAAGCGCTCACGCCTTTGCCCATAAAGGCTTCTTCCGAAGGCAGGCCTAAATACTGGGCCGAGGCACCGGTGGTGACAATCAATGCATCGCAGGTATAGGTCGAGCTACCCTGTAAACGAAAAGGCCGTTGCCTTAAATCAACTTCTTCGATATGATCAAAAATTACTTCTGTATCAAAGCGTTCTGCATGTTTTTGCATTCTTGACATTAACTCTGGGCCCTGTACGCCGTCGGCGTCGCCGGGCCAGTTATCGACATCGGTGGTGGTGGTTAACTGGCCGCCAAGTTGTATGCCGGTGATGACGACAGGGTTGAGGTTCGCCCTGGCGGCATAGACAGCCGCTGTCCAGCCTGCCGGGCCGGAACCAAGAATAATTAAACGATGATGTTGTGCGTCCGCCATAATGCCTCACTAATTTGATAGAGCTGCTAATTGAAGAGCTGGGTGGGAAAGGGCTGTATGATAATGAATCTTATGGGTGAGGCCAAATTAAGCGTGTATTAAATATACACGTATTATTGACTCTGAAAATCCCCGTCTGATTTGCTGCCTTGGATAGTGAATTAAATAGAGGGAATCGGGTCTTAAATCGACAAAACTGGCGACGAGAAAAACATTGAGTAAAGCGTCCACTAAAAGTAAAACTGGCTCCCGCACGAAAACGGAAGAGCAAGAGAAGATGTCTTTTCGTAAGCGTCTTTTGAGGCAGGAAGGTGCGTTAATTGGCTGGATTGTACTCTGTGCCTATTTGATGATTGCCTTCAGCTCTTATTCAAAAGATGACGCCAGCTTTTCCTATACCGGGGCAGTCGGCGGTATTACCACTAACGCAGCTGGCCCCGCGGGTGCCTGGCTCGCCGACATCTTCTTTTCGCTCAGTGGTTATGTTGCCTATCTTTTCCCCCTGTTACTTGCCGTTCGCGCCTGGAATGTTTTTCAGCAGCGAAAAATTGAAGACGCCGGTTTTGACGGTGTGACCTTTATTTTGCGTTTCATCGGCCTGGTACTGGTGATGATTTCGGCCACGGCATTGATGGAGATTCACCACGGCGGTGAGTCGGCTCTGCCCCATGGTGTGGGCGGTATATTGGGTAGTAGTGTGGGCGTGGCGGCGGCATCTGCCTTTAGCTATCTTGGCAGTACCTTGTTATTACTGGCCATTTTCCTCTTTGGTGTGACCGTCTTTACCGACCTGTCATGGCTGGCTCTGGTTGATAATTGTGGCCGTTTAAGCCTGCTGCTCTACAATAAACTGCGGCCTATGATTGTTGAGTTTTACGATAAGCGCCGTGATAAGCGCAATTCGGAGGCCGCAGCAAAGTCTCGCGAGGAAGTGTTCCAGCAGAAAAAACAAAAGCTGGAAAAGCGCAAAGAGCCGGTTATTTCTAAGCCCCTTATTGCCCCCGCGCCGAGCAAGCGTGTCGAGGCTGAAAAGCAGGTGCCATTGTTTAAGGATGTGCCCAGTGGTTTGCTACCGCCGTTAAACCTTCTCGATAAAGCCTCTGAGAGTAATAACCTGGGTTTCTCTCGGGAAGCACTTGAGGCAATGTCCCGCTTGCTCGAATTAAAATTGCTCGACTTTGGCATTGGTGCCGAGGTGGTCGAAGTGTTGCCCGGCCCGGTGATTACCCGTTTTGAAGTACAGCCTGCTGCGGGTATTAAAGCCAGTCGTATTAGCGGCCTGTCGAAAGATTTGGCGCGCTCTCTGGCAGTGATCAGCGTGCGCGTCGTTGAGGTTATTCCCGGCAAATCGGTGATCGGTATTGAAATACCCAATGAGCACCGTGAAATGGTAATGCTCGGTGATGTGCTGTCATCGCGGGTTTTCGATGAGGCAAAGTCACCGCTGTCTATGGCCCTGGGGCACGATATCTCTGGCGAACCAGTGATTGCCGATCTCGCCAAAATGCCTCACTTGCTGGTGGCGGGAACCACCGGCTCGGGTAAGTCGGTGGGCATTAATGCCATGTTGGTGAGTTTACTGTTTAAATCCACCCCGGAAGAAGTGCGATTGATATTGGTCGACCCGAAAATGCTTGAGCTGTCTGTTTACGACGGTATTCCCCACCTTCTGACCCCGGTGATTACCGATATGAACGATGCGGCCAGTGGCCTGCGTTGGTGTGTTGGTGAAATGGAGCGGCGCTATAAATTGATGGCCGCACTGGGGGTGAGAAATCTGGCAGGTTATAACCGTAAAGTAGAAGAGGCTGAAAAAGCCGGTGAGCCTATCAGTGACCCCTTATGGCAGCCTGATGAGAACGTGGCACTTTTTACTGAGCCGAAAACGGAAGCGCCCGCGTTGAAGAAACTGCCCTACGTTGTGGTGGTGATCGACGAGTTCGCCGACATGATGATGATCGTCGGCAAGAAGGTCGAGCAGTTGATTGCCCGCATCGCACAGAAGGCGAGGGCGGCAGGCATTCATTTAATACTTGCCACCCAGCGCCCCTCGGTTGATGTGATTACGGGTCTGATTAAAGCTAATGTGCCGACGCGGATGGCCTTTCAGGTTTCGTCCAAAATTGATTCGCGCACTATTCTTGACCAGGGCGGTGCGGAGCAACTACTCGGCCATGGTGACATGCTGTATTTGCCCTCGGGCACCAGCGTGCCGACGCGTGTACACGGTGCCTTTGTTGATGATCACGAAGTGCATAAAGTGGTTGCCGACTGGAAGGCCCGGGGTGAACCAGAATATATCGACCAGATTACCGATGAGGCCACCACCAACTCTATTCCTGTGCCGGGCTATAGCACGGAGGGTGAAGGGAGTGGCGACGCTGAAGCGGACCCCCTATACGATGAAGCCGTCGATTATGTGTTGACCAGCCGTCGGGCGTCGATCTCCTCCGTGCAGCGCAAATTGCGAGTGGGCTACAACCGTGCCGCTCGCTTGATTGAAGCAATGGAAGCTGCTGGCGTTGTTAGTGGCATGAATACTAATGGCAGTCGCGAAGTGCTGGTGCCAGAGCGTGGGGGTTAAGTTGATGAGTACGTTTGTTGTGTCACGACCAAGTTTTTTTGCTTTACAACAAAGTCGCCTTGCCTGTTCACTCTGCCTGATGCTGGCTTGCCTGTTACCACCGGCAGTCTTTGCCGAAGAGGTCGCTGCCGCACAATTAAAAGCATTGTTGCAGCCACTCATCACTTTGCGAGCGGATTTCCGTCAGCGTATTTTCGCTGCCGATGGCTATGAAATACAAAATAGTCAGGGCGAAATGCAGGTGGCTCGACCGGGTAAATTGCGCTGGATTATCGCCCCACCCATGGAGCAGTGGCTGATTAGCGATGGCAGCACCCTATGGCTCTACGACCCCGATCTTGAACAGGTGATTATTCGACCCTTTCAGCAAAGCGTTGCCGATACACCGGCGATGTTGTTTAGCGGCGGAGCAGATCAGCTCGAACAAAGTTATACCGTTAGTGTTAGTCGCACAGATACCGCAGCCACTTATGTATTGAAACCCATTGCATCGACCGGCCTCTACGAGCAAATCGGTCTGGTTTTCGAGGGCGAGACACCGACGCAAATAGTGATTGTCGACTCCCTCGCCCAGCGCACAGAAATTATCCTCAGTAATGTACAGCGCAACGTGGCGATGGATGCTGAGACGCTAGATGCGCTGTTCAGTTTTATTCCGCCGCCTGGTGTCGACATCTTGCAAGATGACTGAATCCCTTTTTTCATCCCCTGTTGAAGAGTCTTATCAACCGCTAGCGGCGCGCATGCGACCGCGCAAACTTGACGACTTTTTTGGCCAGCAACATTTGCTGGCACCGGGCAAACCCCTGCGCGATACCATCGCTGGTGGCAAGTTGCACTCAATGATTTTCTGGGGGCCGCCGGGGGTGGGTAAAACCACACTGGCACGACTGATTGCCGAAACCACCGACGCCAGTTTTCAATCGATATCGGCGGTCTTGTCTGGGGTGAAAGATATTCGTGCAGCGATTCAGCAGGCCGAAATGGAGCGCGCACAGTACGGGCGCAATACCATTTTATTTGTCGATGAAGTGCATCGCTTTAATAAATCCCAGCAGGATGCCTTTCTGCCCTTTGTTGAAAACGGCACCATTGTTCTAGTCGGTGCAACCACCGAAAATCCCTCCTTTGAATTAAATAATGCGCTTCTTTCCCGCTGTCGAGTTTATGTTTTACAGGCACTGGATAATGAGCAAATTGCCGGTGTGATTCAGCGGGCCCTGCTCGACACCGAGCGTGGCTTTGCCGGTCAATTAAGCATTAGTGATGACGCCCTGCAGTTATTGGTCAATGCCGCCGATGGCGATGCCCGCAAGTCCCTCAATCTGCTCGAAATTGCCAGTGACTTTGTTGCTGTGTCCGCTGAGGGTGAGGCAAAAACTATCGAGCGCGCCCAGGTTGAACAGGTGATCACCACCGACACGCGGCGCTTCGATAAAGGCGGGGAATATTTTTACGACCAGATTTCCGCCCTGCATAAAGCGGTGCGCGGCTCATCGCCCGATGGTGCGCTGTACTGGTATGCACGAATGATCGATGGCGGCTGTGATCCACTGTACATTGCCCGCCGCGTGGTGCGCATGGCCAGTGAAGATATCGGCAATGCCGACCCCCGCGCTCTGCGTATCGCCCTCGATGCCTGGGAGGTGCAGGAGCGTCTCGGCAGCCCCGAGGGCGAGCTGGCCATCGCTCAGGCCCTGGCCTATATGGCAGCGGCGGCAAAAAGTAATGCGCTGTATACGGCTTTTAATGCGGTGGTAGCAGATGTTAGATCTATGCCCAGTCACGAGGTGCCCCTGCATTTGCGCAATGCACCGACCAAACTGATGAAAGAGCAGGACTACGGAGCTGAGTACCGCTATGCCCACGATGAGCCAGAGGGCTTTGCCGCTGGTGAAAACTATTTTCCCGAAGCGTTGAAGGACAAGCAGTATTACTACCCCGTCGAACGGGGTCTGGAGCTGAAGATCGCTGAAAAGCTGCGGCATCTACGCACGCTGGATGAAAATAGCCCACAGCAACGCTATGCTGAAAATAAGACAGCCAAGAAAAGTCATGAGGAGAGCGCTTAGTGCAATGGTTAGCCGTAGCCCTGGGTGGCGCGTTGGGAGCAATGGGCCGCTATGGCGTGGGTTCAATACTCTTCCCCGTAGAGGGCAGTCGCTTCCCCTTGTCGACGCTGGTGGTGAACGTGCTCGGCTCAATAATAATGGGCGTGTTGTACGTGGTTATTGTTGAAAAATCACTGTTGAGTGGGCAGTGGCGCGAACTGCTGATGATCGGTTTTCTTGGTGCCTTTACCACCTACTCGACTTTCTCCCTCGACGCCCTGGCTTTGTGGCAAAATGGCCACCTTGCGCTGGCGCTGTTTTATGTCGTGATTACCTTGTTTTTGTGCCTCGGCGGCACGCTTACCGGGCTTGCGCTAACACGCCTTATTTAGGTTTAACCCCAGGAAAACCCCCTCATGCTCGACCCGAAAACCGTCCGCTCTGAACCCGAGCGCGTTGCTGAACAACTCAAAGTCCGTGGCTTTATTCTCGATGTCGCGGCCATAGAAACCCTTGAAAACCAGCGTAAATCGTTACAGATTAATGCAGAAGCACTGCAGGCCGAGCGCAACAGTCGCTCGAAAAATATTGGTAAAGCCAAGGCCGCCGGTGAAGATATTGCCCCGCTGCTGGCTGAAGTCGATCAGTTGAAAAGCGACCTTGAAGCGGCAGAAAAGAGTTTGCAGGAAGTGCAGCTTGAGCTTGAGTCTCTGCTCAGTGGCATCCCGAATATTCCCGACGCCGAAGTACCCGCCGGCAAAACAGAAGACGACAACGTTGAAATTAATCGTTGGGGCGAGGCTCGTAGCTTCGATTTCCCCATTCAGGATCACGTCGACCTGGGTGGCAAGCTGGGCCTGCTCGACTTTGATGTGGCAGCGAAAATCACCGGCTCCCGTTTTGCCGTTATGCACGGTCAGCTGGCGCAATTACACCGGGCCCTGATTCAGTTTATGTTGAACACTCACACGGTGGACAACGGCTATAACGAAGTGAATGTGCCCTTTATCGTCAATAGCGATTCGCTCTACGGCACCGGACAGTTGCCGAAGTTTGAAGAAGATTTATTTAAGTTACGTGCCGACAATGAGTTTTATTTAATTCCCACGGCTGAAGTCCCCGTGACGAATCTCTATCGCAATGAAATTGTCGATGCCGATAAATTGCCCCTGAAGTTTGTCTGCCACACACCCTGTTTTAGAAGCGAGGCGGGCAGCTATGGCCGCGATACGCGAGGCATGATTCGCCAGCATCAATTTGAAAAGGTCGAGCTGGTGCAATTTGTACGACCCGAAGCGTCGGAAGCAGCGCTGCTGGGTTTATTGCGCAATGCTGAAGATATTCTTGAAAAACTCGGCTTGCCCTATCGCACGGTGATTTTGTGCGGTGGTGATATTGGTTTCTCTGCCGCCCGTACCTATGACATTGAAGTGTGGTTGCCCTCGCAAGATAAATACCGCGAAATTTCTTCCTGTAGTAACTTCCGCGATTTTCAGGCACGCCGTATGAAGAGCCGCTGGCGCAACCCCGAAAGTAAAAAGCCTGAACTGTTACACACGGTTAATGGCTCCGGGCTGGCTGTAGGTCGCACACTGGTGGCAGTGATGGAAAACTATCAGCGCGAAGATGGCCGCATCGATATCCCCGAGGTGTTACAGCCGCTAATGGGTGGCTTGCAAGTTATCGGTTAGGGGGCGTTAACCTATGGATTATTTACCGCTATTTCATCGCATCGCCGCCCGGCCCTGTTTAGTTGTCGGGGGTGGTGATGTCGCTCTTCGAAAGGTGCGCACCCTGTGTGAAGCGGGTGCCCATATCAGTGTTATTGCGCCGGCTATTTGCCAGGGCATTGCCGATATGGCGATGGAATACCCGACGCTGCTGACCTTGTGTGAGCGGGCGTACGCTAAGAGTGATCTCGATAATGTTGTGCTGGTGATTGCCGCGACTAGCGATCAGCCTTTAAATGCCGCTATTTCTGCCGAAGCCCAACAGCGTAATATCCCCGTCAATGTGGTCGACAATCCCGCGCTGTGTAGTGTCATTTTTCCAGCCATCGTCGACCGCTCACCGATTCAAATCGCCATTACCTCCAGCGGCACTAGCCCGGTAATGACGCGCCTATTGCGGGGCCGTATTGAATCCCTTTTACCCGGTAATTTAGGTGCGCTCGCGAAACTGGCGGCACGTTATCGCAGTAAAGTTAAATCGATGTTGGCGGGCGAAAACCAGCGGCGTCGCTTTTGGGAAACAGTGCTCGACGGCGAAGTGGCTGAGTCGGTTTATGCCGGTAATGACGCGCTGGCTGACCAGCAGTTATTGGCTCAGCTTGAAGTGATGGTAGCTGATGCGGATTCAGAGGCTCAATCCAGCGGCGAGGTTTATTTGGTGGGTGCCGGGCCGGGTGATCCTGACTTGCTCACCTTTCGCGCCCTGCGTTTAATGCAGCAGGCCGATGTCGTCTTACACGACCGCTTGGTCTCACCTAAGGTATTGGCCATGGTGCGCCGCGATGCCGAGCGTATTTATGTCGGCAAACGTGCTGGTGATCATGCCGTTAGCCAGCAGAATATTAATAGCCTGCTGGTCGACCTGGCGAAACAGGGTAAGCGTGTATTGCGTCTCAAGGGTGGCGACCCCTTTATCTTCGGTCGCGGTGGTGAAGAGATTGAACGGTTGGCAGAAGAGGGCGTGCCTTTTCAGGTGGTGCCGGGTATTACCGCCGCCTCAGGCTGTGCCAGTTATGCCGGAATACCCCTTACCCATAGGGACTTTTCCCAGTCGGTACAATTTATTACCGGCCACAAGCAAGACTATAAACTTGATTTAAACTGGCCGAGTTTAGCGGTGCCCAATCAGACCCTGGTTTTTTACATGAGCCTGGTGAGCCTCGGTGATATTTGTGCTGAGTTAGTGACGCATGGTTTACCCAGCGATACGCCAGCAGCGTTAGTTGAAAAAGGCACCACGCCTGAGCAGCGTGTGGTGATTAGTGATCTCGCTAATCTCGCCGATAAAGTGGCAGGGCTTAACGTCCGAGCGCCAACCTTATTAATTATTGGTCATGTGGTGAGTTTGCACAAAAAACTCGCCTGGTTTAATACTGAACATACAGAGCAGGAGACGCCAGAGTGAGCGATTACGATGTAGATTTATTTGTTATTGGTGCCGGTTCCGGTGGTGTGCGTACAGCTCGCATGTCTGCCCAGTACGGTGCAAAAGTCATTGTTGCTGAAGAGCAATATCTCGGTGGCACCTGTGTCAATGTCGGTTGCGTGCCGAAAAAACTCTTTGTTTATGCCTCCGCGTTTGAAGAAGAGTTTCGCGCTGCCGCTGGCTTTGGCTGGACAGTGCCGCCTCAAAGTTTTGACTGGCCGACCCTGCGCGATAATAAAACCCGCGAAATCGAAAGACTCAACGGTATTTATCGCAATTTATTAAAGCAGTCTGGCGTCGAGTTAATTGAAGGCCGCGCACACATCACCGGCCCCCACAGTGTTGCTATTAATGGTCGTGAATACAGTGCGCGCAATATATTGGTGTGCACCGGCGGGCGACCCTTTGTGCCTGACTTCCCCGGTAGCGAGCATGTGATTACTTCTGAGCAGGCTTTTTATCTCGATACGTTACCGAAGCGTATGGTCATCGTCGGTGGTGGTTATATCGCGGTGGAGTTTGCCGGTATTTTCCACGGCCTTGGTGTTGAGACGCATCTGCTCTATCGCGGCCCCTTGTTTTTAAGGGGTTTTGATGAGGATGTACGCAATCACCTCGCCGAAGAAATGGCAAAAAAAGGGGTGCATTTACATTTTGATACAGATATTAAATCAATAGTAAAAGACGATAGTCAGGAGCAAGACCAGCTGACGTTAAATCTGGCCGATGGCTCGACGATGGACGTCGATAGCGTGATGTATGCCACGGGTCGCAAGGCCAACACGCAGAACTTGGGTCTTGAAACGACAGGGGTCACCTTTGATTCACGGGGCGCGATAGAGGTTGACGACTATTTTCAAACAGCGGAGCCCTCTGTTTATGCCCTTGGTGATGTCATTGGACGCGTCGAACTAACGCCAGTAGCGATTCGCGAAGGCATGGCGTTGTCTGAGAATTTATTTAAAGGCGGATCGACGACGGTTGATTACGACTTCATTCCCACCGCCGTGTTTAGCCAGCCGACTATTGGCACCGTCGGTTTTAGTGAAGCCGAGGCGCAAGAAAAGTACGGCGAAATTAAAGTCTTTGAATCTCGCTTTAAACCGATGAAGCAAACCCTTGGTGGCATCGACGAAAAGATTTACATGAAGTTGATTGTCGATGCGGCGACGGATCGCGTGGTCGGCTGCCATATGCTGGGCGAGGCGGCGGGTGAAATAATTCAGGGCTTGGGTGTGGCGATTAAAGCGGGGGCGACAAAAGCTGACTTTGATGCCACCGTGGGTATTCACCCAACAGCTGCGGAAGAGTTTGTGACTATGCGTACAGAGCGTTCCAGCTAGCTGATTGTAAATATTTAGACAATAAAAAAGGCTGCAATTGCAGCCTTTTTTATTGTCTGGTTTAAGCAGCGCAGATGAAATGCGCTGCTTAATTCACGGTGATATTCAATACGCTTAGTAAAGAATCTCTTAATAAAGAATGATGCCGCGAATGTTTTTGCCAGCAACCAGATCGTCCATGCCTTCTTTAACTTCGTCGATGGTGTAAGTACGTGAGCACATGCGATCCAGGTCCAGTTGTCCTGTTTCGTAGAAGCCGAGTAACTTAGCAAAATCAACTTTGGCATTGGTGCTACCGTACATGCAGCCGCAAACTTTCTTAGAAGACAGGGGCATTTCCAGCGCGCTGAACGTGTATTCCTGCTCAGGGCTGCCGGCACCTACCATGCACGTGGTGCCGCCGCGACGTGTTGATGCGTAAGCCTGTGCGGCAACAGCGGGGAAACCAATCACTTCAAACGCATAGTCAACACCAATGTCATTGGTGATTGCCATGATTTGAGCAACGGGGTCAGTACTGGCGTTAACTGTGTGAGTCGCGCCGAATTCACGGGCCACGGCCAGTTTTTCGTCACTCAGGTCAACGGCGATCAGTGGGTTAGCACCGGCAATTTTAGCGCCCTGCAGAGCAGAGAGGCCAACACCACCACAGCCAAAGATAGCAGCACTGCTACCGGGCTTAACTTCAGCCGTGTTCAGTGCTGCACCGGCACCTGTCATTACACCGCAGCCAACCAGGGCCGCTGCTTTCAGGTCGTATTTCTTATCGATGGCAACCACACACATAGAGGGGCAAACCACTTGCTCAGCCATATTGCCCAGTGCTGCGAAGGCACCGATATATTCGCCATTCAATTTTACACGGCTAGTGCCGTCGGGCTGCATGCCACTGAATAGATCTGTTGCCGTACATAGCCACGGCTCGAGGTGCAGACAGAAGTAGCATTCACCACACATGGGGATGAAGGAGGTGATGACATGATCGCCAACGACTACATTGGTTACGTTTTCACCGATTTCTTCAACAACACCGGCACCTTCGTGTCCGAGCACAACAGGTGTGGGCATCGGCAGTTTGCCATTGATAACCGACATGTCTGACTGGCACAGGCCTGTGGCTACCATGCGAATGCGGACTTCATCAGCCTTCGGTGGGTCTAGTTCAATTTCCTGTACTGAGTATTCGTTAGGCGCGGTAAGTACCACTGCTTTAGCTTTCATTCTTGAACCCCTGAGTTAATACCGTTTGAATTTGAAGGGACGATTTAAAAAATCATACCTGCTCTTATTGCAACAAGGTTGTAATAGATATGTTGTTGCCTGTACCGCAAATGATGGATGCAGTTGAGCAGGCGAAATTTAGCACACAAAAAGTTATGTATATAGTCCTGTTGGTAAGCTAAGCCTATGGGATTTTTAGCAACGTACTTTTGCGGCCCTTGATAATGATCAGGGGCTTTTGTCGAGCCGAATAAGCCGTGTTTAGGTTTGCCTGTTGGGTAGCTCGGCTACAGTTTTGGCGTTCTTGGGGATGTATGAAGTTGAGTTTGAGTGTGAGAAGTTGACGTAAATTGCCTATATTTCTCTGTTTTATTGGTGTTTTTAAAGCTGTTGTTTTTTTACAACCTATAAATTTACTGTAACTTTCTGTACCATGTGCAGCGCGAAATTCACAGTCTAATGAGTATCTGCTGGCCCTTAGTTGGCGCATACTTATCCAAACAATAAATTTGGGGGTAGCATGACCACATCAAAATCGAAAATTATTTATACCATCACCGACGAAGCGCCAGCGCTGGCGACTCATTCCTTACTCCCCATCGTCAATGCTTTTACCGCAGCGGCTGGTGTCGATGTTGAAACCAGTGATATTTCACTGGCTGCGCGCATATTGGCTACCTTCCCCGAAAAACTCAGTGCCGACCAGCAAGTGCCCGATGCACTGCAAGCCCTCGGCGAGCTGACGCAAGACCCTAACGCCAACATTATTAAGCTGCCCAATATCAGCGCCTCTATCCCGCAGCTGCAAGCGGCTATTGCCGAGCTTCAGGCCAAGGGCTACGACATTCCCAGCTACCCAGAAAGCCCCGAAAATGATGACGAGGCTGCTATTCAGGCGAGTTATGCCGGTGTTCTCGGTAGTGCGGTGAACCCCGTTTTGCGTGAAGGTAACTCCGACCGCCGCGCCCCGGGTGCCGTTAAAGAGTTCGCTCGTAACAATCCCCATCGCATGGGTAAGTGGAGTCAGGCTTCACGCACTCACGTTGCTCACATGCGCAGCGGTGATTTCTACGCCAGCGATATTTCCTGCACCATGGATAAAGCCACTACGCTGAAAATCGAGCTGCACACAAAAGACGGCAAGGTCGGCGTATTAAAAGAAGTCCCCGTGCAGGATGCCGAGGTCATTAGTGCGCAGTTTATGAGCACTAAGGCCCTGCGCAAGTTTCTCGACGAAGAAATGGAAGGCGCTCGCAATGCGGGTCTGCTGTTCTCCCTGCACTTAAAAGCGACGATGATGAAGGTCTCTGACCCCATCGTCTTTGGTCATGCAGTCACCGTTTACTTTAAAGACGCCTGGGAAAAGCATGGCGAAGACTTTGAGGCTTTGGGCATTAACCCCAACGACGGTCTGGGTGCAGCCCTGCGTAAAGTCGATAAGCTGTCTTATTCAAAACGTGCTGAAATTGAAGCCGATTTACGCCAGTGCTATGAAACCCGCCCCATGCTGGCGATGGTCAACTCCGATAAAGGCATTACTAATCTACACGTGCCCAGCGACATTATTGTCGATGCCTCTATGCCAGCGATGATTCGCGACAGCGGCAAAATGTGGGATTCCCACGGCAAGCTCGAAGACACTAAAGCGGTGATCCCCGATAGCTGCTACGCCACTATTTATCAGGAAGTGATCAACTTCTGTAAGCACCACGATGCCTTCGACCCCACCACCATGGGTACAGTACCCAATGTTGGTTTAATGGCGCAGAAAGCCGAAGAATACGGTTCTCACGATAAAACTTTTACCCTGCCTGCCGACGGCACCATGCGTGTGGTTGATAGTGAAGGCAAGGTTTGGCTAGAACACGAAAATGTCGAAGCCGGTGACGTATGGCGTATGTTCCAGGCCAAAGATGCACCGATTCAAGACTGGGTGAAACTGGCCGTTACCCGCGCCCGTGCCAGCGGTATGCCTGCAATTTTCTGGCTCGATGAGCGTCGCGGTCACGATGCGCAAATGGTTAAAAAGGTTGAAAAATACCTGCAGGATCACGATACCGAAGGTCTGCGCATTTCCATTCTGCCGCCCGATCGCGCCATTCGTTACACCATGGAACGCATCAAGCTGGGCAAAGACACCATCTCCGTGACGGGCAACGTACTGCGTGACTACCTGACCGATCTCTTCCCCATTCTTGAGTTGGGCACCAGTGCCAAAATGCTGTCTGTCGTGCCATTAATGGCCGGTGGCGGATTGTTTGAAACAGGGGCGGGTGGTTCAGCACCGAAGCACGTTCAACAGTTTGAAGAAGAAGATCACCTGCGTTGGGACTCCCTTGGCGAGTTTTTGGCCATTGGTGTTTCTCTAGAAGACCTCGCTATTAAAAACGACAACAAGAAAGCCGCTATTTTGGCGAAGACACTTGACCAGGCGACGGGCGAGTTGCTCGCTAACGGCAAGTCGCCATCGCGTAAAGTGCGTGAACTCGACAACCGTGGCAGCCACTTCTATCTGGCCATGTATTGGGCGCGGGCAGTCGCAGCGCAAACGGAAGATACCGAGCTGGCCGCCAGCTTTGCTAAATTGGCCGAAGGCCTTGCCGCAAACGAGCAAAAGATTGTTGATGAGCTTATCGCCTGTCAGGGTAATCCTGTCGATATGGGCGGCTACTTCCAGCCAGACGATGCCAAAGTTGAAAAGCTAATGCGTCCCAGTGCTACGCTTAATGCTTTGATAGATGCGGCCCTTTAATCTAGCACTTGAATTGTGCGTTTTGATTCAGCCCTTTGAACGAAGGCTAAAAGTACAGTGACTTTACCCGGATGCGAGCCAATTGCCTCCGGGTTTTTCATTTAAACGAAACGGCTTTTAAACAACGATGACACACAGTAAAACAAAAACCAGTTTCTATCGCCGTCTTTACGTTGCACATTTGATTAGCACGGGCATTAATACCGTGCCGCAAATTACCCAGCTCACCGGCATGCCCCGTCGCACTGCGCAAGACACCATTGCCGCCCTTGAAGAGTTGGCGATTAACTGTGAATTTGTCGGTGCCAAAAAAGATGGCGGCTATAAAATTAATGACTGGGGTGCGATTAACCCCCTGTGGATTAAAAGCGAGATCGCGCATATTTGTGAAATACTGGAGTACCCAATACCGGAGTACAAGCAACTCGATTAAGTTACTCGGGAGACTCTGCGATTCACCTCTACAATAATAAAGAAAGAGAATAGACGTATGGAAGAGCGCTTTAAAATAATCGTCATTGAGCATGAAGAGAATGTTCGGCAGGGTCTTGTCGCCGTTTTCGAACACCATCACTTTGATGTCGAAGCGACAGATAATGCCGTTAGCGGCTATGAAAAAGCCCGCAGCGGTGAGTTTGATCTACTGCTGCTCGATGCCCGAATGACAGAGATGGATGCCGCCGAAATCTGCGCTGGCGTCCGTGCACTGCATCCCCGGCAAGTGATTTTTATGCTCACCGCCGACTCGGATGACAAGGCCCTGGTTAAAGGCCTGACCCACGGTGCCGATGACTACACCAGTGTGCCCTTCGCCTATGCCGATCTCGTACAGCGTGCCAAAGCCCTGCTGCGCCGCACTCGCCTACAAAACAAAAGCCAGTCGACGACGCAGATTAAACTCGGTGACAATATTGAAATTGATTGCGCTAGTTTGTCGGGGCAAGGCCCTCAGGGGCAGCTTGAATTCACCGCCCGAGAAATGTGTGTGCTGGAATACCTCTATGAACACAGGGGTAAAACCGTTGAGGCCTATGAGCTACTGAATCAGATCTGGGGTTATCCCCGTTATTTGAATACTGAGACGCGGGCTGTTGATATTCATATTGCGACGCTGCAACAGAAGCTTGAGCTTGATTCTGAAAAGCCAGAGTTTTTAAAACGGATGGGGGATGGGGCTTATCAGCTGTCGGTTTAGTGGGGCAAGTATCACCCTCTATGCCGGACACGTCGTAAATACGTTCTTGTAGACTCGTAGGCAGCACCGTTGGTAACTTCTCCTGCCCCTGTATCGCCTCAAATCGCCTACTCCTGGCAATGCAGTCGTGCTGTTGACGGCCCGGCACAGAAAATGCCGCTTGCGTGTTATTATTCTTGGGAGTGCGCGTTTAGCGCGGCAGGGAATTCTGGATGCCTAAAAATAATATTTTAAATCGAATGCTTGCAAAGGTACGGCGGATATTAAGTTCGGCAAAGTACGCATACGAAGTATAAAAATGTTGGCTGTCAAACGAATCACCATTCATGGAAGTAAAGTATGAACGAAATAATTGTTAGGGAAGAACCAGCGTTACCAGCACTTCCTGCAACTGTACTACCTGCCCTAGAGCAGCTTACTACAGCCCTCGGAATCCCAAGAACCGCATTGGCAAGTACTGAAGAAATTGAATACGCATGGCGTGATCTACCAAGGGAACTTCGAGAAATACCGGAAGTATTGAGAGGCGAGCTAATTGCAAGAATGTGTGTCGCTGTTAGCACAGGATTGTTTGATGGAGCAATGAATTACATTTGGAATGCGGCAGTTCTGCATTTGCGAGATAAAATTAGAACATTTGGTTTGCCTGTTGTAGCCCAAATACAACAAAATGATTTTGAAGAGAAACATTTACTTGAGCTACAAGATAGTAGGTTGTTGGAGTTATGTTTAAAGCTCAACATAATAGATGAAGATGGGTTTTTCTTCCTAGACCAATGTCGAGATGTTAGAAATAATTTTTCTGCTGCACATCCCACTCTAGGAAAGATTAATGATAGAGAATTTACGACATTTTTAAATCGCTGTGTTCGGTATGCACTAGCAGATACCGCCTTACCAAGAGGGGTAGATATTGGAGCGTTTATATCTACTGTCAAAGGCCCGAGGTTCAATGCCCAGCAATGTGGTATATGGGTTCAGCGACTCACTGAAACTCATGATGCGCAGAGGCAAATGCTTGTGGCTATGGCTCATGGCATTTACTGCGATCCAAATACACCAGAGCAAGCACGACTAAATTCTATTGATCTTTGTGGAGGCTTATTACATGCATTTAATGCTTCAATAAAATCAGAGCTTATTAATAGTCATTCCGAATATGTTGCTAAGGGCTATCAAGATAAACATGCTGGATCACTCCAGTTTTTTGAAAAACTAGGTTTACTTGGCTTATTGAATGAGTCAGAACAGCATCACATATACACTCGCGCAATTAGTCGTCTCTGGGATGTGCATAATGGCACAAATAATTTTTATAATGAGCCAGCTTTTGCTGAACGGTTATTAGAATTATCAGCTCAAGGGGCGGTTCCAGAAACAGCACAAGAGCAGTATGTTCAGACAGTTGGTTGTTGTAGGGTCGGGAATGGTTACGGTGTATCTAACGCGGCAGTGAGATACTATGATCAAATGATCCAAAACTTTTCACCTAGAGAGATTTCAACTCTTATTCAATCGGCATCCACAAATACTAATTCACTTGGTCGTCGTGTTTCAGCTGGTGGTTCATATCGTATGAATTTTAAAACTATGCTTGCCTTGCTCGATGCTGCCAGTATTCCAAATGTTGTGAGTGCCGCATATGCCCAGTTTATGCGCTAAAAAACCAGCTAACAAATAGTTCCAGCGAGAAAGTTAAAGTACCTACCTTCAGCAGATAAACCCGCAAAAGCCGCGCTAAAACAATATCCAGCATAAAGTGACACAAATCAATGGGGTCGGAGTCATTGATGCGCCCTCTCTCTTTACACCAAAATGACGGCTGATAAGGGTAGGTCAGCTAAGGCATCGTGAGCTAAGAAAGTACGCATCTCTATTGCGGCTTATTTCGAAGCCAGGTTGTGACAGATCGCATGTTTAGTAGTATGCTGAATAATACTATTTAGAGTGTTGTTAAGATCTGGGGAAAGCGATGAACACAGTAACGGCGAATGAACTAAAAACCAAAGGCATCTCAGCGGTCGAAACCTGCTTGAAAGACGATGAGGAGGTGATTATCTCCGTGCGGGGTAAAGACCGCTACGTGGTGATGGATCTCGATAAATATGCCAGGTTACGTGAATACGAGTTGACGGTAGCCCTGCAAGAAGCCAGGGCCGATGTAGAGGCAGGCCGCACCATTAGCGAAAGTGTTGCCGAGCATATGCAGCGTGTAACGAATGATTAGGCTGGTCTATCCTGAAAGCTATCTTAAGCGGGCGAAAAAGTTTTTAAAAAAACATCCTGAGGTTCATAAGCAGTACCAGAAAACCCTGGAGCTGCTGGAGCTTAATCCCCATCACCCTTCGCTGCGGCTGCATGGCTTGCAGGGGCGGCTCAGTGGTTTATCGTCGGTTTCAATCACCATGAGTTATCGCATTGTGCTGGAGTTGGTGATTCAGGAGAACGATATTATCCTTGTTGATATTGGTCATCACGATCATGTGTATAAATAGCAAGAGCTATAGATGAAACATAAAGCCATCCTCTCCGTTTCTGTCACTGTCACCTATGTCTGCAATGGCAGCTCAGAACACCCTGAGTGTTTCAGCGGGCAAGCTTTGGGGCAGGCTCGGCTCAGCGAATTTTAATAACCTGCTAGCGTATAATTACTTTTATTTCCTGCCGGCGCTCGTATTAACAGAGCCGACAATTTTCTAATTATCCCCACTGTTGGAGTCAGCTTTGAGCGAACCCCGTAGCTCGCGTCATGGGCTTGTTGTTATCGTCACCCTGTTTTTGACTCTGGGCTTGCTCTACGGCATCTGGTATTCCTATTCGGTTTTTCTGGTCGCACTTATCGAACACTTTGGTTGGTCGCGTTCAGTGACAGCGGGCGCGATGTCGGTGTTTATTCTTAGTCACGGTCTATTTGGCCCTTTTGCAGGGCGGTTGGTAGAGAAGTTCGGCCCTCGCCGTTTAATGATGAGCGGGGCAATTGTTATGGCTTGTGGCTTGTTATTAACTTCGCAGGTGAATGAGTGGTGGCAGTTGTATCTATCGTTTGGTGTCGTCAGCGCCCTGGGTCTTGGGGCCTGCGGCTGGGTGCCTTCGGTAATTCTTACTGAGAAGTGGTTTCCCGATAAAGTCGGTACTGCATTGGGTTTTGTGACGGCGGGTATTGGTGTGGGTATTTTAACCATCGTGCCGCTGAGTAATACGTTGATAGAACATTACGATTGGCGTTTGGCTTTTCAGGGTCTGGCGGCCCTGGTGGTTTTACTGATTCTTCCCGCCGCTTTCTTTTTGTTGCGTGAACCTCCCGTTGCGCCTTCCCCTGTTACCAGGCAGGGTTCTGGCGGGGACGGCTCTGACCCTTTTATTCCAGAACGTCCCGTCTATGACTGGACGGTGGCAACGGCTATGCGTTCCCGCAGCTTTCGCTTTGCGGTACTGGCTTTTTTCTCGGGGGGCTGTCTTGCACAGCTACTGATCATGCATCAGTTTGCCTTCATGGTAGATCATGGTGTGGCGAAAACCATGGGCTCAATTATTGTCGGTGTTATTGGGATCACCAGTATTCCCGGCAAGATGATGTGGGGCGCGTTGTCTGACCGTATTGGCCGCGAGCGAGCCTTTGCGGGTGGAATGATTCTTATTGCTTTGTCGGTGGGTGCGCTGGCATTGGTAGGCGTTATACCGGGCTTGTTGATGCCCTTTGTGTTTGCGGTTTTGGTGGGTGTTGGCTATTCGGTGAATGCGCCGATTATTCCCTCCGTTTCACGAGACCTGTTTGCGGGGCCGCGTTTCCCCAGTATCTTTGGTACTATTTCGCTGTTCTCGTCGCTGGGTGGGGCTACGGGTTCGTGGCTGGGCGGTGCTTTGTATGACTGGTCCGGTGGCTATGAATGGATGTTGCTGTTCGCTGTCAGCTTGACAATAATTGCTCCGGTAATGCTTTGGTTTGCGGCACCTCGACAGCCTGAGACGCCGCCAGCACCCTAAGCGGGTATTGTTAATTACCTCTAGCAGCATTTATGCCCTGAGCTTCAACGTGTTTATATCTGTGGCGTAGCCGGCCCGATATGCTGCCTTTTAACAGATTCCGGGCGAACAGCCCCGTTAGAGTAATAATAGTTGTTTTCTATAGAGTCGAGAGGCGTTATCATTTAGGTCGTGCTCAGCACACAGTCTATTTGCGACCTGCCTCTTACTGATTTGAGATTTACCATGCGTCAACGGCTTTTCCTGATTATTACTTTTTTACTCGCTACTGTGGCTTGTGGGAGTAAAGACCCTTCTTCGGACAGCAGCGTGCAGTCTAAAAATGACGTTATAGAGAGTACTGCGCCCCAGGAGGTGAATGTTTACTCTGCGCGTAAAGAAGCCTTAATACTGCCGGTGCTTGCGCTTTTTACCGAGAAAACGGGCATTAAGGTTAACCTGCTGACCGGTAACGCCGATGCGCTTATTTCGCGTATCGCTAACGAAGGCGAACTGGGTTCGGCAGACATTCTGATTACCACGGATATTGGCCGCCTGGTTCGCGCTAAGCAGCTGGGCCTGACGCAGGCTGTCAGTTCAGATGTACTCAGCCGTTATATTCCCACTAATTTGCGTGACCCCGCAGAGCATTGGTTTGCACTGACGACGCGAGCGCGGCCCATTATGTATTCTGTCGCCAGAGTTAAACCCGAGCAGTTGAATGATATTGAAGGGCTTACCGATGAGGCGTGGCGGGGAAAAATCTGTATTCGTTCTTCCAGCAATATCTATAATCAATCTTTAATTGCCGCAATGTTGATACAGCAGGGTGAAGCGCTGACGGCGGAATTTGCCAAAGGCCTTGTCGCTAATTTTGCCCGCCCCCCAAAGGGCGGTGATAAAGATCAAATCAAAGCGGTTGCGGCAGGCCAGTGTGATATCGCTATTGCCAATACGTATTATCTCGCCGGCATGCTGAGTAGCCGTGATGGAAAAGAAGTTGCGGCGGCGAGTGAGGTCGGTGTATTTTGGCCAAATCAAAGTAATCGCGGCGCGCATATTAATGTGTCGGGCGCATTGGTCAGCAAATATGCGCCGCATCCTGATGCTGCCAAAGCGCTATTGGAGTTTATGCTGGATAGCGAGTCTCAGGCCTGGTATGCGAAGCACAATCATGAATACCCGGTAAGAGAAGGTGTTGAGCAGAGCGACGTACTGAGCGGTTTTGGCGAGTTTAAGGCGCAGCAGGTTGATCTCGAAAAAGTGGGCGAACTAAATGGTGACGCTCTGAAATTAATGGACCGAGCAGGGTGGAAGTAATTATTGCGTTTTCCTGCCTTCGGTATTTGAAAAAGCTCAGATAGCTTGAAATTACCCGCAGTATTGAAAGATGGCTGGACCTGGGCGGCCGGTGTTCCTGCATTACTTTTATTTGTGCCGGTGCTGGCCATATTCGCCAGCCTCTTACATATAGAGTGGGATGTCTGGCGGCATTTAGCGGAAACCGTTCTCGCCGATTATATTCGCAATACACTACTACTGGCATTCGGCGTGGGCGCTGGCAGTTTGGTGATTGGCACGTTGCTAGCCTGGTGTACCACACATTATGAATTCCCTTTACGGCGCAGTATCGAGTGGTTAGTGCTACTGCCCATGGCAATGCCCGCGTACATTATTGCCTACTGCTACACCGGGCTACTCGACTTTGCCGGCCCCGTGCAAACGCTGTTGCGAGACACTTTCGGTTGGCACAACGGTGACTATTGGTTCCCAGAAATACGTTCTTTGCCGGGTGCCATCGTTATGTTGGCCCTGGTGCTTTATCCCTATGTTTATATCCTTGCGCGCACCGCATTTTCTGAGCAGTCGGCTTCACTGTACGAAGTGAGCCGTTCACTGGGCCGTAGACCTCGTGATCATTTTTTAAAAATTGCTATTCCTCTGGCGCGGCCCGCTATTTTAACCGGCACGGCACTGGCGATGATGGAGGCTTTTGCCGATTACGGAACGGTGCAATACTTTGGTGTTAATACCTTTACTACGGGTATTTTTCGCACCTGGTTTGGAATGGGCAATGCAATTGCCGCTGCACAACTCTCTGCACTGTTAGTGAGCTTTGTGTTGATTCTTGTGTTTTTAGAGAAATATTCTCGCTGTAAAAATGCCTATTATTATCAGGGGCAGAAAAGTACTCGCCCGAAACATCATTCCTTAGCACGCTGGCCGTCTATTACTTTAACCCTGCTGTGCTTATTACCCTTTATTTTAGGCTTTGGGGTTCCCGTTATTATGTTGCTTGGTTGGGCTTTTACGGTTGGCGTTCAACAAATCGATCAGCGTTTTATCACGCTGCTATTTAATAGTTTTATGTTAGCGGCTATTTCAGCCCTTATTATTGTGGCCATTGCCCTGGTTTTTGGCTATGCAAAACGCTTGCGGAAGAGTATCGGCGTTGCGCTGCCGATTGATCTGGCCAGCCTTGGTTATGCCGTGCCCGGTACGGTGATAGCGGTGAGCGTGTTGTTGATACTGACCTGGTTTGATAAAAAGCTGGATGCTCTTCTACAGGATCTATGGGGTGTGAGTAGCGGCTTGCTCATATCGGGCTCTATTGCGGCCTTAGTTATTGCCTACTCTGTGCGTTTTCTGGCGGTGGCACTGAATAATATTGAAAGTGGTTTAGGGCGTATTAAACCCAGTATGGATCAGGCGGCCCGTTCCCTTGGTGCTAGCCGTAATCGCGTGTTGTTTAAAGTGCATTTGCCGATGTTAAAGGGGAGTGTGCTGAGTGCGCTGCTACTGGTTTTTGTCGATATCGTTAAAGAGTTACCGGCCACGTTAATCTTACGTCCCTTCAACTTTAATACGCTTGCGGTGCGCACTTATGAGCTAGCTTCCGATGAGCGCCTGGCAGATGCAGCCCTGCCAGCCCTGGCTATTGTACTGGTCAGTATTTTCCCCGTGATTCTTCTGACGCGGGCCATACAGGCAAGTAGCAAGACCTCCGGGGATGAGTAAAAAAGGTATGTCGTATGATGCTTAAAATAGACAATATGTCGTTGGCCTATGGTGACAATATTGTTTTAAACAATATTAATTTAGCCCTGAAAAAGGGCGAGAGTGCCTGCCTAATTGGCCCCTCGGGCAGCGGGAAAAGCTCTCTCTTGCGCGCCATCGCGGGCTTTGAACAAGTACGAAGTGGTGAGGTTTCTATTGATGGTGTACGGGTTAGCACTACTGAATTCACCGTACCGCCAGAGCAGCGCAAAGTGGGCATGTTGTTTCAGGATTTAGCCTTATTCCCTCACCTGACAGTACAGCAGAATATCGCCTTCGGTTTGGCGGGCCTGAGTAAAGCGGAGGCTGATGAGAAAATAGCCTCCTTACTTGAATTGGTGGGCTTATCAGATTTTGCTGGCCGCTATAGCCATCAATTATCGGGTGGTCAGCAACAGCGGGTAGCCTTGGCGCGGGCCCTTGCCCCGGAGCCAGACCTGTTACTTCTGGATGAGCCTTTTTCGAGTCTTGATAGTGAGTTGCGCCAGGACCTGGTTGCAGATGTTTTCAGAATACTGAAAGAAAAAAATATCACTACCCTGATGGTGACCCACGATCAGGTAGAAGCCTTTAGCTGGGCTGATAAGTTGGGCGTGCTCATTGCGGGTGACCTGGCGCAGTACGGTGCTCCCCTGTCGGTTTATCGTGCGCCCTCCTCAAAGGTCGTTGCCGACTTTGTCGGTTTAGGTAGTTTCGTTCAAGGTAAGGTGCTCGCTGACAATAAACTGCAAACGGCAGTGGGTACGGCCAGTTATACCGAACAGAGTAGCGCGAGTATTGGTGCTGATTTACAGGTCTTAATTCGCCCAGAGAATATCCAGATAAATAATGGAAGCTCCATTAGGGCTACGGTTGTCGAGCGCTTGTTTCGCGGTGAAGATAGTCTGTTAACACTTGAGCTTGAGAGTGGCGAAAAGTTATTACTGTCCAGCGCCAACAGTGAGAGTTTCAGTACTGGGCAAAGTGTTGGTATTGAGCTTACATCCCAGGCCGTCGTAGCTTTTAGCACCAATAATAACGCTTAGAATTCATCGGCTGTTCCGAGCTCATCAAATGTCCAGAGTGTATTGGGCTATCAATTCCCGGTTCGATTACGATATATTGACTCGGCAACCAATTGTAAACGGTTCAGGCTTTTGTCTTTGTAAAGAGAGCTGCACTGTAACCAAATAATTATAACTACAGGGAAAAACCATGAAAGACGTTCAAGGTAAAGTCGCCTTTATTACGGGTGCCGCCAGCGGTATGGGTTTGGGTATGGCACGGGCATTTTCGGCTGCCGGTATGAAAGTCATGCTCGGTGATATTCAAAAAGATCCGCTCGACGCTGCAGTCGCAGAGCTAAAAGGCCAGGGTCGTGATGTTGCCGGTGTGGTGGTTGATGTCACCGATAGAGATTCGGTGTTTGCCGCAGCGCAGGCAACAGTCGATGCCTTTGGCAAAGTGCATGTCTGCGTGAACAACGCCGGTGTTGGCGCTGACGGTAGTGCTGAAAGTACCAGCGAGAAAAACTGGCGCTGGACTATCGACGTCAATATGTGGGGCGTGGTTTGGGGCCTGCAGGCCTTTATGCCGCTGATCAAAGAACATGGTGAAGGTGGCCATGTCATCAACACTGCGTCGATGGCGGGCATGTTTAGCTGGAAGAACCTCAGCGCCTACAATGCCTCGAAGTACGCAGTAGTCGCCATGTCTGAAACAGCGATGGCCGAACACACTGAAGATAATATTGGCGTGTCCGTACTGTGCCCCGGTGTGGTGAATACCAACCTGGGTACTTCTGCCCGCAACCGTGGCGATGATTACGGTGGTTCTACCGATAAAAAGTCTGAGCAAATGGTCGCTATGTTGAAAAAAGGCCTCAGCCCCGATGTGGTGGGCGAGCAGGTATTGGAAGCCATTATCGACGACCAGCCCTATATCTTCACTGACCCCGGTTTACGCAGTTGGGTAGAGAGCCGCTTTCAACGCATTCTCGCGGGTTACGACTGGGCCGATCAGTGCGAAGCACTCAAGAAGGCAGATCAGCAAACAGCCATCGATTTATAAATCGATGCTTAACCTGGGCAGCACGGCTGTGTTGCTCGGGTTTTTCTGTGAATGCAATACTATAAAAACGACAGTGATACTCATAAGAAAAATAGACGAACTGGAGCTAGGCCATGAAATACCGAACACTGGGTAGTAGCGGCGTAAAAGTATCGGCCATTGGGCTAGGCTGTATGGGGATGTCAGACTTCTACGGCCCGGCCGATGAGACGGAATCCATCGCCACCCTGCATCACGCACTGGCGGCAGGGCTAAATTTTCTCGATACCTCCGACGTTTATGGCAAAGGCCATAACGAAAGCCTCATTGGTCGCGCCATTGCCGACCGTCGTGGTCAGGCTTTTATCGCCACCAAGTTTGGTATCGCCGGTGCTCGACTAAGACCTGAAGGCGGACTGGAAATGAAAATTGACGGCCGCCCCGAATATGTGAAATCAGCCTGCGATGCTAGCCTTAAACGTCTCGGCATAGACTGCATCGATCTTTATTACCAGCACCGTGTTGACCCCAATGTGCCGATAGAAGACACCGTTGGCGCGATGGCTGAGTTGGTTACTGCGGGCAAGGTGCGCTTTTTGGGTTTGTCAGAAGCCTCTGCCGACACGGCTTTAATTCGTCGTGCTAGCAAGGTGCATCCTATTGCCGCACTGCAAAGTGAATACTCATTGTGGACTCGCGACCCCGAGGCCGAAGTGCTGGGTGTGTGCCAAGAATTAAATATTGCTTTCGTCCCTTACAGCCCATTGGGTCGAGGCTTTTTGACGGCCACTATTACTGATACTGCGGAGATGAGCGATAAAGATTTCCGTAAATCTAACCCGCGCTTTCAGGCGGGCAATATTGAAGAGAATTTAAAACTGGCCGATAAAGTTAAACAAATGGCCGCTGATAAAAATTGCGCGCCTGCGCAATTGGCACTGGCCTGGCTGCTGGCGCAGGGCGAGCAGATACTCCCTATCCCCGGTACGCGCCGCATTAAAAATCTTGACAGTAATATTGGCGCGGTTGATGTTGAGCTGTCACAGGCTGAACTGGCAGAAATTAGTCAGGCCTTTCCCGCAGGGTCTGCAGCGGGCAGTCGTTACGCGTAAATCAACTTTTAAAGTGAATAAAAATCGTCGTCAATTAAAGGTAAAAAAGTTGTGCAAAAATATTTAAACAATAGCGAAATTATTGATTGGCGAGACCCGGCTGTGTCAGCGAAAGCGGTGGATCTCGCTGGCGATCTTCAGGGTGATGAGGCGATAGCCAAAGCCTGCTTTGTTTTTGTGCGCGATAGTATTAGTCATAGCTGGGACAGTCAGCAGAACCCGGTAACCTGCCGTGCTTCGGCTGTACTCGAACATGGCACCGGCTATTGCTACGCCAAGAGTCACTTGCTAGCGGCTTTACTGCGGGCCAATTCAATCCCGGCGGGCCTGTGTTATCAGCGCTTAACGATTGATCACGATCGTCCACCTTTCTGTTTGCACGGCCTGGTGGGTGTTTATCTTCAAAAGCACGGCTGGTATCGCATTGATCCGCGGGGTAATAAGCCGGGTGTTGACGCGGACTTTTGTCCGCCGCTCGAAAAATTGGCTTTTCCTATTATTATTGGCGGCGAAGCTGACCTGCCGGAAATTTGGCCCGAGCCCCTGGCTATTGTTGTTAAGGCTTTGCAGGCGGGTAAAGATTACCTTGATGTGGCAGAAAACCTGCCCGACGTTGACCTTATAGGTTGAACTTATAAATAGGTGATTTCATAAATAGATTATCTTATAAAAAATCGAATTGATTAATACCTAACTAATTATTAATAACTAAGGAATACGTCGATGAAATTACCGGAAGGTGCTTATTTAAAGCTCAACCCCGAAGATGAATACATGCACCCACTGGGCAGCGAAGTTAACTTCAACGAAAGCATGTACTTCAATGTCTATGACCCCAAGGGCAAGATCGGCGGCTGGTTCCGTATCGGCAACCGGGCCAACGAAGGTAATGCAGAAATGACGGCCTGTATTTATCTGCCCGATGGCTCCATTGCCTTTATGTTTCAACGGGCAAAAATTGCCAACAACGATGCCTTTAAAGCCGGGGGTATGGAATTCATTATCGACGAGCCTTACAAAGCATTGACCGTGAAATACAGTGGTGAAGTACTGCTGATGAAAAACCCCAGTGAAATGATCGATCCCAGTAAGGCCTTTAAAAACAATCCGAAATTACCTTGCTCGGTAGAGTTAAGTTATCGCGGTGTGTCGCCCATGTACGGTGGTGAGCCGGTGAATGCCGATGGCTCGCCCCTGGAAGACAATCCCAATGCGGGTTTTTATCTCGGTCACTACGAGCAGCACATTGCGGGTACGGGCAAGATTGTTGTCGGCGACAAAACTTACACTATCGACGGCCTGGGTTTGCGTGACCACAGTTGGGGGCCACGCTATTGGCAGAACGTGCAGTTCTATCGCTGGTTGCCGATGAACTTCAGCGAAGACTTCGCCATTATGTGCCTCAATAAAACCCTCGGTGACGGCACTAAACTGATCGGCGGCATGGTGCTGAATGAAGGGCGCTACGATTTGATTCGCGAAGCCACTATCGAGACCGAGTGGGATGACAACTATTACCAGAAGACCTTAAAAGCCTGGGCGAAAACAGACCACGCCGAATACGAAATTGAAGGCCGGGTGATGTCTTTAATTCCTTTGCGTAACCGCCGCACCCTCGACGACGGTACTGAGTTGATGACGCGTATTACTGAAGGCATGACTGAGTACCGCTGCAATGGCAGGGTTGGTTACGGTTTGTCGGAATACCTTGACCAGATTATTGATGGCAAACCGAATGGTATCTTCTCGTGAATAAGGGGGTGAATAAGGAAGATACAACGCCGGGCTTGAGTGACAGTGAAGTTGCCGGGTTATTAGCGGAAGAAGCGGCAGCTTATTTTCCTGCCGGTAAGGCTGAAAACATCGAAAAAATGTCCGGCGGTGCCTCCCGTGAAACCTGGTCTTTCGACTGGCAGGGTGCAGACGGCAGCAGCACAGGTTTGATTTTGCGCCGCGATCCCGGCAATACCGGTAGCACCGGGGAAGAGGGTTGGCGCGGCGGTAAAACTACGTATTCTTTAGATCGCACTACCGAGGCTGAACTACAGCGCACGGTGTATGAAGCCGGTGGACTGGTGGCCAAAGTTCACTTTGCCCTGCCCGAAAATCACACCCTGGGCGGCTGTTATGTGATGGACAGGATTGAGGGCGAGGTACTGGCGCCACGTATTTTACGCGACGAGGCCTACAGCGGTGCGCGCCTTACGATGGCACGGCAGTGTGGTGAAATTCTTGCCGGTTTACACGCGGTCGACCCGGCGACGTTGCCGAAGAATCTGGTGCAAATGCCCGTCCAGCCTTTAGTGGCTTATTACCGCGAATTGCTCGATGGTATTAGCGAGTTTTATCGTGACAACACAAAAGTGGGGCGACCCGAATATCACCCGGCCTTTGAATTAACCTTTCGTTGGCTCGAACAGAATATGCCGAAAGATGCGCCCTCGGGCCTCGTTCATGGTGACTTCCGCAATGGCAATTTTGTCGTTGGCCCGGAGGGGATTCGCGCCGTACTCGACTGGGAGCTGGGCCATGTCGGCGACGGCATGGAAGACCTCGGTTGGCTCTGTGTACGCGCCTGGCGCTTTGGCCAGCACGACAAGCCGGTGGGTGGATTTGGTCAGCGAGAAGATTTATTCGCCGGTTATGAAGACGCCGGTGGCCGTAAGGTCGACCCCAAGGTGGTGCATTTCTGGGAAGTGCTGGGCACGCTAAAGTGGGGCATTATTTGCATGTTTCAGGCCTATAAACACCTGTCCGGGCTGATCGATTCCTTCGAACATATGGCCATTGGCCGCCGTGCCTGCGAAAACGAAATTGACCTGTTAAAACTGATAGAGGAAGCCTAGTACTCCATCAACGTTGTATTGATGGATTCAGCGTTCCTGTGGTGTTTCGCAACCAGGCGCAGTGCGTATACAATGTTAATACCTTGTCAAGCACTGCAACGCCGTTGCGGGACACCACAGGAACGCCCGAAGGGTGAGCCTGTCAGCGCCCATGCCCGCGTTGTGCCTCTTGCGAAGGGCTACGGCCATTCGCTGCGAGACACGCCTCGCCATGGACGCTGACAGGCCCACTGAACTCATCAATACAATGTTGTTGGAGTACTACCATGCCACAAGATAGAGCCAGTGCCGAAGAACTACTGGGCGGGGTTGAAGCCTTTTTACGTAAAGATGTATTGCCGCAACTCAGCGGTGCGAGTATTTACAAGTGCCGTGTTGCGGCGAATATTCTCAGCATCGTGCAACGTGAATTAGCCCTGGGTAACGGGGCCGATAGTACTGAGCTACAGAGTTTACAAAAACTGTTGGGCAGAGAGGGTGAGGGTTTTGATACCTCCTCGCGGCTGGATGACCTTAATGCCGAGCTGTGTACCGATATCCGTAGCGGTAAACTCGATGAGCAGCGTGATGGGGTAATGAACCATGTGCGCAGTACTTTGCAGGACAAGCTGGCGATTGCCAATCCAAAGTATGCAGGTTATCGGGAGAGTTTGGGTGAATAGCCAGGCACGGTCGTTTCGTCATAGAGCCAACGTTCGTAAGGAAATTAAATAATAAAAATAGTTTTGTTGTTGGGAAACCCTATTTTAAAACTGTAAGTGGTGGAATCAGGTTCCACCAATAATCACCTTCACGGCAACAAGCTTTGTAAAGGCATTTTTGTAATTCCTCTGTCAGAACTATGGATGCTTTTTCGAGGGCCGCCTAGTATCAAATTAGAACGGCGGCAGTAGCGATTACAGGTACAGGCGTTTTGTGATGTTGGTGTGTTACAGGCTGAACATGGCCGTTAGCGGTAACCCTGTGTACGAATAATTGCTTTAGCCTGAGGGCTTTGTAGAAAATAAAGGAAGGCTTCGGCAGCGCTATTGTTACTCCCCCTGTTTAACATTACGGCCATTTGTTGAATGGGGCTGTGCATTTCTTTTGGCACTTGCCAATGAGAGCCGCGCTCACTCTTTGGTAGAGCTAGCACCTGGGTTTGCGCGATAAAGCCCAGCTGGGCATTACCTGATACGACAAACTGAAAGGTCTGGGCAATGTTTTGCCCGGTGACGCGATAGGGCTTTGTGGCATCGACTAGCTGCATTGTTTTCAGAGTTTGCAGGGCGGCCCTGCCATAGGGTGCCGTTTTAGGGTTGGCGATGGCGATGTGGCGTATGCCTTTCTGTTGCCAGTTGCCAGCGCGTAAAACATTGCCCTGCGGATCAATAAGCTCGGACTGGCTGCTCCATAATACGAGTCGGCCAGTGGCATAAATAAACGGGCTGTCAGCGACGGCGAGACCTTCTTTGATTAATTGACGAGGCCGTTGTTCATCGGCGGAGAGAAAAACATCGAAGGGCGCGCCGTTATGTATTTGCGCAAACAGGGTGCCGCTGGAGGCAAAGCTAGTGACCAGGCGATGGCCGCTTTGTTGTTCAAATAGTGGCTTTAATTGCTTAATCGTCCCCGCAAAATTGGCGGCAATGGCGGCGGTGACCTGCTCTGCATGAATACTGAAAGTGGGGGCGATGGTGAAGCACAGGCATAGAATGGCTTTCTTTCGTAGTGATTTAAGTTGCAGTAATTTCAGCTGCGGTACTCGAGTCGTAAAAATAATGGCAAGGGTTTGGAGCATGAATAGCCTGCAGACGTTAGCAGTTGGGTAAACAACAAGTTGGCGTGAATGATGCTCTCTTTGAAATCATCTCAAGCATACTGTTTTTTTGTAGAGGCATCCTTATAATTTGCCCTGGTGCCAAGGCTGAGCATCAGGGTAAGTACCCAATATTAAATTTGTAATGGAGTGTTGTCTGAAAATAAAAAGTAAAGAGGGACATGGTGATCTGGCTGATTATGTTGCCTGCCCCTCCTGTGACGTGATGTTCGATATTTCGATATTGAGTAATGGTGAGTCGGCACGTTGTTCCCGCTGCGGACACTTTCTGTCCACCTATCGTGTCGATGAAACGAGCCGGGTAATTGCCTATACCAGCGCCGCACTTATCCTGTTGGCACTGGCTTGCCGTTATCCCTTTATGTTTTTCAAAGCGAGTGGTCTGGAAAGCGTGATGACTTTGCCGCAGACAGCGCTTAACCTGTGGCGTGACGGCATGCCAGATCTGGCATTTTTGGTAGGGGCCTTTATTATTTTGATTCCAGCGCTGGTGCTTTTTTTAATGTTGGCGTTGAATATTGCGCTACTGACTGAACGCCATTACCACTGGCTGCGGCCCGTGGGGCGGCTGATTTTCACTTTGCAAGGCTGGTGTATGGTTGAAGTGTTTTTCATTGGTGTACTGATTAGCCTGGTAAAAATTGGCCATATGGCAACGGTCGTCATGGGCCTTTCGTTTTGGGCCTACGCTGTATTTAGCCTGCTGTTTGTTTTGTCCTTGTCTGTGCTCGATCGTGCTCAGTGCTGGCGGCGCATTGAGGCTCTACAGCCATGAATGATCCAGGGGCTGATACAACGATAACTTCTCCGTCGATTTCACCATCAATTTCACCCATGACGGCTGCCTCACAGGGGCTTGCCTCCTGCCATCTTTGTTTTAAGCTGGCTGACGCTAACCTTCATCTTTGCCCGCGTTGTGGTGCTGCTCTGCACTTACGTAAATCGAATAGCATAGGGCGTACCCTGGCGCTGTTGTTTACGGCCTGCATACTCTACATTCCGGCCAATATCTTACCTATTATGGTGACGGATCAACTGGGCCAGCCAACACCAAGCACGATTATTGGCGGCGTGGTGTTACTGCTTGATATGGGCTCTGTAGCGATTGCCGGGGTGATTTTTTTTGCCAGCGTGATGATTCCTTCTACTAAATTGGCGATGATGTTTTACCTGTGCTGGAGTGTGCGTAATGGCCCGCCAGAGACTGTTCGTCAACGCACTGTTTTATATCGAATTACTGAGTTTATTGGCAAGTGGTCAATGATTGACGTGTTTGTGGTGGCGATATTAGTGGCATTAATTAATTTAACGAACTTAATCGTTATCCACCCGGGAACAGCGACCATTGCCTTTGCGAGTGTGGTGATGGTTTCGATGTTAGCGGCGGAAAGTTTTGATCCACGATTGATGTGGGACCAACGGGAAAATAATGATGAATGAAATGAAGGCGACTGTAAGTAGCGGCAGGACGTTTTCTGCAATCTGGATTCTGCCGTTGGTGACTCTCATTGTGGGTGTAGTGATCGTTGCTCACTCGTTGCTGACACAAGGGCCAACTATTACCATTGATTTTGAAAGTGCAGATGGCTTGGAGGTGGGTAAAACCAGGGTCAGATTACTGAATGTTAATGTCGGCCTAGTGGATAGTGTCAGCATTAAAGAGGATTTGTCCGGTGTAACGGCGACCATCAAGCTCGACCAAATGACAAAGAAACTGCTGGTTGACGATACCCGCTTCTGGATTGTCCGTGCCCGTATTGGTGCAGAGGGCGTGTCGGGTTTGAGTACCATCCTGTCGGGTGCCTATATTGAGATGGCTCCCGGTAGCGAGGAGGTTAAGAAGAAGGCTTTCGTTGGCCTTGAAAACCCACCGCTTACGCCTGCTGATGCCCCGGGACTGCGCTTATCACTTTACAGTGATCGTGCTGGATCAGTAAGTGCGGGTAATTCTATACTTTACAGAGGCTATCCAGTGGGCCGGGTAGAGGCTATGGCGTTTGATCCAGAACGAGGGCAGGTGCGCTACGATATTTTTATTGATGCCCCGTATCACCAGCTGATGGGTAGCTCCACGCGCTTCTGGGATACCAGTGGCATCGCGATGCAAGTCTCCGCCGATGGTCTGGAGGTGGAAATGGGCTCCATGGACACCATCTTGCTGGGTGGCGTGGCCTTCGGGTCAATTCCCGGGCTATCGTCAGGCGGCCCTGTAGAAAGTGGTAGAGCATATAAACTTTATAAATCCTATGATGACATTCTCGAAAACCCCTATCGTCACGGGGCATATTATGTCGTGTCATTCTCTCAGTCACTACGCGGTCTGGTACCGGGCGCGCCAGTGGAATACCGCGGCATAGAAATAGGCCGTGTGGAGCGTATTTTACTTAAGGAGCTAGCGTCGCAGGGGCTGTCGGAGGCGGGGAGGGCTATTCCCGTATTAATTTATGTCGAGCCGGGCCGCCTTGAAATCGGTGATAGCAAGCAAGCGGTCGATGGCTTAAGAAAGGTTATCGCCAAAGGTGTTCGCGCCAATGGTCTACGTGCTTTTTTGGAAACGGGCAATTTACTCACTGGCAAGCAGCTAATCAGCATTGATTATTTCCCTGATGAAGAGCCTGCACAGCTGGGTGAATTTCAGCAATACAGTGTCATCCCCACTATAGAAACGGGTATTGCCCGGCTAGAGCACCAGGTGAATGACTTCCTAGAAAAGCTCAATGCCTTACCGCTTGAGCAAACCGTTGTCGGCGCTAATAAAGTCCTGGGCAGAGCAGATGATACGCTGGCATCGTTGACCGCGGCCATTGATTCTGTGAATCGTGTTCTGGCCAGTGAAGATACACAGGCTTTACCTGAGGAGTTTGTTGATACGCTGGATGATTTGCGTACTGTTCTCGACGGGCTTTCACCAAATTCTAAAATGGCGCAGAGCCTGGGTTCTTCTGTTGGCACCTTGAATGCGACGCTAAAAAGTTTGGACACATTAATTCGGAAGTTATCAATTAGCCCCAACTCGCTAATCTTTTTTACGACACCTGAATCTGATCCTATACCTGAGGCTCACGCCAAATGAAGTTTTTATTCTTTATAGCAATACTGTTAATCACTGCTTGCTCAAGTTCTATCCCCACTTTAAATCAGTATTTATTGCGTAGTGACAGGTCCAGTCAATTTGCCGTTGAAAAGCAGACTAAGGTCGTCGGGTTGGGAACTGTGGTGGTAGCACCTTATATTGATGGCCTGGGTTTAGTACTGGAGACAAGTGCTGGTGAGGTGCGTCCGGCCCGTGACCATCAGTGGGCTGAGCCTCTACGAGATAGTTTACGTGCATTTATCGCGCAGGAAATGTCTACGCAAGCGGGGCAAATTATTCGCTCGAACAATAGTGGTGAGCGGGATTGGCAGCGTCGTATCGATTTGCGCATAGATCAACTCCACGGTACAGCCAATGGCGAGGCTCGACTGGTTGCCTACTGGGTAGTGATAGATACTGATGAGCGGACGGTTATTTCTGAAAATGGCTTTTCTGAAACAAAAGCCCTTAGTGCGAATGGTTACAGTGCCCTGGTTGCTGCGGAAAAAGCTTTATTACAAGCGTTAGCTATTGCCATGGCCGCTACGCTTTAAGCCGTTTTTGAGTGCGATTCCTGGTCTAGGAGCTACAGTTTTACTTGGCTTGATCTGTTTTTTTTAAAAAAATCTACGGCAATACCATATTGACGATGGTAATTACTGTGCCAATAAATATTACCGTAAAAATAATACCGGCAAAAACAAAGGTTTTGATATTACCGTGTTTGAAATCTCTTTCACGGTTGGCGTTACTTTGTACGCCAATGGCTGCCGACAGAGTGCTTTTCAGTAAGTCAGTGGTCTTAGGCTTTTTCTCTTCTTCCACTAATTGTTCACTTTTAGATTGTTCGTTCATCAGCAGCTCCTTAATCAGGGTTGTAGCCTAGCACTGGCGCTAACTCGCGTTCGAGCTGTTTGGTGCTAGAATTTTTACGCTGCGCCAAACTGTCGATCTGGTCGCGTTGTATTTTTCCGGTATTAAAATAATGGGCTTCGGGGTGGCCGAAATACCAGCCACTCACTGAGGCGGCGGGGAACATGGCATCACTTTCGGTGAGTGTTATGTCGGCATTTTCTTCGGCATTTAATAAAGCAAAAATTGTGCGTTTTTCGGTGTGATCGGGGCAGGCGGGATAGCCCGGTGCGGGACGAATACCCTGATATTTCTCGCCGATTAGAGCTTCGTTATCGAGAGTTTCATCGGCGGCGTAGCCCCATAATTCTTTGCGCACGCGTTGGTGCATGTGTTCTGCCAGTGACTCTGCCAGCCGGTCTGCCAGGGCTTTCACCATAATGGCGTTGTAATCATCACCTTTGGCTTCGTATTCCTTTGCAAGTTCGTCGGCGTTAATGCCAGTGGTGACGGCAAAGGCACCGATATAGTCTATTTTCCCCGAGGTTTTGGGGGCGATAAAATCGGCCAATGATGTCAGCGGGGTATCATCTTTGCCTTTGCGGGTTTGCTGGCGAATGTGGTGGGCGGTGGCGATGGTCTCTCTAGTAATGTTCTCGCCGGCACTGATAGCACTGTATATTTCAATGTCATCACCGTCGACGCGATTGGCCGGCCAAATACCTAATACCGCATTGGCCTTGAGTTTATGGTTGTCGACCAGGTCGCGGAGCATGGCCTGGGCGTCGTCGAATAAATTCTGCGCCGCTTCACCGACGACTTTGTCTTTGAATATTTTTGGATATTTTCCGACCAGACTCCAGGTAATAAAAAAGGGCGTCCAGTCGATGGTGTCGATTAACTCATCTAAAGGATAATCTTTAAAGACCTGCACTCCGATAGTTTTTGGCGGCACCGGCTCGTAGCTTGCCCAGTCGTATTGCCAGCCGGCTTCGACGGCTTTCTCGTAGGGCACAATGTCACCACGGGGTGTTCTATTGGCGACACGTTCGCGCACTACCTCGTATTCGGCGGCGGTGTCATCGTAATAGGCCTGACGTTTTTCTGGGTTCATCAGCTTGCTGGCAACGCCGACGGCACGGGAGGCATCGGCGACATAAATAGCCTGGGCGAGATTGTATTTAGGGTCTATTTTTACAGCGGTATGCGCTTTTGAGGTGGTTGCGCCGCCAATCATTAAGGGTACGTCAAAACCCAGTCTTTCCATCTCAGAAGCAACATAAACCATTTCATCAAGGGAGGGAGTGATAAGGCCCGATAGCCCAATAATATCGACCTTTTCCTCTTTGGCGACGGTGAGTATTTTGTCGCAAGGCACCATTACACCGAGATCAACCACTTCAAAATTATTGCACTGCAGTACCACGCCGACGATATTTTTGCCGATGTCGTGGACGTCGCCTTTTACCGTAGCCATTAATATTTTGCCGTTACTGCTGACGTCGCCGTCTTTTTCCTCTTCAATAAAAGGCTGTAAGTGAGCGACGGACTGCTTCATTACCCGCGCCGATTTAACCACCTGGGGCAAAAACATTTTGCCCTCGCCAAACAGGTCGCCGACCACATTCATGCCATCCATCAACGGCCCTTCAATCACATGCAGGGGGCGTTCGGCTTGCAGTCGAGCTTCTTCGGTATCTTCAATAATGTGGGTGGTAATACCTTTCACCAGGGCGTGTTCGAGGCGTTTATTCACATCGAATTGACGCCAGGCGAGGTCTTCTTTCTTTTCTTTCGCGCTGCCGTCACCGAGGTAATCAGCGGCGATGGCGAGTAGGCGGTCGGTACTGTCATCGCGCTTGTTGCCAATCACATCTTCGACGGCCTCACGCAATTCGGCAGGTAAATCATCGTATACCGCGAGCTGGCCGGCGTTGACGATGCCCATGCTCAAGCCCGCCTTAATAGCGTGATAAAGAAAGACGGAGTGAATCGCCTCGCGCACTGGATTGTTGCCGCGAAAGGAAAAAGACACGTTGCTGATGCCGCCGGATATTTTTGCACCGGGTAAATTGGCGGTAATCCAGCGGCAGGCTTCAATAAAATCGACGGCGTAATTGTTGTGTTCTTCAATACCGGTGGCAACGGCAAAAACATTGGGGTCAAAAATAATATCGTTGGGATTAAAACCGACTTCGTTGACCAATAGGTCGTAGCTGCGCCCGCAAATGTCGATGCGCCGCTGTAAATTATCGGCCTGACCGTCAGTGTCAAAAGCCATGACAACCACGGCAGCACCGTAACGCTTGCACAGTTTGGCCTGTTCAATAAAGGGTGCTTCGCCTTCCTTCATGCTGATGGAGTTGACCACCGGCTTGCCTTGAATACACTTCAATCCTTCTTCAATAACGTGCCATTTGGACGAGTCGACCATAATCGGAATGCGGGAGATATCCGGTTCCGAGGCAATTAATTTCAGGAATGTGGTCATGGCTTCGACGGCATCAAGCATGCCTTCGTCCATATTAATGTCGATAATTTGCGCGCCGTTTTCGACCTGTTCCAGGGCTACGGCGAGGGCGGTTTCGTAATCGCCCTCAAGTACCAGCCGCTTAAAGCGGGCTGAACCGGTGACATTGCAGCGCTCACCGACATTAACGAAGAGGGAATCGCTATTGATGGTGAAGGGTTCAAGGCCGGAGAGGCGGCAACTTTGTGCTTCGTCGGGCACCGTGCGCGGCGCTTTATGTTCACAGGCCGCAATGATGGCGCGAATATGATCGGGGGTGGTACCACAGCAGCCGCCGACAATATTCAGCAGGCCACTGTCGGTGAAGCCCTCAATAATTTGCGCTGTTTCTTCCGGGGTTTCATCGTATTCGCCAAAGGCATTGGGCAAGCCGGCATTGGGGTGGGCGCTGATTAACGTGGGGCAAATATTGGACAGCTCTTCAATATGGGGGCGCAGCTGCTCTCCACCCAATGCGCAGTTGAGGCCAATGGAAAAGGGTTTTGCATGGGCGAGACTGTTCCAGAAGGCTTCGGGGGTTTGTCCCGACAGCGTACGGCCACTGGCATCGGTAATGGTGCCGGAAATCATAATCGGTAATTCAATACCCAACTCTTCGTAAACATCCTGCACGGCAAAAACAGCGGCCTTGGCATTCAGCGTATCGAATACGGTCTCAATCATAATGATGTCGCTACCACCGGCAATCAGTGCGCGAGTAGCGTTGCGATAATCTTCAGCCAGGGCGTCGAAAGTGGTATTGCGGGCAGCAGGGTCGTTAACGTCGGGGGAGATGGAGGCCGTGCGACTGGTCGGCCCAATAACGCCGGCTACCCAGCGAGGCTTCTCGGGTGTTAGTAGGCTGAATTCATCAGCGGCTTCGCGGGCAATTTTTGCCGCTTCAAAGTTTAGCTCGTAAACGATGGCTTCCATACCGTAATCGGATTGCGAGGCGCAGGTGGCATTAAAGGTGTTGGTCTCGATAATATCGGCACCGGCATCGAGATAAGCGCGGTGAATGTCGCGAATAATCGTTGGCTGCGTCAGCACCAGTAAATCGTTATTGCCGCCTAAATCCTGATGCCAGTCGGCAAAACGCTCACCACGAAAGTCGGCCTCGTCCAGCTTGTGACGCTGAATCATGGTACCAGTGGCGCCATCGAGAAAGAGCAAGCGACTGGCGACGGCTTGATGAAGTGCTGCGATACGATTTTCGAGAGTGTTCAACAGATTATCCAGTTTTGATAGTGCGAGAAAATAACGTTTCATTTTAGCAGCTTGCTTTACAGAAGGCTCGCTACTGCTGAATTGAGGCCAGCGATTGATAAGCATTGAGTGTCGAGCTGAGGCTTGCTAAAATACATGAGTAATTTACTCAGGTATAGGTAGTCGTAATGAGCAGTATCGAAATCACCGAATCGGCCCAGGAATATTTGTCCGACTTACTGCTAAAGCAGGATTGCGAAGGCATTGCCATTCGTCTTTTTATTGCCGATCCGGGCACGCCGAAAGCGGAGACCTGTATAGCCTATTGCCGTCCCGGTGAGGAGCAGGAAGAAGATCAACTTCTCGAGCTACCCAAGCTAAAGGCCTATCTCGATAAGCGCAGTATTCCTTTTCTGGAAGACGCAAAGGTCGACTATTCTGCTGATCGCCTCGGTGGCCAGCTCAGTATTCGTGCCCCCAATTCCCGCATGCCGCGAGTGAGTGATGACAGCCCGGTAGAGGATAAAGTTAATTACATACTGCACAGCGAAATCAACCCGGGGCTTGCCGCTCACGGCGGTAATATCAGCCTGGAAGAGATGGATGGTGATATTGCAGTACTGCAGTTCGGCGGCGGTTGTCAGGGTTGTGGCCAAGCTGATGTCACCCTGAAAGATGGGGTTGAGCGTACTTTGCTGGAGAAAATCCCCGAGCTAAAAGGCGTGCGCGATATTACCGATCACAGCGATAGCTCTCAGGCCTTTTATAAATAAGCCGTCACTTTTTCACCACAGCGCCAGGCTGTGGTGACTTCTCATCTTCCCCCTTATGTCTTGATCTTATTTAGTGGTATATTTTCGACCTCGTTCGAAAGTAAATAAATCCTCATGCCACGACCGCCCGAATACAATCGACTCGACGTCGTTAACTCTGCCATGCAAGTATTTTGGGCTGATGGTTATGAATCCAGCTCGATACAGAAATTACTGAGTGCCATGGGCCTCAACAGGGGCAGTTTATACGCAGCTTTCGGCGATAAAGAGGGGCTCTTTCTCGAAGCTCTCGACATGTACGTCGAAGAGGTGGCGGTGACTTTAAAGGCAACACTGTGGTCGATTGATGACCCTCTGCTCGCCATCCGCAGCTTTCTTGAAAGTGTCTGTTTGATTGAAGATGAAATGATTCGCTCACGGGGCTGCTTACTATTTAACAGTATTTCTGAGTTTGCTCACGTCAATCATCACTTGGCCGATGAAGCGGAACAGCGCACGAAACCCCTCAACGCCTTGTTTGAAAAACGCCTGGCTGAGGCTCAGTCATTGGGTTTACTCGATAATAAAAAATCACCGAAGGCGATGGCCGACTATTTATTGACCCTGGCCGTTGGTCTGCGCATGCATGCCAAGATGAATACTAGCCGTGAGACCTTGCAGGGCATTATTAATGTGGGTCTTTCTGCGTTGTAGTTTTACGGCGGTAGCGTTAATGTTGGCCGGTGTCACGTTATTGAGTGAGTGCACAGATGGCAGGTGGTGTGGTGTGGCATGGAAAGATTTGACCCCTATTTGCGTTAAAGTAAACGTATAGAGCTTCCTCTATACTGTGCAGCGTTATGACAAAGGATAGGCCGCTAGCCAGTGGCCGTAGAGAATAAAAGGAACTCATTATGGTAAAACCGTCGGTAATTATTAGTAAGCTATTGCTCGTCATTTTGTTTTGTCTATCCCATGTGGTCGCACACGCTGAGGATGCAGTTTTTAGTGAAGCTGAACTGGATCAAATGATGGCGCCGATTGCCTTGTATCCAGATTCTTTACTCGCGCAGATTCTTATGGCATCGACCTATCCGGCAGATGTCGCTGATGCTGTTAAGTGGTCAAAAGATAATCCGAAGCAGGAGGGAGACGCTGCAGTTAAGGCCGTACAGAGTAAATCCTGGGATCCTAGTGTTATGGCATTGGTTGCTTTTCCGCAAGTGTTAGCCATGGCTGGAGACAAGCCGGACTGGGTGCAAGACGTCGGAGATGCCTTCCTGGCAGATTCAGATCAGGTCATGGACACTGTCCAGAAGTTGCGTAAGAAGGCAAAGGACGCTGGCAATCTTGAGACCACGAAGCAACAGAAGGTGGTTGTCGAGCAGCCTTCAAGCACCGAGACAATCATTATCATCGAGCCAGTTAACCCTCAGATTGTCTATGTGCCAGCCTACAACCCCGTTGTTATTTATGGCGTTTGGTGGTGGCCCCACTACACACCTTATTACTATCGGCCCGTTGGTTATGGCTTTGGTTCTGCCGTTGTGGCGGGGATAGGCTTTGGTATTGGCGTTGGTATTACGAACTCTCTATGGGGTAACTGTAACTGGGGTCGTGGAGATATCGACATCGATATCAATCGGCACAACGAAATTAATATCAATAGCAATAGAATTGATGCCAGTCGTAAAAATAATAGCTGGAATCATAATTCGAATAATCGCCGCGGTGTACCCTACAAAGATAAAGGCAGTCGTCAGAAGTTCAATGCTAAACGTGATGGTGCCGACCAGCGAGAAAGCTTTCGAGGGCGCGATACTCAGCGTGACAAGGCGCGCACTACATTGAACCAGAGAGCGGTTGATCCTGCTAAAGGTCGCACTGAACTACAAGGTAGAAGTGGGGATCAGGTGAGGAAGTCGCTCGACAATGCGAATCGTACCGGTGGTCTCGGCAGTAATACGAGAGATACTGGCGGGGCTCGCAATAAGGCGGCAGACAGAGGACTGAGTACTAGGAGCACGGCATCGCGAGATAGCGCACTCAGGGGCTCAGGAAATGCACGACAATCTCGTCAGAATATTAGTCGCGGCAATACCAGTCGAGGGTCTATGCGCAGCTTTGGCGGTGGACACAGTGGCGGTCTTGGCGGCGGACACAGGCGATAGGAGACCGATATGAACTATAAAACTGATAAAACGCATCAGGCTATTGTCTGTAGACACCTCAACCTGGGCAAGTCCCTGTTTGTAACGCTGGTAACCGGCGTGATGTTAATGATGATGTCCTGTACAGATCCAGATACGACAGATGCAACATTGGTGATTGATCCGGTTGTCGGTCAGTCTGTTTTTGTTACCGCTGACGATGCTGCGAATGCCTTGGTTAAGGCTATCGAGAGCCGGGATGAGGAAAGCCTGGGTCAGCTACTGGGAGATAATTATCATCAGGTTTTACCATTAGATAACGTTGATGATGGTGACGTCGATAATTTCATTGCTGCCTGGGAACAGAGTCATTCAATGTTATCGGAAGGTGATAATAAAAGGCTATTGGCAGTTGGTGATAATAAATGGACCTTGCCTATTCCAATTGTTGCCGGTGAATCAGGCTGGTACTTTGATGTGGAGGAAGGTGTTGAGCGAATGCTTATCCGGCGTATCGGCAGGAACGAGCTCGCTGCTATGCAGGCAGTACTGGCTTACCATGACGCCCAAATGGAATATGCCGAACAGGATCATAATGACAACGGCAAACTGGAATATGCTCAGCAGTTCGTCAGCACACCGGAAACCCATGATGGACTGTATTGGCAAACCGAATCTGACGAAACCTCCAGTCCGCTAGGCCCATTAATAACAGACCACACCTCGAGTGGTGGCTACCACGGTTATTTTTACAAGATACTGAAAGCTCAGGGCGAGCACGCTCGGGGTGGCGCATACAACTATATGATGGGTGACGATATGCGGTCTGGTTTCGCACTGATTGCCTGGCCAGTAGAATATGGTGAAAGCGGTGTGATGAGTTTTCTGGTGAGTCAGGCGGGCCTTGTCTACGAACAGAATCTGGGGCCAGATGGAGCGGGTATTGCTGGTGAAATACAGGAATATGATCCCAGTCCGGGCTGGATATTGGTTCAAGAGGTCAGTGACTCACAGGCTAGTTATCGTAAATAGCTTGTAGTAACTCAGGTTGTTTTTTCTATGTCTGCTGTAAATCGAAAGTAAATTTCTAACAAAGGGAAATGGGTTAAGCCTTTGCGTGCGACATTTACAGCCATCACATTAACTCATGCCCATAGCCAGACCAAAAAAAGGGGCTCTTCACAAGAAGAGCCCCTTTTTTATCTTTCAATATTTACAGCAGTAAACAGTAATTAATCCGCCTTTAATCGCTTCGGCAACACATCTTTCAATTTATCGTGCATGTCGAGAATAGATTTTTCGGTCGTCTCCCAGTCAATACAAGCATCGGTGACTGACTGGCCGTAGACCATGTCGTCACGATTGGCCGAGAGCTTTTGATTGCCTGCCACCAGGTTGCTTTCGACCATAATGCCGACAATAGACTGGTTGCCTTCGACGATTTGACTGGTGATGTTTTCCATTACCAGTACTTGCAGTTCATGGTTTTTGTTGGAGTTGGCGTGGCTACAATCGACCATAATGTTGGGTGCAATGCCGGCTTTTTCCAGTGCTTGCTCACACAGTGAAACACTGACTGAATCGTAATTGGGTTTGTCGTCACCACCGCGCAACACAATGTGCGAATAGGGATTGCCGTTAGTTTTGATAATGGCAACGCTACCTTCAGAATTAATGCCGAGGAAGCGATGGGGCTTGGCCACAGATTTTAAGGCGTTGGTGGCGACAGTCAGGCTACCGTCGGTGCCGTTTTTAAAGCCGACCGCAGAACTCAGGCCGCTGGCCATTTCCCGGTGGGTTTGCGATTCAGTGGTACGTGCGCCAATGGCGGACCAGCTGATCAAGTCTTGTAAATACTGAGGTGAAATAGGATCGAGGGCTTCGGTTGCCATTGGCAGGCCCATCTCAGACACGTCCATTAATAACTGGCGGCCGATATGCAAACCATCAGATATTTTGAAGGAGTCATCGAGGAAGGGGTCGTTAATCAAACCTTTCCAGCCAACGGTAGTGCGGGGCTTTTCAAAATATACGCGCATGACCAGCAGCAACGTATCGCCGACTTTTTCGGCCAGTGTTTTTAAGCGCTCGGCGTAATCTTTGGCGGCGTCAACATCGTGAATAGAGCACGGGCCGATGACGACAAATAAACGGTGGTCGTTGCGGTCGAGAATCGCCTCTATATCCTTTCGGCCCTGGGCAATTGTTTTTGCCGCGGCTTCACTGAGGGCAACATTTTCTTTTAATTCGTTGGGCGTCAGCAGGACTTTTTGTGACTGAATGTTGAGGTTTTCGAGTGTGCGTTGAACCATAACGTTACGACCTGGATGATTTGGCGGGGTGCGACAAAGCGTTGACGTTCTCAATGTTTGCTTGCACCGGGCTAGTTTCGTTGTTTTGTAAAAAGGGTCGTCATTCTACTGCAAAAGTAAAGACAATTGGGTGAAATGCGTACGGATACTATTGATCAAGAACAATTTCCAGGTGGGATAAGAGTGGGAAATAAAGCGCGGCTTTAATTTTGAGAGGTTTGTCACTCAGATCACTGTGTAATTGGCTCAGGGTTTGGGCGTAGTGGGCGAGTTGGGGTTGATAGGCCTGGCGCTGTTGGCGGAGAAAATCGTCCAGTGTTTGCCCTTCTGCGGGCATCGCCGTTTTGTAATCCACAATCCACTGAGTGTCGCCAATAACAAAGCAGCGGTCGATAATAGCGCTGCCAATATGGCCCTTTTGATCGCGGTAGTTGAGGGAAAATTCACAATAACTTTGCGGGTGGTTGCGGTCGAAGATCCAGTGCTGGGCGTGATCGGCAAGGCAGTTATCCAGAGCTTCGTTGAGCACTTGCAAAGCCTTTTTAGCGTCAATAATACCGACCTGTTGTATCTGTATTGCCCAGCTTGCCCGCTGTTGTTCAATGCGCTCGGGCGTCCATTGCTCGATACCCTCAATCACCAGTAAGCGCAGTGTGCGGTGTAGCAGGGTACCTATTTTTCGTGGGTCGTTACTGCCGGGCGGGTTGGTAGCGGGCAGTGTATTGTTGGCGTTTACACGAGGGGTGCTTGTGCTAAAGGGGCTGCGCCAGTCGGGGGGCAGTCGAAAGCTGTAGCTGTGATTCGTCGTCGGTGTTTCAAGACGTTCTGCTGACGCGTCTGTATCAGCCGGTGAACGGGCCGGGTGCAGGGTAATCGCGCAATGATTCAATGGCAGAGGCTGTGCGCCTTCTGCTTCGACGGTGACATGTTTGTGCAGTACCGGCCACGCCGAGGCGAGCAAGCTACCAGCGGCGGGGTTCTTCGTTGGCTGGCGAAATAGCAGATGTAAGCGCTGGATGGCGCGGGTGCAGGCGACGTAGAGCACTCGCGTATTTTCAAGACGAGATTTAATCGCGTCTTCGCGTTTGAGGTGGGTGTAAAGGGCGTCGTCCGCAGAGCCCAGTTTTTGCGGTGGCGACAGTAAAAGCTGAGTGATGCCGTCTTTATTGACTCGCTCGCGCCACAGTAATAGCTCGTGGCTGTTGTTGGCACCCCGGCGATCCAGGCCGGGAATAATGACGGTGTCGAACTCCAGACCCTTGGATTTATGGATGGTCATAATTTGCAGAGGGGCGGGATGAGGGGGGCTGTTTGTAGCTGGTTCCTTATTAGCTAAAGGCTCTTCATCCGCTAAAGGCTCTGCATATAGCTGCTCAATGGCGTGTTCAAAGCTGGGCCAGTCGTCGATGGTGACGGCACCTTTACTGTAACTTTCTAGCAGGTCGAAATACTGCTGGCATTGGTGAAGGGCGATGCTGGCGTCTTCGCCCGTGCCGAGTGCAGCGGGGCCACCGAGGGCCAGCCAGGTGCCTTCAATCCAGGTGCGCAAGGGTTTGCGGTAGCGTTGCTGCCAGGCATTGGCGATGACATCGGCAACTCGGCCAATAATTTTTTCGCCCTGCGCAGATAATGGCTGTCCGTGATGTTCGCCAGTGCTTTGATGATTCAACAGCTGTAAAAGCAGCAGGGGATATTGCGCCTTTTCGGGTATGGGGTTGGCGTTAAGGGGGGCGGTGGTGATGGCCAGCAGGTCGGCTAAATCCAGCCCACACCAGGGGGCACGGAGGATGGCCAGCCAGGCAATACGGTCTGCCGGGTTGAGCAGGGCGCGGGTCAACGACACCAGGTCAATAACCGGCATGGCCGAAGCCAGTGGGTCGATATCTCTGGCTAGCCAGGGCAGGTTGTGGGCGCGTAATGCGGGCAGTATTTCACGTAAATGGGCGCGCCCTCTGACCAGAATGGCGATGCTGGCGTTGGGGTTTTGTTCTCTTGTTTGCAGGGCGTGCTGGGCAACCAGTTCGGCTTCTAAAAGCGCGCTGTCTTCATCGTCACTACTCAATACGTCGATACTGACGGCGGGGTCATTTAAAGCCGGCTTGAAACTATCGGAGTGTTGATAAGACACCGCACCGCGCCCGCTATCCATCACCGGGGGGAAGGCCTCGGCAAACACGTCATTGACCCACTGAATAATATTGGCCTGGGAGCGAAAATTCACGCTGAGATCGAGGGGCTGTAATTTCAGGTTGCCGATGGGATGGGTGCGGGCATCGAGAAACAGGCCGACGTTGGCGTTGCGGAAACTGTACAAGGACTGCATGCCGTCGCCGACAATAAACAGGGTGCGGCCATCGTCGTTCTGCCAGCCACTCGTGAGTAGCCGCAACAGGCTGAATTGCACCGACGAGGTGTCCTGAAATTCATCGATAAGAATATGATTAATTTGCGCATCGAGGCGCAGGGTTAAATCGGTGGGTTCATCTTCAGTGCCCAGAGCTTGCAGGGCATTAATGGTGATCTCAGAAAAGTCGCTAGCGCGTTGCTGCTGGAAGACCTGTTTCAATTCGATGACCAGGCGCGGTAATAGCTGAGTGAGTGCTTCGAGCACTTGCCACTGGGCATCATCGTAGTGGGCGGGGGGCAGTGCGCGGATATCACGCAGTGTGTCGAGCAGGCCGGTTTGCTCTTTGGCCCAGTCCCGCAGTTCTGCCCATTCTGTTTTACGTTGCGCGGCGAAGTCGGGCTGCAGTGAATCTTTTTTAGTGGGAAAACCGGACGACTTATTAATGGTTTTGCGCCAGTCGTCATCCTTTTTCAGCAGCAACTCGACGATGCCCCGCCAGGCGGGTAAATCACTACTGTGGGTTTCAGGCAGGCCCGCAAGCCCTAAACAGGTGTTGTTGTCAGTTGGCAGGTGCATGGCGGCATAGTCGGCCAGTTGGGCGAGATCACTGGCCCGCTCGGCAAGTTGCGCGGTGGCGAGTTGCAGGGTTTCATCGATCAAACCCTGCAGTGCGCGTTCCAGCAATTCGCGTTTATTACCCGGTGAGAAAATGATACCGAGCCATTGCTCACGGCGGCTGAGTAGGCGCAGCAATAGGCCTTCAAGGCGGGGCAGGTCGTTATCGAAATGCACCAGTAAGGTTTCCAGAGCATCACTCGTGATACCGGGTGTTTCGAGTTCGGGCATCACCTGTTGTACGGCCAGTTGATAGGCGGCCTGGGGGTTGTCACTGGGTTCGGGCAATTGGCCGATGCCGAGATCAACCGCTAGCTGGCTAGCGAGATGGCGACAAAAACTGTCGATAGTGAGAATGCGTAGCCGGTTGGGGGCTTCAATTAAATTCCAGCCCTGCTGTTGATCGCGGGCCAGTGCGCGGAGTGCCAGGTCGCGGTTTTGCTGATCGTAGTCGTTGTCGATGGGCGTGTTGTTCTGCGCGGCAACCAGTGCGGCGATGAGTCGAGCGCGCATTTCCCCGGCGGCTTTACGGGTGAAGGTCATGCACAGCACTTCTTCCGGGGCATTGGCCTTTGCCAGCAGGCAGAGCATGCGCTGGGTGAGCAGGCCGGTCTTGCCCGACCCCGCAGGTGCGGCAACGGCGAAAGACCGGTGGGTGTCGAGGGCTTGGAGGCGGGCATGGGCGTCAGCGGGTGGGGGCATCGGTACGAGTCTTTGTTTTTAAGGAGGTGTTAAGGGGGTTTAAGGGCACTATTTCTTTTTCCAAGAAGATGGCATCTGCTACTTGAATTCAGGTGTTTCAGGATCACGTTGCTGAATTTCCGGCCAACGGTTTAAAGGGAAGAGATGGCTCTGGTAGAGCAGTGCCGCGCCGGTGTAAAAAACAATCTCTGTCTGACCGTCGAGAAATTCCTCGGCCAGTGTTTCGAGCTGTTCGCGCCACACATCGAGGCAGTCTTCCCAGCCCTCGAAATTAATTTTTGTCAGTGGCTGCAGGCCGGGAATAATCTCCGGGGTTTCACTCACGCCTTTGGCGGCGACACTTTTTGCCGTGGAAATTTGCCCGAAACACAGAGCGCCAATTTGCTCGGGCAGGCCGAGGGCATAGAGGGGGAGCTGGGGTTCTTCCAGCCGCTCACCGGCCCAACAATTAATAGTGGTGTCGCCGGTTTTATAATCAATTAACACCACGCGTTGGTCGTCGAGGCGGTCGATACGGTCAATCCGCAGGCTTAAGGGTAGTCCGCCGATGGTCATAAACAGCTGTTTTTCAGGGGCCAAAACGCTAAAGGCCTGACGTTGCAGTTCGATGTCTAGCCACTGCTGCAGCAGTTGTTTAAGGCGTTGGGTTTCGATGGCGGCAAAGCGTGGCCCGAAAATATCGCTGCGACTTTGCTGTAAAGGGCGCAGCGCTTCAACGATGACGCCTTCAATGGCACTGTCGAGGGCCTCGCTATCCAGCGCTTTAACACTGGCTTGATCCTGAAAGCGTGTCCAGAATAGTTCCAGGCATTTATGCACTAGATTGCCGCGCTCAATGGCGGATAGTCCGCTACTGGGCTGAGCCAGTGGCCGTGCTCCCAGCCGCCATGTGGCGAAGGCATTAAAGGGGCTGCCCGCTTGGGCTTGCAAAATGGCGGTGCCGCCGCGAACGCTTTGCTCGCCTACTTCCAGGGCTGGGCCTTTGCTCACGTCTACTTTTTGTAGGTCGACCGTGGGCAGTGCTGTGAGCAGGGGGTGGTGCAAATGGGGCATGGCGGGGCTTGTTTGCGGTAGTGATTCAGGCAGCAGACGCGAGGCTTCAAGCTCGGTATCGCCATCCTGACTTGCGTAGCTGAATATGAGCTGTTGAGTGCTGTGCTGAAAGTCATGCAGCAGCTGTTTGGCCAGTGTTAGCTCCTGACTGGCGTTACTGCGGGGTAGTTGGTAACGCTGTTGTAAATCAACCGGCACTAAGGGATTGATAGATGTGGGCTGGGGCCATTGCCTGTCGTCCATGCCGGTAATCCACAGTTGATCGAACGCAAGACCAGCTGCTTCGAGCAGACCGAGAATTTGAATTTGACTGTCGTTAGTTTGCGCTTGAAATACCGTTGCCTGGGCCATGCGCGAGAGTTGCGTGAGTGCGGCACTGGCACTCAGCGGTTCTGCACTGGCGTCAAGGGCGGCGAAGGCCTCGAGCAGGCTGAGCCAATGTTGGTGCTGCTGGTATTCGATACTGTCGAGGGTGCGGGGGCCGGGCCAGCCGAGAATATCGAGGCGCTGGGTAAATGTTTCAGCCCAGGCACAAAAAGGGGCAGTTTTGGGCTGGCGGCGTACGTCTTCACCCAGAGTTTGCCAGGCCGCTGCAAGTGACGCGTATTCGTCATTTGGGCGGGGTAAATCAGCGGGGTTTTCACTTTCGCCACATTCAGTGCTGATTTGTCTTTCTGCTTCAGCGAGGCTAGCGCGAAAGGCCGAGGGCGTGTGCATCAGTTTATTACTATCGCGCAACAACAGTTCGCAGTGAGCTTTTGCGATTAGGCCTTTATTTAATGCTGAAGTGGGAAGGTCATCTGACTGCGCTTCTTCAGCCCGGGGGGTAGCAGTATTAGAAGTGCTACCCCAGAAGGGGTCGTTGAGCACACGGCACCAGCGATCCAGAGGCAGGGCTTCGGTTTGTATGCGTAAAAGTGCCAGGGCGCTTTCAATTAAAGGGGTTTGCCCCAGGGGGCCACCGGCGGAAAAGTTGAAGGGTGGAATCGCGCGTTCGCGATCGGGCAGGCCGTGTTCGGGCATGAATACATCATGGAAAATACGTGAGACCTGCTGTTGAGTCGATGCCAGATTGCCGAAGACGATACCGATGCGTTGCCCAGGCTGCGCTGTATGTTGTGCTTTGGCCCATTGCGCGGCAGCGGTGATTTCACTTTTTAAATCGGGGCAGGTTGTTAGCGCGATATCAGCTGGTGTGGCTTTAGGCGTATGGCTGGCGACATCATCAGAAGCGGCATCAATAATCTCCTGGTGTAAGGCCGGTAGCGTTTGAAAACCGACCAGCCGTATCGCCTTATAGCCGGCATAAGTACCCTCTTTAAACGCTTGTGCAATCAAGCCCTGGGCTTGTTCCCAGGTTAACAAGTGCTGTTGATGTAAGGCTTGCTGGAAGGTGTCGAGCCAACGGAGAAAGGATTCACTACCCGGGTGGTGGCTGTTACTTAGTTCATTGAGAGGTACCTGGCAGCGTTGTAGTTGTTGCCAGGTTTGCTGGGCGAGTTCGGCCAGTGAGGCGACATCGGCTTCTATGGGCAGTAAAGCATCTTGTGAGATGGCGAAGCGCCACATTAATAGCTCGCTGTGACTGTCAATAACGCTGTGGGTCAAGATAGGTTTCGCAGCGGTATGACTTTCAATCAGCTCGGCCCAGCATTCATTGAGCCAGCCCTCAAGCGCCATAACCAGGGGTTGACGCCAGGTCAGCAGTCCCTGTTCGACACAGTGCTGTCCCCAGGCCTGTGTGATATGGCGTGCCAGACGGAAATTAGGGGTGAGAATTAAATGGCCTGCTTCAATGCTAGAGATCAGTGGCGCAATATCAAAAAACGGTAGGGGCATGGGGGCTTCTTGTTTTGCCATTCAATTAATGAGAATTGGCATCATAGCAATTTCTACTATAGATACTGGATCAGGGCTGCTTGAGAGTGAGTGATTATGGCGCGGAGTGTGTCAGGAAAGGTTTCGTTGAGCGCCGATATTTGATGGTTGTTGAGGCGCAGAATAGCTTCAGTTGTAAATATGATTGCCACGGCAAGCCTTTGTTTGTAGGCGTAATGCTGACAGGGAGACCTGCTCCACAGAACTACGAGGGCAAATTAATTAGCATGGCGCCAAAGCTAAGGGACAAAGGGTGGAAGCAGGCGATAAATGGAAACCCAGTGGCAGTAAGAGCATATTTGACCAATGTTACGTAGGCTAAAGCGAAAAGAAATATCAAATGATCATAGGAATAGCGTGTTGTTAAATATGACTAAATTGAAATTAGTGTGTACGGTTTTTTGTGCAGCGATACTAGTTACCGCCTGCGCACCAGCACCTTTGAAAACATCAGAGCACCATATTAACCCTGAGTCGAGATCTACAGTCGGTGAAATACCAAAGCCCGTACTCGATCATCAGCAAGCTATTTCAATACCGACTACAAATAAAACGGGTAATGAAAGTGGTAACAACGCTGACTATATGGATGAGGTCTACTCTGTTGTTGTTAATAATGTGGATCTTAGGGAGCTGCTGTTTGCCCTGAGTCGAGATGCTGAAATTGATGTTGATATAGCATCAAACGTTAGCGGCACCATTACGATGAACGCAGTAGACCAAACACTGTTCCAGATACTTGATCGTATGGTTCGGCTTTCAGATATACGTTATGACATGAAAAGCGGCGTATTACTGATCGAAAGAGATGCCCCGTATTTTATTCACTATGATGTGGGCTATTTAAATATGGGGCGATCGAGTAGCTCTAATGTCTCGATATCGACAGAAGTGGCAACAACGGGAGTTGGTGTCGAGAGTGGAGGATCGAGTGGAGGCAGTGGCAGTAATAGTTCGAACACCTCCATAAAAAACACCTCGAGTAATAATTTCTGGCAAACACTAACGCAAAACATTGATGCGATTTTGAATGGAGGTAATAGTACGGATTCTGCATTTACCACGCAGGGGAGCCAAAGTTCTGGTGATACTGAGTCTTCTGAGATAGACAGTGAGAGTGACGGTGGGCAGGAACAAGAAGGCCCTAGCGTTATTGTTAACTCAGAAAGTGGCCTGATAGCGATAAAGGCGACAAAGAAACAGCATCAGGAAGTACGCCGTTTTCTGGATCGCGTACTTGATGGTGCCAAAAGGCAGGTGCTTATTGAAGCGAGTATCGTAGAGGTTACATTAAGTGACGCCTATCAAGCCGGTGTCAATTGGGAGCGTTTAGCGCAGGTCGGATCGAGTGGCTTTAGTTTTGCGCAAAACCTGATAGGTAATAATTTAACGGAAGCCCCTGTTTCAACACTAACTTACAATAGCAATGGCAAGCATGACTTCAGTGCGACCGTTAAGATGCTGAGTGAGTTTGGTGATATTAAAGTGCTATCAACACCAAAATTAATGGTCTTGAATAATCAAACAGCTTTACTAAAAGTGGTAGACAATATTGTCTATTTTTCAGTTGAAGTGGAAGAGGATGTTCAAGAAAACTTCATTAACAGAACAGTTACAACGGAAATTCATACAGTACCCGTTGGCCTGGTGATGAGCGTGACACCGCATATTTCCCGTGTTGGTGAAGTGTTACTGAATGTTCGCCCGACAATATCAAGAGTTTCTCGGTTTGTGGAAGACCCAAGTCCGGCTTTGGCTGCAGCCGGTGTGAAAAGCCTTATTCCAGAAATTTCAGTACGTGAAATGGAGTCAATGATGAAAATTGACGGGGGTGATACAGCAATAATTGGGGGCTTAATGCAAGACGTACAGGATGACGGCACCGCGGGTGTCATTGGCTTGTCAAGGCTGCCCTATATAGGGGGCTTGTTTAGTTATAAAAATAATAAATACACTAAATCAGAGTTAATAGTATTTATTCGCCCCGTCATTATTGAACAGGCGAGCTTGAATAGCCCTGAGCTATCACCCTACAAAGATTTATTGCCAGGTTCGTTTAATTCAGAAGTTACGGAGTAAGTGCTGTGAGCTTGCTACTTGATGCTCTAAAAGAGGCGGGTACTCATCGTAAGACGGCTGTTCAGAAAGCAGAGGAACAAGCTGAACCCTACGATGGCGACTTAGAGCTCGAGCTTGAATTGGATGTGGAAGATATTGATGAAGCGGTGCTAGAACTGCAGGACGATCATGCTGAAACAGATGTTGAAATAAAGTCGCACGAAAAGAATGTGGAACCCGGTAACGATGAGCAGAAACACAAGAACGTAGAAGCTGAGTTAGATACCCCCGTTGTTGAGCTTGAAAGCCAAGCGGCTGAAGAACAAGTTGAAGCCCGTGTGAGAAAAGATCCACAAGGTGAAATCAGCAAGGTTGATGAGCCGCCGCCTAATCAGGTCGCCAATGCTGTGTTTCGTAACCGTACTCAGACTAAATTTGGATCTTCAAAGATTATTATTGCCAGTTTGTTGATTATATTTGCAGTGCTTTTAATTGCTTACCTAAGCTGGACGTTGACTAGCGACTCCTTATTTGAAGAAAACACAACTATTTATAACAACCCTGTAAGGAGTGAGATGGATGCTCCCTTGGTTTCAGATGACATAAAAACAGTTGTTGATAATTCGAGCGAATCGGAGATGACGCCTGCTGGCGGCGCTGCTAATACTTCATCAATACATAAAAGTGAAGATAAAAAACGCCTGGATTTAAACGGGAATACACAAGTCAATCTTCCTGTCGGTGGAAATCTTGAATTAGGAACGTATTCACATGGAATTGACCCAAAAAAGGTGGGCGAACAGCGGAATGATGTTGCATTAAATGAATCATCAGTGCAGCCAGTTGAACAAGTTGTTGATGAAATAAGTATTAGAAAGCGTAAGGTTCCCAATAAAACAAGAAGAAATATCACTCAGGCAAAGCAGGCGATGGCAGCCGGAGAATGGAGGGTGGCACAAAAGAAATACAGTGAAGCTCTTGCTGGTTCGTCAGATAATGTAGAAGCCTTAGTTGGAATGGCAGACGTACTGAGTGTGCTGGGAAAAAGTGATAGTGCCAGGTCTCATTATTTAAAAGCGCTAGAGAAATCGCCGGGTGAATTGAATGCGAGTGTTGGCTTGTTAAACCTGAACGTTGATAAAACAGCGCTTAGCCATGGTAGCAAATTGAAACAATTGTTGGCGGAAAATCCAGGCCAAGCCTTTATCCATGCAAATTTAGGTGATTACTACGTTGGTCGTGAAGAATGGTCTGCAGCACAAGCAGAATATTTTGATGCCTTTGCGCTGCAGCCAGTGAATGCTGATTACGCATTTAATCTTGCTGTTTGTCTGGATCAACTGGGGAAAATGAAGATAGCCGTGCGATATTACAAGCAGGCATTAGCACTAAAAGTGAATGGCCCTGGCCGGTTTGAAGAGAAAGCGGTATTGAAACGCATTAAGGAATTGAGCAGAGGTGGAAAATGAGTGCTCAACCAAAGGTTAGAAAGAGGATTGGCGATCAGCTGATCGAAAGTGGGGTTATTACACCCGATCAGTTAAAGATTGCTGTTCTTGAACAACAGCAAAAAAATGAAAGGCTGGGTAACGTTCTTGTACGCTTAGGGTTTTTAACAGAGTCTGTTTTAAAAGAAGCGCTAGGCGAAAGCTTAGGTCAGGATAGTGTTAATTTACAAGAAGTAGTCCCCGATCCTGATGCGATAAGTATGATTGATAAGTCACTGGCGGCACGCCTTAAAGTCATGCCAATTAGTTATGTGCCGGGCGAACAAAAGCTACTTATAGCAATGCCTGATACCTTTGATATTCTCACCATCGACCGAGTGGCAGTTGTACTACCTGAAGGTGTGCGTGTTGAACCCTTACTGGCCAGTGAATCAGAAATTATGCTGGCGATTGATCAATTTTATGGCTTTGAATTGTCGATCGACGGGATACTCAATGAAATTGAAACAGGTGAAATTGATTTGCGGGTAAATGCCGTTGAGGGGAATGAATACAGTCACCCAACAGTGCGCCTAGTTGATGCCTTTATGACGGATGCTGTAAAGCAGGATGCATCAGATATTCATTTCGAACCTGAGGATAACTTTTTACGGGTTCGTTATCGTATTGATGGTGTTTTGCGCCAGGTTAGGAGTCTACATAAAAAGTATTGGCCTTCGATTGTCGTGCGTTTAAAAGTATTATCTGATATGAATATTGCCGAAATGAGAGCGCCTCAAGACGGTCATATATCTTTGAAAATTGCAGGAAATCCGATTGACTTTAGGGTGGCTGCCCAGCCTACATTGCATGGCGAAAATATTGTCCTCAGGATTTTAGACAGAAGTAAAGCTATCGTCCCTCTGGAAAATTTAGATATTACAGAGCACCACCGGAGTTTGTTTAAATTAATGATGGCTAGACCCGAGGGGATTATTCTTGTTACGGGGCCAACAGGAAGTGGTAAAACAACAACTTTATATTCATTGCTTAATTATCTAAACAATGAAACCGTTAATATTATGACATTGGAAGATCCTGTTGAATATCCGATGCCAATGATTCGACAATCGTCAATTAATTCTGCGGTTAAAATGGATTTTGCTGATGGTATACGCTCTTTAATGCGCCAGGATCCAGATATAATTCTGGTTGGTGAAATGAGAGATAGCGATACGGCGCACATGGGCTTTCGTGCAGCAATGACGGGCCACCAAGTTTTCTCTACATTGCATACGAATTCTGCGATAGGTGCATTTGCAAGGTTACTTGATATGGGTGTTAAACCAGGAATGATAGCCGGTAATATTATTGGCATTGTAGGCCAGCGCTTGGTGAGAAAGTTATGCATGGAATGCCGTGTGGCTGATAGTCCAAATGAACTGGAAGAAATGTTACTTGATATTGATGATGGTGAATCTGTTCAAATATACCGTGCAGTAGGATGTAATAACTGCCACCAACAAGGTTACAAAGGTCGTTTATCTCTATTGGAAATATTAAAAATGGATGAAGATCTTGATGACCTCATTACGAATATGGCATCCACAAGAGAGATTAATAAACTAGCGGTTACTAAGGGCTTTCTTCGCTTGGTAGATGATGCAATAGGACGGGTGAAGAATGGTGAGACAACCCTGGATGAAGTGTCTAGAGTTGTTGATTTTAGCTCAAGGTTGAGTGCATAAATAATGCATGAGTATACCTATAAGGCAATCGATGCCAGGGGCAAAAAAATTGTCGGAAATATCGAAGCCAATAATATCGATGATCTTGAGTATCGCCTGGATAATCAGGGATTTTATTTTGTTAGTGCGAAAATAAGAAAAAAAGGTCTGGATATTTTCTCTCGTCGAAAAATAACACGACGACAATTAATTGTTTTTTTTATGTATCTTGAACAAATGGCTGATGCTGGAATCCCGATTGTCGATACACTGGTTGAAATGCGTGATAGTGAATCATCAGATCCAATGCGCAAGGTTCTCAGTAGCCTTGTTGACGATATTTCAGCAGGCCAAACTCTGTCTGGTGCAATTCAGGAGCATAAGGCGGTTTTTACTGACTTGATGGTTAGTCTTATTAGGGCAGGTGAAGAGTCGGGTAATATGGGGGAGATATTTGGCGAGCTGAAAGATATTATTGAATGGCAAGATAATATAATTAAAAAAACAAAAAAATTAATAACCTACCCCTTGTTTGTTAGCATTATAGTTTTTGGTGTTGTTTGTTTTTTGATGATCTATCTTGTCCCGCAGTTGATTGGCTTTATTTCATCGATGAATCAGGAAATACCATTATTGACACGAGCTCTTATTGTCGTTTCTGATGTTTTTGTAAATCATTGGATGGTTGTTGTTCTATCGCCGATATTTATTTTCATGATGATCAAGTTGATTCTAAAAAGAAATGCTAGGTCAAGATATTTATTTGATAGGTATAAGTTGCGTATCCCACTGTTTGGAGAGGCAATTAACAAGTTAATTTTGTCTAGATTTTGTAAAAGTTTTGCTCTTCTTTATGATGCGGGTATTAGTGTCCTAGATTGCCTTGCAATCAGTGGTAGTGTTGTTTCAAATGTGTATGTTGAAGAAGAGCTGGAGGATATACGGAGTAAAATATCGTCGGGTGAAAGCCTTTCCGATGCATTTTCAGCAGCAGAAATTTTTCCGCCTTTAGTACTGAGAATGCTTAATGTAGGTGAGCAAACGGGGGATTTGGGTGATTCATTGCTGAGAATTAGCGATTTTTATAGTCGAGATGTAACGGACTTAGTCGATAAAATACAGGTGATGATAGAGCCAGTCATGACCGTCATAATGGGTATTATACTCGGCTGGATTATGCTTGCAGTATTGGGCCCTATTTATGACATTATTAGTACGATTCAATTCTGATGAAAACAAAAACAGTTTTTTGCCTTAGTGATAGTTGTTTGACGATTTATGCTTGTTCATCAAGTACGGTTAGTGTTGTTGATACTTTTGAATTTGCTGATAAGTCAAGCCAGGTACGTTTCAGTGCTCAGGTTGATGATTATAAAATAAAGCCCAATTATTTATTGTTAGATCTGTCATGTGAAGATTATCATCAAGAACAATTACCCCATGTAATTGGGGGTGACCGAAAGCGTCTCATTAAGAGAAAGCTTGAGAAGCTTTTTCCTTCAGGACAGTATTCATATGCTGATCATGTTCGACGATTGAAGCTTGGTCGGTACGATGATATATATTCCATGTCGGGTATTGCGGACTCTTCTCCCGTTGATCCTGCGATTGACTTTATAGTCAAGCAGGGGGTTGAAATAGCTGGCGTATATTCCTTGCCTTTACTCGCCGGCAAGACGATTCAGGCCATAGTTCACAAGCCGCAAACCCTTGTTGTGTCATGTGATGAGGAGCATGATGGTCGCTATGTTTTTCGACAATCTTTTGTTGATGAAGGGCATTTAATATTTAGTCGTCAAACATCCATTCTAACGAGTGATATTGATAAAGTTGCGGATCGATTTCGTAAAGAAATTGAACGAACCTGGCAATATCTGAATAATAAAAAAACCTTTGTTACCGGTGAGCGCATGGAGGTTCTGATGGTTCTTCCTCCTGCCCTTGACTCAATTTTGAAGTGTCAGGCTAGCGCCTCTCATTGTGATTATTTATATGTTGATTCTACAGATTTATATTCTCAAAATGGCTGCGATTCATTACCTTTAGCTCGGGGTTTATCGGCGCTAGGATCATTTTTAATTGCAAAGCAGTTTTCTATAAAATCGCACTACAAGCCTATGGCGCTAAACCTTCATCATAAGCATCAAAAAATCAATAGAGCGCTCACTAGGGCTTGTGTTCCTGTTGTGGCACTAATGTTTGCTGTTATAGCCCATGATTTAAAGAGCCTGAATGATATTGAAAAATCAGCTGAGATACTGAAAGTTAAATACTCGCAAGTTGAAGATGAGCTTAAGTCTTATCAGGAAAGACACCGCTATGTTGGTGTATCACCACAAGAAATGCAAAGTATGGTTGATCTCCGGCAACAAGTTGGCTATTCAGAATCTCTTCCGGGACATGTTTTTACCGTAATAAGTAAGAGCTTTTCTAATTTTGATGATTTAAATTTGTCAAAAATTAAATGGCGTATTGGCAGGCTTGGTGAGGCTATGGTTTCGCAGAAAAATGCTCCTATGGGTAGGAGCGAGCGTGATTATTCCGTGGACGATATGGGAGCTTCCAGCGATATGGATTCGGCTTCACTAGTAGATGAAGCCAGGGTTATCATTAGCATTGAAGGGACAGTTAATAATTTTGCGGGTGATTACCGGGGGTCTATCGAGCTTATTGAGTCATTGAAAAATAGTCTTAGTCGCCAGGATGATGTGGAAAGTGTTGTTGTGACTAAATTGCCTTTGGACATAGATTCAAACATTAAGGCAAGCCGTTCCCTGTCGAGTCAAGTGATTCCTGGATTTTCCCTCGATGTCACTTTAATAAAAAAGGCTCCTAATGCTTGATATTCAATTTTTGCTGATTCGAGGCAGGCTTGGGGTTTTTTCTTGCGTCGTCGTACTTTGTTTAGGGCTGGCCTACTTGAGCGATATGAAGCTTGATCGTGCTCGTGATGAAAATCGTCTTTATGAAAACAAAATTAGCGTCAAGAAAAGTGCTACTGCGAGTTTGTTGAATGATACTTTACTTATCGAGAGATACCACGAAGATTTTAAATCCTTATCGTCAAGCGGGTTTCTAGATAAAGAGAATCGTTTATCCTGGATTGAGCAACTTGAACGCACCGCGAAAAGGTTACAACTTCCAAACTTAGGGTATCAAATCGACCCCCAGCGTCAGGCTGAGAGTGAACGGTTTTTACCCCCTAATAATGTAGACCTCTTACAATCTTCACTTAGTTTTGAATCGAGCCTTCTTCATGAAGGGGATTTGGTGACACTGATACAAGATCTTGAGAGTTTGTCATCGGGCTTGCTTGTTATTGAGCACTGCGAGCTTAGTAAAATTGCTAAAAACTTTGATATTTCAGGCGTACATAATTTTAGTGCTAATTGCGATATTTCTTTGTATACAGCGAAATACCAGGGTCTTTCTACTCAGCAAATGGGCGGTGAGCCATGAGGTGGTGTGGTGTGTTAATAATTCGGCAAGCTGGCATTCTCATATTATTATTTATTGTATCGACACCTGGTTTTTCATTTGGTGACCTAATGACGACATCACAAGAGCGTCTAAAACTTGATCGGCAGCGCAAAGGGTTGAAGCCTTATTCTATGTCTGTTATTCGGGCTAATACATCAGCTGATGAGAGAAGCATCCTGGTTTTGGATGGCCTCGTTAAACGGCATGGTGGCCCAAATACTATTTGGGTCAATGGTGATATTACTCAAAGACCCGCTGTTGCTGGTGTCACTATCGATGCTAATAAGCTTGTTGAAAACTCTGTGATCCTAAAGTTATCAACATCTAGCGCGCCTCTATTACTAAAACCCGGACAACGCTTTGCTATTGATGGTGGAGGCATCAGTGAAAACTATCGCAGTATTAACCACAAGCCTTATTCGTCCGAAAGTCTTTTGGTTGATGATGGTGAAAGCTTTTCAGAAACTATGTCTGAAATAGAATAGATTACCCTGTGTCTCGGTCGCTTAAAATTAGTCAGCCAGCCTTGAATAGCGGAGCGGCACTTCTTATTTTGCTGATGATCATCACTATTAGTGCCGCTTCATTTTTACTGACAGGGACGAGCCGACTACAGGGATTACTTGATAGACCTTATAAAAATTCGGTAGTTCTTTCTCAGGCTAAGGTTGCACTAATTGCCTATAGTCGACTTTCTGATACAGACTTGAGTAGTGCCACAGGTCTCAGACACCGTTATCTTCCGTGCCCAGACCTGGATGGTGATGGCCTCGAAGAAACGCCTTGTGGCACTTCAAGTGCGGAAGGCTGGTTGCCATGGCAGACACTTGGTTTACCTCCTCTCAGAGATGCTAGTGCTACTTGCTTGCGATATTTTGTTTCTTCATCTTATAAACAAGGGGCTGGCGTAGTCCCAAGTATTGATCCATCGTTGCCTGCCGGTGACTTTACGCTTAACAATCCCAGTCAGGTTATTTCTGCAAATGCTGTTGCTGTAATTGCCGCGCCCGGAAGTGTATTGCTTGGGCAGTCAAGAACGATGGCATTAGGTAGTCGTACCGAATGTGGCAGCTCACTGTTGAGCAATGCTGTCAATCAAGCTGTCAATTATATGGATACATTAGGGGCTATTAATAATTCTCTGCCACCAGGGTTTATAACAGCTCCGCAACAAGTTGATGCGCTTGTCAATTTTAATGACACCCTGGTTGCCATATTGCCAGGTGATTTGTAGCGACAGGAAAAGGTATGAGTAATGCGAGGAGATAGCTGTTTGTCGGTAAATAAGAGTGGCGTAACTTTTTTTAAGAATTGTCAATCTGGATTTACTTTGCTCGAAATGGCTGTGGTTATGGTTGTTTTAGGCTTGCTCATTGGTGGATCTCTCATTCCCTTGTCGATTCAAATGGAAAAAAAAGACAGGGATTCCACAGGCAGACAACTTGAAGATATACGCGAGGCACTAATAGGCTTTGCACTTAGTAATGGGCGCTTGCCCTGTCCAGATGTTGATGGTGATGGTGTGGGCGATGGTGCTGTAACTTGCTCTAATGCCGAAGGAGACTTTCCATGGGTAGATATGGGTCTGGGTCAAATAGATGCCTGGGGGCAAGCCTTTACTTATCGAGCCAGTAGTAACTTTGCTGATGCAAGTGATGGCACTGGGTGCTCGGCATCCACGCCTGGTATTTCATTTTCGCTTTGTTCTGCAGGTAGTATCACAGTGCTAGATGGAGCGGGGGGGAATCCTGTTGCGCTCTTATTACCCGCCATTGTGATTTCACATGGAAAGAACTGGGCCACAACATCTAGCGCGGATGAGGCTGAAAATACTGATGGGGATTCTGTTTTTATTGACCGGATCTATTCGTCTAATTCAGCATCGACTTTCGATGATTTGCTTATTTGGGTTCCACCCCATGTGCTAAAAAGTAAAATGGTTTCAGCGGCATTACTGCCGTGACACGGCTCACAATACATATGTATAGAAGTATTAATTGCCGTATTGATTTGTATACTAGCATCGTACGATTAATTAATTATTTGTTCATATAAAGGATGGTGATGAATACAAAAAGATTTTCTAAAAAGGCCCGTCAATCGGGTTTTACTCTGGTTGAAATTGCTATCGTATTGGTAATTATTGGCTTGATTCTTGGTGGTGTGCTCAAGGGGCAGTCGCTGATTGACAATGCTAAATATAAAAACTTCGTCAAACATATCGATAGTGTTCGTGCGGCAGTTTTAACTTTCCAGGATCAGTATCGTGGTTTACCGGGTGATTTGTTGAATGTCAGTGCCCTTCCTGCTGGAACTGTGCAAGGTAATGGTAGTGGGAAAATCGATGGGGGTCATTGTAATGCGACAGGCGAAGAGGCATGCCGTGTATGGTCCCATTTACGCTACGCAGGAATGATTGCTGGTGACCCTACTCTGGATGGCGAAGCGGCTAACCCAACACACAGTTATGGTGGTCCCGTGAAGGGGGTCGGATACGGGAACTGGGGAAATGGTATTTATGAACATAAAATTACGGTTTATGCTCTGCCTGGTGATGTGGCCCAGCGCTATGATAATGAGTTTGACGATGGCAAGGCTAACTCTGGCGACATAAGTGTTTACGGTGCAACTGGCGCAGACTATAACTTGACAACCACAGTTACACTTCAAGTTGCCCTTTAGTAGGGCCTTACTTAATGCCGGTGGTGACTCGCCGGCGGGCTTTCAATAGCTTGTTAGCTTTATCAGGATGATCATTTGACTAACAATGTTCTATCAGAACAACGCCTGGAGCAGCGGCTCCCGGCCTTAAATTCTGCTGTAAAAATACGTCGACGTGGATTAGGGTTTAATCCATGGCGTTATGATTTGAATTTAATCGATTTAAGTGCCAATGGAATGGCGCTGCTGTCGCCTGGTTTTAAGCTTTCATTACTACAAAAAATAGATTTTGAACTGAGCTCTGGTGGTTTAAGTACTTCTGGTTGCGCTGTTGTTTGTAATGCGGGACATCATTCAAATAAACAGCGCTACGGTTTGCTATTTATAGAAACAGATGATGAATTTGATGCTTTCCTGACTGGCGAGGACCTATCCTCTGTTGAGGTTATGCGCCTCGGTACAGAAATTGCTGAGCAGTACATGTATCAGCGCGTATCTAAGGATGACGTTTTGTTTCGTGTTCAAAATCAGCGCATGATTGACGCCATCACGACTTTGGCACGGCGGTTAGGGCAGATGGGTCTTTATATAAACAATGAGCAGGGGCAGGTTGTGCTGCCTGAAGATTCAATTGTGGTTGTTAAAAATGGTGGCTTGAGTGTGCCTTTGATAACGGGCGGTAGTAGTGACATACAGCGTACGGATATCAATCTTGTTTATAATAAGAATAGTGGCAGTGTGAGTTATAAAATAGCGGATGATCAACTGTTTGATAATATTATAGGTTTGCTTAATCATCTGTGTCGTTGTTTCGATCAAATATCAGCACCTCAATAGTCTGGTAGTTACATTCAGTTCCTGCTTTACTTTCCTTCGCCCGATCACCTGAGATTACTGCCTGAATATGTACAGTCAATTTTTTGGTTTGCAAGGGCCTCCTTTCCGCATCACCCCTGACACTTCTTTTTTTTACTCAGGCGGTGAGCGCGAAGCTTTAATAAATGCCATTGCCTATGCTATTTCCCACGGTGATGGAATTATTAAAGTTGTTGGTGAAGTGGGCAGCGGAAAAACCATGCTGTCAAGGATGTTGGCAAGCCAGCTCCCCGATAATATTACCCTTGTTTTTTTGCTTAATCCTAGCCTTCAAGCCCGTGATTTGGTGTATGCCATTGGCCGTGAACTTGGGCTTGAGCTAGACCGTACTTGTACTAAAAGTGATGCTCTGCAACGGGTGCAAAATAAATTACTCGCTATGCATGCCAATAACCAACGGGCTGTTGTCTTTATCGACGAAGCTCAGTGTATGCCGCTTGAAACACTGGAAGAATTACGTCTGCTGAGTAATCTTGAAACAGAAACAGATAAGTTATTGCAGTTAGTCTTATTTGGCCAGCCCGAGTTAGATGAGCATCTTTCTGATGCGTCTGTTCGTCAAATCAAAGAGCGTATTATTCACAGCTTTTATTTAAAGCCTTTCACTCTTGCTGAGGTAGGCGAATACTTGTCATTTCGTTTGCATAAAGCGGGTTATAACGGCTCCCCTTTTTTTACTGCCGCAGCATTGAAATTATTGACACGGTTTTCATCTGGTCTGCCGAGGAAGCTAACGATATTGGCTGATAAGTCGCTGTTAGCAGCCTTCGCTGCACAGTCAAGATCTGTTGATGCATCACATGTTCGTTTGGCAGCAAAAGATTCGGGGCAGCTGAATAGCGGGTCAAAATATATACGGGTTTTACTTGTGCTCGTTTCGGCTTTTTTAGTTTGGGGCCTTACTGTTTATAAGCCATCGGTGGGTAATGTTGGTTTAGGGGATGCGGTACGTACTGAGACACACCTTGGTGCTGTTGAGGAAAGTGATTCGACCCTTAATAAAGAGCAGCCTGCTGCTCTCGAAATCGGCCACTCACTACCTGCGGAGAAACCTATCACGGCCTCTGTTCCTGAGATCAGCTCAGTTTCAGTGCTTAAGAAAGGCCCGGTTACAACAGAGCCTATCACCATTGAGGCACTGACTCTTAAAACACAGCAATGGATGGTGGCTTCATCTGGTGCCGTTTACACTATTCAGATCCTGTCGGCTGAAGCGGAAGATGATCAATTTCTCGAACACTTTTTTATGAATGTTAAGCGGGACATTGGTCTCAATGAACTTTATGTTCATCCTATGCGGGATGGCGGTAAACCTATTTTTGCTGTGACTTTAGGTGGCTTTGCTGATTTTGGCAAGGCTCGAGAATACCTGGCTTCTCTCCCTGTTTTCATACAGCGCTATCAGCCCTATATAAAAAATATAAGCAGTTTTAAAAGTCGAGATCAATAATCGTTCTAGTACGCCATTAACCACATGATGGCGGGAGTATTACGTTTTAATGTACTCAATCTCCGTTAGTTTAAATCGCTGCAAGGTTTTATGAAGACAGTCTATAGCTGCGCTTTGTGTGGTGAAAATGGCTGTATTTTTCACGTCTTTTAATGTTGTGTTTGTTGTTGTAAGGGTGGGCAGTAATGCGTTGACTCTGCGTGCGATGGCTTCTCCAGAATCAATCCAATTAACTGAGCGTGGTGATGCGCTAATTAATTGTTCTTTGATTAAAGGGAAGTGTGTGCAGGCAAGGATGATTGTGTCGAGCTGCTCATTGTCAAACAAGGGTTTTAAAATACCACTAAGCTCTTCTGCTCCAGGCAGTGTGCCCCGTAGTGCTTGCTCGGCTATTGCTACTAGTTCAGCGCTACCGCTGCATACCACCTCGCAGTCGCTCGCAAATTCTCCGATTAGATTTTTTGTGTAGGGCCTGGCAACAGTTCCAGGGGTGCCTAGCAAGCCGATAACTTTAGTCTTCGATTGCAGTGCTGCAGGTTTTATTGCAGGCACCACGCCGACGATAGGGATGGAAAAATTCTGGCGAATATGGGGCAAGACAAGAGTGCTTGCTGTGTTACAGGCGACGACGATGATATCGGGCTGGCATTTTTTGATGAGTGCTTGCAGTACTTTGTGGACACGCTCAATCAAAAACTCGGCACTTTTGGTGCCATAGGGGAAGGCCTGATTATCAGAGGCGTAAATATATTGACTGGCAGGCAGCGTTTGCTGCAAAGCTTGAAGAATACTTAAGCCGCCAACGCCGGAATCGAAGACCAGAATTCTAGCCAGTGCTGTATGTGTCAATTTCTTGAGTTGCCTCGTGCGGGTGGGGTTGTCTTCTAGACGACAACTATTTTACCCCATTGATCAGTGCTCAGCTGTTAAAATCCTTTGCATGACTTCTTTTTCACCTGACTTGCTATTCCTTTGGATTTGTCTTGCCGCACTTATTGGTGGGGCTTTGGTTGCTGTGCTGTTTTATTGGCGGTACAACCTGCATCGCTCGACCATCCGCGTTGAAGTTGCCATGTTAGTTCGCGACAAGCAACACCTGACGGAAACTGTAGAAAACCTGCAGGCTGAAGTACTTGATTTGCGACAGCAGAATCTCACCTTAAATGGAAGTAACAGCGCTCAGTCTGCACAGCTGGAATCTGCACGGCTTCACTCTTTAGAACAGTCCACTTTATTGGAGCAAGCCCGCAGTTCTTTCGGAAAGGAGTTCGAGAACCTTGCCAACCGCATATTTGATAATAAGCAGCAGTCGTTCTCGCGAACCAGTAAAGAGACTTTAGATAGCACTGTCGCTCCCCTGCGCAAAGATCTCGCCGACTTCCGTAAAAAAGTGGAAGACGTTTATGACAAGGAGAGTGCTGAACGGAATCGGCTGGAAGGCAAGATTGGTGAGCTACAGCAGCAGACCCAGCAAATTGGGCAGGATGCCATAAAGCTCGCCAATGCTCTGAAAGGGGATAATAAGTTTCAGGGCAACTGGGGTGAGTTGATTCTCGAACGTTTACTTGAGCAGTCCGGACTGCGTAAGGGGAGAGAGTATAAAACCCAGGTGGCCCTGCAAGATGAAGAGGGCAGGCGGCGCAACCCCGATGTGATTTTGCACTTGCCTGATCAGCGCGACATTGTTATCGACGCCAAGGTCTCGTTAAAGGATTACGAACGCTTTTGTAGTAGCGATGATGAAAGTCAGCGTCAGCAAAGCCTTAAAGCTCATATTGCTTCTTTGCGCGGCCATGTTACGGGGCTTAACCGCAAGGCCTATGAGCAGCTTGAGGGCATCAATACTCTGGACTTTGTGTTGATCTTTATTCCTGTCGAAGCGGCTTTTATGTTGGCGATTGAACACGATCATCAGCTGTTTAGCGACGCTTACGACAAAGGCATTATTTTAGTCAGTCCCAGTACCTTATTGGCGACCTTGCGCACCATCCATAATATCTGGCGCTATGCTGATCAAAACCTGAATGCAGAAAAAATAGCTGTTCAGGCTGGCGGCCTTTACGACCAGTTCGTTTTACTGGCAGAGGGGCTGGAGGATATCGGCAAGCACCTGGACAAGAGTCAGGATGCCTGGACGATGACCCGTAAGCGCCTGGTTTCAGGTCGGGGAAATCTGCTTAAGCGTGTTGAGGATCTGAAAACACTGGGTGCCAGAACCCGGCGTGATATGCCGGCAGCACTGCGAGACGAAAGCCAGCTGGCCGAACAAGCTCTGCTGCCGAATGTCAGTGATGAGAGTGAACTGCCACAGTGAACTATCTGTGTGAGCGGCAATTAAGAGCGTTAAATCTTGCAGCATCTTGAGGTTGTAGGTTTTGTTTTTACGGCTATTCTCCCCGTCTATTTACTCACGGCACTCGGTGTTTTACTGCGCCGCATGGGCTGGTTGAGTGAAGGTTTTCTGGAGGACAGCTCACGTATTGTTTTTAATTTTGCCGCCCCGACGATGCTGTTTTTATCCCTGTCGAGTGCTGACTTAAGTATTACTGAGGCACCACGTTTTCTCGCGGTCAGCGTGGCCCTGTTGGTTTTTTTCTCCCTGCTGGCCTGGGCCTTGTCGCGAATCATCGTTGCGCAACGCGTCGATAGGGGTGTTTTCATTCAGGGGGCTACGCGGGGCAATTTGCTGATTTCAGGTCTCGCCATGGCCTACAATGTATACGGTATTGAAGGTGTGGCGTTGGCCTCGCTGCCGATGGGTATTTTTATTATTTTTAATAATATTTATTCCATCAGCATGCTTAAGTTTTATAGCCAGAAAGCGGGCAGCTCGGCTAAAAACTATCTGTCTGACATCGCTAAAAACCCCATTGTTATTAGCGTGCTACTGGGTACGATAGCGGGCGCTTTCAAACTACAACTGCCCGATGCATTGGCGAACAGTGGCAAGCTACTGGGGCAATTGACAGTGCCGCTGGTGCTGATTAATGTCGGTGCCTCACTGGACTTTGCTCAATTACGCAGCCCCAGTTTGGCGGGTTGGGGGGCGGCTTTATATAAGTGCCTGTTAATGCCTGTGTTGGGTGTGCCTATTGCCTGGTACTGTGGTTTGCGGGGTATGGAGCTGGGTATCGTATTTCTTGTTTTGTCGTCACCGACCTCTACTATTAGCGTGGTATTTGCTCAGGTCTTTGGTGGTAATGCCAAAATGGCGGCCAACATTGTTTTGCTCGGCGGTCTGTTTTCTTTCGTCATTGTCGTCTGTGGCCTGATCTTTTTAAGAACGCTCGGCCTGGCGTAATTTCTCTATATAACGAATTCTCTTATTTTTAACTCAGAGGTGGTCTGTGGTTTTTTTGATCGTATTGGCGGTGTTGATTGTTGTGGCTTTGGGCGCTTATGCGCTGCATCTTCATCGTAAAGTACAAGCGCTGGATGTCGAGCGTGAAAAGGTAAGACTGCTCTTTGAACAGCAGCTCAAGGAAAAGTCAGAAGAGACGAGTAAGAGCATTATCATTTTGGCCAAAGGTGTAGTGGCGGACGAGTTGAGTATTACCGAGGCCTGCCTGCGTATTTCCTGGCTGTTGACGCAGATTAACCCTGAGGCGCGCGAGGCCGAAGCTTACAGCGTGTTTTATCAGGTTGCCGATGCCACCGCCCATATTCCCATTCTCGATGCCTGGAAAGCGCTGACTCGCGAGCAGCGCAAAGCCTTTGACCGGGAGCGACTGGAGACAGAAAAAGCCTTTGGGGACTTCGTTCTCGATGCCGCTAAGAAATTACTCGACGAGGGTGTGCCTAAGTTTAAGCCCGCCAGTGACTCTTCCGACCTCTTCTATTCAGCCTGATTATTCTCGAGGGGTAGGCGTTTTTTCAACACGGCACCGGCCTCAAGGTGGTGGGTATAGGGGAATTGATCAAAAGCGGCGAAGTGCTCAATGCTATGGCTGCTATCTAATGCCAGCAGATTGGCATGCAGGGTTTCTGGATTGCAGGAAATGTAAATAATGTTGTCAAAGCGGCGCAGCAGTTCGACTGTGTCGTCATCAAGTCCGGCTCTGGGCGGGTCGACAAAGACGGTCGAAAAACTGTAGCTTTTCAAATCGATATGGCGCAGGCGACGAAAGAGTCTGACTTCGTTCAGCGCTTGAGTAATCTCTTCGCTGGATAGCCGCACAATCTCAATGTTTTCAATCTTGTTCGCTTCGAAATTATAGGTCGCGGAGTTGACCGATATTTTGGCGATTTCTGTGGCGAGCACACGCTCAAAATTCTGCGCCAGCACGGCGGTAAAATTGCCGTTGCCGCAATAGAGTTCCAGCAGATCGCCGCCAAAGTTTGCGCTGTGTTGGCGCGCCCAGTCGAGCATTTTCTCGTTCACTCGGGCATTGGGCTGGGTGAAGCCCGTTTCTTTTTGCTGATAGGTGTAAGTACGCCCGTCGATGTCTAGTTTTTCAATGACATAATCTCGGCCAATAACAACCTTCTGTTTGCGGCTGCGGCCAATAATATCTGTCTTCATGTGGGTGGCAAGTGCGTTGGCGCGTTCTTCCCAAACCGTATCCAGCGAGCGGTGATAGAGTAGGGTGATGACGGCTTCGCCGCTGAGGGTCGTTAAAAACTCCACGCTAAACAGGCGCTGGCGCAGAATATCGCACTGGTTGATTTGCTCAAGCAGTGGCGGCATTAAGGCTTCGATTGTGCTTGATCCGGCCGGAAATGCGTTGATGATGTAAGCCTGCCTGTGCTCGCCCTGGCGGTACATGGCGTAATCGGCGCGGCCATCCTGCTGCCAGATTTTAAATTCGGCACGCATGCGATAGTTAAGTGGCGCGGAGGGGTAAGTGTCGAGTGGCGGCAGTGCAAGCCCTTGAAAGCGTGCCTGTAGGTCGGCCACTTTTTCTTGTAACTGTTGGTCGTAGGTGGCGGGATCGATAGCAGTCACAGTGGCTCCGGCAAAACGTTTATTATAGCGTTAAATACTGAGGGGGCGCTGTTAATCACAGTGCTTAATAGAAGCCTTCAGCGATAGACGGAGTTGTGAAAATGATTAGCACACTGACATTCGATGTTACGCGACAGGGTTTGCTCGATATCAGTGCAGAACTGAATGCGGTAGTACGTGAGGTCGATCTGGAGGAGGGGCTGTGTACGCTTTTTATTCAGCACACTTCTGCAAGTTTGTTAGTGCAGGAAAGTTATGATCCGTCGGCGCGAAGAGATCTTGAGAGTTGGCTCAATCGTTTGGTGCCAGAGAACGATCCGCTCTATACCCACACACTTGAAGGTTCCGATGATATGCCCGCTCATATTAAAGCGGCTTTAACGGCGAGTAGTGTGTCAATCCCAGTGATTGCTGGCGAACTGGCGCTGGGCACTTGGCAGGGTGTTTATCTCTGGGAGCATCGTCACCAGCCAGGTAGGCGACGGATTATTATTCACTTGACGTAGGGGCCTGTTGGTTGTTAAAGAGGTTACCCGTTGGTTCTTGTGCTCATTGAAAACTAGCGACATAATCGGCTTAGTTTGGTGGTGTCTTGTGGCGCGATTGTAAACCAGACAGTTTGAGCGAAATGTTTGTCCTTTGGACAAGGATTGCCAGAACAGGTCGATAAAGGCCTGGCAGGGTGAATAACTATAACCGTTAATTAGATACGTGGGAGATCAGCATGGCTTATCAACGGCCCGAGTTTAAAGAGCAATACGAGAATTACATTGGTGGTGAGTGGGTTGCCCCAATCGATGGAAAATATTTTGAAAATACGTCGCCGATTGATGAAAGCTTCATCGCGCGTATTCCTCAATCAACCTCAAAAGATGTTGACCTTGCGATTGCAAAAGGTTGGGAAGCCTTTGAGACCTGGGGTAAAAGCTCCCCGGCTGAGCGCAGCATGCTGATGTTCAGAATTGCCGATCGCCTTGAAGAGAACATAGAATTACTGGCTGCCGTTGAAACCTGTGACAACGGTAAGGGAATTCGTGAGTCTTTAGGTGCTGATTTAGTCCTGGTTATTGATCAATTCCGCTATTTTGGTGGCTGCATTCGTACTGAAGCCGGTTCTGTGACTAACATTGATGCCGAGACGGTGACAATGGAAGTTCACGAACCTTTAGGTGTCGTTGGCCAGATTATCCCCTGGAATTTCCCACTGCTGATGGCAGCCTGGAAAATCGCACCCGCTCTGGTGACAGGTAACTGTGTTGTTATCAAGCCGGCTGAGCAAACGCCTGTTTCACTGCTGATTATGATGGAGATTATTGCTGACTTATTGCCGCCCGGCGTACTGAATGTGATCAATGGTTTCGGTGCTGAATGTGGCAAGCCTTTGGCTTCTCACCCCGATATTAAAAAGGTGGCCTTTACTGGCGAGACCAGTACCGGTCGTTTGATTATGCAATACGCAGCGGAAAATATTATCCCCGCAACAACGGAGCTGGGTGGTAAGTCGCCGAATATTTTCTTTGAAAGCATCATGGATGAGGACGATGAGTTTCTTGATAAGGCCGTCGAAGGGCTGGTGTTTTTTGCCCTGAACCAGGGTCAGGTCTGTACCTGCCCATCCAGAGCTTTAATTCAGGAAAGTATCTACGACAAGTTTATGGAAAAGTGCCTGGCGCGCGTTGAGGCTATCACCATGGGCGACCCCTATGAGTTGAGCACAATGATGGGCGCACAAGCGTCGAATGATCAGTACCAAAAAATCCTCAGCTATATCGACATTGGTAAGCAAGAAGGGGCTGAGCTACTTTGTGGTGGTGAGGTTTATGAAAATGAACTTTATCCCAATGGTTATTACATCAAGCCCACTATGTTTAAAGGGCACAACAAAATGCGCATCTTCCAGGAAGAGATTTTTGGCCCGGTGCTGGCTGTCACTACCTTTAAAGATGAAGCTGAAGCGCTGGAAATTGCCAACGATACACAGTTTGGTTTGGGCTCAGGCCTTTGGTCTCGTGATATGCACCAGGTGCATAAAGTCAGTCGAGGTATTCAGGCTGGTCGCGTTTGGGTCAACTGCTACCATATTTACCCAGCGGGTGCTTCTTTCGGCGGTTACAAGAACTCCGGTATTGGCCGGGAAAACCATGCAATGATGTTGAATGGTTATCGCCACACCAAAAATATATTAACGTCTTACAGCAAAAACAAGCTGGGTTTTTTCTAAGCACCTGTTAAGTACGATTCGGTATCATGCTGAGTCGTAGGCTTTAAAAGAAAGAGGTTTACCATGCCCGTTGAGCGAGTGAGTGTGACTGAAGCAGCTGTCGAAGTAATTGATCGTTTGCGCAGCGAGCATGGTGAGCTGATGTTTCACCTTAGTGGTGGTTGTTGTGATGGGTCTTCGCCCATGTGCTACCAGAAGGGTGAATTCCGCCTCGGTGGACGCGATCTTTATTTGGGTGACATCCATGGCTGTGGCTTTTATATGCATGCCGATCAGTTTGAATATTATAAAAACAGTCATACGACAGTTGATGTTGTTAAAGGACGTGGTTCGAGCTTCTCTCTTGAAATTCCCCTGGGTCTACGTTTTATGATTCGCTCGCGGATTTTTACCGATGAAGAGATGGCTGATTTACGACCGGTTGTCGCGGCTTAGTAAAAAGCGAGAATACAGGGCAAGAAGCGCCTTTATTTGGTCAACGTTAGTTGTCGATACGCTAGTTTATCCTCCGGCATCTATGATGGTTGAGCCTTCGCTTGGCAGCGTCTCCTTATTTCCTCGTTCCAGGGACGCTTGATTATGTCGATTAAAATCAGGGGCCTTTAGTCAATATAATAATTGAGTTTGCTCACAGCCTCCCTTGTCCCTCGATATCGAGGCCGGAATCTACTGTGCGTGGGGCCGTCTTCTGAGGTATTGTCGCGGAATAGTTTAAATACCCCCGCAGAAACAGATGAGATTGAAAGATGACTACCAGCAAGCTAGATAAGCACCTCGCCGAGCAACGGGTCTATATCGCCAAACGTGAAAAGGGTTATCGCGAAAAATCATTGAAGCTCTATCCCTGGATTTGTGGCCGTTGCACCCGCGAGTTTACCCGCGCTAATTTGAGTGAATTAACGGTGCATCATCGCGATCACAATCACGACAATAATCCCTCTGATGGTAGTAACTGGGAACTGCTGTGTATTTACTGTCACGACGAAGAGCACACCAAATTCGTTGATTTTATTCGCTACGGTAGCAGTGAAGAGAGTGAAGTTGCCGCCGCGACCTTCAATCCCTTCGCCGACTTAAAAGAGCGAATGAAGCAGGGTAAGTGAATAGAAAGCCGGTTTTAACTGAATGTGATTTTATAAGGTAGCTGAAATGAATGAGTCAGAGCCTCTGTTAAAAGGCATTAAAGTCTTAGAAATAGCGACCTATATTTTTGGCCCTGGCTGTGCGGCCATCCTCTCGGATTTTGGCGCCGATGTGATCAAGATTGAAGCGCCGGGGCGCGGTGATCCGTTACGCTATGCCCATAAAGCGCCACCCTTTATACCCCTTGAGTTTGGCTATATTTGGCAGCAGGATAACCGCAATAAACGCAGTATTGGCCTCGAGATGAAATCGGCCGAAGGGCGAGAGATACTATTAAAGCTAGTGAGAGAGGCCGATATCTTAATCACTAACTTTCCCCCCGATGTACTGGCGCGACTGAATATTCGTTATGAAGACCTCGCGCCCGAAAATGAAGGCCTGATCTATGGGCAAATCACCGGCTTTGGTGAAAAAGGCCCTGAAGCCAGTGCGCCGGGTTTTGATGCCACGGCCTATTGGGCGCGCTCGGGTTTAATGGATACCGTCCATACTGCCGACAGTGAGCCCTGTATGTCTTCGCCGGGTATGGGTGACCATCCCAGTGCCATGACTATGTACGCCGCGATTATGACCGGGCTCTATAAAAGAATGCGCACGGGGCGCGGTGGCAAGGTGCATAGCAGTTTGTTGGCTAACGGTTTGTGGACGGCTTCCAGTTCTCTTTCTTGTGTTTTGGCAGGTGGGGGCGCAGTCGATAATCCGAGCCTCGGTCAGCCTACGAATGCATTACTTAATCACTATCAAACTCGCGACGGGCGCTGGTTGCTGCTGGTTCTTTTACATCAGAACAAACATTGGCCAGGTCTGCTCAAGGCTTTGGAGCGGGATGATCTACTTGCCGACCCCCGTTTTGTTGATATCAAACAGCGCAACGATAATGCTAAATTACTCGCCCCTGTTCTGGCAGAAACCTTTAAAACACGCGACCTGTTTGAATGGCGCGAGCGACTACAGGCTGAAAAGCTAACCTTCAGCGTGTTGGCCACTATGGAGGAGGTTATTGATGATCCACAGGTGCTGGCCAACGATATGTTGATTGATGTTGAAGGCCACAACTATGGACGAGGTCAGGCGGTGAATAGCCCCTTCTGGGTAGAGGGTTCCGATAAAGTCCCCGCGCATATTGGGCCGGAGCCCGGTGCTAATGGTCCCGATATATTGCGTGAGTTGGGCTACAGTGAAGAGCGTATTGAACAGCTAAGTCGTCAAAAAATTATTTAAAAACCGAGACGATAGACTTGTTCTTGACGGGATGGCTTTTACTGCCTGTTCTTTATAAACAATTTTCCGGCCTCGGCAGCCCGGCAATTTTACTCGCAACCCGTGCCGGACTGGGTGGGAATAATTGCATTAAATAAATACTGCGGCCCTTTTCTTTGCCCAGGTTTTGAGCGATGTATTTCACCAGGGGACGCATGGGGGGCGCGAGCTCGAAGCGCTGGTAAAATTCTTTTAATAGATAAATGATCTCCCAATGAGCCTCACTTAATTCAATGTTTTCACTGGCAGCCAGTTGCTGGGCCGCTTGCTCAGACCAGTCGGCGAGGTACTGTAGATGACCATCGCTATCGAGTTTTAAAGTCTTATCCATGCTTAAGTGCTGCTCGTCGAATGATTTCTTGCCGCATTTAATACCAGCTCTGTGTGGCCGAAGCTTCTGCGGCAAGGGCGACAAAGCCCGCATCGTCTGTTACTTGAAATGCGGGTAGCAGCGCTGAGTCGTCGAGCCCCCGTGCTTCACAGTCAGCCCGAAGCACATAAAAACGTGCGCCATTGGCACTCAGTTGCTTGATTCTCTGGCTGTAATCGGTCTCATCTTGCGAGCTATTCAGTGCCCCGTAAACGCCATTTTCGATCAGTAGTACGGCATCGTTTGGGGCTGCTACACGCAGGCAGTCGCCAAGGGCGCTGTGATTAAAGGCTGATTTATTCACGGTGTGTAATAACATTAAAAACTCAAAATACTTTTGCTAGTGGCGAGCAGTTCTTGCACGCGGGCCGTGTTAATGATTTTTCCGGCATTAATATCAGCACTGCTCAGGTTTCTTTGTTTGAGGGAGTTTTCATCCACCCAGATATCGTCAACATCATAAAGCGCTAGGGCACTGGCCATGGACGCCTGGTTTTTACAGTCGATAGCGCCACTGTCCTGCGGCTCAAGCAGTTGCCACACACCTTCGTTAATATAGAGCACGTCAGTTTTAGCGCCCATGACTCCACAGGCTAGCGCCGCTTCCAGTCCTTCCCTTGCCAGGGCATTGCCGTAGGGCGCATGGCGAAATACCAGCAGTATGCCTTTGTTGGCAGACTTGCCGGTGAGTTGCTTATCCAAAAGTAATTACTCGATCAGCGTTTAGGCTGGCATCAACCAGCTGGCCCAGTCCTGATAGTTCGTGCCCATCAATAAAATTGCCACTGGTTTTACCGTGTCTTTTTGCTTCTTGTTCATTGAGCACCCCACGTCGTGTGGCGGCAGCAATACACACCACGGAATCGAGATGATGTTGTTCGATCAGTTCCTGCCATTGCTGGGGAAGGTTGTTTTCATCTTGCGCGGCGCTCACGAGGGCGGAGGCATTGTGTACTCCGTCGTGGTAGAAAAAAAGTCGGTAAATACTGTGCTCATTAGCCAGTACGGCACGGGCAAAACGCAGGGCACTGGCTGATGCCTGAGTGCTATAGGGTGGGCCTAATATAAGAAGTGCAAAGTTCATAAGGGCTGCTGTTTGTTGCGCTTAAGCCGGTCTACGAGCGCTGGGTTGCAGGGCATTCTAACAAATCCTGTAAACAGATTTATTCTGACATGCGGCCGGGTTAAACTTTGCTCAACCACCGGTTAAATACGCGTATGGAAAGCAATGCAATGAGGTTTAGAAAGTAGTGGCTGATAAGGGCTTAGAGCACGAGTCGAATGCCTGCAGTATTCCATCTCGTCAGCCCAGCGCGGCGGGCGAATTGATTTTTGACGAAGCATCTTTACGTGCGGCTCTGGTCGATAAGAACTTGCTCAACGCTGTTGACTTCGCTCGTGCCCAGCGCGTACACAGTGAAAATACCGACGAATCACTGGTCGCGCTTCTGGTGCGCCTGGGCATGGTCTCCGAGCGTGCCATGGCTCAGACTCAGGCTGATATGGCCGGGCTGCCCTTGCTCAAGCCTGATGACTATCCCGCACAACTAGTCGAGACAAGCCTGTCTCTACGCTTTATGAAAGACCAGTGCCTGCTGCCTCTGGCGATGACGGGCGATACCCTTGAGTTGGCAGTGGTTGATGTCAGCAATGCTTACAGTCTTCGCGCCGTCGCTATGGCCTGCCATTGTGAACTGAAATTGAGTGTCGGTTTAGCGTCTGATATTCAGGCAGCGATTGAGCGTCTCTACGAACAAAGCGAAAACGCGGGTGACGAGAGTGTCGATCCCGGGGCCAGCTTTTCCGCCGTCGATGTCGCGAAGCTACGGGATATGGCCAGCGAGGCACCGGTCATTCGCCTCGTCAATCAAATTATCCAGCGGGCCGTCGATAATCGTGCCTCCGATATTCACGTCGAACCTTTTGAGCACAATTTAAAAATCCGCAATCGCATTGACGGTGTGTTGCGCGACGAGCCATCGCCACCCCGTGAAATCGCCCCGGCAGTGATTTCGCGGATTAAAATTATGGCCGATCTCGATATCGCCGAGCGGCGCTTGCCCCAGGATGGTCGCATTAATGTGCGTGTACAGGGCCAGGAGCTGGATGTGCGAGTTTCGACCGTACCGACCATGTACGGCGAAAGCGTGGTGATGCGTTTATTGCAGCGTGATAGCGTGACCCTCGATTTCGACAGTCTCGGCTTCACTGCCGAGCAGCGTGCCCGCTTGCAAAAAGAATTGAGCATGACCCACGGCATGGTGATCGTTACCGGCCCCACCGGCAGCGGTAAAACCACCACGCTTTATACGGCATTGAATTCACTCAATACTGAACAGCGTAAAGTCATCACCGTTGAAGATCCGGTGGAATACAACCTTGAAGGCATTAACCAGATACAGGTTAACGCCAACATTGGGCTCGATTTTGCCAGTGCGCTGCGCTCCATTGTGCGCCAGGACCCCGACGTAATAATGGTCGGTGAAATGCGGGATTTAGAGACGGCGCGCATCTGTGTGCAATCGGCCTTGACCGGTCACCTCGTGCTGTCGACTCTGCATACTAATGACGCGGCGGGCAGTGTTACGCGCCTGCTGGAAATGGGCACCGAGGACTATCTGCTCAACTCGACCTTAAACGTGATTCTCGCCCAGCGCCTGGTGCGTTTACTTTGCCAGCACTGTAAGCAGCCCTATGAGGCCGAGGCGCGAATTATTGAAGAGTTTGATCTGCAACGCATACTGCCTGCCGGTCAGTCTTTGAAATTACACAAGGCAGTGGGTTGTGAGCACTGTGCCAACACCGGCTATCGCGGGCGGGTGGGTATTATTGAAATTCTCACCATCAGCGATAAAATCCGCAGTCTTATTCTGAGCCATGCTAGCGCCGGTGAAATCGAAGCCGTGGCGCGGGAAGAGGGCATGGCCACCATGTTTGAAGATGGTTGTTTGAAAGCCACCCAGGGTCTCACCACCCTCGAAGAGGTGGCTCGAGTGATACAGGAAGGCTGATGCCCCAATTCGACTATCGTGCCGTCAACGCCCAGGGCGAGCTGACCAGTGGGCAAATGACCGGGGCTACCGAGGCCGCTGTCATTACTCAGCTGCAGGCCATGGGGCTGATACCGATTTCTGCCCAGCTTCAACAGGGTGCTGGGCGAGCGAGCGGCAGGGCTTTTTTGTCACTGCGAAAACCTTCCCTCGGCCATAAAGATATTGGCGATTTTACCCGCCAGTTATCGACTCTGGTGGGGGCTGGGTTGTCTCTCGACCGCAGTCTGGAAATTATTGGCGGCGTTTCATCGAAACCCTTAATGGTTGAGTTGATCGATGAACTGCAGTCGGCGGTGCGCGGCGGCCGGTCGCTATCAGAAGCCCTGGGTGAGCAATCGCAATTATTCGCCAGTTTCTATATCAACTTCGTGCGCGCCGCGGAGTTGTCCGGTGATCTGGCCAAAAATTTAATGGAGCTATCGACCTATCTCGACAAGTCCCACGCCCTGCGTGAACAGCTAAAGTCGGCCTTAATGTATCCGCTGATACTGGTGGGGGTAACCCTCTTGTCGCTGGGTATTATCGTACTTTTTGTACTGCCTGAATTCGCCGCCCTGTTTGAAGATATGGACGCGCCACTGCCGGCATCAACGGCCTTTGTGCTCGGCGTGTCCAACTTCCTACGAGACTACGCCCTGCTGATTATTCTTATTATCGCTCTGGGTGTGGGCTATGTGCGCAAAAAACAGCAGGACCCCGCCTGGCTGTACCAGCGGGACGAGCGCCTGCTGCAATTCGCACTGCTCAGTGACTTGATCAAGAAAGTGAATATGGCGCGCTTTAGCCGTAGCCTCGGCACCCTACTGGGTGGCGGTGTGGCTTTGCTCCCTGCTATTTCTGTGGCAAAAGACAGTATGCAGAACAGGGTGTTACTCGATAAACTTAATACAGCTTCGAGTATTTTGCGCGACGGTGGTGGGCTCGCCGAACCCCTGCTACAAGCGGGCGTATTTCCAGAATTTGCCCTGCAAATGATTCAGGTGGGCGAAGAGACGGGCCAGCTCGACAAGATGTTAATACGGGTAGCCGACATCTATGACGACGAAGTGGCTACGGCCAGCCAGCGTTTGTTGTCGATACTCGAGCCGGTGATGATTATCGGCCTGGGCATCGTTATTGGCGGCATTATTATGTCCATATTGGTGGCTATTCTGGGTATTAATGATTTGCCCATGTAGTGGCTAATGGGCGTTTTTATCGCAGGGCTATTAGGTGATATTTCAAATTAACTAGGTTTTATAACTTGATGAAATTAAATAAAAAAATCGATATTAATAAAGTGCTTTCTAGTCGTGCTAATGGCTGCCAACGTGGCGGGCGACAGGGCGGCTTTACCCTGCTCGAGCTACTCGTAGTACTGGTTATTCTCGGCTTTCTGGCAAGCCTGGTCGGCCCCCAGGTACTGAAGCAGATCGGGGGTTCCAAGACCAAGGCGGCCATCTTACAGATAGAGGAGTTTTCCACGGCTCTCGACCTCTACCATCTCGACGGGGGGCGCTATCCGAGTACGGCAGATGGCCTTAAATCACTGATTGAAAAACCCTCATCGGCGCGTATTTGGAACGGCCCCTACCTGAAGAAAAAAGTCATTCGCGACGATCCCTGGGGCAATTCCTATCACTATGCCTCGCCGGGTGAGTACAGTGACTTCGATCTGTTCTCTCTGGGCCGCGATGGTCGAGAGGGCGGTGAGGGTGAAGATGCCGATGTCTTGAGTTGGGAATAGTCAGGTCTATTGTTCCTGGCTTGCTCGCCCGATGCGCCCTTACTTAGCCATGTCAGTATCGACGGTTTGCCACTCATGAATGGACCGTGGCGGCGTCAGTTTTTGTCCGTAGAGCGCCAATCGGGTTTTACCCTGCTCGAACTATTGGTCGTGCTGGTACTGCTGGGTATTATCGCGGTGCTGGTTGCGCCCGGACTCGGGGGAAGCTTGCAAGGTGCAAAACTTAAAACCCAAAGTAGAGAGCTTGTTACGGTATTTCGACGCTATCGTGGTGAGGCGGTTGCGCAGGGAAAAATCATTACCCTCGATTTTACGCGAGAGGAATCTTACTACTCGGTTGATGGTGAGCAGGTGATTCTCGATGAGGGCTTGAGCCTGGCCTCCCAAGTTTCTGCCGATAATAATGCACATGAAGAGTTCGGTTTTACTGGCTCAAATCAAATGCCCGATAGTCGCGGTAATCGCCTTGCGTTTTATCCAGATGGCAGCTCTTCGGGTGCAGTGCTTGAGCTGCGCTCGGGTGATAGCTTACGTTATATCCGCGTTGACTGGTTGACCGGGGAAGTGAGCTTGCCCGACCCTGTGGAGCATCAGGTTTCTCTTGAGGCGGAGCTGCCGTGAGTATCCTTGCTAGCATGTGCGACAGGCCAGTCGCTTGAAGTCCGCGCCAATACAAATGACAAAAGCCCGAGGCTTCACACTGCTAGAGGTTGTTGTTGCGCTCTCTATATTGGTCATCTGCATGACGGTGATTATGCGTATTCTGGCGGGGTCCAGCCGTTTGGCGGCCCTGAGTGGCGACTACTACACGGCTGTGCAAATTGCGGAGTCAAAACTCGCTGAGCTGCGTGTGCTTAAAGACTCGGGCACCTATATCGATACTGGCAGTACAGAAGGAGACAGTGGCATAGAGGGTTTTGACTGGGTGGTGGAATCAAAACCCTATCGCAGTCGTGCCGATAACCCTGTTTTCCCCGCTGATATTGCCGATCACCCATTAGCGACTCACCAGCTTTATCAGCTTGATGTGAGTGTGTATTGGGGAGCATTGCATAAGCGAGAATTTCGGCTTTCGAGCTTGCAACTCAGGGCGAAGGGCGAGGCTGATTTGTGACGATAAGCTGTAATACAAGCCGTAGCCGGGGTTTTACTCTGGTAGAGCTGCAAATTGCCATTGTGATTATGGCGATAATTTCTATTTTACTACTTGGCGCTTTGCGTCTGACATCCCTAACCTGGCGTAAGGTTACTGACCGACAGGATGCCGCCGAACATCAATTTCTGCTGAGTCAAATGTTGCGCCGCCATATAAGCAGTGCTCGTTTGATGAAAGTCAGGATGGACTCCGGCGGTATGGCCGACAGTTTTATCGGTGGGCAGGGTTACCTCCACTATGTTGCGCCTTTTCCTCGTTTTATCAACAACGGTGAGCTGTACTGGTGGACTCTAAAAATTGACTGGGATGAGAGCGCTCAACAAGACGTACTGGTGCTCGACTACCAACCTTTTGATGCGAACCGTAGCCTGTCATTTGACGCTGACTCGAGTCTGACTATTGAAGGGAAAACAGGACAGCGCCTGATGATAGCGTCGGATATCGACACTCTGGTGCTGGCTTATTACGGTGTTGAGGGCGGTGATTTTGCCAATGATGATGCGCAGTGGCTTGGCGAGTGGAACCTCATGTCCCTTGATGGGAGCCGTGTAAATTCTCCCCTCCCTCAATTACTGAACCTGAAAGTGGGGGTTGTCGAGCAAGAGGTCTATCAGCCATGGCCAGAAATCGTGATGGCCCTACGCTATGCCAGTGAAGCTAATAGCGTGAATAAGGCGACAAAAAGTGATAAAGACGAGTAGAGAGAGGACGAGTTGTGAGCCGAGAAAATCTTGCTGAAGCATCACGTTTAATACGTCAACGTTCTGTAATTGGCGTGTTTTGTTCGTGAAGCGTTTGTCTTCAGCTTCACTACGACAGCAGCGGGGCGTAGCGCTAATACTTGTGCTGTGGTTTATTGTTCTGCTTGCCGTTCTGGCTTTAGGTTTGTCGAAGGTCAGCAGAAATAGTGCGCAGACGACTCGACAGTTGAGCGGGGCAGCCCAGGCGCGTCATTTGGCGGAAAGCGGTGCGCAGATGGTATTAGCAAATTTGCTAATGGCGTCCGATGATCAGCGCTTACTCGGTGATGGCGAAGAATTTAGCTTGTCATTCGAGCAGGGTATAGTCGATGTCGTGCTCTGGAATGAAAGTGGCAAGGTTGATATAAACAGAGCGACCGACGCTTTATTATCGCGTTTACTCGAGGCTTTGGGTTTACCCCTTGAGCAAAGTGAAGCTTTGGCAGCGGCTATTGCCGATTGGCGTGACGAGGATGAGCTGGTTCGTTTACAGGGTGCAGAAGATGCAGATTATTTTGCCGCCGGTTTGGCTTATGGCGCCAAAGACAGCGCTTTTATCAGTGTGAGTGAGCTGCGCAAAGTATTGGGTATGAGTGAAAGTATTTATCAGCAACTTGAAGCTTATGTGACGATTTACTCAAAGAGCTCGGGTGTTAACCCTGAAGTAGCGCCATTGCCCGTGTTGTTGGCGGTGAGCGATGCTAGCGTCAGCAGTTTGAAACATTATATTAATGAACGTCGTCGTACCCATCGTTCAGGTTTGCCGTTGCCGCCTGAACCCGCTATTGATAAGGCTTTTGTAGCGAAAAATAAGAGTGCTGTATTTACACTGTCGGCACGGGCCGTCATCGAACAGAATAGTCGTGGGGGGCAAACTACGGTCTTTAAGTTAAATCAAAATAAAGGTAAGGCGAGCGTGAAAACACTTTATTCGCAGCCTTATGCGCTAACAGTACATGAAATGGAAAGGCTTAATATGCGTGTGGAAGAGCGATAACGATGGCTGGATTTATTCCCCCTCACCGCCAGCAGCAGTTTCTGAAGGCCTGCGCTGATTTTTTTAATAGCTGGTTGGCGGAGCTTGCCTTACTGCTTCCTGTGTCCTGGCGCAATGCGCTATCAGGTAAGCAGGCATTGTGTCGACTGACACTTGATGCGGGTCATTTGAAACTTGCTGTTGAGGCGCAGGGGCGAGAAACAGCCATGGGGCGTATTGTCTCTTCGCAAGTCCCTGCTTGTTCAGTACGCCCTCTTTCCCAAGACGATATTTCAGCACTCGAGATGAGTATCGAAGACCAGGCCCTGTCCGCAGAGCAATTGATGGCGAATATAGCCACGCTGGGCTCTGATGCTCACGGGCGGGTGGTGCTGGAGCTGAGCGATGATTATCTATTGATTCGAGATATTAGTTTGCCGCTGGTCAGTGATAGCGATATCGACAGCGTGTTAGCCCATGAGATTGATCGCCTGAGTCCTTTTGCTAAAAATAATGTTTGTTACAGCTATGAAGTTCTGCAAAAAGATCAGCAGGCCGGTAAATTAAAACTACGCCTTGTTTGTCTTGAAAAAACTGAGCTTGAAATTCTGCTAGAGCAGTGTGAAAGTCTAGGTCTTAACGTTGCGCAAGTACAACAAAGAACAGATAAAACATGCGATAAAGCATTTTCCGTGGCGTCGAATTTATTGCCACTTGATAAGCGCCCATTAAAAGAAAAAGTATGGAATGGTACTAATCAGATCGCGGTTGCACTGGTCATTGCCTTATTGATGACAGTGCTAATCCTTCCTGTTTGGCTTTATGAAAAACAGATTGACGCACTCAATAAAGAGGTCAATGCCTTACTGGATAAAAGTAAAGTTGTTAGAGCTAAGCAAGCACGTTTGGTGATAAGGCTTGATATTCACGATGCCCTAGTAACGCGAAAAAACACTGAACTTGAAAAATTAATTATTTTACATAATTTAACACAAGTCATTCCTGATAATACCTGGTTGACTCGTGTCACCATTAGAGGTGAATCCGTTGAAATTGAGGGTGAGTCTGATAAATCCTCAGACCTTATTGAAAAGCTTGAGTCTCAGGAAGCCTTTCATCAAGTCGAATTCGCGTCCTCGGTAACGCGAAACTCGCGTACCGCAAAGGAGCGTTTTCAGATAAAAATGCAATTATCTAATAAGGCTGCAAGGCTTGACGATGAAAACTCTTCTGCGGCTAGAGTTGACCGTGAAGCGCAAGTTGCAAGGGGACGTGCCAATGAATGAATGGCCCCCTGTTCTGCGGCGTATTGTGGCAATGAGTCTACTGATTGTTTTGCTCGCGGGTATTGTTGTTTATGCCGTATTGCCCTGGTACGAGCAAATCAACCTGCGTCAGACGCGGGTGGACATGTTGCAACGTCAGTTACTGTCTACCAAGACCTTGCTGTCGAATGAAAGCAATATCGATGATGAATTAACTAAAATAGGCCGCTTGAGTGGCGACGATTCGCTACTGTTTTCATCGACTAAAGTGGCACTGGCGGCGGCTGATTTACGTGAGTTTATTGGCGAGGTTGTAGCCGATAGCGGTGGTCAACTGATTAGCGTACAAGAATATGAAGCCGCCAGTTTACCGGATACCCAGGCAATTGGTTTACGAGCACATTTGACAGGTGAGGCGCAAAATTTAAGCGATATACTCTATGCGCTTGAAACGGCACGCCCAGTGATCTTTATCGATAAACTGACCGTAGCAACGAGTCGGCGCAGCGTTGTGAGAAATAATCGGCGAGTTCGATCAAGGCCAGCATCGCGTTTGGCAAAGCGTAATAGCCTCGATATTCGCCTGGATTTAAGTGCTTATATTATGGTGGCACTATGAGTAATAAGCTCTGGATTGCCTCGACGCCTCTAGGTACAGCTCTGCGTTGTGCCACTATCGTGTTGTTACTTCTATTGTTGGCTGAGGTGGTGTTTTTTTCACTGCAAGGTAGTCTTGCTGGCCAGCTTCGTTCAGGCGCTATGCCCAGTTTTGAGACGCTCGCAATAGTAGAAATGTCGCCGCAAGATGATTATGACGAATTAGTGCAGCGGGCTTTGTTTAGCTCGGATAGGAAACCGAAAAATTCTGCTCAGCAAACACAAACACTGATGACGGGCAAGGCTTCTGAAAACTGGCTGTTGGTGGGGGTGATTAAGAGTGGTGAGGCAAGCTATGCCATCTTCAGTGAAAAGCTAGGTGAAAGGCGCTTAAATCTGGAGTTAGGCATGTTGCTTGATGGATGGAAGGTGGAGGCAATTAGCTCCGATCAGGTGGGCCTGATAAAAGATGGAGAAGAAGACTTGTTACGTTTACTGATTAGTGAGCCAAAGAAAACCCCTAAAAGAGCTGTGAAAAGATCAGCTAGATCGCCAGTCCGACCGGAGAGGAGAAGAGTCTTGAATAGCAGGGCTGCAAGTAAGAAATGAGTGACGTTTAAGTAGTCTCGGTGCAAATTGAATATATTTAATAGCCTGGTGTTGAGTCTGGGTTTAACGATGGGAAAAAGAGAAACGTGAAAAAATTAATGTGTGCTGATGCATTGATAGCGCCGAATCGATTTAAATACGGCTGCACAGTCGCCTTGTGTGCCGTATTGTTTCTGGGAGCCTGTGCTGAACAGCCTCTGATAGAGAGGGTCGACGAAGAGTTGTTAAAACAACAGGCTGTGGAAACACAATCCTCCGTGGCTATTGTTGGTGTATCAGCTGCTGAGCGACATGAAATAAATGCTGCTGAGAATGGAGAAAGTAGTACTGATCTTAGGACAAACGCAGAAAGGGCCGCTAGCGAAACCTATTTGGGTAATGGTCGTTTTATAGCGAGAGGGGCTAACAAGTCTTTCATTGCTAGTGGTAAAAATGATGTCACCTTGAATTTTGAAGCTTCGCCTATTCGAGAAGTAGTGAAAACTATTCTTGGCGATATTCTTAAACTGAATTACAGCATTGATGATGGAGTGAATGGCAATGTGTCGATGCGTACCACTCAGCCCATTAGTCGCGATGCTTTACTGCCAACCTTAGAAAGCTTGCTGCTAGTCAATGGTGCGGTATTAATAAAAAATCAGGGTTTTTACGAAATCCTTGCTGTTAGTGATGGCGCGATCCCGGCCAGTTTGGCAGCGACGACTAAGCTGAGTTCCGCCAATGGATATCAAGTGCTAGTAGTGCCTTTGCAATTTATTGGCGCAGCACAGATGAGTAAAATTATTGAAACTGTAAAAACCACTAAGACGAAAGTAGTAGTCGATGACTACCACAATATATTATTGCTGGCAGGGCCCTATGGTGAATTGTCGAATATTCGCCATACGATTGGTGTTTTTGATATTGACCAGTTACAGGGTAAATCGGTCGGTTTTTTCCGCCTTGAAAATGTTGATGCGCCGACTATATTAATTGAGCTGGAGGCAATATTTGGCGATAAATCAGAGGGGCCATTGGCAGGTCTGGTGAGTTTTTTAGAAATGGAAAGACTCAATGCCATTCTTGTAATCAGTGCTCAAAAACGGTATTTGCAGGCCGCTAAAATCTGGATACGCCGGCTTGATCAGGCAGAGAATATGAGCGGTGCCAATATGTACGTTTATCAGGTGCAGAATGGCAGGGCAGAAAATTTGGCGGATATTCTTAGTCAATTATTCGATAGCAAACGCAAGTCTGGTCTTAGAGAGTCGGCACGTTCTGACAATAGAACAAGCTCAAAAAGTCAAAAAGATAATGTAGCAAAACCGGGCAGCAGTACGAGAACAAGCGCCAAGGCACGTGTGCTCGATGTTGGTGATGTGACTATTATTGCTGATGTAGAGAATAATGCCCTGGTGATTTCTTCTAGCCCTTCCGATTATAAAGGTATTGAGAAGGCCCTTAAAAAGCTGGATGTGCTGCCCCTTCAAGTATTGGTTGAAGCATCAATTGTCGAAGTGACCCTTGATAAAGAATTGAAGTACGGTCTGCAGTGGTTCTTTAAGAACAGCTCTGGCCGGTTCAACGGTGTTGGCGGGCTAAATATTCCCTCCAGTGGCGTGGTTAGTGGTGCTTTGAATGGCGTGCTGAGACCGGCGGATTTTACCTATGCGCTATTTGATGCGGCGGATACGCGGGCGGTATTAAATGCGGTGGCTGGCGATTCACGGCTCAACGTTCTTTCGTCGCCCTCATTGATGGTGCTCGACAACCATACGGCGACGATTCGCGTTGGTGATCAAGTGCCTATTCGCACCTCTGAAACCACCAATACCTCCTCTGACGATCTCAATACCACGAGTCAAATTCAATACCGTGACACTGGCGTAACGTTGGAAGTCACTCCGCGCGTTAATAGCGGGGGAATGGTGATTATGGATATTACACAGCGGGTTGATGATGTTAATCAAACGGATAGTTCGGGTATCGATTCTCCCACCATTATTCAGCGTGAAATCACCACGAGTGTTGCGGTTCAAAGTGGGGAAACTATTGTGCTCGGCGGTTTGATTCGAGAGAACAAACAGAAGGCTGACCGGGGTATTCCTTTCTTAAAGGATATCCCCATAGTCGGCGTCCTTTTTTCCGGGGCTGAAAAAATTGAGAGTAAAACAGAGCTGATAGTAATGATTAAACCGGTGGCGATTGCCAGTAGTAATGATGCCAGAGCGGTTACAGAAGAGTATCGCAAAAAAATGCAGGGTGTCGATTTTAGTTATCTGGATTAGGTCTATCCTAAAACTGTTGTCAGTGTACTAAGGTACTGATTTCGGCCGGACTGTTTAGTCTCCTGTCCAGCAGCGCCCGTTCTCAAGCTAGTGTGGCAACTTCCTGTTTAAACTCTTTTTGGTAATTGTTAGTCTTACAAGGATGACAGTTAAAACCTGATCTATTGAATAAAGGAGAATAACAATTAGCACACTAGAGATAAGGCCTTCAAGTTACGATTTCAGTGAAATTCACGATGCCATGCAGCGCTATGTCGATGACAATCTGGTCAGCGGCCTGTCGGCGGTGATTCTAAAAGGCACCGATATTGTCGATGTGAAAACCTGGGGCTACATGGATATTGAAGCCCAAACACCAATGCGTGATGATGCTATTTTCCGTGCCTATTCCAATACCAAAATCGTCACCTCTGCTGCGGCGATGATTCTCTACGACGACGGTGCTTTTGATCTCGATGATCCGGTCGAAAAGTACATTCCTCAGTTCAAAGACTTGAAGGTGCTTAAGAAGGGTGCGACAGAGCTCGATGACACCGAAGCCCTACAAACGCCGCCCACCATTCGCCACCTGCTTACCCACACAGCGGGCTTTGCTTACGGTTTGTTTATGACCAACCCGGTGGACAAGGTCTACGTCGACCAGCGCATGATGGGCATGGAATCAACACTGACGGAAATGATCGATAAGCTGGCCAAATTGCCTCTTCTGTATCAACCCGGTGAAGAGTGGCAGTACAGTATTAGTATCGATATTTTGGCGCGTCTGGTGGAAATCTGGTCGGGTAAAAGTTTTTATGCATTCCTCAAAGAGCGCATCTTTGAACCCCTGGCGATGGTCGACACAGGTTTTGACGTGCCGCCAGAAAACCACCACCGTCTGACCACTCACTATTCCCCCGTCGACTTGCGCGACCCTATGACGCCGGGGCTTAAATCGTGCCCCGATATAATGATTGGCAGCGTACTCGAACCGAAAAGCTACCATTCCGGTGGTGGTGGCTTGGTGACCACTATCGCTGATTACACTACTTTTATTCAGATGATTATTAACGGTGGGGAGTGGCAGGGGCAGCGTATTTTATCGTCGCAATCCGTTGAGTTAATGCACACCAATCAGTTACGTGAAGGGCTGAAAGTTAAGCTACCCACCTGGGATATGCCCAATACGGTGTTTGGTCTGGGTTTTGCGATCAAAAACTCTCCCGCCAAAGGGGAGCCAGACAGCGCCATTGGTGAATATCATTGGGGCGGTATGGCGGGAACTCACTCGTGGGTCTCTCCTCAGGCTGGGGTATCGGCGCTGATATTTACCCAGCGCGCCTACGGCTTTTGGCATCCCTTTAGTCACGAATTTAAGCGGCTGGTGTATAAAGTGGCGGGTTAATAATTATGGCGTCTGGACGGGCATTCTTCGTATCACCGCGCTGTGATAAACTGAGCGTTCAGGTATAGACCTGAGAACAAACAATTACGAACAAACTCCGAGCTACGGGGCTTCTAAGCATCACTCGCCAGTTAATGCGCGAGTGAGTATGAACCCGACGCCGTGAATGCTGCCTTTGCTCAATACGATAGGTGTTGGCAGGCAGACGATTCAGAGGGATAGTGGGGAAACCTCCTGTCCTCCCGACATTGGAAAGGTGTTTGATATGCTACAAGACTACTTCGGACGCGAGTTCCGTTACTTGCGCCTGTCTATTACTGACGTTTGTAACTTCAGCTGCAATTATTGTCTGCCTGATGGCTATCAAGGTGATAGCGGTTGTGCGGGCGGTGGCTTTTTGCGCCTCGAAGAAATTCGCAATATTGCCGCTGCATTTGCCCAGGCGGGTACACGCAAGATTCGCATTACCGGCGGTGAGCCCTCGGTGCGTAGCGACTTACCCGAGATTATCGCCGCCGTTAAACAAACGCCAGGTATTGAAAAGGTGGTGATTACGACCAATGGCTATAAATTGCCCGAGCGTATTGATAGCTGGGTTAAAGCTGGTCTCGATGGGCTTAATCTGAGTATTGATAGTCTCGATCCGTCAATATTTCAGGCCATTACCGGTCACCATCGCTTGCAAGAATTACTCGATGGTCTCGACCGCGCTGCCGAGCTGGGCCTGACATCCATCAAAGTAAACGTGGTGATGATGCGTGCTTATAACGGCAATCAAATCGATCAGTTTCTCGCCTGGGTCAAGCATAAACCGCTGACGCTACGTTTTATCGAGTTAATGCAAACGGGCGATAATGAAGAGTTTTATCAGCGCAACCATGTCTCTGGTGAGAGCATTAAACAGCGGTTATTAAACGAAGGGTGGGAGCAGTCTATACGCACGAAAGACGCAGGCCCGGCCGAAGAGTTTTCTCACCCCGACTACCAGGGCCGCATCGGTTTGATCATGCCCTATAGCAAGGACTTTTGTGCCAGCTGTAATCGTTTACGCATCAGTGCCACGGGTAAACTGCATCTTTGTTTGTTCTCAGATAAGGGTATCGACTTGCGCGACCTCCTTCAGCATGCCGATCAAAAAGACGAATTAATTGCCTACATGCAAGCGCAATTAAATGACAAAAAAGTTAGCCATTATTTACAGGACGGTTACACCGGTGGCACCAGCCATCTGGCAATGCTGGGTGGCTAGTACTCCAACAGCCTTGTACTAATGAAGTGATAGTAAGCGAAATGATGGTAAGAAAAGGAGATTAAGTGATGGCAAAGAATTACGCAGAAAACTTTCAGCCTTTGACGATCGCCGTATTAACGGTTTCCGATAGTCGCGATGAAAGTACGGACACCTCGGGTAAGTACCTGGTCGATAATTTACTGGAGGCGGGTCATCAGCTTGGCGAGAAAATTATTCTCAAAGATGAGCTTTATCAGATCCGCGCCCTTGTCGCCCGCTGGATAGCATCGGATGATATTCAGGTTGTACTCATTACTGGCGGTACTGGTTTTACCGGACGGGACTCGACACCCCAGGCCGTTGAACCCTTATTCGATGTGACTATTGACGGTTACGGCGAATTGTTTCGTCAAATTTCCTATCAGGATATTGGCACTTCTACTGTGCAGTCTCGGGCACTGGGTGGGCTGTCTAACGGCACGCTGGTGTTCTGTATGCCCGGCTCGACCAATGCTTGCCGCACCGCCTGGGACGGTATTATTGTCCAGCAACTCGATGCCAGTCATCGTCCCTGTAATTTTGTTGCTCAGTTAAAAGTAACCAGCGGCGTTGACTGCGGTAGTCGCGAAGAACTCGATTGAACCCGTTTCAAATAAAACAAAAGGTCTTTTATGTCTGAATTGAGCCACGTTAATCAGGCGGGCGAAGCCGCTATGGTCGATGTCAGTGGTAAGGCGATCACTACGCGCATCGCCGTTGCCGAAGGTTATGTGCGCATGCGTGCAGAGACTCTCGCGCTAATTCAGGAGGGCGGGCACGCCAAGGGTGATGTGCTTGCCGTGGCGCGTATCGCCGGTATTCAGGGGGCCAAACGCTGTCCCGAATTAATCCCTCTTTGCCACACCTTATTACTGTCAAAAGTGCAGGTCGACTTTGAAGTTCAGCTAGATAACAGTGCTATTCGGATCGAGGCCCTGTGCAAGCTGGATGGTAAAACGGGTGTTGAGATGGAGGCGCTTACCGCGGTATCCGTCGCCGCACTAACCCTGTTTGACATGTGCAAAGCGGTTGACCCTGGTATGACCATCGACGGTATTCGCGTATTAACGAAAGAGGGCGGCAAGACCGGCCCCTGGCAACGCAGCGATGGGAATAGTGACGGAGAGTCAGCGTGATTAAAATATTATTTTTTGCTCAGTTGCGAGAAATGCTCGAACTGGAATTGCTTGAGTTCGCCCTGCCCACAGCGATCAATGTTGCCCAGCTAAAAAAACAACTCGCTGAAAAAGGTGGTCGCTGGCAGTTGATGTTTGCTGAACAAGAAGTGCTAGTAGCCGTTAATCAAGTCATCGGTGACGACGACACTGTGTTGAAAGAGGGTGATGAGGTGGCATTTTTCCCGCCTGTTACTGGGGGTTAAATAAGGAGTCTTAACTTGATTCGAGCTTAATAGGGTTATTTTAAGCTTTTATTCATGCGGTCAACCCAGGCCATGCCAATAGCGGAAACGACAAAGGTGAGATGAATGATGACGTACCACATCAGCTTGTCATTCTCGATTTCGCTGGCGTCCATAAACTTTTTTAGTAAATGAATTGACGAAATAGCGATAATGGAGGCGGCAACCTTTTGTTTAAGCGAGCCAGCATCCATCTTTCCCAGCCACGATAATTTTTCCTCACCGTTTTCGATATCAATACGCGAAACAAAGTTTTCGTAGCCACTCAGCATGACCATAACCACCAGCCCGCCGACCAGAGAAAGGTCAACTAAAGACAGTATTACCAGTACGAGGTCAGATTCACTGGCGCTGAAAACAAGTGGGAAAAAGTGTATGGCTTCCTGAAAAAATTTCAGTGTGAGTAGTACTAGCGCTAAGCTTAAGCCGAGATATAAAGGCGCAAGTACCCAGCGTGAGGCGTACAAAAGTTTTTCAATGGCTGCTTCCATGGTATTCCACGTTAGTTTATTTAATGGGGCGAATTATACGCCAATGTGATCTTACTTCCGTTAGAAAGTCTGTCGCTTAAAATGTAACTTTTCTCAATAATAACATTGGCAGGCCCTAGTTCAGGGCTTTGCTAATGGTTGATGGTTCTTCCGTCTTTATGCCTTCTTGGCTTTCAATAATAGGTGCTGTGGCGCGAGATACTCTAAGCAGCAAGCCCATTTTCGGATGATCAAAATAATGCAGTTTGTTTAGCTTTAGTCGACTGGCTTGTTTAAGCAGGATGATTTCTTCGATTTGTCGCTGAGCAGGGTTGATGGGGCTAGTGTCTGCGGTGATAAGGTTATCTTCATCGGTGTTTGTATCAACCAGCTCTGTGGTCGGTGTGGGTAGCAGCGGTATAGGAGGCGTGGGCCAGGGTTTTAGTGCCGGGTGTGGCAGAGTTACCTGCGAGGGATCGAGCGGGCTACTTTCACTTAACCTGTTGTTGTTTAACGGCTCAATACTTAGGGTTTCAGTGTCCGGTGACGGGAGCTCCGGTGATTGGAAATCTGGCGAATAGGTAACATGCCAGAGGTTGCTTTCCAGGTGCAGGTAGCTGGAGAGATAAACCCGCAGGCTACCGCTGAGCGCAGTGTTTTCATCGCTGATATCAATGTTGATCCACGGTGCATCCGCTGGCGCTATCCCAGGCTGTCGCCAGGCTTTGTGGAAAAGTATTTTGTAAACGCCGGTACGTTTTAGGGAATAAACATCTGCGTCGAGTTCACGTTCGTTCTCCGGTAGGGCGGTGAAATCAACATGATTAGTATCGAGGTCGATCATATTTTCAGGATAGGCCATCACAATATCCCGCGAGGTGAGTTCATCGCCGAACACATCTTTCTGGGTGAAGATAATGGCTTCCACCCGATACCATTTTTGTTTGGCCTTTACATCGCTCTTCTTTTCGCTGCTGTAGCCAGAGCTTGCGAGTAGGGCGAGGATAGCCGGAGCCAAAAATTTTATCGGTAATTTCATCAGGCGACCTGTTTCTGTTGGGGAGCCAGTAGCTCGAGCAATTCTTCGCAGTTTTGCAGGCGCTCTTCGGCGCTGTGCATATCGACGTTATAACGCAATTGTGTCGCACCTTGTAGCCGAAAGATATCGCCTTGCTGTTGTACCAGTTGCACGATGGTCATCGGCTCGACGGCCGTTTCTTTACCGAATTCGACCGTACCGCCGCCAGCGCCTGCCTGTAGTTTAATAATGCCCAGTTGCTCGGCGCGATGGCGCAGGCTGGTGACGCGGAACAGGTTTTTTACGGGGTCGGGCAAAAGGCCAAAGCGGTCGATCATTTCGACCTGTAGTTCACGCAGTTGTGCAGCATTTTCGGTGCTGCCGATACGTTTATAGAGAATCAGGCGAGTGTGAATGTCGGGTAAATAATCATCCGGTATTAACGCGGGGATATTTAAATTGACGTCGACTACCGGGTTGAGGGCACTGTCGATATCGGGTGTTTTTCCCTGTTGGATAGCGTGCACAGCGCGTTCGAGTAAATCCATGTACAACGAAAAGCCAATGCTGTGAATGTGGCCACTCTGGCCGTCGCCGAGCAATTCACCGGCGCCGCGTATCTCGAGATCGTGAGTAGCGAGGGTAAAGCCGGAGCCGAGTTGGTCGGCGGCGCTAATGGCTTCGAGTCGCTTGTGGGCATCAGTGCTCATTTGCTTGGGGTCGGGCGTTAACAAATAAGCGTAGGCCTGGTGGTGTGAGCGTCCGACCCGGCCGCGCAACTGGTGGAGCTGGGCGAGGCCGAGCTTGTCGGCTCTATCGATAATAATGGTGTTGGCGCTGGGCACGTCGATACCGGTTTCGATAATCGTGGTGCAAACCAGAATATTACAGCGCTGGTGATAGAAATCGGCCATCACTTTTTCCAAATCGCGCTCGCGCATTTGGCCGTGGGCAATATCAATGCGCGCCTCGGGCAACATGGCCTGCAGTTCACTGGCCGTGCGTTCAATACTTTTCACCTCGTTGTGCAGGTAGTAAACCTGGCCGCCGCGCAGTACTTCGCGCAGTATCGCTTCGCGCACCACACGGGTTTCGTTTTGGTGGACGAAGGTTTTTACCGACAGGCGACGGGCCGGTGGCGTGGCAATAATTGATAAATCACGAATGCCGCCCATGGCCATATTTAAGGTGCGTGGAATAGGGGTGGCAGTGAGGGTGAGTATGTCGACTTCGCTGCGCATCGACTTCAACTTTTCTTTTTGATTAACCCCGAAGCGATGCTCTTCGTCGATAACCAGCAGGCCGAGGTCGCGGTATTTGATTTTGCTGCTCAATAATTTGTGGGTGCCGATAAGAATGTCGATATCGCCGCTGGCGGTTTTCTCAAAAACGGCATCGTGTTCTTTGGCGGTTTTAAAGCGAGAAATAACTTCGATATTTACCGGCCAATTGGCGAAGCGGTCGTTGAAGTTGTCGTAATGTTGCTGGGCGAGCAGGGTGGTCGGTACCAGTATCACGATCTGCTTGTTGTTACTCACGGCAATAAAAGCGGCGCGCATGGCGACTTCAGTTTTGCCGAAGCCGACATCGCCGCAAATCAGCCTGTCCATTGGCTGGGGGCCGGTCATGTCGGCGCACACGGCTTCGATGGCGTCGAGTTGGTCGGGGGTTTCTTCAAAGGGGAATTCGGCGGAAAAGGTACGGTAGTCGTCAGCCGACATTTCGTAGTTGAAGCCTTCACGGGCTTCACGACGGGCATAAATATTTAACAGCTCTGCGGCGGTGTCACGAATTTGTTTGGCGGCTTTTTCTTTGGCTTTTTGCCAGCGTTCACTACCGAGAATATGCAGTGGCGCGGTGTCTGCATCGCCACCACTGTAGCGGCTGATTAAATGCAGGTTGGCCACGGGCACGTAAAGTTTGGCCTCGTTGGCGTAGTGTAGTTCGAGGAATTCCAGCGGCTCGCCGTCCATTTCCATGGTAGTCAAACCGGCATAGCGACCGACGCCGTGGTCGATGTGTACCACGGGTGCGCCGATTTGCAGTTCGGTGAGGTTTTTGACAATTTGTTCGGCACCCTCTTTTTGCCGGGAGCGACGGCGGCGTTGCAGAATTTGCTGGCCGAATAATTCGCTTTCACTAATTAAATTAACCGCAGGGGTGTCGAGTTGCAGGCCGCGCTCAAGGGGGTAAACGGTAATACAGATTGAGGTTTTATCATCACAAAAATCTTGCCATGAATCGACGGCGGTGGGGGTTACGCCAATGCCGCTTAACAGTTCTAGCAATACTTCCCGTCGACCGGGGGATTCCGCGCAGAACAATGTTCGCGCTTCGGTCTCGATAAGAAAGTTGTCGAGTTTATCGAGAGGCTGGCTGGCTTTGCTGTCGATGCTCAGGTCGGGCAAGAGCTGAGTGGCAAAGTTATAGTTGGCACTGGCCGCTTTGAGGTTCTGGTATTGAATGTCGGTGCGCGGCAGTTTGCCGATGGCGCTGAACAGCTCATCAACCGGCATAAAGAGTTGAGAAGGTTTCAGTAGTGGCCGCGTCGGATCAACACCGTAGGATTCGTAGCGGTCGGCCGCTTCGTGCCAGAAGCTGCTGGCGGCAGCGTTAATTTCGCTGTCGGCAAATAAAAGGGTGTTGGCGGGCAGGTGCTCAAACAGGGTGGCGGTGTGCTCGAAAAACAGCGGTAAATAGTATTCGATGCCGCTGGGTGTATTGCCACTGCGAATGTTTTGATAAAGGGTGCACTGGCGGGGGTCGGCGTCAAATTGCAGATGCCAGTTGTCGAGAAAGCGCTTGGTGCCGGCGTCGGTTTGCGGGAATTCTTTGGCCGGGAGAAGGGCGATGCTATCGGTTTTTTCCAGCGTGAGCTGGCTTTCAGAATCAAAGCTGCGCAGGGTTTCTATTTCATCGTCGAACAGGTCGATGCGAAAGGGATGCTTTGATCCCATAGGGAACACATCGATCAGCGCACCGCGCACCGCATATTCACCGTGCTCGTAAACCGTATCGACGCAGTGGTAGCCAGCCCGCTGGAATTGTTGGCGCAAGGCGTCAATGTCGAGCTTTTCGCCAACTTTATAAACGAAGCTATTACCGGCGATATAGCTGGCCGGAGGCAGGCGGTGCATGGCGGTGGAGGCGGGTACTACCAATACACCGCGTGTTATATCGGGCAGCAGGTGCAGGGTTTGCAGGCGCTCGGAAATAATATCCTGGTGGGGTGAAAATAAATCGTAGGGCAGGGTTTCCCAGTCGGGCAGGTGGAGCACCGGCAGCTGTTCGTTATCGCTGAAAAACTGTAATTCCTGTTCGAGGGCGGCAGCGGCTTTAGCCGACTCTGTTAGTACCAGGGTCAAACCATTGTGTTTTTTTGCCGCCGACATAATCGCCAGGGATTTAGCTGCGCCGTAAAGTTGACCCCAGTGGCGGCGATCACCGGCTTTGTTGGCGGCGGGGGTGTTGAATTCAGATTGAGGCATTGGCAATAATTCGGTGGACTGTAATGAAAATGGTTGGATGATAGCGGTACTATTGTACCGTCGCCGTTGCGGGGCGTCATGTGGTGGTGTGAAACAATCAATATGGTTAGTACTGGGGTGTTTTTTCTTTGTTTGAGTTGGCCAGAATTATTACGCGTCATCGCGGGTCTTGTGCGGTAAAACGCTCGAGGTTTGCCGCTGTTGTCGTGCTCGCCTGCTTTAGCGCGCTACTCGTCGCCTGTAGCGACTTGCAATTTCGGCCGCAAAACCTGGCGAAAAGCGATATCGATCTGGTGGCCGACTTACACTATCGAGAAACCCAAAACTTACTGCGCAGCCTCACCGTTAAGCTCTATAAACGTAACCCTGACCAGCTAAAGCATGGGCTGGGGCGAAGTATTGATCAGCGCCTTGCGCAGCTGTTCGCGGAGCCGGGTTATGTGCCTTACAAAGAGCTGTCCTTTGCGCGGGGTACGGATGCCCTTGAGCTGGCGTTGGCGCCAGGCTATAGCGGTGATCGAGTAATGGCGATGATGGCGGGTTTAAATGGCATGATTCGCCACGCCTATAACTACAAAGATGAGTTTTTTATGTTTAATGAACTCGACCAGCAAAAACTCTACGACAGTGCGCGCAATGTTGAGATTCTGGTCTGGCGTTTGGCGCATCCGCGGGGCAATAGTGAGCTTCTATTGCTGACAAATAGCCAGCCTGGCGAGCCAGCGAACCTGAGCTTTGAGCGACTGTTTGGTAAGTTGATCGCCAGTCAGGACATGATGGCGGGCGTCGTGTCGCTCAAAAATGAACGCTTGATCAACCGAGCGGCGCAAAATGTGGCCGCATTGGTGTTTTTCCCGCTTTAGTCCTTAGGCTGGGCTGGGCGATTATAATAGAAGTGATCAACGCAAGGATGCCGAACTTGTTTGTTGAATCCGCTATGTAAAAAAATAAAAAAGCGCCACCGATCGCAATGGCGACACCAGCACCCTCGACTACACCGTCACCACCAAGATAGCTGCGCTCAGCTATCCGGCACGCGCCGCCACTGCCAGTCATCCCGCCATCCCCGGCTTTAGCGTCAACTTCACCTACGACATCGAAGACAAGTTGCACACCATGGTCGGCCCCCTGGGCACCACCAGTAATAGCTACGACCGCCTCAACCGCCTCGTCAGCCACACCAATCCCCATGGGCATCAAGTGCAATATGCCTACGACATCGCCAGCAACCTCACACAAATCACCTACCCCGATGGTAAAACCGTCGCCTACAGCTACGACGCCCTCAACCGGCTCAGCAACATCAACATCGACTGGCTCAACACCAGCGCCACCCCAAGCTACGATGCCGCCGGGCGACTCACCCACATCGCCCACTTCAACGCCAGTACGACCACCTACGCCTACGACAATGCCGACCGCCTAACTGACCTCAACCACAGCACCGGCAGCGGCCAAACCCTGGTGGACTACCACTTCAGCCTCGATGCCAACGGCAACCGCACACAAGCCATCATCGACAACGAAGCCATCCTCCCCACCGGCCTGGTTGACGGCACGCAAAGCCACAGCTATAACCCCGAAAGAAACCGCCTACTCAGCAGCAGCGGGGCGAGCACCCACAATTACAGCTACGACAATGAAGGCCAAACCGAAAATGTCAGCGGCGACAGCAATGTTGACTACCACTTCGACAGCGCCCACCGCCTGGTGGCCTACAACAAAGGCGGCCAAACCAGCCACTACCACTACGACGGCATCGGCAATCGCCTGCGCGCCACGCGCAATGGCAGCACCACGCAATACCTCTACGGTGCCGGTGGCAACCTGCTCGCCGAAGCTGATAGCAGCGGCACCATCACCCGCTACTACATCCACGGCCTGGGGCTGATGGCCTTTGTCGACGCACAAAGCAATCAGCTCTACGTTTACCACCACGACGCCACCGGCCACACCGTGGCGATCACCGACGCGAACCAAAATATCGTCAACAAATACGCCTACAGCGCCTATGGCAAAATACTGGCAAAACAGGAACAAATTAGCCAACCCTTCACCTATGTTGGCCAATACGGCGTAATGACAGAAGCCGATAACCTTTACTACATGCGGGCACGCTATTACGATGCCGAACTGGGCCGTTTTATCAGTGAAGACCCGATCGGCTTTGCGGGTGGGATTAACGCCTATGCGTATGTGGGTGGTAATCCTATTGGAGCAGTTGACCCGAGTGGTCTTATAGAGTGGACTGGTACAGCAACAACGCTATCTGCTGTAGATGCAGTCGGAGCTACCCTCACGAGGTATACATTGACCTCACAACGTATGAATGGGGAAACGGCGACTGTCAAGATTACAGCTGTTGGAGGTAGCCTGGGGCTTGGTGTTGTCGTTGGAGGAACAAGAAGTAATGTTGTTTTTCAAGATGCCTTAAACTTCATTAATCCAGGGGTTTTTAATGGCAATTACGAGGCTATTCAAGCAGGTGTTACTGTTCCATTTGGGCCGGGCTATGGTGCTTCTGCAGTAAATATGGGTAGTGCGGGTTCTATTGGACACGGGCGGATAGATCTTGGTTATGAAGCCAGTATTTCTGCAACAAAAGGCTCATCAACTGTGACGGACATTATTTGGAATCGGGATAATAGTACAAACTTGATAAATACTGGGAAATAGCGCAGTAAATGAATACTCGCATTAAGGTATTGATGGTTATATTAATGGTTAGTTATGTGGGCATGGAGACCTATATTTATTCACCCAAAGACAAGCAAGGTTTTCTGTTTAGTTTAATGTTTGGGTTGGCAATGGTTGTTCTTGTTTACTTGCGAGCTAAAGCGCAGAAAGTTAGTGCTAGTAGAACATTATTATTTCAGACTGCTATGGCATCTGTTTCTTGCTCTGTGGCGCTAATAATAGTGTTGCAAGTTGCTTTGCTGTTTTGTGGGTTTGATTTTTTTGATTTAGTGAGCGCGTGGCTAATTCCAATATTAATTACTGTAGTCTCAATTTTATTTTATCCTTTATGCAAGCAAAAATTAAAAGAATAGAGGTAACTATTCAGAATGTCCTAGTCCTAAGGGGCATCCGCTTGAGAGGGTTGTCGTGCGAAGGTCAAGGGGTCAGGCAACTTGATGCACTACACCGGGCTCTCGTCCTCGGAAGAAGACGCCTCGGGCGACCGCACCACCCGCTATTTTGACGCCAATGGTCGCGTGGTGGCCACCGAAAATGCCACGGGGCAGTTCACCCGCAGCCGCTACGACGGCCAGGGCCACACCCTTGAAGTGGAAGACCCCCACGGCAACAAGAGCACCCTCAGCTACGATGGCCAGCACAACCTCACCCAGGTCACGGACGCCCTCGGCGCCAGCAGCTACCTCGACTACGATGGTGAGCAACGCCCCATCCGCGCCACCGATGCCCTCAACCACAGCGTGGAAACCGACTACGACGCTCAGCATCAGCCCATTCGCGCCCGCGATGCGCTCGCCAATGAGGTGCTGAGCACCTACTACCCCACCGGCATGCTCGACACCCTCAGTGATGCGCGAGGTGTCGAAACAACCTACGAATACAACACCCTCGACCAACCGACGCGCCAGCAAACAGCGAGCCAGCCCCCCGTGGACACCGCCTACGACAACCGGGGCAACCTGCTAAGCCTGACTGATCAGGCCGGTGCCACCACCACCTTCAGCAACGACAGTCGCGGCCTGGTCACCACCCGCACCGATGCCCTGGGCTACAGTGACAAAGGGTCATGACAAAGGGGTCAAATCTTGACTTAACATCTTAAGGCGCTACACTCTACGTATGACACGACCTTTAAGAATCGAATACGAAGACGCCTACTATCATGTAATGAATCGTGGTCGGGGCCGTCAAACAATTTTCCCCAGCGATGAATATTATCAGGCGTTTCTTGCATGCCTGGGGGAAGCCCATGCGCGCTTCGGCCTTGAAGCACACGGGTGGTGCCTGATGGGCAATCACTATCACCTATTGGTAAAAACGCCGCGTGGCAATTTAGGCAGGGCTATGCGCCATATTGACGGTGTATACACACAGCGACACAATCGCCTAAAGAAAACAGATGGCTCATTATTTCGTGGCCGCTACAAGGCTATTGTCATTGAAGCGAACAGCTATCTATTGCAAGTAAGTCGATACATACATCGAAACCCCATTGAGCTTGCCAGGCCGCTAGTCGAAAACCTTGAGGATTATCCCTGGTCTAGTTATGCGGCTTACATCAATAAAGCTACAGTCCCGAAATACCTGGTTCGTGAATCCGTCTATGGTGAATTGGGCAGTGCCCAAAGGTATGCTTCTTATCGCCGTTATGTAATGCAGGGAAACGATGAAGAAACATCGCACTTCTATAGTTTAAAGAATACGCCCGCAATTTTGGGTGATAAGGATTTTAAAGCGCATGCCCAAAGCCAATCGATATCGTTTGATGGTGAAGTAGATAAGCGAGGCCTAAAACACATTGTCCCAATGGCTGATGTTTTGGAAGCGGTTTCTCGTTACTACAATATACCGCTCAAAGAAATTAAAATTGCAAGAAGAGGTAGAGGATTAAAGAGTACGCCAAGAAGAGTGGCCATGAAATTATGCCAGGAATTAAGCGGCGCAACACTAAATGAAATGGCTGAAATATTCCATGTTGGGCATTATTCGACTGTGTCGCAAACGATAAGGCGGCTAAATATTGAGATAACAGAGGATAAGTCTATAACGAATGATTTATATATGTTATGTCAAGATTTGACCCCTTGATTCTTGTTGACTTCTTGATTCTTGGGGCGAATTCATACTAAAAGTGGCGGGCTCTACTTCCAAGTGCGCCACAGGGGTAAAGAGGTGGGGCATTGCCGATCGCCTAACCGACCTCAGTCACAGCACCGGCGGCGGGCAAATACTGGTGAACTACCACTTCAGCTTCGATGCCAGCGGTAATAATGTCTAGTGCTGATGAGCATAGCCAATGCCGATACTCTTTTGCAGTTGTGCAACGACAGGGTGGCTTTCATTGTCACCGATGTCGGCATAATCCATATCATCATATTCTTCCAGAGATTGCTGCCGGTAAGGACTGCTATCGAGTGGGTATAGCGCTTCAAGCTTTGTTATCACCACGCCATCAGAGGTTATCTTTTCAATCCGTGCAGCTAGATTTAGCTCGGGTAACCAGTTCACTTTATATTCAACGCCAGCTATTTCCCCTTGATATTTAAGTGTTTTATAGGTTTTAAAGAAGCCCTTTCCGGTTTGCTTTAGTTGCGCTAGTAAATGTTTAGGGAATAACTGCCTGCGTGTTTCCAGATCTGTTTGTCGCCCTAATATTTTTAAATCAGAGGGCTGGAAGTCCAGCAGGAATTTTTTATCATGATAGATCGCTTGATAGAAAACCGTTTTTTGGTCTGTTGCTGTCCATTTCTCACTAAAGCTGCCTGCTGCATTGGAGACTTCCAGGGATTTATCGGTTCGCCACAAATACCATTTTTCGGTTTCATTTGCTGCATTATATGACTGAAGACCAAATTTTTGTACGGCGGGCTGTACGCTTGTTTCATAAAGGCAAGAGATATCACTGCTTTCAGCATTCACAGCAAATGCTGTGGAGAGAAGTAGGATTGCAGAGATAGACTGCCAGTTAGCGACTTTGTATATTTTCATTGTTTTTCCTGAAGGCCTCATCATAGTGGCTGCGCTTGACAATACGGCATTAAAAAGTGGGGTATGTATTGCTTTGCCTGCACTCGCATACGTTATGCAGAGGTTTTTCTAATTAAAAAGAGAGGCGTTAATATTGAAATTAACGCCTCTCTGCCAAAGCTAAAATAGTTGGTTATTTAATGGGTGTTAATCCTGAACGTTTACTTAAACGCCCAGCTTTGTTCATCACATGGAAAATAACATTTTGCTCAACAGTACTTTGAAACAGGCTGGCGCCTGGGCCTGACGCATAGATTGCGACATCTTCAGCAGAGTGTGTTTCAGAACCTAAAGGAACCATCGCCTCTTGATGGAAGCCCTGGTCTTCGGTATCAATGGCCGTTAGATCTGTTCTTACGCCAGCAGCACTGGGTTCACCGTAGCGTGTATCACCGCCGACCGCTAAATCTGCAAAGCCTAAACCATTGGTGTAGCCAAGCGTGGTGTAGGGCATATCATCCTTTGCAAGCTGAGGATTAGTCTTCGGGCTTCCGGCACTATCATTGCCAATGACTTTACCCAGAATCGGGTTGCCGCGTGTTGGGTAGCCAGCAATGGTAAACACATGACTATGGTCAGCCGTTACAATGATTAAAGTATCCTTAGGATCAGTCATCTCGTAGGCTTTTTTTACGGCATTAGCAAACTCAATGGTATCCATAAGGGCTCTTTGTGCATTGCCAGCATGATGGGCGTGATCAATACGGCCTGACTCAACTTGCAGGAAGAAACCTTTTCGGTTCTTCTCTAAAACCTCAATGGCTTTGCCCGTCATTTCAGATAGGGAGGGCTCTCCACCGGTATCGTAAGCTCTGTCTTCTTCATACTCCATATGGCTCATGTTGAAGAGGCCAAGCAGGTGATCAGTGTTGCTGGTATCAATGGCGTCAAATTGCGCCTGATTCCAAACATAGGCAGAGTTTGGATGGCCATCTAGCCATTCATCGGTTAAATCACGGCCATCCAGGCGCTCTCCTTTACCGCCATTTTCTGGGTCGGCACCTTCAATGCGCTGGATGAAGTTTTTACGGCCACCGCCTAACGCAACTTCAAGCCCATTGCCGTAGCGGTCTTTCAGGTCAATAAGTTGTGATGCAATATCGGTACAACCGCTAACATCGTCATATTTTGATGCGTCGCGATCATCTTCATAGCCGCGCTCAGGAACGTGTGCGTAAGTGGCTGCAGGTGTTGCATGCGTCAGCCTTGCGGTGCTGATAATGCCAGTCGACATGCCAATCTCTTCCGCATGTTCTAATGCAGTCGTAAGGATATTGCCAGAAAGGTTTGAGCAGTTACCGCGCGCCATATCCTGGCCAACGCTAATCACGCCCGCTTTACTTTTCATGCCGGTCATCATGGCGGTCATCGTGCCTGCTGAATCGGGTGTTTGCTGGTTGGTGTTATAGGTCTTTGCCATCGCCTGGTAAGGCAGTGTTTCAAAGAATAACCGGTTCTCTTCACCAGGGTTTCCGTTAAGCTGGCCATCATAAATTCGCGCTGCTGTGACAGTAGAAACACCCATGCCATCGCCTACAAACAAGATGATATTCTTAGCGCGTCGCCGGCTATTGCTCAGTGCTTTGCGGGCAAGCCGCAGGGTCTCTTCGGTCGATTGCTCGCCCTGTTCGTACCAGCTTAGTGATGATTCAATAGTAGCTCCATCCAGTGAGTTCGTAGAGGCATGTAGCGACATCGTCACAGACAGCGCTAGCGCACAGGTGGCCATTTTGGGAATATTCTTCATGATGAGTAATCTCCTTTCATTTTAAGTGGATAGTTAAAGCAGGGATGTAGTGCTAAAACGCATTTAGGTTGTCGCTGTTTTTCTGCGAATAAGAAGCGCCAGTAAAGGGATTCCCATCAGCAAAATTGGGGCTGGCAGAGGTACGCTGGCGATAGCTGCGGATACCGATTCGCTTTCGCCATAACTATAGAGGCCGGCATAAATATTTTCGCTATCACCCGCGAGTAGTTCGAAGCTGTACAATTCGCTGTTTGAGCCGCCCGAAAAGAGTTCGCCTAAATTGGCTAATTCAGATATGGCTAAAATATCACCTAGGTTATAGTCACCAAATAAGTCGATACCAATGAATACTTCGCCATTTTGTTCATCTAAAGGGCGGTCTGTTTCAACACTTCCGCTAAATGAATAGCTCACTAAAAGATCAACAAAGTAATCTGTCGCCGTAGAGATGTTTTCCAAAAAAATACTGGCTGAGGCAGTTGCATCAGATTGTGCGTAAGCATAAGGTGCGCCCGCATAGCCACTTGCCTGGGTATCTATTTCAATTAAGCCATCGCCTGAAAAGGCGGTTGTCACGCCATCTGCAAACGCATCGCCTGTGTTATATGTTGTGTAATCATCATCACTAAAATTGTCTGAATATGAGAGGGTAATGTCGGATAACGCATCGTAATCAAAGGTGTTTCCAGCGCTATCTCTGAAGCTAACGTCGACACTTAAATTGCCTTCCGACACATAGCTGATTGTTGCATAGGCATTTGTTGTGAAGAGACTTATTGCCAGAAGGGAAATTGCTTTTCGGTATGTATTTTTCACTAGGGTTCCTCTTGTTTTTAGCGGGCGATTAAATATAAACACAGTTTTCTTCTCGCTAAATAAGTGCGATTACAGTAGCGAGAAAACACTACGGTTTCGTGAATTTATTGTGTCAGTTAAATGGCAGGTTATTAGTGGGTTTAATCTGAGTCAGCGTTTTCTATAAAGTGGTTATTGACCTTCCTTTTTGCTGTTGTAAATCGCTAGAAGATCAAAAATCAAGGGTTCAGGCTGAACCCCAGGTGGCTTGATAACCAAGTCATAGTTCAAGGAGGCGGGGTGCCGCAAAGCAATAGCTGTCACTACGAAGGTATCGGCAACCATCTTCGCGCCCCTCCATTGCATCCGCGGCTTGAGGTTGATGGCCTTTATCGATGCACAGGCAGGTTGCTTGGCGGTTGCCGCCACGATGCCACCGGTCATACAGTGGCTATCACCGACGCCAAATAAAACATCAGCAACACATACGCCCACGGCGCTTATGGTAAAAAGGAGCAGATTAGCTAGCTCTCCATCTTTGCTCGGCCACGGGTGTGATGGCGGAAGCCGATAACCCGTTGCACTTCGCTAAGTGAATCACGATAATAGCTGCCCAATTTATACGCAGCTATTTTTGGCGGCATGTTATCAATAGCGATATCGAACCCATCCTTCCTGGCAATCACTCACAAGTAGGTAACACAACGTGAATAGACCGCAACCGACTGACTTCTTCAAAGACTGGAAAGAGCGCGAAGCACTGGCAGAGGCAATGATCCCCTTGATCGGCAAACTCTACCGTGAAAACAATATTTCGCTCTATATGTATGGACGCAATATGGTCAATTTGTCGGTGACCGATTTGATGAAGGCACACCGCTTTGTGCGCCAGATTGAGCAGAACGAGCTGTCAGAATTTGAAACTTTCCCGATGATTACGGCGCTGGTAGAAATGGGTATCGGTCCGGCACATATCGACATCGGTAAGTTGACGGTGACGTATCAGGAAAAAGGTGAGGGCCGTGCCCCCAAAGCTTTCCTGACCGAAGAGATGAGCGCGATGATCGCCAAAAACCAAAAGCCATTGCCTGAGCCGCAAGATGTGGTGCTCTACGGTTTTGGCCGCATCGGCCGTTTGGTGGCGCGTTTGCTCATTGAAAAAGCCGGTGGCGGTGATTTGCTGCGCTTGCGGGCTATTGTGGTTCGCAAGGGTAAGAGCGATAGCGATCTGGTGACCCGCGCGAGTTTGCTGCGACGCGATTCAGTGCACGGTTCTTTTAAAGGCACGATTCGCGTTATCGAAGAAGAGAACAAGCTGATTTGCAACGGTAATGAAATTCAGGTGATTTACGCCGGTTCGCCGAGCGAAGTGGATTACACCGAATACGGCATTAACAATGCGATCGTGATTGATAACACCGGTGTGTGGCGTGACGAAAAAGGCCTTGGCCAGCATCTCGCGTGTAAAGGTGTTAGCAAGGTGATGTTGACTGCGCCAGGTAAGGGTGATATTCCCAATATCGTTTACGGCGTTAACGACAATGAAATAAAGGCAGATAGCACCATTATTTCGGCAGCGTCCTGCACCACTAACGCCATTGTGCCAGTGTTACGTGCTCTGCTTGATGAGTACGGTGTTGAGCGGGGTCATGTTGAAACGGTTCACGCTTACACGAACGACCAAAATCTGATCGATAATTATCATTCCGGCGCGCGTCGTGGGCGTAGTGCTGCGCTCAATATGGTATTGACTGAAACCGGTGCTGCCAAGGCCGTCGCCAAGGCTATTCCTCAGCTTGAAGGTAAGCTGACCGGCAACGCGATTCGTGTACCCACTCCGAATGTATCGATGGCCATTCTCAATCTGCGTCTGGGTCGCGAAACCAATCGCGAAGAGCTGAATGAATTTATGCGTCGCAGCGCGTTGTTTTCACCGCTGCAGCAGCAAATTGGTTATACGATTTCGAGTGAAGCGGTGTCGACTGACTTTGTTGGTGATCGTCACGCCTGTATTTTTGATTCCCAGGCAACCATCGTTGATGGCGATAACTGTGTGCTTTATTGTTGGTATGACAACGAGTTTGGCTACAGCTGTCAGGTATTGCGTTGTTTGGAGCAAATGGCGGGCGTGCGCTGGCCAATGTTTCCGTCGGCGAATTGATGTTATGCAGGTCGGCGTCATAACTATTCCGGTGGCTACTGCTCTGGTAAATAGGCGCTGACCTCTTTATAATTCCCGCCCGATTGTTCCGGCTATTATTTGTACGGTAGCCGGTATGTCCCCCATGAAATACGGTGTTTGCTTTCTGGTAGCAGCAGAGCAAGCACTTCTTGTGTGTGGGGCAAAATATTATGTTAACTGTGAGAGCGCTTTCTATGATCAAGATCCGTAGAGGATTAGACCTACCAATTATTGGTGCGCCACAACAAACCATTCACGATGCCCCAAGTGTCAGCAGTGTTGCATTGCTTGGCCCTGATTATGTGGGTATGAAGCCAACTATGTTGGTACGTGAAGGTGAGCGGGTTAAGTTGGGCCAGGCTCTGTTTGGCGATAAAAAAATCCCCGGCGTGCAATATACGTCTCCGGGTGCAGGTGTGGTAAAGGCCATTAACCGCGGTGAGCGCAGGGTGCTGCTGTCAGTGGTTGTTGAGCTTGACGGTGACGAAGCAGAGTCTTTTGTCAGCTACCAGGCCAATGAATTGGCGACTCTAGATCGAGCTAAGGTTGTCGATAACCTGTTAGCTTCCGGTCTTTGGACAGCGCTGCGGACACGACCCTATTCCAAGGCACCTGCGATTGATGCAGTGCCAAACTCGATTTTCGTCACTGCCATGGATACCAATCCATTGGCGGCGGACCCGGCGCAAATTCTTGCCGGGCAGGAAGAGGCATTCAGCAATGGCTTAACTCTGCTGACACGCTTGACCGAAGGTGCGGTTAACCTTTGTACTGCACCAGGTGCGACTATCCCTACTGCAGCTGGCGTGACTCAACATGAGTTTTCTGGCCCGCACCCTGCAGGTCTAGCTGGTACACACGTGCATTTTATTGATCCAGTAAGTGACATAAAGCAAGTGTGGACTATTGGCTATCAGGACGTTGTGGCTGTTGGACAGTTGTTCACTACCGGGCGGCTTCCCGTCGAGCGTATTGTTGCTCTGGCAGGTCCACAGGTTAAAGAGCCTAAATTACTCCGTACTCGTCTCGGTGCCGATCTCAGCGAAGTGTTGGCCGGGTCCTGTAAAGAAGGTGCGAATCGCGTTGTATCAGGTTCAGTATTGTCCGGTAACAAGGCTGGCGGCTTGCTGGCTTATTTAGGTCGTTTTCATAATCAGGTCTCAGTGCTGGAAGAAGGCGCTGAACGTATCTTTATGAAATACATGTCACCGGGTCCCAACCTGCATTCATCGTTGCCGATTTATCTTTCCAGTTTGGCGAAGGGCAAGTTGTTCAAGATGAATGCCAGCACTAATGGCAGTGAGCGAGCGATGGTGCCACTGGGCAATTATGAAAAAGTAATGCCGCTCGATATTTTACCGACTCAACTACTCCGTGCACTGGTAGTTGGTGATACTGAAACGGCCCAAAAGCTTGGTTGTCTTGAGCTCGATGAAGAAGACCTGGCGTTGTGTACCTACGTTTGCGTGGGTAAATATGAATACGGCCCCATTTTGCGTGACAATTTAGCGCGCATTGAGAAGGAGGGTTAGGCCATGGGTTTGAGAAAGATTCTAGACTCGATAGAACCGCACTTTGAAAAAGGTGGTAAGTACGAAAAGTGGTACGCCCTCTATGAAGCGGCGGATACTATTTTTTATTCCCCCTCCAGTGTGACCAAAGCAGGCCCTCACGTTCGTGATGGCATTGATTTAAAGCGGGTGATGATCACCGTTTGGCTTGCCGCTTTCCCGGCCATGTTTTACGGCATGTATAACCTGGGTTTTCAGGCCAATACGGCCATGGCTGCGATGGGCGGTGGTGAAGTTGCCGGTTGGCACGGTGTTTTAATAGGCATGTTCGCCGGTCAGGATGCGGCCAGTATCTGGGACTGCTTTATTTACGGCGCGGCGTTCTTTGTGCCTATTTATATGGTGACCTTTATTGTTGGTGGCTTCTGGGAAGTGCTTTTCTCGATAGTACGCGGCCATGAAATTAACGAAGGCTTCTTTGTTACCTCTATTCTTTTTGCACTGATTTGCCCGCCTGACCTGCCTTTGTGGATGGTGGCTCTGGGTATTAGTTTTGGTGTCGTTATCGGTAAAGAGATCTTTGGTGGCACGGGTAAAAACTTCCTCAACCCGGCGTTAACTGGGCGTGCTTTTGTCTTTTTTGCCTACCCAGCTGCGATGTCGGGTGATGCAGTTTGGACCGCCGTTGATGGCTTCACTGGTGCGACTGCATTGTCTGTGATTGCCAGTGACGGCCTGGCTGCACTGGAAACGCAGATGACCTGGATGGATGCCTTTATTGGTCGAATCCCTGGTTCAGTGGGTGAAGTGTCGACACTGGCTATCTTTATCGGTGGTGCATTGTTGCTGTTAACGCGAATTGCTTCATGGCGGGTAATGCTCGGTGTAATGCTTGGTATGTTTTCAGTATCGACCCTCTTCAACATGATTGGCTCTGATGTTAACCCTATGTTTGCTATGCCCTGGCACTGGCATTTGGTGGTTGGCGGCTTTGCTTTCGGTATGGTGTTTATGGCGACCGACCCCGTGTCGGCCTCTATGACGAATGCCGGTAAAATGTGGTTTGGTGGTTTGATCGGTGTCATGGTGGTGTTGATTCGGGTGACCAACCCAGCCTTCCCTGAAGGTATGATGTTGGCCATATTGTTCGCCAATCTCTTTGCACCATTGATCGATCATTTCGTGGTCCAGTCAAATGTTAAACGGAGGCTTGCACGTGTTTAATAAAGATACCGTTGGCGGCACGCTCAGCGTTGCCCTGATCCTTTGTGTAGTGTGTTCGATTGTTGTCGCTTCGTCGGCTGTTTTGTTGCGACCCATGCAGCAGGCCAACAAAGACCTCGATCGAAAAACCAATATTCTCGCAGCGGCTGGTTTGCTAAAAGAGGGTGTCAGTGTTGATAGCCAGTTTGAAGATATTACGGTGCGAGCCGTTGATCTGAATACAGGGAAATTCACTGACTCTGTCGATGTGGCCATTTACGACCAGCGAAAAGCCAGTAAAGATCCAGCTCAGTCTGAAGAGTTGGTGGGTAGCGATGACCTGGCGAAAATTTCACGTCGCGCCAATATTGCCACTGTCTATATCGTCGAAGGCTCTGAGGGCATTGATAAAGTCATCTTGCCGGTTAAGGGTTACGGACTGTGGTCAACGCTCTATGGTTTTATCGCTCTGGAAGGCGATTTAAATACTGTTGCAGGCCTCGGCTTTTACGAGCACGCTGAAACACCGGGTCTGGGTGGCGAAGTTGACAACCCTGTGTGGAAAGCCAAGTGGGTCGGTAAAAAGGTCTTTGATAGTGAGGGCAAAACAGCACTGACGATTATTAAAGGTTCGGTTGATGCTAGCCGCGATGGTAGTGAATATCAGATCGACGGCCTGTCTGGGGCGACCTTGACTAGCCGTGGTGTGAGTAACTTGATTCAGTTTTGGTTGGGCGACAACGGTTTTGCACCGTTTTTGGTCAAGCTTAAAGAAGGGGAGGCGTAATCATGACGGAAAAAACGAAAGATATTCTGTTTAAGCCGGTTGTCGAAAACAATCCAATTGCACTGCAGATACTTGGTATTTGTTCTGCTCTGGCGGTAACCTCGCAACTGTCGGTAGCGTTGGTTATGTGCCTGGCACTAACGGTAGTAACGGCGTTTTCAAACTTTTTTGTTTCTTTAGTGCGCAATTACATTCCCGGTAATATCCGCATTATCGTGCAAATGACCATCATTGCCTCGCTGGTAATTGTTGTCGATCAGGTGCTCAAAGCCGTGGCTTACGATGTTAGTAAGCAGCTTTCAGTATTTGTTGGCCTGATTATTACCAACTGTATTGTTATGGGTCGCGCTGAAGCTTACGCGATGAAGAACCCGCCAGTGGCGAGCTTCCTTGATGGTATCGGCAACGGTCTGGGTTACAGCGTTATTTTGATCGCTCTGGCCGTAATACGCGAACTCTTTGGTTCCGGCTCTTTACTCGGCATTCAAATATTGCCTGTAGTGAGCACCGGCGGATGGTATGTACCTAACGGTTTGCTGTTGTTACCACCGAGTGCCTTCTTCCTAATTGGTGGCTTTATTTGGGTATTGCGTACCTTCAAAACGGACCAGGTTGAGGCGGCTGACTTTGAGATGGCGCCTAATACACGAGCGGAGGTGGCGTAATGGCTGAATATCTGAGTTTATTTATTCGTTCTGTTTTTATTGAGAATATGGCGCTGAGTTTCTTCCTCGGTATGTGTACCTTACTGGCCATCTCGAAGAAAATTGAAGCGGCGATTGGTCTGGGTATCGCGGTGGTTGCTGTATTGGCCATTACCGTACCGGTCAACAACCTGCTCTATACCTTTTTGCTGGCAGAAGGCGCGTTGAGCTGGACTGGCATTGAGAGCATGAAAGATGTGGATCTGAGCTTTTTGGGGCTCTTAACCTATATCGGTGTGATTGCCGCCATCGTGCAAATTCTAGAAATGGTACTCGACCGTTATATGCCGGCTTTATACAACACTCTCGGTGTCTTCCTGCCCCTGATTACGGTTAACTGCGCCATTATGGGTGCCTCACTGTTTATGGTTGAACGCGACTATGACTTTGTTGAGAGTACTGTCTATGGTTTGGGCGCGGGTATCGGTTGGGCGCTAGCTATCGTGGCTCTGGCGGGTATTCGTGAAAAGCTTAAGTATAGTGATATGCCCCACGGTCTACGTGGCCTTGGTGGCACATTTATGATTGTTGGCTTGATGTCTTTGGGCTTTATGTCCTTCGGCGGCATGAACCTGTAAGGGCGAGGTAGAGAGTTTTATGAATATGGAAAATATAACCATCATTCTTGGCGTCGCGATGTTTTCCGGCATCGTTCTGGCCCTGGTTGCCTTTATCCTGGCGGCAAGATCTCGCCTGGTTAGTAGTGGCGACGTAACGATTGAAATTAATGGCGAAAAAACAGTGACCTCACCTGCCGGTGATAAGCTGCTACAAACCCTGGCTGCCAATGACCTGTTCCTGGCATCGGCCTGTGGCGGTGGTGGTAGTTGCGCCCAGTGTAAGTGCATCGTGACTGAGGGCGGCGGTTCTATCCTGCCCACGGAAGAGGTACATTTCACCCGCCGTGAAGCGGCTGAAGGCTGGCGTTTATCCTGTCAGGTGCCGGTTAAGCAAGACATGAAAATTGTCGTACCCGAAGAAGTCTTCGGCGTGAAGCAATGGGAATGTGTTGTTGAGTCTAACCCCAACGTGGCGACCTTTATTAAAGAGTTGACTTTGCGTTTGCCCGAGGGCGAGAGCGTTGATTTCCGCGCCGGTGGCTATGTACAACTCGAAGCACCACCCCACCACATTAAGTTTAGCGACTTTGATATTGAAGAAGAATACCGTGGTGACTGGAACCACTTTAATTTCTTCGACCTCGAGTCAAAGGTTGATGAGCCCGTTATTCGTGCCTATTCAATGGCGAATTACCCGGAAGAAGAGGGCATCGTTAAGTTTAATATTCGCGTTGCAGCACCACCACCGCGCACTCAGGGTTTGCCCCCCGGGCAGATGTCTTCCTACGTATTCAGTCTGAAGCCGGGTGATACGATCACCGTCTACGGCCCCTTCGGTGAGTTTTTTGCGACCGACACTGATAAAGAGATGATTTTTGTTGGCGGTGGTGCGGGTATGGCGCCAATGCGTTCGCACATCTTTGATCAGCTCAAGCGCTTGAACACCACGCGTAAAATGAGCTTCTGGTACGGCGCGCGCAGCTTGCGCGAGATGTTCTACCAGGACGAGTACGACATGCTGGCTCGTGAAAATGAGAATTTCGAATGGCATGTTGCCCTGTCTGAGCCCCAGCCCGAAGATAACTGGGATGGCCTGACCGGCTTTATTCACAATGTCTTATTCGAAGAGTATCTCAAGGCACACGAAGCGCCGGAAGATTGTGAATTCTATATGTGTGGGCCACCGATGATGACAGCGGCAGTCATTCAGTTACTGCACAGCCTGGGTGTAGAGGATGATCATATTTTCCTCGATGACTTCGGCGGTTAATACGGTGAATTATCGTACTAGAACGGGGCCTTTATCGGCCTCGTTTTTGTTTCTGCTGGCCTGTCTCTACCTGCTCTCAGCCTGTACCCGTAAAGATATTGATCTGTCCTTTGCCGGTCAAACCATGGGTACCAGTTACCACATTACTGTGGTGACCGATGCTGGGCGCTTTCCCGACGGCGTTGAAGGTGCAGTCGCCGAGCTACTTGGGCAGCTCGACCAGTCAATGAGCACCTATAAGCCCGATTCCGAGTTGAATAACTTGAATCGATTGGCGGTCGGTAAAGAGATAACAATCAGTGCCGATCTGTGGCAGGTCTTGCAGGGCGCCCAGCATATCCATGCTTTGAGCCTCGGCGCCTTCGATCCCACTGTCGGCCCGTTGGTTGATCTTTGGGGTTTTGGCCCCGAGGACACCGGTGACAAAGTACCTTCTGAGGTTGAGATAAATGCTTTGATGCCCAGGGTCGACCTTGGGCAATTGCGCCTGGGCAGTGATAATAAAGTCAGTAAGTTGGCGGAAATTGAACTCGATTTATCGGCCATTGCTAAGGGCTATGCAGCTCAGCAAGTGGCGGCTTTATTGAAAGCCTGGGGCTTTGGTAACTTTCTTGTGGAAGTCGGCGGTGAATTACAGCTCGCGGGCCATAATCGCAAGGGCACGCCCTGGCGCATTGCCATAGAAGTGCCGAGCCTGGTGCAGGGTGGCATTGAAAAGGTTATCGCAGTCAGTAACATCGGTATTGCGACATCGGGTGATTACCGCAATTACTTTGAGCGCGAAGGTGTGCGTTACTCCCACACCATTGATCCGCGCAGTGGTAAACCGATTATTCATAACCTGGCTTCGGTGACCGTGCTGGCTGATACCGCCGGGGTAGCGGATGCGTTGGCGACGGCATTTATGGTGCTGGGTGCTGATAAAACTCTCGAACTGGCAGGGCAGCGGGACATTCCCGTCTACCTGTTGGTCAAAACGGCTGATGGTTTTCAGGCAAGTTATAGTGATGCTTTTAAGCCCTATCTGGACGGAGCTGAATAATGTTTGAGCTGGTTTTCACGTTTTTCTTTTTATTGCTGCTGGTTGCCGGTATGGCCATCGGTGTGATTTTCTCCAACAAGCCGATTAAAGGCACCTGTGGCGGCATCGCTGCCCTGGGCCTGGATCGCAGTTGTGATATTTGTGGTGGTGATATGAAGAAGTGTGATGAGGAGCAGGATCGCGTAGCTTCCTTGTCGGATGACTTATCTACCGAGCTGAGCTATGACGCTACAAAGGATCCCGGTAGATAAGTTTGCTGCCTCTAGTTCGTTTCAGTGTCCAGGTTTTTGGCAGTATGCTTAAGCACGCTGTGCAAGACATGATCATATTCAAAGTAGACGATGTAGTCGCGATATTGCCAAGATGAAATAGGTGGCTCGCCAACGGCGTCATTCATGGCCTCGGGCGCGCCAAATTCGTTTTGCACACTTACTCGGCTTTGACCATTTCTGGGTAGTTGCAAGTGCTGATTATCGGCAGCCTGGGTTCCGATGGGGACCTTAATTACCTCGGCAAATGAAGCCTGTGCAATAAAGGCAGTGGTAAAAATAACAGCGAATAACTTTCCCATAATTTACTCCCAGTTTGGGCGGTATAAAGATACTTGAAGGCCAAGATTATAGACAGTCTGAAGTTCGAAAGTACAAGGTTGGGGTGCTGATATGCCGAGTCAATCAAGATTTTGCTACATACAGCGCTTTTTGTCGTGTATCTGCGCAATAGTGTTAGCGGACAGAGTCTTTATTTCCAGGGCCAATCTCACGAGTTCTTTTCGCTAGCGATGGGTATTCGTCTCCCTGTTTTTATTGGCTTGCGCTACATTACCAGTGGTCGATCCGACGGCTTTGGCTCTTTTGTTACGCTGTTTTCTTTTCTGGCGATGAGCCTCGGCGTGATGGTGTTGATCGTTGTGCTATCGGTAATGAACGGCTTTGACCGGGAAATAAAAACGCGCCTGCTCGAAGTTATCCCTCACGCAACAATTAATGTCCCGCATGGACTTGAAGATTGGAAGGTTCTGGCGGATTCCTTACAGCAACATCAAATCACCGCGGCTATCCCCTATATTGATGGTCAGGCCATGCTCACCTCCAGATCCTATTTTCAGGGTGTCAGTGTGCAGGGCGTATTGCCCGATGCCAGCCACAACGGTTTGTTGTCAGGCTCAAGCCCTCTGGCAGCACAGGTCGAAAAACTACAGCCGGGTACTTATGGCGTGGTACTGGGTGCGCTGCTGGCCCGTAGTCTTGGCGTTCAAGTTGGCGACCGCTTATTGCTGACCTTGCCCGAATTGACTGTCACACCATTAGGTGTTTTTCCTCGCGTCAAACAGGTCACCGTACTGGGTGTATTTCAGGTCGGGGCGCAAATCGATAGTGGTGTTGCCTTTATGCACATCAATGATCTTGGGCGCTTGTTGCGAATGGGGCAAAAAGTCAGCGGTTTGCGGCTGTTTTTTGATGACCCCTTTGTTATGCCTGGGCTTTCTTCCCTGCGTGCCGATATCTCGGCACAGGGCTATCAACTTGAAACCTGGCAGCAGTCGATGGCCCAGTTATTCCAGGCTATTCGCACAGAGAAAACTGTTGTCGGTCTTTTGCTGTCAGTCATTATCGGCGTTGCGGCCTTCAATATCGTGGCCAGCTTGGTATTAATGGTGAACGAAAAACGCAAAGATATTGCGGTGTTACGAAGCCTTGGCATGATGCCCCCGACAATCACTGCAATTTTTAGAACCCAGGGTGGTGTTACCGGGATTTTTGGTGTTGCCTGCGGCGTGCTTGCTGGTTGTTTATTGGCACCTAATATTGGTGCTGTGCTCGCTTTTGTGGAAGGCCTGGTAGGCGCGCAGGTGTTCGATCCCGCGCTGTATTTTATTACGGCCTTACCCTCTCATTTACAGTGGCCTGATGTCATTTTAGTTGGCAGTCTGGGTGTGGTGCTCAGTGTGCTGGCGACTCTTTATCCGGCCTGGCGTGCAGGTAAAGTGCCACCGGCGGAAGCCTTACGTTATGAATAATGGCGCTACAAATAATGGAGAGTCGATGAGCAGTTGTAACGATAGAAATAGCAACGACAACAGCCAACTCGTGATCGATTGCCGAGCGCTGTCGAAGTCCTATTTAGAGGGTGACAACGAACTCCGCGTGCTTTCGAATATTAACCTGACGATTAAAACCGGTGAAAAGTTGGCGATTATCGGTGCCTCCGGTTCTGGTAAATCCACCCTGTTAAATATGCTCGGGGGCCTGGATCAGGTGAGTAGCGGTGAGGTCATCGTCAGTGGTCAGAATTTCGCTACGATGAGTGAGTCGCAGTCTGCTCAGTGGCGCAACCAGCAGCTTGGTTTCGTCTATCAGTTTCACCACTTACTGGGAGAGTTTACAGCCCTTGAGAACGTCGCGATGCCACTGTTAATCGGCGGTGTAAAACGTAGCAAAGCACAGCAGCGTGCCCGAGTAATACTCGAGCGTGTGGGTCTGGGTCAGCGTCTCAAGCATAAACCTTCAACCCTTTCCGGTGGCGAACGTCAGCGGGTCGCCATCGCCCGCGCTCTGGTATCTGAGCCTTCCTGTGTGTTGATGGATGAGCCAACGGGTAATCTCGATGCCGACACGGCTGAAACGGTTCTTCAGCTTTTGCTCGAACTCAATGCTGATCTTGGCATTAGTTTCATCATCGTCACCCACGATAGAGATATCGCGGCCCAGATGGATCGCACACTGGTTTTGGAAAAGGGTGAGTTGTACGAGTGTCCCGCTTAATGCGCAGCTATCCGCTTTTTATTGGCAAGCGTTTCTTTAGCGCCGGTTCTTCCCGCAACGGTGCGAATAAACAGCTCGCCTCTTTTATCGCGCTGTTGGCGATTAGCGGTTTAGTGCTCGGTGTGGCCCTGATGATTATTGTGCTCTCGGTGATGAACGGTTTCGATAAAGAAATGCGTACCCGAGTCCTGGGCGTTGTGCCTCATATTCAGCTCTTCAAGCCCGGTGGCATTGACGATTGGGCGGCGCTGGCGAACAGGGTCGGTGCAGCGCCTGAAGTGAGAGAAGTAAAGCCCTTTACTCAGCTCGACGGCATGTTGAATTTCCGCGGTAATACACAGGCCGTGCAGTTGTTGGGTACAACGGGTGACGGTCTCGGCGAAGGCTTTAGTTTGGGTGAGGCTAGTGTGGCTTACCCTAGTTTAAGTGTGGATGAAATTTTGCTACCGCTGCCCCTGGCTGAAAAGCTGGGCTCTAAAATCGGTGCAAAAATCACCCTGATTATTCCCGGCCAACTTAGCCAGGGCCGACAGGCTTTACCTGTAGCTCAGGTCTTTAGCCTGGCCGGTATCTACCAAACCCATACGGGTATAGACACCCGCGTAGCATTGGTGAGTCTCCAGGCCGCAGGTGAGCTGGCTGGCCTTGGCGGGCGCGTCGGCGGCTTGCGGGTCAAAGTTGAGGATGTCTTTAACGCCCGGCAAATTGCCTATCAATTATTGCAGCAATTACCCGATGACTTTCGTTTTACCGATTGGCTGCAAACCCACGGCAATCTTTATCAGGCAATTCAGATGTCCCGCAAGTTGGTGGGTTTACTGGTGTTTTTGGTTATCGCTATCGCCGTATTTAACATTGTTTCAATGTTGGTGATGACGGTTGTTGAAAAGCGCGGTGATATTGCCGTGCTAAAAACCCTGGGTGCTAGCAACTCTGCGGTGCTCGCTATTTTTCTTGTGCAGGGTGCACTGATTGGTGTTGCGGGAACGATACTGGGCGTCTTGCTTGGCGTACTCGGCAGCTACTTTGTGGCTGATATTATTGGTTTGCTCGAGAGTTTTCTGGGCCTGCAGTTTCTCAGTGTCGATATTTATCCTATCGATTATATTCCCTCAGACCTGCGCAGTTCCGATGTCGTTCTGGTGGCTTTGGTCGCATTAGCTCTTAATTTTCTTGCTACGCTTTATCCCGCTTGGCGAGCTGCGCGGCTGCAACCCGCTCAGGTATTACGCTACGAATAAGTGCTTGTGGTAAGGGCTATTAAGAGAGCGGGCGTTGCTTAACTAGAACCTTGCAGGCGCTTTTTCTTGCGAGCTTCCCAGCTTTTTATGACTTTCCAGCGCCATAAAATACGCACGGTTAAATAACCGATGCCACCCATCACCAGGCCGCAGGTAACACCGGCGAGCAACATGGGTAAATAAACATTATCCAGGTTTTCTCTGAGCCATTCCCAGTTGAAGTGAATGGCGTTGGCTGCTGCATCGTGACCAAGCATCCATTGCCCGAGTCGGTGAAGGCCAAGAATCATTGGCGGAATGGTCAACGGGTTACTGACCCAAATAAGAACCAGCGATAGTGGCAGGTTGCAGCGAAATACCAATGCCAGCGCAGTGACCACAAAGGTTTGCCCGGGGATGGGTAAACAAGCACAGAATAAGCCGATAAAAAAAGCAGTGGAAACCGAGTGGCGATTTAAATGCAGAAGGTGTGGGTCGCTCAGGATCGGGCCGAACCAGCGCGATGCCAGAGAGTTTGGATTGGGGTTCAGCTTGACGGGGATTAGCCGGCGAAACAGTTTTCTGGGCATGTAAAGTTGCGGTGCTAGCTCGGTTGAATGTCTCGGTTGACGATAAATGCTCGCTTAATGAAGCGTTGGCATTATGCCCACTTTTTCAGGGTCAAACCATACGCCCAATACTTAATTTGCGTATTAGGTTTTAATATAATAAATGTAAGCTTTCAACGTGATGACGATCAAGATTGTCAGACAATCCGTCTTGAATGCCCGGGTGTTTATTGTTATAAAGTTCGCCCTGTCAGACAACAGCGAACTTTAGCCCGCGATTTAAAACATTGAACACTTATCTTGCCCATCCTGATGCCTCTACCGCAGTCGATATACTGTTTCATCGTCTGCGTGGCGATATTATCTGTGGAGAGATCGCCGCAGGCAGTAAAATTAATGAAGTAGAGCTGAGTCGCCTTTACAAAGTCGGGCGCAGTACCGTACGTGAGGCTTTGGCTCGCCTGGTGTCAGCTTGTCTGGTATCGCGCAAGGCCAATGCGGGTGCTCGGGTTGTCGAGCTTAGCTTGCATGGGCTACTGGAAATCTATCATGTGCGTGAAGCGCTCGAAGGTATGGCTTGTCGACTGGCCGCGCAGAATATGAGCGAGGCTGAAATTCTTGAGCTTCAGCAATTGCTCGAAGAGCATATGCAAAATAGCGAACTGCAAGAGGGCAGGGCTTATTACCAAAAAGAGGGTGACCTGGACTTTCATTATCGACTGGTCATGGGCAGCGGCAATAGCCAGTTAATCCGTTTGCTCTGTGAGGAACTCTACGCCAAAGTGAGAATGTATCGTTACCAGTTTGGTATGCTTAGCCCCAGGGCGAGCGATGCCTTTTCTGAACACCGTCACATCGTACAGGCCATTGCAGACCGCGATGGTGAAATGGCAGAAATGCTGATGCGCCGCCACATACGCGCATCGCGAATCAATGTTGAGCGTCAGATGGATGATGGTCTTGATCTGGCGCTTAAACCTGTTAGGTAAGCAGGTAGTGACTGATAAAAGAGTAGTTAACAAACAACAGTAAAACGTACGACAACATAGGTGATTTATGACGACATCTTTAACCCCCGGCGCTCGTTTTCGCAAGGCGCTAGCAGATAACAAACCTCTGCAAATTCTCGGCACCATCAACCCCTATTGCGCAATGATGGCTGAGCAAATTGGTCACAAAGCCATTTATCTTTCCGGTGGTGGTGTTGCCAATGCCTCCTACGGCCTGCCCGATTTGGGTATGACCAGCCTTAATGATGTGCTCGAAGATGTACGTCGTATTACCTCGGCGGTTGAAGTACCTCTGCTGGTTGATATCGATACTGGTTGGGGTGGGGCATTTAACATTACCCGCACCGTTAAAGACATGATTCGCGCCGGTGCTGCTGCCGTGCATATTGAAGATCAAATTGCCCAGAAGCGGTGCGGTCATCGCCCGAATAAAGAAATTGTCAGCCAGCAGGAAATGGTCGACCGTGTTAAAGCTGCGGTTGATGCTCGCACCGATGAGAGCTTTTTTATCATGGCGCGTACCGATGCCTTCGCACAGGAAGGGTTAGAAAAAGCGATCGAGCGGGCTCAGGCCTGTGTTGAAGCCGGTGCCGATGGCATCTTCGCCGAAGCGGTGAATGAAGAAGAACACTACCGCGCTTTCAGTGCTGCAATTGATGTACCTCTGCTGGCAAATATTACGGAGTTTGGCCAAACACCTCTGTACAATAAGGCTGAGCTGGGCGAGTGGGGCGTCGATATGGTGCTTTACCCATTGTCTGCTTTCCGCGCCATGAACAAAGCGGCGGAAAATGTTTACACCAGTATTCTTGAAGAAGGTGACCAAAAGGCCGTTGTCGATACTATGCAAACGCGCATGGAATTGTATGACTACCTTAGTTACCACGAGTACGAGCAGAAGCTGGATAGCTTGTTTGCCCAGGGTAAAAATAAGTAGCGAAAAAAGTAAGTCAGTTAAAACACAGTAGCGAAAACGACTTCAACAGTAAGTCACATGGATTAACAGTAGAGGAATTGAGCATGGCAACTAAAGTACTTTCAGGCGCAGGCCTACGCGGCCAGGTGGCCGGTAAAACAGCATTATCCACAGTCGGCAAAGAAGGCTCGGGTTTAACCTACCGGGGTTTCGATGTTAAAGACCTCGCTGAAACCTGCGTGTTTGAAGAAGTGGCTCATCTGATTTTAAAAGGCGCACTGCCCACACAAACTGAGCTGGACGCCTACCGTACTACGCTCAAAGGTCTTCGTGGTTTGCCCCAGGCGTTGAAAGATGTACTCGAGCGCATTCCCGCCGATGCTCACCCCATGGACGTGCTGCGTACTGGTTGTTCTTTCCTGGGCAACCTTGAAACGGAAACTGATTTCGACCAGCAGGAAGCCGCGACGGATCGTTTACTCGCCGTCTTTCCCTCGATCATTTGCTACTGGTATCGCTTCAGTCACGACGGCGTAAAAGTTGAGACTGAAACCGATGACGATTCCATCGGCGGGCACTTCCTGCACATGCTGCGTGGCGAGAAGCCCAATGAGCTGCACGAGCGAGTGATGAATGTTTCATTGATCCTCTACGCCGAGCACGAGTTCAACGCCTCGACCTTTACCGCTCGCGTTTGTGCGTCCACTCTGTCTGACATCCACTCCTGCGTAACTGCAGCGATTGGCAGCCTGCGTGGCCCACTGCACGGTGGTGCTAACGAAGCGGCGATGGACATGATTGAAGGCTTCACCAGCGCCGATAATGCTGAAGAAGAAATGATGGCCATGTTGGCACGTAAAGACAAAATCATGGGCTTCGGTCATGCGATTTATGCCGACTCCGATCCCCGAAACGCTATCATTAAAGAGTGGGCTGAAAAGCTCGGTAAAGACGTTGGCGACACCGTTCTTTATCCCGTTTCAGTACGCTGTGAAGAAGTCATGTGGCGTGAGAAGAAGTTGTTCTGTAACGCCGATTTCTTCCATGCCTCGGCCTACCACTTTATGGGCATTCCCACGAAGTTGTTTACGCCGATTTTCGTTATGTCGCGTTTGACCGGTTGGGCTGCTCACGTCTTTGAGCAACGCGCCGACAACCGTATTATTCGCCCCAGTGCTGAATACACCGGGCCGGACATGCGTGCTGTACCGGCGATCACCGAGCGCTAGTACCACTCCTCTGGTATTTGATCGCAATCGAAAAAGGAGTGTCGTGTTAGCGATGCTCCTTTTTTAATTTCAATAACTTACAAGTCATTGGTAATGTGATTTGTTTTATAAAGAACATGAGATTATGAATACTGAATATCGTAAATCCCTACCGGGTACCCAGCTCGATTTTTTCGATACGCAAGAAGCGGTCGATGCTATTAAGCCAGGCGCCTACGCCAAACTGCCCTACGTTTCTCGCGTCTATGCCGAGAACCTGGTGCGTCGCTGTGAGCCTGAAGTGCTGACTGACTCACTGAAGCAAATCATCGAAGGCAAGCAAGATCTCGACTTCCCCTGGTACCCTGCGCGCGTCGTGTGCCACGATATTCTGGGCCAGACTGCACTGGTGGATCTCGCCGGTTTGCGTGATGCGATTGCAGAAAGGGGCGGTGACCCCGCAAAAGTAAACCCAGTGGTGCCGACACAATTGATCGTCGACCACTCATTGGCTGTGGAAGCTCCTGGTTTTGATAAAGATGCCTTTGCCAAAAACCGCGCGATTGAAGATCGTCGCAATGAAGATCGCTTCCACTTTATTAACTGGACCAAGAAAGCCTTTGAAAATGTTGATGTGATTCAGCCCGGTAACGGCATCATGCACCAGATCAATCTGGAGAAAATGTCACCGGTCATCCAGTCCCGTGAAGGCGTTGCCTTCCCTGATACGCTAGTCGGCACCGACAGCCACACACCTCACGTTGATGCTCTGGGTGTTATCGCCCTCGGTGTGGGTGGTCTTGAAGCTGAAACCGTCATGCTGGGTCGTCCATCTTACATGCGCCTGCCCGACATTATTGGCGTCGAGCTGAAAGGTAAAGCCCAGCCCGGCATTACTGCTACCGACATCGTGCTGGCACTGACTGAATATCTGCGCAATGAGAAAGTGGTTTCCTCTTACCTCGAGTTCTTCGGCGAAGGCGTTGCCAATTTAAGTTTGGGTGACCGTGCGACGATCTCCAATATGACCCCAGAGTTTGGTGCCTCTGCAGCGATGTTCTACATCGACCAGCAGACTATCGACTATCTGAAAATCACTGGCCGCGAAGCTGAGCAAGTGAAGCTGGTTGAAACCTACGCCAAACAAACTGGCCTGTGGGCTGACAGTCTGAAAACGGCGGAATACCCCCGTGTGTTGAGTTTTGATCTATCGACTGTGGTGCGCACCATTGCTGGGCCGTCTAACCCCCATGCCCGCGTGCCAACGTCTGAACTGGCTGCCCGTGGCATCTCCGGTGTGGTTGAAAATGAAGAGGGCCTGATGCCTGATGGCGCTGTGATTATTGCCGCCATTACCAGCTGTACCAACACCAGCAACCCGCGCAATGTGATTGCAGCAGCGTTGATTGCGCGCAATGCCAATAAGCTGGGTTTGACCCGCAAGCCCTGGGTGAAGACTTCTTTCGCACCGGGCTCAAAAGTGGCTGAGCTTTATCTTAAAGAAGCGAAGCTCTTGCCTGAGTTAGAAAAGCTCGGCTTCGGCATCGTCGGTTTTGCCTGCACCACTTGTAACGGTATGAGTGGTGCCCTCGACCCCGTCATTCAGCAGGAAATTATTGATCGCGATTTATATTCCACCGCTGTGCTGTCGGGCAACCGTAACTTTGACGGTCGCATTCATCCCCACGCCAAGCAGGCATTTTTGGCCTCACCGCCTCTGGTTGTCGCCTACGCTATCGCCGGTACTATTCGTTTCGATATCGAAAAAGATGTGCTTGGCAAAGATCAAAATGGCAACGACATTACCTTGAAAGATATTTGGCCCAGCGATGAAGAGATCGACGCCATTGTTGAAGCCAGCGTGAAGCCTGAACAGTTCCGTGAAATATACATCCCGATGTTTGATATTAAGGATGATGACGCTGAGAAAGTGAGCCCGCTTTACGACTGGCGCCCACAAACCACCTACATTCGTCGCCCCCCGTATTGGGAAGGCGCGTTGGCCGGTGAGCGCACCATGAAAGGTATGCGTCCACTAGCCGTACTGGGTGACAACATCACTACCGACCACCTGTCCCCATCCAACGCCATTCAGTTGAACAGCGCCGCCGGAGCCTACCTCGACAAAATGGGTTTGCCAGAAGTGGATTTCAATTCCTATGCTACCCACCGTGGTGATCACCTCACAGCCCAGCGCGCGACCTTTGCCAACCCCAAACTGTTTAACGAAATGGTGCAGGAAAATGGTGAAACCAAACAGGGTTCACTGGCCCGCATTGAGCCAGAAGGCAAGGTCAGCCGTATGTGGGAAGCCATTGAAACCTACATGGAGCGCAAGCAGCCGCTAATTATTGTTGCCGGTGCCGACTACGGTCAGGGTTCATCCCGTGACTGGGCTGCAAAAGGTGTTCGTTTAGCCGGTGTTGAAGCCATCGTCGCCGAAGGCTTCGAGCGTATCCATCGCACCAACCTGGTCGGCATGGGTGTGATGCCACTGGAATTTAAAGCCGGTGAAAATCGCAAGACCTACGCCATTGACGGCACCGAGACTTTCGATGTAATTGGTAAAGCTAGCCCCCGGGCTGACCTGACCCTGCGCATCAACCGTAAGAACGGCGAAACGGTTGACGTGCCAGTGACCTGCCGCCTCGATACCGCTGAAGAAGTATTGGTGTACGAAGCGGGCGGTGTACTGCAGCGCTTTGCGGATGACTTTTTAGAGTCTTCAGCCAATTAGAGTTTTCAGTAAGCAGCTGAAAACGTCGGTAATGAGTTAAGAGCTGACCCTTGATATGGCAACGCTGGTTTATTCAGCGTTGCCATATTGCAATTAACTCTCTCCAGAAAACCATTATTTAAAATATTAGATCAGGATAAAAACCATGGCCTATGTACCGCAAATAAAAGTCCCCGCCACCTACATGCGTGGCGGCACCAGTAAAGGTGTTTTCTTTAGTTTAAAAGACCTGCCGGAAGCGGCACAGGTCGCTGGTGCGGCGCGTGACGCATTGTTGCTACGGGTCATCGGCAGCCCCGATCCCTACGGCAAGCAAACTGACGGCATGGGCGGTGCAACATCCAGCACCAGCAAAACCGTCATTTTGGCAAAAAGTGAGAAAGCCGATCACGACGTTGACTACCTCTTTGGCCAGGTTGCCATCGACAAAGCCTTTGTCGACTGGAGTGGTAACTGCGGCAACCTCACCGCAGCGGTTGGTGCGTTCGCCATCAGTAACGGCCTCGTCGACGCTTCGCGCATTCCCACCGACGGCATTGCCGTGATCCGCATCTGGCAAGCCAATATCGAAAAAACCATTATTGCCCACGTACCCATTACGGCGGGCGAAGTACAAGAAACTGGTGACTTCGAACTCGACGGCGTGACCTTTCCCGCCGCCGAAGTGCTGGTCGACTTTATCGACCCCGCCGATGGCGACGGTGCCATGTTCCCCACGGGCAATGTAGTCGATGATCTCGAAGTGCCCGGTGTCGGCACCTTCAAGGTCACCATGATCAACGCCGGTATTCCCACCATCTTCCTCAATGCCGACGAAATTGGTTACACCGGTGCAGAACTGCAAGAAGCCATTAACGGTGACCCTGCAGCACTAACGCGCTTTGAAACGATTCGCGCCCACGGTGCAATTCGTATGGGTTTAATTAAAGATGTCGAAGAAGCCGTGGCACGCCAGCACACGCCCAAGGTGGCCTTTGTGGCCAAGCCGGTTGCCTACACCTCCTCCAGTGATAAGCCCGTAGCAGCAGAAGAAATCGACCTGCTTGTGCGTGCACTATCTATGGGTAAATTACACCACGCCATGATGGGCACCGCAGCCGTTGCTATCGGCTCAGCCGCCGCTATCCCCGGCACACTCGTTAACCTGGCTGCCGGTGGTGGGGAACGTAGCAGTGTGACCTTTGGGCATCCCTCTGGGACTTTGAAGGTTGGAGCTGAGGCCAGTCAGGTCGGTAGTGAATGGGCAGTGAATAAGGCGAGTATGAGTCGTAGTGCCCGGGTCTTGATGGAAGGCTGGGTTCGGGTGCCTGGGGATGTATTTTAAGGGTGTTGCATTGCAAGACCTCGTATCTGACCCTGGTTTTCGCTGATTTTCGTTAACGTTAGGCACACAATTAGGTCAATATATGAAACACATCACTTACCTGTTTTTAATATTTTTTCTTATGCAGGGTTGTACAGGAACAAGATACAGTTACACAACCCTGAGTGAGAAAAATGACGACATATCAGTTTTCCGTGTACAGAAAGGAGATATCACTGAACTATTAGCACATGGAAACGGTTTCCCTGGATCGTGGGGGTATCTTCCTTGGGTAATCTCATCTTCACCAGAAACAGCCAGTGTTGACTGTAAAAAGGCTAGAAGTGTTATTCCATTTCGCGAACCAGGTGTCGTCTTTGGGGGAATAATCTGCAGTTTGACGGCTCACGAGAAAGGTGAAATAACGCTCTACTTTGGCAACAAGTACAACCTTACAGAAGATATCTACGACGAAACAGTTGATGTAATTGTTGTTGGAAATTAATGTAAGCACCGCGCCCAACAAGTCAAAGCACTCGGGCGGCGTAAGCTTCGTCGGTGTTTGAGCCGTTATATGCCATGAGAATATTTGCGCTAATCTTATCTATTGTTTCCTTTTCCTGCTATGCGGAAATCGATTTCGTTAAAGCCCTCAGATAAGGAACTAAGAGGGTCTTTCCTCGCCACAATTAACACGTCATGCTAATTTGCTCTCATGACTAGACCGCTAAGATTAGAATATGCCGGTGCCAATTATCACGTAACTTCACGTGGTGATCGGCGCGAAGACATTTATGACGATGGCAGTGATCGCAGGCGTTGGCTTGAAATGTTGGGTGACGCCTGTGACCGCTATAACTGGCGTCTACACCCAATACTTCAATCGCCGGCATAATCACACAGGGCACCTCTTTCAAGGCAGATACAAAGTCATACATGTCGACAAGGAAAGCTATTTGCTTGAGTTGACTCGCTATGTAGTGTTAAACCCGTTAAGAGCACGGATGGTTAAAAATGTCGGATCCTGGTACTGGAGCAGTTATTCTGCAATGGTTGGGGAAACAGAAGCACTCGCCTGTCTTGAAACGGACTGGCTATTGAGTCAGTTCGGCAAACAACGTAAGCGGACGCGGAAAAAATACATCGACTTTGTGCGTGAAGGAATCGGCGCTCCCTTCCTGTGGGGTGATCTACAGAAGCAAGTATTCCTCGGTAGTGACGAATTTATCAATCAACACCTCAAGGCGATTGAAGAAAAGGAAAGTCTCGATGACATTCAAGCATTGCAAACGCGCGCACTTGCTAACCCCATAGATTATTATCAGAAAAAGTATCCTGATAACATAGCGGCGATTCAGCAGGAATTTTCGACCGGAGCTTATACCCTAAAGGAAATAGGGGATCATTTTGGAAAACGCTATTCAACAATAAGTCGAATAGCGAACAGAAGGGGCTAGTGCAGCATGGAAATAGCTGACCCTGAGCGTTCTCCCGAAAAATTAAATAATTTAAAAACTTTTTGGAATTTTTTCTATGAGGCCACTTATCGCTAGCGTTAAGTCGAGGGATTATATGAGTGTACAAAAAAAACCTGGGTATTTCATTTCGGTTCTTCCGTTGGGTTTAAGGTGCTTTCTCTCGGCAATTGCTCTTGTGCTTGGTGTCTGTAGCGGCGTGAGCGAGGCAACAGAAAGTCCCTCTGGGCAGGTCACGGCTTACGATGCTGACGGTGAGTCACTTGGTTCGGTCAGGTTTGCAAATTCCTGTACTTCTCGGGCACAGCCTTTGCTCGTGCGTGGCTTGGCCTTGATGCACCACATGACCTTTGAGGAAGCACTTGAAGCCTTCAAGGCTGCGCAGGCGGTGGACCCGGAGTGCGCTATGGCGTTTTGGGGTGCTGCAATGACGCACTTGCATCCTTTGTGGCCAGATTCGCTTTCTCCGGAATCTCAAGCTGAAGGGAATGGCTGGATTACTCAGGCACGCAGCGCGGTAAACTCGAGCAAGCGGGAACTGGCATATGTTGATGTGATAGCGGCCTATTACGAAACCGAGGGTGGCGAGCGCGCAAGATTAGCCGCCTATCGCGATGGCTGGCGGCGTGTTGTAGAAGCCTGGCCCGACGATGTTGAGGCGCGTCTTTTTTATGCACGTTCAATACTGGCCAATGCTTCCAGGCGGGACAAGACTTACGCGCTTCAGCGCGAGGCTGGCTCTATTGCTGAAAAAATTCTGGCGGAAATTCCAGACCACCCCGGCGCACATCACTACATAATTCATGCATACGATGTTCCGCCTTTGGCTGAAGCTGCGCTTGATGTTGCTCGCAGCTATGACAAGGTAGCGCCTGAAAATACACATGCTTTGCATATGACCAGCCATATTTTCACACAGCTGGGTTTTTGGGAAGAGTCGGCAGACTTTAATGCGAGGGCACTTAAGGCTTCTGCTGAGCGGCTGTCCAAGGGAGAAATCTCGCTGCACCATCTGCACGCGTTGGATTTCCTTGTGTATGCGGAGTTGCAGCGAGTTAATGATGCACACGCCATTGAGATGTTCGATTACCTGGGCTCATTGCAGCCGCCTTATCAGGATCACATTGCGACGGCTAATGCCTTTACAGCGGTTCCGGCTCGGCTTGCCCTTGAGCGACGGAACTGGGCACTGGCTGCCAATCTTGATCCACACCTGCCAGAACAACTTTCCTGGTCGAAATACCCTTACTTGATGGCGATGGTTGAATATGCCCGAGCATTAGGTGCTATTCACACGGGTGATCTCACGGCTGCGGCGGATTCAATTCAGGCGTTGAGATCTTTGCGTGAAGCCGCTGCTAAAGTATCGGGGGCTTATGACTGGGCGACTCAGGTGGCCATTCGTGAAGATTCAGCGCGGGCGTGGTTATCTTTTGTCAAAGGCGATACAGAGTCGGCGCTGAGCATGATGGCGAAAGCTGCGGAGAGGCAGGTGGCAGTCGGGAGAGCCCCTGGCTCACCGGGCCCGGTTCTTCCTGCTCTGGAATTATACGGTGATATGTTATTACGAGCTGGCGATTATGCCCGGGCTCTTAGTATTTATGAGGCGTCGTTGAAGCAATCGCCGGGACGTTTTTGGAGCCTTTATGGCGCAGGGCGCGCAGCCGATCTTTCGGGAGATAAAGTGCTTGCCCGTCAATATTTTACTCAGCTGCTGAAAAACTGCCCAAGCCCGACGGTATCGATAGCAGAGCTGGATTATGCCCGCGAATTTATTTCGACGAAATAAGCTGACTTCATTTGGCGCCTTTCAGGCAAGGTGTTTGGGTGTAATGGTAGCTCGGGACGGATGTTAGGGAAAATAGAAACGGGGTCAGGTTGAAGCTCCTCCAGTTTAACTGACCTTTCTTTCTCTTGGGTCTTTCTCGCCCTTAATAATTGTATGATCCCACCAAACGATTTTCTAATCTAAAGCACTTACTCGACCGAGTTACAGTGCGGAGTAAATGATGCTAGCAAGTCTAGAGGCTATATTGCCTCTTTTTTTATTGATTGCCCTTGGCTATGGCGCTAAGCGAACAGTGCTTGATGTTAAGTTGCTGCCCGGCCTCAATCTATTCGTTTATTACTTTGCGGTGCCTGCGCTGCTGTTTAATGCGGCTAGCCAGCAATCCATTAATGACTTGCTTAATATCCCTGCGCTTGCGGCGGTAAGCCTTGCGGTGGTACTTACAGGATTGTTCACTTACCTTGGCTTTCGGCGAATATTTCCTTCGACTGACCGGCGCGTCCCGGTCGTGCAGTGCTTAAATGCCGTGTTTTCTAACTTTGCGTACATGGGTATTCCCCTCACCTTTGGCTTGTTAGGGGAGTCTTCTTATGCAGCTACGATCAGCATCGTTTTACTGGCGAATATATTGATTGTGAACGGTTCTCAGCTGCTGTTAGAAGCGTTCGAGCATCAGTCGATCGATACCAAAGCTATGTACGGCATTGTGCAGCGCTCATTACTACAGAACCCCATATTCCTGTCGACAGTCATCGGGTTGGTTTTTTCTAATTACGCGCTGTCGCTTCCGGGCAGCTTACAAAGTGTGGTCGAGATGTTGGCCCCAGCGGCTATTCCTGTGGCGCTATTTTGTTTAGGGGCGAGTTTACAGTTTAGAAAAACTGAAATTTCTTACCCTCAAATTTTCAGTTTGGTGGCTATTAAATTAGTATTGCACCCGGCTTTAACACTGACATGCTTTTACGTCCTGGGTATAAAGGATTCGAGTTGGCTGTTAACGGCAGTATTTTTATGCGCACTACCGACCGGCGCTTTAGCCCACGTCATTGCACTGAAATATCAAGTCTTTGACACTGGCACATCTCAGGTGATTGTCTTCTCCACTCTTTTATCATTAGTGAGTGTGAGTATTTGGGTTCACCTGTTGCTGTAAGTACGTGAAAGTTAATGGGGTCATGTGGCATATATAAAGGAAGCCCCGTCTTACAAGCTATGATTTAGCGGTAGCCATACCTCAATAGTCATTAATTGGGAAGCCCACCTTTAACTCGTGTGTAAACCTCTTCGATTTGGCAAGGTTATTTGATACAGGGGAGGTATGGTCAAGATAAGAGTGCATCGATTTTATTCTACGACATTATTCGTATGGCGGCGCTGTCCTGTCGCTGCCATAAAGCGGCAAAAGGCATCGTCTCGACGGCTATTATTGCCGTATAAAGCGTTTCTTAAACGCACGAGGGCTAAGCCCGATAATACGCGTAAAGGTCTTTCGACAAGCACTAACATCTTAATAGCCAACTTCGTGGGCTATTAACTCAAGCGTTTTGTATGCGTAAAAACTGGAGGTATACGCTGGGTTTAAAGCCAGTGGCTTTGCTAAAGCGGCGCAAAAAAGTTCGTTCTGTTAAACAACTGGCACTTGCTAGTTTGGTGATTCTGATAGTGTTGGGATAATCACGCTGAAGAGTTTGCTGCACATTCAGAATGACATCATCACCATGATTTAAACGCGGAGAAAATTGCTGATAAAAGCGTTGCTCCCGTTGGCCAGTGTCGATAACCAGTATTTTACCCAGCTGTCGAATAACAGTAGGGGACATGAATTGGGCCACTAATTCCAGACCCAGATCTAACCATGACATCATGCCGCCAGTAGTGATGATATCGCCGTCGTTTTTTACAATTTCCTTCAGGTTTAATCGTGTGTCAGGGTGCAAATCAGTAAAGTCATTGGTCAGCCCCCAATGGGTAGTTGCTTCTCGTTTAGATAATAAACCTGTGGATGTAATGATGAAGGCTCCCGCACAAGCTGAACAGAGAATACTGCCTTCTCAATGGCGGTTTTGTAGCCAGTTCAGTAGATCTGGCGTGGGCTACAGATAAAATTTGCTGGGCATGCTGGGTGGTAGAATCACCGCTTCATAGCATTCGCCTTTGCCCTGTAATATATCTTTTATTAGGGGAGTTGCTTCTTCTTGAGAATCAGTGTGCTTTATAAAATTAATGATATCGGCTTGCAATTGAATAGTTAGCCCTTGCTCTGTCGCTATTTAATTAGCCATCAGGAACATTTCCTGCAGGCCGTATACCGCAGATTTAAGTGCGTCGGGATAATCCACTATGGAAGTTTTCATTTCTGTATCTTTGTCGTTTTTGGACTATATTATGTCAATTACGCCACTTAAGGTCAGGGGAAGCAAGTTACATACTATTTCATACTGCCAAGTGGCCTAAAACTAGAGCGATAAGAAATGCATATTGAAGATCAAATCCCCTTGCTTGAAGAGCTGTTATTGGAGTGGAAAAAACGGATTGGCGATGAATATATGGGCTATCACAATCATGTGTATCGACGGGTCCACTTTTGCCTGTCATTAAAAGAATGCAATGATGAGGAGAGGGAGAAAATCATTATCGCCGGGGTATTCCACGATATAGGCATTTGGATAGAAGATACTGCGGATTATATAGAGCCGTCTATACCACCCGCGATGGCCTATTTAGAGCGTAGAAACCTCCAGGCCTGGAATGAAGAAATTACATTAATGATTACCGAGCACCATAAACTACGAGAATATAAAGGGGAACTCTCTAGTTTAGTTGAGCTATTTAGAAAGGCTGATTTGGTTGATTTCTCGTTCGGTGCCTTTAAGTTTGGCCTGCCTAAAACCACTGTTAAAGCAGTAAAAAAATATTTTCCAAATGCGAGCTTTCATAAAAATTTGGCTAAATTGGCTGCGCGCTGGTTTGTTAAACATCCTTTGAATCCAGCGCCAATGATGAAGTGGTAATTGATGAGACCCTGGGATCCAGCGGCGTTCTAGCCGTCAGGTGTACAAGTCGCAGCGGTGTTCAAAGCTCTCACCACAGAGAAAGGTTCTGTGTATACAGCGCGAAACGCAGTGGTAGTGGCGGGCACCCCTAGTGAGGCTTGCTGCTTCTAGTATTGGTAAAGTTATTTGATACTGGGGATGTATGGTCAAGGGGTAAGGGCATTTTCTAAAGGTGGTTTTACCGAGGCATTGATTTTATTCTGCGAAGTTATTCGTATGGGCGTCTAGTCGTTCTGCTCAAAGAAAATTGGGCTAATTGTGACTCTATTGATGGGTTTTTACTGCAGATTGAATGACTTTGTCAAAAACTGTAAAGTTCGCGATCTCATTATTGGAGGTAACTCATGGAACAACAGCTACGTAAAATAGGTGCAATTTTTACTTTTGGTTTTTTTGGTTTTTTTGGTTTTTTTGGTGTTTTCGGCAGTGCGACAGTATCAGCGGTGGAGTTTCGTGGTCACGAACCCCTCGGCTTTACCGTAGAATTCGAACAATGTGAGGAATCTGTGGGTATATACCCCGTTGCACTTTCTGATGTCGATAGCATGGTGCCGGATGATTATATTATTGCATCCCCTGACGGTGAATTGGCATTCGCTATATTCCGTGCGGTTGAGTGCGACGCTATTTTGATTGAAAGTGATAACCAACAGATCTCCAATGGTACTGATGAATTAGTTGTCATCTCTCAGGTTGGTATTGTTATTGTTCCACCCCAAGGCACTGGCGACGCCAATAACTATACCGTTCACTACGGCACTAATTCCAAGAAGCTAGCTAGAGCGTTAAGAAAAGGCGGCGTCAAGGCAAAGCATGTGGCAAATCTTGAATTTGATTATGAAAGTTATGGCGATGGTACAGGAGAGATCTATACAGAAAATCCACGTAGACGAGCCCAGCACATAATGAGCGGCCCTGCTTCAGATCCGGCGATCACGGATCCAGGCATTACCTTCATCGCAAACTGGTGGCACATCGGCCGTAAGGGTAACGTGCTAATGGAAACAACCGTAGATCAAATATTTATGGGTGATGCATCGCAAGTTATAGTGACAACAAACAACAAAACGAAAATTGCCAAAATTCTTGGTGGAACTGTTTCCGCTGCGCCTGTTTATGGCATTCGAGGTGTTTTCTCCAGTGCTACGATGGATATCAGAGCTGAAGAGCTTTAGCCGGAGGTCCTAGTATCAAGTTTGAACCGCGATAAAGGGGACACTACCCTTTGATGATTAACTGAGTCTTGATCTGGCAGAATGTTCTTAATAATTACACGCTGTCAGATCAAGACGGATTTATAGAAAATTGTTTAATCTTTAGATGTTTCTAAGCCGGGCCATTTATCACCTTCTCGAAAAGTTTCTAGTTTGGCAAAATAGCGATTTGATCCCAGCATGCCATCGTAGGGTTGATTATATCGGGATCTGGGATCGTGTGGGCCTTCAAGGTCGCAATAACTCGGTGTACAGGTTGTGCCGCCCATCATGGTCACGGCCTTGGTGCGGTGTACTTCTTATGCCCACTCTTGTTCTGTTTCTTCGATAGTGTCTACGCGGGTGATGCCTTCGTCTAAAAAGTGCTTCACAAGATAGGCGGCCAGGCCCCGGTGACGGATGCTTTTCATTTTCTCAAAGTTGGCTATTTCATAAGTCTGATGAGTATTTTCGGCTGTCTGCTTTGCGCATTCTACGACGATAAATTTTGCCAGTTTCAACCCAGGCATCATCAATGCTGGCCGATGATGCGACCTTTACCACCTCCTCTGATCAATGCAGGGGTGAAGTGTTCATGTTTATCTTGTCGTTTTATTTTTTAAAATAGCAGCAGGGATTATTCACCATTAATGTATTTATTTCTTCTTCTCTGACACCGGCTTCTCGCATGATGGGCAATATGTTGCGCGAGATATGAGTGATATTCCTATTAGGTGACGAGGCATTGAGGTCGTTTAGCAGGCCGGTATCACGACCACGCCAGCATTGAATGGAGTCGTGGGAGAACATAATACGGTCGTAGCCAACACTGAGTAGGCCTATGAATGTAGTGGCATAGTGAATTTGGCCACCTGATAAGAGGTGATAGCATCACTTCAATAGAAAAACAGGTGATCAATGAATAAACGAACTAGGCCTACTTTTAGCCCTGAATTCCGACTTGAAGCAGCCCAGCTTGTCGTTGACCAAAGTCGTTCAATCCGTGAAGCAGCGGATGCGATGGGTGTTGGTAAATCAACCATGGACAAGTGGGTGCGGCAACTGCGCTCAGAGCGAATCGGCAAGTCTCCCCAGGGTACGCCAATGACCCCGGATCAGCGACGTATCCGAGAGCTGGAAAAACAACTCAGGAGGGTTGAAGAAGAGAAGGAGATATTACCTCGGTGCCCTTGGGTGAAAAAGGCTACAGCTCTCTTGATGTCCGACTCGATGAGAGGTTCTCGTTAGTCGATAAAATCAAAGGGAGCCACTCGGTATCTCTGGTTTGCGAAGTTTTTGACGTTAATCGCAGTAGTTACAAATATTGGGCAGGGCGCTCACCTCAACTGTCGTCTGATCGGGTTGAGCTGCATAGCAAGGTCAGGGAGGCCTTTGA
>MAAS01000028.1 GCA_002162755.1 Gammaproteobacteria bacterium 50_400_T64 | reverse complement strand
TATTTTGTATGGCGTACAAGGCACCGGTAACGGCCACATTTCCCGAGCCCGAGCTATGGCTCCCGCTCTCGAAAAGGAAGGCGTCGAGGTCGACTTTCTATTTTCTGGCCGTCCAGAAGATCAGTATTTCGACATGGAACCCTTCGGGAATTTCAGCCTGCATAAAGGCCTGACCTTCGTCACGGAAGAGGGCAAAATCCGCCCCGTCAAAACAGTGCTGCGCAGTGCGCCGCTGACCTTTCTCCGCGACATTCGCCGACTTAAGCTGGATGACTACGACTTGGTGCTGACTGATTTCGAACCCATCACTGCCTGGGCGGCCAAATTACGCAACAAGCCGGTACTTGGCCTCGGGCATCAATATGCCTTCAATTTTTCCATACCTCAGCACTACGGCAACCTGCACCAACAACTGATCATGAAGTACTTTGCACCGGCAAAACCCGCCCTTGGTTTTCACTGGTATCACTTTGATATGCCAATTCTGCCGCCCATCGCGCCGGTTGAACGTAGCAATGAAGACATAGACCAGGAGCTGATCGTGGTCTATCTGCCCTTTGAAGCACCCGCTCAAATTGAGCAGTTTTTGCAGCCTTTCAAACATCACCGTTTTGCCGTGTATCACCCCGAGGCACCGCAAAGTAAAACCGGCAATATCCAATGGCACAAGCCGAGCAAAGTGAAATTTCACACTGATTTGGGCCGCTGCAATGGCGTCGTTTGCAATGCCGGTTTCGAATTGAGCAGTGAAGTGCTGCAACTCGGCTGCAAACTACTGGTACGCCCGGTACAGGGACAGACCGAACAATTATCAAACGCCATGGCACTCAAAAGTATCGGCCTTGGCTACACCATGAATACCCTAAACCAAGCTATCTTTCGTGAATGGCTCGACAGCGGGCGCGGCGTTCGTGTTCGCTACCCCGATGTCGCAGCAACTGTCGCCCGTTGGATCACTAAAAATGATGCCTCCAGCGAAAGTATTGAAGCGCTTGCCGCTCAATTATGGCGTCGCACCCGCTTTCCCCAGCAACCACTCTCTTCAGAGATTGAAACCAATCATCTGGCCTTCAATCTATAAACCGACCTATAAGCCAGCAACGCCACCCACCAATAAAAATAGAGACCGCATTCGTGTTTAAACCAGACCCTGATCTCAATAAAAAACAGCTGAATACTATTTGGCTATCTGACACTCACCTCGGCTCAAAAGACTGTAAAGCCCAATTCTTGTTGGACTTTCTAAACCGCAATCACTGCGACACACTTTATCTAGTGGGCGATATTATTGACTTATGGGCGATGAAACGGCACTTCCTCTGGCCCGACAGTCACCAGCAAGTGCTCGACAAACTGCTTGAAATTGCCCGCAGCGGCACCCGTGTTATTTACATTCCCGGTAATCACGACGACCTCGCCAACAAACTGGCCGACCACCACTTGCTGAACATAGAAATTATTGACGAACACATACACACCACCGCGATGGGTAAAAAGCTACTCATCGTCCACGGCGACCAGTTTGACCCCGCCGTGCGCTGTAGCAATATTTATCAACAATTCGGCACTATCAGTTATCGCTTTTTATTATTTCTCAACCGCTGGGGCAACCTCCTCCGCAGGTGGACAAACCGGCCTTATTGGTCACTGGCTTACTACCTTAAAAATCGCGTCAAAAATGCCCGTGCAGCCATCCTTGCCTTTGAACAGGCCGCCGTTGACGCCTGTAAATCCCGAGGTCTGGACGGCATTGTCTGTGGCCATATTCACCAGCCAGAATTACGGCAAATAGACGGCATCGACTATTGCAATGATGGCGACTGGGTCGAAAGTTGCACCGCCCTTGTCGAACATCAGGATGGCCGCCTTGAACTCATGCACTGGGGCGATGTACAGCATGCCCTCAAATCCGACCGGGCTGCTAACGATGGACATAATTACCCGGGGCTGGATGCCGCGTAACGCGTCAAAAAGCTAAATACCGAGTTACCCTTACACAGGTCGCCTTTAATCCTCCAACGGCACGGCAAAGTTTTGCCCCTATGGGTTGATCAGTTACACTTGCCGCAATTCAGCGCCTGATCGAGACACTATGGCTGTTTTTGTGTTGCAAGATATTGATGATAACTTTCTGACCAAGGCTTTAGAGTGGCGCGATGACTGCAGCGTGACTGAGGTCTACCGCTCGCCCCACAAGGACGGCGCACTCAACCACTTGCTTGAAGTCAACGCCAAAAACCCGGATCTGCGCGCCCGTGTTGTCCCTTGTGAAGTCGACGCCAAAAACAAACTGCTGTTACCAAAAAAGCAGTCTGCAGCCTGAACCCGGGAGTTCCCCTTGTCACTATTAACCACACGCTTGGCTGCCCTCAACAGCACTGAAAATCAGTGTCACCTGAGTGACATTCAGCGCGGTATTGAAAAAGAGAGCCTGCGGGTCACGCCAGCGGGTGAGCTGGCCAATACGCTGCACCCCAAAGCGCTCGGCTCAACGTTGACCCACCCCAGTATTACTACGGATTTTTCTGAATCTCTGCTGGAATTCATCACCGCCCCATCGTCCTCCATCGACGAGGTGTTGAGTAATCTCGACGATGTCCACCGCTTCACCTATCGCCATATCGGCGACGAATTACTCTGGGTCAACAGCATGCCCTGCATGCTCGGCCGCGATGAAGATATCCCCCTCGGCCAGTACGGCAGTTCCAATATCGGGCAGATGAAAACCATCTACCGTCGCGGGCTGGGCCATCGTTACGGGCGGCTGATGCAAACCATTGCCGGCATTCACTACAACTGGTCACTGCCCGACGCGTGTTGGCAGGTATTGCAGCAAAGCGATAGTTATTCCGGCTCGCTGCAGGATTACAAAACCGAGCGCTACTTCGATTTAATCCGCAATTTTCGCCGCCACTTCTGGCTCCTGGTCTACCTCTTTGGTGCGGCACCCGCAGTCTGTCGCAGTTTTGTCAAAGATCGCGCCCATCGCCTGCAACCGATGGGTAGCGATGACCACAGCCTGCACCTGCCCTACGCTACATCCCTGCGTATGGGCGACCTCGGCTACCAGAGCAATGCCCAGGCCTCATTAATTGTCTGCTATAACAATTTGCCGCGTTATATTGAAAACCTGCGCGGCGCATTAACCACGCCCTATCCCGCTTATGAGGCCGTTGGGGTCAAAGCGCCGGGCGGCAAATACCGTCAGCTCAGCCCTCATTTACTACAGATTGAAAATGAGTTTTACAGCACCATTCGCCCCAAGCGCACAGCGCAGGGCAACGAAACCGCGCTACAGGCCCTGTGGCAACGGGGTGTGGAATATATTGAAGTGCGCTGTGTCGACCTCAATCCCTATATGCCGGTTGGCATTGATGCCGAGCAGATGCGTTTTCTCGATGTTTTCCTGATGCATTGTCTGCTGCAGGACAGTCCGCAAACCGACAACCGTGAATATGGCCAAATCCTTGAAAACCAGCGGCGCATTGTCGATCGCGGCCGCGAACCTGAGTTGGGCCTGAGCCGAGGCGATGGCGAAACGTCTCTGCAGGAATGGGCTGGCGAACTCTTTGCCCAGTTACAGCCCATCGCCCAGGCACTCGACGAGAGTCATACGGGCAACGCCCATGCTGAGGCCGTCAATGCTATGGCGCAGCGACTGCAAAACCCCGAGCTGACACCGGCCGCGCAATTGCTTGAGGAAGTGCGCAGCAGTGACAGCACCTATTTCCAAACGGCCCTGCGTCATGCCCAACAGCACCGTGAGTTCTTTCTCGATTCACCACTCGACCCGGCGATTGAAGAACAGTTCATCAGCCTTGCCGCGCATTCGCTGGAAGACCAGAAGGCCATTGAAGCCGCAGACACACTCAGCTTTGACGACTTCCTCAGCGCCTATTATCAGCAGTATCAATTCTCCCTCGGGTCGTGAACTACCTCGCCCACATTCTTCTCTCGGGCGACAATCTGGACAGACAAGTGGGCGGCCTGCTCGGCGATTTTGTGAAGGGCCCGCTGCAGGGCAAATACCCCGATATTGTTGAAGAGGGCATCACCCTGCACCGCAAGCTCGATGTCTACACCGATGCACAGCCGGAAGTTCAACATCTGATTCGCTCCTTTGCACCCCCGTGGCGACGCTATGCGGGCATTGTTCTCGATATTGCCTTCGACCATATACTAGCAACGCGCTGGCAGGCCTATCACTCATTGAGCCTCGACCAATTCTGCCAACGCTTTTACCAACACCTCAACACCTGCCAGACCTGGCTGCCCGCGCGCGCCCAACACTTCAACCAGCGCGCAGCCGAGATTCGCTGGCTGCAAAGCTACGCCAATGATGCCCTGATCCCCATCATGCTCAACCGCGTTGGCGAGCGCCTGCGTCGACCCCTGCCACTGGGCGAGGCCTGGCCCGAGATTGTTGATCGCCATGAAGAAGTCGAGCAGGTATTCTCCACCGTTATGGCCCGGCTACTCACCCATTCACAACAACTGCGCTCGGCCGCTATCACCCCGACTGCGGTCACCGTTCGCTAAAAGGAACTCTCAATAATGCCCAATATTCGCACGCTCAATTTATGCCTGTTTTTAGGGGCGACGAGCATGATTTTGGTGGCTTTGTATATGCAGCACCAAATGGATCTCAACCCCTGCTACCTGTGCATCGTGCAGCGGGTTTTTGTCATTATGACCGGTCTTATCGCCCTGCTGGCCTTTGCCCACAACCCCGGTGCTAAAGGCCAAAAACGCTACGCCGCAGCAACCAGCCTGAGCGCACTGACCGGCGCTGGTTTCTCCATTCGTCAGTTGTGGCTGCAGAGCCTGCCCGAGGAAAAAGTGCCCGCCTGCGGCCCACCAGCCGACTACCTGTTTGACGCTCTGCCCATCAGCGAAGCCCTGCCCATGTTGCTCAGTGGTGACGGCAATTGCGCCGAGGTGCAGTGGACCTTCCTCAACCTGAGTATCCCCGCGTGGACACTCGTCGCCTTCGCCGCGATGACTCTGCTCGGCATTTATCAATTACTGCGCAAAAGCTAATGGCCTGCCACTAATGAGTAATGCGCTCGACTACCTGAAAGGACTCAGTGTATTAGTGCTGTTTCAGTTGCTCGGGGAGGGTCTCGCCCAAGTACTCCCCATCGCCGTGCCCGGCCCGGTATTGGGTATGATTTTGCTGTTTTTTGTTCTCCGCCAAATCGAGCCGCCCGACTGGCTGACCAAAACGGCTGGTCGACTTATTGGCTTGCTCTCACTGTTTTTTATTCCAGCGGGGGTTGGTGTTTTCTTTCTGCCGGAGCCCATACAGCAACAATGGCCGGCGATTCTGGCAGCAATCGTGGGCGGCACTTTGCTGTCGATTGCCCTCACGGGCCTGGTGCTAAAAGCACTGACTCCCGATATCGCCGATCGATGAATCTATTTAATGCCGATTTAATGGAATTATTCATCGCCGCCAGCCTGCTAGTGCTAACCCTCTGCGCCTATTTCACAGGGCTATGGGCCTTTCAAAAAGCCCAACACTTTTCACTATTGCATCCCTTAATGAGTAGCTGCCTGCTGATCGCCGCTTTGCTTTACAGCTTTGATATCGACTACACCCGCTATCAGCAGGCCAACAGTGCGTTTTACTGGCTGCTCGGCCCGGCAACCATTGCCCTGGCGATACCGCTCAACCGGGAATTCGAGCGCATTCGCGCACTCGCCCAGCCCCTGTTAATGACCTTACTTTTCGGTGCCATTGCCGCACCCTTGTGCGCGGTAACACTGGCTTATTTGTTCGGCGCTGAGCCTTTAACCCTACTGTCACTCACCCCAAAATCTGTCACCACCCCCATCGCCCTGGGCATCGCCAAAGAAATTGGTGCATTGGGTGAATTGAGCGCTGGTGTGGTTATTTTTACCGGTGTGGTCGGTGCCATCGCCGGACCGAAGTTGCTAAGCCTGATCGGTGTAAAAGATGAGCGCTTGCAGGGCTTTACCCTGGGTATTAATGCCCACGGCGTAGGGACGGCACGGGCCTTTGATATCAGCCCACTCTGCGGTGCCTTTTCCAGCCTCGCCCTCGGTCTGACGGGCGTGTTGACCGCGCTGACTTTGCCAACCCTACTGCTATGGCTAGAGAAGGCTTTTTAAACGCGTTTAATCGGGGGGAAATCCGGACGAAAAAAAAGCCCCATCAGAGGCTTTTTTCAAGGCTTCTTTAAAGACTCGCCTTAGCCAGCATCATCACCCGCAGACGCCTTCAATAATTCAACTTCAAAAATCAGCGTTTGATTGGGGCCAATCAAACCACCCGTTCCACCGGGCCCGTAGGCCAGGCCAGCAGGAACATACAATTCCCACTTAGCGCCCTCTTTCATCAGTTGCAACGCTTCAACCCAGCCCGGTATCACCTGGGTAACGCCGAACTGAGCAGGCACGCCGCGCTTAATCGAGCTATCAAACTCACTACCGTCAATCAGAGTACCGACATAGTGAACTTCAACGGTATTTTCCGGCGCGGGAATAGCACCAGAGCCTGCCGTGAGAACCTTATATTGCAGGCCGCTTTCCAGTACTACAACGCCATCCTTTTTCGCATTCTCTGTTAAAAAAGTCTCGCCTTCCTGCAAATTGGTTTCAGCCACCAATTTCGCGCTCGCTTCCTGATCGGCCATCATTTTGGCCTGAAAAGCTTCGATTACTACTTTGACTTGCTCCTCAGACAGTTGCGGCTCATTGCCCGCTACTGCATCGCTCAAACCCAAAGTCAGCGAGGGAATATCAACCTCAAAAGCCTCACTCTTAATTTGTCCGCCAATATTCGTACCCATAATGTAACTGACTTTCTGTATTTCAGATTCCAGTACCACTGCTGCAGGCGCTGTTGCACCGGCATTAGGCTTAGCAGCTTCTTCACAACCCACTAAAAACAGTGACGTTGCGAGGGCAAAGGGTAAATATTGTATTTTTTTGAGCTTCATCTAAATGTCCTTTGTTTTAACATTTTCGTTTTAACGCGAGCCCTTTCGGCTCTTTTTTTGTGGGTAGATAATACCCGATTAAATAAGTTAAACACCACTATGCATTACGGCTCACGACGATAGAGCAAGTCCCACACGCCGTGGCCCAAACGCTGTCCGCGTTTTTCAAACTTGGTAATCGGGCGATAATCGGGCCGTGGCGAATAAACCCCATCACCAGCCAAATTAGTAAAGCCTTCAGCTGCCGACATCACCTCGACCATATATTCAGCATAGGGCTGCCAGTCGGTGGCCATATGAAAGTGCCCCCCGTCAGTGAGTTTTGTGCGGATTCTTTCGACAAAAGGCTGCTGCACGATACGCCGTTTATTGTGTTTCTTTTTATGCCAGGGGTCAGGGAAATAGAGCTGCACCCTGTCGACACTTCCGTTCGGAATACAGTCATCCAGTACGTCCGTCGCATCGGCAAGATAAACCCGTAGATTCGTCAAACCCAGTTCGGCAGCGCGATTAACCAGTCGCCCCGCACCGGGTGGATACACCTCAATACCGACAAAGTCTTTTTCAGGCTCATTTTGAGCCATGGCTAGCAGTGAATCGCCCATGCCAAAACCGATTTCTAGCACCACGGGTGCCACGCGGCCAAATACCTCAGCCCAGTTATCAATTGGCCCGGCAAATAAACTCAGGCGAAAGTGGGGCCAATGCTGCTCAAGAGCACGCTGCTGGCCTTCGGTCATACGGCCACTGCGCAAGACATAACTGCGGATAGATTTTTTCTTGTACTCGGGGCGGAAATTCTTTGCTTCTGTCATCTCTGCACTCACCGCCGGAAAAAGCTAATCGTCAAGCTAGCCCAACCCAGCAGAAAAAACACCCCGCCGACGGGCACACACATGCCGAGCCAACTTTTCTGTGTCAATGCGAGGAGATAAAGGCTGCCACTAAAAAATATGATGCCCAATACAAATAAACAGGCTGCAACAACTAACCAATGCGAAGCGCGAGAGTTCGCTTCACCGGTCGTGGAGAAGAAGGCACAGGCTAAAAGGGCCACGACGTGGAACATATGGTAGCGCACACCAGTTTGCCAGAGTTGCATTGCCTCGGGGGCGATCAGGGCCTTTACACCGTGGGCGCCAAAAGCACCGATGGCAACAACCAAAAATCCGTTGATGGTTACGAGCAGCGGCAGGAAGCGGCTGTCGGTATTATTTGAACTCACTATCTATCACCTGATTAAAACGGAAAAACGATGGGTGTTGAGGCTATTCATTACCTTGCCACTGATTGCAGCATTTGCTTTACCCCTAAAAAAAACCGCGAAATTCGCGGTTTTTTTTAGGTTCTTAACAATTTGAGCTTGTGCTTATACGATTCAAGCCTCGAGGAAAGAGCGCACCTTTTTCATCGCATTTTGCTCGAGCTGGCGAATACGTTCCGCCGACACACCGTAAACATCCGCCAGTTCGTGCAAGGTTGCCTTGCCATCACTCAACCAGCGTTGGCGAATAATATCCTGACTGCGCTCATCCAGCTCACCCAGTGCGGTGGCCAATCGAGCCTGACTATCACTTTCCCAGTCGGCATCTTCGGCTAACAGGGCGGGGTCAGCCTCGCGATCTTCGAGGTAGAGCGCGGGTGCCTGGTAGGCGCTCTCGTCATCGTCATCAGACGAGGCATCGAAGCCGGCATCTCGGGCTGAAAGCCGTTTTTCCATCTCGCGCACATGTTTGACCTCAACACCCAAATCTTCTGCGATGGCTTTGGCTTCGTCATTAGTCAGCCAGGCCAAGCGTTTTTTTGCGCCGCGAAGATTAAAGAACAACTTGCGCTGGGCCTTGGTAGTCGCAACCTTAACAATACGCCAGTTGCGCAACACAAATTCATGAATTTCAGCTTTGATCCAGTGCACGGCAAAAGAGATCAAACGCACGCCCCTTTCAGGATTAAAGCGCTTAACTGCCTTCATCAAGCCGACATTACCTTCTTGAATAATGTCCGCCAGCGGCAAGCCGTAACCGTTGTAAGAGCGGGCGATATGCACCACGAAACGTAGGTGAGCCATTACCAACTGGCGCGCACTGTCGACGTCGTCCTCAAAATACAGACGCTCTGCGAGGGCTTTCTCTTCCTCAACGGAGAGAATCGCAATCGTGCTTACACCCTGCATATAGGCTCCGAGGTTGCCCCCTGGTGCCATCCATTGAATCGATTGAAGATTCGTACTCATAACAACCTCTATAAATCAGCGACGCAGTTTACCACTCTTAAGTTAGATAACAACAGACCGTAAAAGTTCATTTAAGTACCTGTTTTGTCTACTAAATCACGGTTCGAGTTGCGCAATATGCCGCCCCACTGCGAGTGCCGCACCCACCAAACCCAGAGCACCACCAAGGGCGATGAGTACCAGCATGCCATCCAGCCCAATACCCTGCAGAGCGAAGTCACTTTGATACAGCGCCGCCAGACGGGTCACCGTTGTCCCCAGCCAAAACTGGGCAATCACCACCCCCAACCACGCAAGAACGCCACCAAACACACCGTACCAAAGCCCGGTATAAAGAAAGGGCCGCCGCACAAAGCCATTGGTGCCGCCCACCAGCTTCACCACCAGAATTTCCTCACGGCGATTTTCTATTGCCAGACGAATCGTATTACCGACCACCAGTAACACGCCCAACGATAGCGCACCGCCCAGCAGCACGGTGATTTGTCGGCCAATATCGAGTATCTGTTGCATGCGCTGCAGCCATTTCATGTCGAGCTGCACTTCGTCGACCAGAGGCTGCTTCGCCAGCGTTTTCACCAGCTGCTCAACCCGTGGCACATCGGCCTCGATGGTGGCAATGGGCACAACCAGTAATACCGGTGGCAGGGGGTTTTCATCGAGCAAGGTTAAAGCCTCACCAAAACCGGCACTATCCTGCAGGGCATCGAGGGCCTGGCTCGGGGAAATATAGTGTATTTCGGCAAGCTCATCGTTCGACTCAAGTTGCTTGATCAAGCTCTTAATGGCCTTATCTTTGGCACCCTTTTTCAGAAACAGGGTCATCTGCGCGCTGCTATCCCAGCTGCCGCTGAGTTGCTGCAGGCTCGACACGCCAACGTAGAGCATGGCCGGCAGAGCCAGGGCGATAGCCACAACCAGCATTGTCATGACACTTTGCAGGGGTTCGCCGACCAGGCGGTGGAAACTCTCAGCCGCATTTTTGCGATGGTTATGAATATACGCTCGCAGTATCGAGATAAGACTGCGGCGGCTTTCCACCGCACCACTGCGTCGGGGTTGCGAGGCGGTGACTGTATCGGTCTTATGCCGAGGCAAGGGAAGCCACCTCTGAAAGTCGCCCGTGATCCAGGGTGAGTACTCTTTCGTCCATTCGTGAAATGAGCGCAATATCGTGGGTCGCTACTAAAACGCTGACACCGACATTGCGAAAGTCTTCAAATAGTTTCATGATTTCGGCAGAGAGTTCGGGGTCGAGGTTGCCCGTCGGTTCATCGGCGAGCAGTATGCGCGGGGTGTGTACTACGGCCCGGGCGATACCAATGCGCTGCTGCTCACCGCCGGATAGCTGTACTGGGTTGAGTTTTTCTTTGCTGAGCAAACCAACCTTGTCGAGGGCCGCACGCACACGGCGCTCGATGTCGCGGTGCTGCGCACCTGAAACCTGCATTGGCAAGGCCACATTGTCGAATACGCTGCGATCGAACAATAGCTGGTGATTTTGGAAAACTACGCCGACACGCCGCCGATAGTAGGGTATTTGGCTTTTGTGCAGGCGACTAAGGTTTTTGCCATTAACCAGTAGCTGGCCACCGGAAGGGCGCTCCATCAACATAATCAGCTTTAACAGGGTACTTTTACCGGCACCGGAATGGCCGGTGAGAAAGGCCATTTCCCCCGCGTCCAGGGCAAAGTTAACCTGACTCAGCGCTTCGTGGCCATCCGGGTAACGCTTGCTGACATTATCAAATTCGATCATAGGCCATTGTCAACGTCCGACAAGACGGCTTTAACGTAATCCTCGGCACGAAAAACCTGAAGATCATCAACGCCTTCACCCAAACCGACATAGCGCAGGGGCACTTTAAAGCGACGACTCAGAGCAAAAGCGACACCACCCTTGGCAGTGCCATCGAGCTTCGTCAGCGCCAGGCCAGTAATGCCCACCGCCTGATTAAATTCGTGCATTTGGTTGAGGGCATTTTGGCCGGTGCCCGCATCCAGCACCAGCAGTACTTCGTGGGGTGCGGCTTCATCCAGCTTGGCCATCACCCGTTTGACCTTTTCCAGCTCTTCCATCAAGTTGGATTTAGTGTGCAAACGCCCTGCCGTGTCGGCAATCAATACATCGATGTTTTTGGCTTTGGCCGACTCGATAGCATCATAAATGACCGAGGCACTATCTGCCCCCGTATGCTGAGCAACAACCTGCACATTGTTACGCTCGCCCCAAACCTGTAACTGCTCGACCGCTGCGGCACGAAAAGTATCGCCAGCAGCGAGCATCACCGAGTGACCCTCTTTTTGATAGCGCTGGGCGAGTTTACCAATGGTCGTGGTCTTACCCACGCCGTTGACACCCACCACCAGCAACACAAAGGGTTGTTTGCCGGAAACATCCAGAGCTTGCTCACAGGGGCTAATAATATCGAGCAACACCCGATGCAGCTCTGCTTTGAGGGTATCGCTGTCATTGAGCTCACCGCGCTTCACACGATCCGTGAGCTCACTAATAATTTCGGTGGTGACATCGACGCCGACATCGGCCATCAGTAATAGGGTTTCAAGCTCCTCGAGTAGCTCATCACTAATTTCTTTACGGCCGAGGAAAAAGGCACCCAGGCCAGCACTGGTACGCGACAGGGCACGGCTAAAGCGATTGGGGCGTTTCTTTTTCTCGACCGGTTTCGCTAGCTCGGTATCTTCCGGCTTTGTCGAAGGATCTTCCAGCACTTCACTATGAGGCTCAGGCTTAGCTTTTTCAGGCTCGGGCTGCTCTGCAGGAGCTGTGGGCTGGACAGGTGGTGAGACCTCAGCGGCACTCGACGCAGAGGCCTCGGCAGGCGGCGAAGCAGTAGCTGGCGCTTCGACAGGGACTTCGGGTTCAACCGATGTTACCGGCAAAGTCACGGCCACTGGAGCCACAACATCAGGACTTGCCACTTGCTCCAGCGACTCGGGGTCTTTGAGCGACTCTTGCAGTGAGTCTGATAGCTGCTCTGTCGGCGTTATTGCCTGCGTATCGAGCACCTCTGCCGCTGCCGACTCTGTGGGCTCAATAGCTTTATTTTTGCGCCGCCAGCGGGAAAATAAACCCCGTTTTTCAGATTTTTTCGGTGACTCTTTTTCAGAGGACATTGCGAATTTTCCCGGTACTACGACAAGCTGTGTATCCTATCATTTTTACCTTCAATCAGGAGCGGCCGATTGCCACGCAAAGCCACGAATAAACAAACCAACGGCCAGGTGCGTATCATCGCCGGACAATGCCGAGGACGGCGCATTAGTTTCCCCGCCGTTGCCGGCCTGCGCCCCACTGGCGACCGTCTGCGAGAAACACTGTTTAACTGGCTAGCCACGGATTTAAGAGGCGCTCACTGTCTCGATCTTTTTGCCGGTTCTGGTGCGCTGGGACTGGAGGCAGCATCCCGTGGCGCAGGCGAGGTTGTTTTACTTGAGTTGAACACTGCTGCCGCTCGCGCCCTAAGCGATAATATTGAATTACTTGATTTGAAGTCCGCCCAGGTGTTTAACGCTGACACTCTCAGCTGGTTACAACAAAACGCGAATAACATGGCGCCCTTCGATATTATTTTTCTCGACCCACCCTTCGACTCAACATTACTCGCCAGTGCCGTTGCTACTCTTGCTCAACAAACGAGCCTGCTAGCGGAAGACGCGATGATTTATATCGAGGCCCCCGTTCGTCAAATACTGGATTTTATTCCTGCACACTGGCAGCTCCATCGCCACAAAACAGCAGGGGATGTCGCTTGCCATCTTTATCGTGTACTGAGCCCGCTATCGAATTAACACAAATCACCTGTCAATTCGGGTAATTGAGCTAAAGGGTCAAATTGTTTAACATGCGCCTCCGCGTTGGAGTGCCTATCTATGAAAACAATTGTTTACCCTGGAACATTTGACCCCATGACCAATGGCCATGTTGACCTGATTGAACGGGCTTGCAAGTTATTTGACCATGTCATTGTGGGTATTGCGCGCAGTGAAAAGAAGAAGCCCATGTTCTCACTGGATGAACGCGGCGATCTTGCCAAAGAGGCCCTGTCTCACCTAAAGAATGTTGAAATCATAGGTTTTGACTATCTACTGGTCAATTTCCTCAAAGACTGCAAAGGCGATGCTGTACTGCGGGGCCTGCGTGCCGTTTCCGATTTTGAATATGAATTTCAGCTGGCCAATATGAACCGCGCCCTGTCGCCCGCGGCTGAAAGTATCTTTATGACCCCCTCGGAACAACACTCCTATATTTCATCCAGCCTGGTGAGAGAGATCGCTGCGTTAACCGGTGATATTTCCCCCTTTGTGCCACCCAATGTTGCTAAGGCTCTGAGCGAAAAGTTCAGCTAAAGCTGTCAGTGCGTTAGCGCTGACAATCGGGGCAATACACAGTACTGCGTTGCCCCAAACGCACCTCTTTCAAGGTGGTCGAGCATTCAACACAAGCCTCACCAGCACGACCATACACCTGCAATTCCTGCTTAAAGTAACCCGGCTTGCCGTCACCACCGACGAAGTCGCGCAGTGTTGTGCCGCCCTGCTCGATCGCTGCAGCAAGGACTTCCCGCACAACCTCTGATAATCGAGCGTAACGACGCGCGGAAATACGATTCGCCTTGCGCAGGGGGTGTATGCCACTGCGAAATAGCGCCTCATTGGCATAGATATTACCCACGCCAACGACAACTTTGCTGTCCATCAAAAAGCTTTTCACCGCCAGGCTTTTGCGCCGTGAGCACTGATAAAGGTGGTCATCATCGAAAAGATCGCCCAGCGGCTCCGGGCCAAGATTGGCGAGTAGAGAGTGCTCAAGGGGCTCGCCCTCGATCCAGAGTATGCAGCCAAAGCGACGTGGATCGTTGTAGCGCAGTATCCAGCCGCTCTCGAGGACCAGATCAACGTGGTCGTGCTTACCCGCAGCCGTGCCTTGAGCGGCAAGGCTTAAGCTACCCGACATGCCGAGGTGTATCATCATGTGGCCGTGGGGGAATTTCAGCAGTAAGTATTTACCGCGCCGAGTCACCTCTTCAACTGCCTTGCCCACCAGCAAGGTGGGCAGGTCTTCGGGTATTGGCCAGCGCAGGGTAGGGCGGCGCACCACCACCTTCTGTATCTTCTGTTTCAGCAAATGGGGGCGAATGCCCCGCAAGGTGGTTTCTACTTCCGGCAGTTCGGGCATGACTATCGAGCCTCAAGTCATTTTTTATGGTGTCAGTATTTAGCGGGCAATAAAAAGCCCGGCAATACCGGGCTCTTTCAACTCACCAAAAGTGAAAATCAGCTTATTTGATTTTCGCTTCTTTATAGGCAACGTGCTGGCGAACGACGGGATCAAATTTTTTGATCTCCATCTTCTCAGGCATGGTGCGCTTGTTCTTGGTGGTCGTGTAGTAGTGTCCAGTGCCGGCACTGGAGACTAACTTGATGGTATCTCTGTTTGACTTAGCCATGTTGTTTCTCCTTAGACCTTGCCGCCATCGGCGCGAATGTTGGCAATAACCTGCTCTACGCCGAGCTTATCGATAATGCGCATACCTTTGCTTGAAACACGCAATTTGATAAAGCGCTTTTCTGTTTCCATCCAAAAGCGATGGGTATGAAGATTGGGCTCAAACCGGCGGCGAGTCCTGTTTTTTGCATGGGATACATTGTTCCCGCTCATGGGACGCTTGCCGGTGACCTGACACACTCTGGACATCTTTTTGCCTCTATCTAATCTGAATAAACTGTTAATTTCTGGGGTCGTGACGACCAGCCCTACTACTCAATCATTACTTGTCTCAGACAAGCGGGAACAGTGTGCCGGTGAAAAGAGCCGTGCTTTATACCAGAGCAAGCATTACGAATCAAATTAAATTTGTTTTTAGTCGTTCTTTTCAAGCGCCTATAACAGGCCTCGCTCAGCCAGAGAGACCTCCTCACCATGGCCAACGACGATGTGATCAAGCACCCGAATATCAACCAATGCCAGAGCCTCCTTCAGCTGCCGAGTAATTTTCTCATCCGCACCACTGGGCTCAGCAATACCGGAGGGATGGTTATGCGAAAAAATCACCGCCCCCGCATTGTGCTGCAAAGCCCTCTTCACAACTTCCCGGGGGTAAACGCTGGCGCCATCAATCGTGCCCTGAAACAACTCTTCTGTGGCTATCAGGCGATGTCGAGTATCGAGAAACAGGCAGAGAAAGACCTCGCGCTGATAACCCTGAAAATGTGCGCGCACATATTGCCTGACGGTTTCCGGATTGGTAAACACCTGTTCTCTACTCAGCTGCTCTCCCAAATGTCGCCGGGCCAGTTCTAGCACTGATTGCAGCTGGGCATATTTAGCCGGGCCTAAACCTTTTACGGCACAGAAAGCCTCAAGATCGGCATTCAGTAAGGTGGAAATACTACCGAACTGAATCAACAATTCTCTCGCCAGATCAACTGCCGACAAACCAGTAATGCCCGTGCGCAGAAATATCGCCAACAACTCTGCATCTGAAAGTGCTCGCGGCCCCTGATTTATTAACTTCTCCCGAGGGCGCTCCCCCTCCGGCCAATTTTTGATCGTCATCGCAAACCTTCCATGATTTCTACGAAATTCCTTTAGCAAATGTTATCTTAGCGCCAATTCTGAGTTTTAAAAGGGTCTTCATGGGTTCTCTAAGCAACAAAAGGGTCATACTCGGCGTCACCGGAGGCATAGCCGCCTATAAAAGTGCCGAGTTAATCCGTTGCCTACAAGGCGAGGGGGCTGAGGTTCGCGTCGTGATGACCCCTGCGGCAACAGAGTTCATCACCCCTCTGACCCTGCAGGCACTATCGGGAAACCCCGTTAACCTCGAGCTACTCGATACGGCCGCCGAAGCAGCCATGGGACATATTGAACTTGCTCGTTGGGCCGACCTTATTCTGATCGCCCCAGCCAGCGCAGATTTTATTGCCCGGCTGTGTCATGGCGAGGGTAATGACTTACTCAGCACGGTCTGCCTTGCCAGCCACAGCCCCATCGCCATTGCGCCTGCGATGAACAAACATATGTGGGAAAACAACGCCACGCAAAACAACCTGCAACAACTACGTGCGCAGACGGTGCATATTTTTGGCCCGGCCACTGGCTACCAAGCCTGTGGCGATGTGGGTGAAGGACGCATGGAAGATCCCACCACACTGGCCAGAATGACCGGCTCATTGTTTGAAAAAGGCCTATTGAGCGGGAAGAAAGTTGTCATCACCGCCGGGCCAACCCGTGAAGCTCTCGACCCCGTACGCTATATTTCTAACCACAGTTCCGGCAAAATGGGCTATGCCCTGGCTCAAGCAGCCATGGAGGCAGGAGCAACAACTATACTCATCAGCGGGCCAGTACAAATCGCACCGCCAGAGCGTGTCAAGATTATCGCTGTCGAATCAGCTGAAAACATGCTTTCCGCCGCCTTAGACGAGCTTGATGGAACTGACATTTTTATTGCTGCCGCTGCTGTCGCAGATTATAGACCCGCCAGCGTAGCCGAACAAAAAATCAAAAAAAATGATGACGACATGTTTATACAGCTAGTTAAAAATCCTGATATTGTCGCCACTATTGCTGCCCACCCCAAACGGCCATTGACTATCGGCTTTGCGGCAGAAACTGAAAACCTCGAACATTATGCAAAACAAAAATTACAAAATAAGAAACTCGACCTGGTCATCGCCAACGATGTTTCTGACTCAACGATTGGCTTTAACAGCGACGACAATCGCGTATTACTCGTCGAGTCCGGTGGCAGCAAAAAACTACCAATAATGAATAAAAACCTGTTAGCAACGCGGCTTATTGAGCATATCGCCTCTTTATCGAAAACTTCGCAGCCTTGAACAAAATCGCTATTTTTATCACACAAGGGTGACTATGAAGCTACCAATAGATTTCAACTCTGCCATAAAAACACCTGTCGTCATTGCCGGCTCTGTGCTGATTATCATTTATACCATTTTTTTAACTCAACTCTTTTACGGCAAGCTTGTCATCGCACCTTGGCACGAAGCGATAACTCAAAAAGCAGAGTCCTTAGCTGAAAATCAAGTTTTAACAATCGTAAACTACTTCGAAGTAATGGATGAAAAACTCAATCGCATCGCCAAAGATCGAACATTAATCAACCTATTAAATTCAAAGAATATCGCACAGATAAAAGAATACAAAGATTTTCTGCGCCACCAATTACCCGAAATGGCTGAAATCAAATTAGTTTCCGTTAACAGCCCTTACTTTGATGAAACACAGAATTTTGTCGGCATTACTCTCGCCAAAAACTCCATCGCCGGCAAACAACTTGAGCCAACGGCGGTTAAACTCCATGACTGGCTGATCGTCAACGCCACTCCCATTGCTGATTATGATGAAGTCGTCGGCAGTTTAATCGTCAACCTCTCAGTGCAAAACCTTCACGCTGTGCTTAGCCAAGCAGACCCCACCCTGGGTCAAACAGAACTACTCCAGTTTACCCGCGGTTTTGCTCCCCAGGTTATTGTCTCCAGCGGCGGCTCAAATACGTCCTTTCAATCAACCATCCCCGTTAAAGGCCGAGCTGACTGGCAGCTGCGCTATTCAGTGTCATCTAAGCTGGTTAATACGGTCGACAAACCCGTTCTTTATTTCATCCTCTGTTTTTTGGCGTTACTAATAATAGGTTTATTGCTGTCAGTCCTCTTAATTCGCTACCAATTAACTCGCATTCGGGAAGCATCAGCTCTTGATGCAACAGACCTGACGCCCACTGAACTCAACCAGTTAATCCAAGAAAAGCTCACCCAAAGAAGAACCCAGCCCCCTAGTACTGCCCTAAAAATAGTAGCGGATGCAGGGGAAGAAATAGAGGAAGAGGCTTCCACTGCCGTGGTTTTCAGACAATATGACATCAGGGGCAAAGCAAATAGCCAAATTACTGAAGATTTCGCCGAGCTATTAGGTAACGCCATCGGTTCAGATATGGTGAACAGCGGGCAACGAAATTTACTTGTTGGCGCTGATGGTAGAACGTCCAGCCCCCGCTTAAAAGCCGCCTTAATTCAGGGCGTACTCTCTACAGGCTGCAATATTATCGATATTGGTACCGTGCCAACGCCCGTACTTAATTTTGCTCTGGCAACAATGGATACCGTGGAATCTGGTGTCATAATCACAGCCAGCCACAACCCTGCCACGGATAATGGCTTTAAAATTTATTACAACCAACAAGTTATTTCTGGCGCCGAACTTCTCAGTCTAAAAACAGCAATGGATGCAGGCATATGGAAAAGCGGGCAGGGCCAGCAAAAACAGATTGATATCCTTGATCAATATACTGAAGCAGTACTGAAAAGTATTAATCCCGTGTCAAGACAACTTCGCGTAGTAATCGATTGCGCCAATGGTGCTGCGGGGCCTATAGCGCCAGCCCTTTTTGAAGCACTGGGCTGCGAGGTCATCCCTCTCTACTGTGACATTGATGGTGCCTTCCCCAACCATCCACCAGATCCTTCTAATCCCGAAAACCTTATGGATCTCATCACCATCGTCAAGCACGAAGAAGCCGATCTTGGACTTGCTTTTGACGGTGACGGCGATCGGCTGACCGCAGTCACTGCGGAGGGAAATATCATTTGGGCCGACGAATTACTAATGATTTTTGCTCGCGACGTTATTGGTAGCTACCCGGAAACTGATATTGTATTTGACGTCAAATCAACTCGTCGACTTAATAACCTGATTAGTAATTATGGTGGACACCCTGTTATGTGGAAAACGGGGCACTCTCATATCCGCCAAAAGATTTCTGAAACTGGCGCGCCCCTTGGTGGTGAGTTTAGCGGCCATATCTTCTTCAATGACCGCTGGTATGGCTTTGACGATGGCCTCTATGCCGCCGCACGTTTAATCGAAATTATTAATCAAAGAGAGCAAAGCCTCGACCAAATAACCGAAGCATTTGAAACCACCGTATCCACCTCCGAATTACGCGTTGCTGTTCCAGAAAATGACAAATTTGCCATTGTTAAAAAGTTTGCTGAAGGTGTTTTTCCCGAGGCAAAGCGCATTACCATTGATGGCTTACGCCTGGAATATCCCGAAGGTTGGGCATTAATTCGCGCATCTAACACCTCTGCTCATTTAACATTTAGATTTGAGGCCGACAATCAACAAGTACTATCCAGGTTGCAGCACCAGCTCAAACAAAAATTGGTCTTGCTATTACCTGATACAAAACTGCCCTTTTAACAAACGGCTCTTCCGCTAACAAAGGACCTTGGAGTTTTCTGGCACTATGTCTCTATCTCGTGATAATGCGCTGCAAACGGCAAATATTCTTACCGAAGCATTACCCTATATTCAAAAATTCACCGGCCGAACTCTGGTCATTAAGTTTGGCGGTAACGCCATGATTGATGACCAGCTAAAACAAAGCTTTGCGCGCGATATCGTGCTAATGAAACTCGTCGGCATCAATCCTGTTATCGTCCATGGTGGCGGGCCACAAATAGGCGAGTTACTCGACAAACTCAATATCGAATCTAATTTCGTCGACGGTATGCGAGTTACTGACAACAGGACAATGGATGTTGTTGAAATGGTTCTTGGTGGTGCGGTTAATAAAGAAATCGTTAGTCTGATTAATCATGCCGGGGGTAAAGCTATTGGCATTACGGGTAAAGACGGCCAGCTGATTACCGCAAAGAAAATGCTCGTGACACGAAACAACCCGGAAATGGAAGCACCTGAAATTATCGATATTGGCCAAGTCGGTGAAGTTAAACATATTAATACGGCCGTTATCGACATGCTAACAGGTGGGGATTTTATTCCTGTTATCGCACCAATTGGTGTTGATGATGAGGGCAACTCGTACAACATCAATGCCGATCTTGTCGCTGGAAAAATTGCCGAAGTCCTGCAAGCCGAAAAACTATTATTACTGACCAACATCTCTGGCTTACAAGATAAAGAAGGTAGGGTATTAACGGGACTCTCCACCGAACAAGTTGATGAACTCATTGCCGATGGCACCATAAGCGGCGGTATGCTCCCCAAAATACGCTGTGCCCTTGATGCGGTAAAAGCGAATGTCCGCAGCGCCCACATAATTGATGGCCGTGTCAGCCATGCCGTATTACTTGAGATATTTACCGACGAAGGTGTTGGCACACTGATCACCAATAAGACCAGCTAGCCTTCTTGTTCGTTATTTACTTTTTTCTAGTTTTAACAGAGGCCCTATCGACACAATGACAGCTTCTCCATCTTCGCCAAAAAAAAGCTCATCACGACGCCAGGCTATTCTTCAAGCATTGGCCGAAATGCTTGAACAGGCTCCCCATAAAAAAATCACTACGGCGGCGCTGGCAAAAGAAGTCGGAGTTTCCGAGGCAGCCCTGTACCGACACTTTCCGAGTAAAGCTCGAATCTACGAAAGCTTGATTGATTTTATTGAAGAAACTCTTTTTAGCCGTATTAATGTCATCATTAAAGACGCGCCCGATACCCAGGAGCGCTGCCGAATGATCATCACTTTATTATTAAGCTTTTCAGAAAAAAACCCAGGGCTATCTCGCATTCTTACCGGCGATGCCTTAACCGGCGAAACAGAGCGCCTGCATATCAGGGTCAATCAATTGCTTGCCCGTATCGAGTCCCAAATTAAACAGGTACTACGAGAAGGCGAGCTTAAAGAAAACTGCCGAACGCATTTGCTGGCCTCTGCTGCCGCCGAACTGTTACTCGCTATAGCAGAAGGAAAAATCCGCCAATTTGGGCGTAGCAATTTTACCAACCTCCCTTCCACACATTGGCAGGAACAATGGATGGCACTCGACAAAGCTATCTATATCTAGGCCCTGCTACTCCCCAAGCTTATTCGCGTCTGACTGAGCTTTAAGCTGACGGTATCGCTCTATATAGCCGAGATAACGTTCTTCTGTTTTATTATATTCGTCTTCTTTAAGCACCAACAAACTCTCAGACTTTTTCACCTCGGCATCTAGCTCTAATAATGTTCCCCTCACATTTTCAGGCACTTGCCGACCTCCGCGCTGGTAGTTTGCCGCTCTCTGCTGCTCGAAAGCAATTCGACGAGTACTACCCTTAATGTTGCTTCTTATACCTTTTACTTCCCTATCAAGCTGGCTAAGCTTACGTGACATTGCCGCTTTAATATCGACCACTGAACTGTAGCTGATAAGAATAAAACGATCTTCCTTTTCACGCGCTGCCAGAGCTTTCTTCCGCAAGGCTTTCTCAACAGCGTTTTGGGGCACTGAAGGTGCAACGGTATCTAGTAGCTGTCCTGTATAGCTAAGTATATCGTAGCCTTGGGCAACATAGCCCGGCGGGATTTTATCATCGATAACGACAACACCCTCTGCATTTATGTAACGATACAGCCTTCCACCGCCAGCACCATAACTAACACTGGCACAGCTCAATATCAGCAGGATTACAAATAATCTTCTACAACCTTTCATCAAGCTTTCTCAAACCCTGTTTTATTAAATACCATATTTTTGTTGATAACTTTCTACTGCTTCCAGCGTCGCTCCACCTGTAGACTGCTCGCCAACGTAGGACAAAATATGTGAAATATCTACGATGCTCTTCACACTTAGCGTGAATTCCTGCTCCAGCGCCTGTATTGCTGACAAACCCCCATCTCGACGCTCCTTTCTATCCAGGCCAACCAGCACACCAGACACCTCTGCCCCAGCAGTGTCAATCAGGGTCAGCACTTCACGAATCGCCGTGCCTGCGGTAATCACATCGTCAACGATCAGTACTCGGCCTTGCAAAGGCGCGCCAACTAAATTGCCGCCCTCACCGTGGGCCTTAGCCTCTTTACGATTAAAACAATAGGGCACATCACGATCATATAATTCAGACAGGGCAACAACTATCGTCGCAACCAAAGGAATACCTTTATAGGCTGGGCCGAAAATCACATCAAATTCAAGGTTGTTATCGACTATTGCTTGCGCATAACAGCGGCCAAGGACTGCCAAAGCCCGGCCTGTATTAAAATTACCCGCATTAAAGAAGTAGGGGCTAACGCGACCCGATTTCAGCGTGAACTCGCCAAATTGCAGTACCTGGTGCTCAAGCGCCAGATCAATAAACTCTCGTTGATAGTTTTTCATCTACTCAATTCGATTGGAAGTATTTAACTGAGAACTCCGGCGGAGATCACACGGCAGTAAGAAATTAGACTTAACATTTTCCCCTGTTTAGCCGCTTAAGGTATCATAGATCGTTAAAAATAGAAGGCAGGAATATGCGTTTAATAAGTGCTTGCGTTGACGGCATCCATCAAGCCACCGAAAAAGGTTTGTTCGATTGGCTAAAGGAACAAGATGCGGAGATCATCTGCCTACAGGATCTCCGTGCCCAGGCACCAGAGCTTGAAGATAACCCCGCGTTTCAGCTCGACGGCTATTTCAGTTATTTCTTTGACTCGCCCACCCCGCAAACCAATGGTGTCGCCATCTATACCCGCCAGGCGCCCAAGGCAATAATGTTCGGCTTCGGCCTCACCTCCGGCGAGGATATGAACGGGCGCTACCTGCAGGCCGATTTTGACCACACCAGCGTCGCCTGCCTTCTTGCCCCTCAGGGTGGCGAAGATGCCTCCACACGAGAAATCAAAAGCCAGTTTTTTACCGGCCTGCAAAACCAGATGCTAAAAATCACCCGCAAACGTAGGAATTATATTTTCTGTGGTAATTGGCAAATGGCCCACCGTGAAATCGATGTACAAAACTCAGAGAGTCATAACGACGAATCCGGTTTTTTGGCCGAAGAGCGCCAGTGGCTCAACCAGCTCTACAACGAGATCGGTTATGCCGATGCCTTTCGTATTTCCAACTCAGACAACGATGAATTCAGCTGGTGGCCATCGGGAGAGATGGGCAGCGGCGACGCATGGCGCACCGACACCCAGATTATTTCCAAAGCACTCATCAACCAGGTCGAATACGCCGTACTCTACAAAGCCAAGGTGTTCTCTAGCCACACCCCAGTAATTATCGACTACGACCTGCACGAGCTTTAAGCCCGCAGGCCGCGACGCCTCAACTCTGCGCCAATGCCATGCGCTGAACTTTAACGAGATCAGCGATACCACGCTTAGCCAGCTCCAACATTGCGTTTAGCTCATCCTGGTTAAACGGTGCCGCTTCTGCAGTGCCTTGCACCTCGATAAAGCCTCCATCACTGTTCATCACCACATTCATATCGGTTTCAGCCTGTGAATCTTCGGCATAATCCAAATCCAGTACCGGCATCCCTTTATAAATACCCACAGAAACTGACGCGACAAAGCTCTGCAGGGGGCTTTTGGCGATGCGTTTTTTGCTCAGCAAATACTCAACCGCATCAGCCAGCGCCACATAGGCACCCGTTATCGACGCCGTGCGCGTGCCCCCATCAGCCTGAATAACATCACAGTCAATATTGATGGTATTTTCACCGAGAACACTCATATCCACCGCCGCCCGCAATGAACGACCAATCAAGCGCTGAATCTCTTGAGTACGGCCGCTCTGCTTACCACGGGCCGCCTCTCTATCCATGCGTGAATTGGTCGAGCGCGGCAACATACCGTATTCCGCAGTGACCCAACCCTGCCCCTTACCACGCAAGAAACGCGGCACCCCTGGGGTGACGCTCGCGGTACAAATGACCTTGGTATCACCAAATGCCACCAACACCGAGCCCTCGGCATGACGGGTAAAATTGCGGGTGATTTTAACGCTGCGAAGCTGTTCGGGACGACGTCCACTGGGGCGCGACATAAAATGATCCTTGTGAAGACTGAAATGAAAACGAGCAACAAATACAAGACATGCTCTGGAGCGGCTATTGTAGCGAAATTAGTCTCTTGAGTTGCCACCCGTGTTTGCTAACATGGGCACTAACTGCAACATCGAGTCCGAGTAAGAATGCCAAGAAGCATGACCGCCTTCGCCAGTGCCAACGCCAAATACGCCTGGGGCACGCTGACCTGGGAGCTGCGTTCAATTAACCACCGCTTTCTCGAAGCCACCTTTCGTCTGCCAGAAACCCTGCGCCATCTCGAAATTAATTATCGTGAAAAGCTGCGCCAGTTTGCTCAGCGCGGAAAAATCGACTGCACCCTGCGCCTTGACCTCGCCCAAGGCCACGCTACCGGCATTAACCTCGATATCGCGCGCCAATATCTTGCTGCCTGTAACCAGATTCAGCAATTGATGCCAGAGTCATCAGCGCCCATATCACCGATCGACGTGCTGCAAGTACCCGGCGTATTGCAAGAAGACAAGGTTGACGCCCAGACTCTACAAGCAGCAACGTTAGACGTTTACGTGGAGGCTCTGAATAAGCTAGCCGATGCTCGCAGCCGTGAGGGCGACCGTCTCACCACGTTTATCAGTGAGCGGCTAGAAAAAATCAGCCTCGAGGTCACCTGTGTTCGCACTGTGCTGCCCCAGCTCATGGCGCAGCAGCAACAAAAGCTGCGAGGTAAACTAGAGCAGGTCACCGCCCAGCTCGATGAAGAAAGGCTTGAACAGGAGCTGGTTTACATCGCCAATAAAAGCGATGCCGACGAGGAACTGGATAGACTTGAAACCCACATCGAAGAATTTTATCGTGCCCTCGACAGTACATCGCCCGTCGGTAGGCGACTCGACTTCCTGCTGCAAGAATTAAATCGTGAGGCAAACACCCTCTCATCAAAATCCCAGGCAGCAACCACCACCCACTCTGCCGTCGAATTAAAAGTACTGATCGAACAAATTCGCGAACAAGTGCAAAACCTCGAATAGCAGGAGAGATACCCCAACATGACCCAGCGTGGCACCCTCTACACCATTTCAGCACCTTCCGGGGCGGGCAAAACCAGCCTCGTCGCCGCCCTGCTTGAGAAACGGCCCAACCTTCAAGTGTCCATCTCTCACACCACCCGGCCCAAACGTCCGGGGGAAAGCGACGGCGTAAACTATCACTTTGTCAATAAAGAACAATTTAAGACGATGCTAGACCAGCAAGCCTTTCTCGAACACGCCGAAGTTTTTAACAACTCCTACGGCACCTCTCGACAATGGGTTGACGACACACTGGCCAGCGGCTGTGATGTTATCCTCGAAATCGACTGGCAGGGCGCAGCTCAAATTCACATGCAGCTACCCGATACGGTCAGCATTTTTGTCCTGCCCCCGGGGAGGGACACTTTATTTGAACGACTCACCCAGCGCGGCCAGGATGGGCCTGAGATTATTGCCCAGCGCATTGCTGAGGCTCAGGCCGAGATGTCCCATTTCGCCGATGCCGACTACCTGATCATCAACGATAATTTTGCCACTGCCCTTGAAGAGCTAGCGCTTATTATCAGCAGCGGGAAATTACTGCTCAAAAAACAACAGTGCCAACACCAGGCCCTGATAAAAGAACTACTGTTATAAATTAACTTTTTTCACTATAATATCTGGTCGAGTAGAAATTTAATTCCGTTACAAATAAGGTAAAGTTTTAATGGCTAGAATCACCGTTGAAGATTGTCTGGATCATGTTAAAAACCGCTTTGAGCTGGTTCTTGTTGGCTCCAAACGCGCCCGTCAATTAGCCATTGGCGGTAAAGAAGCCATGGTTCCCTGGGAAAATGACAAGCCAACTATTGTCGCCCTACGTGAAATCGAAGAGGGCCTGATTGACGTCAACATTCTCGAGGAAAAAGAAGAAGCTCACGAAATCCTATCTCTGGATATGCTGACGGCAAACCTGAACGCCGACGAGAACACGACTCCACCTGCCATCGAAGAGTAAGTCACCACTCGGAGGAAAGACTTGCAAGCGCTCGATCTCCTTAACGACAAGCTTTCCTCCTACCTCGAACCTACCGAAGTCAAAAAGGTTCTGCGCGCTCACAAATTTGCCGAGCGCAGTCACTATGGGCAATTTCGACAAAGTGGCGACCCCTATATCGTCCACCCAATTGCCGTCGCCTCCATTCTTGCCGACATGCACATGGACCACGAAAGCTTAATGGCAGCTTTGCTCCATGATGTTATCGAGGACACCGATGCCACCAAAACCCAACTAAGCTGGCGCTTTGGTAAAACCGTTTCAGAGCTGGTCGACGGCGTTAGCAAGCTCACTGAAATAGAGTTCGCCACCAAAGCCGAGCAACAGGCAGAAAACTTTCAAAAAATGACCCTGGCTATGACCCGGGACATTCGCGTTATCCTCGTCAAGTTAGCCGACCGCCTCCACAATATGCGCACCCTCGGTGTTCTTCGACCCGATAAGCGCCGACGCATCGCCCGCGAAACCCTGGAAATCTATGCCCCCCTCGCACAGCGTCTGGGCATGAATGATATCCGCATTGAATTTGAAGACCTCGGTTTTTCCGCACTCTACCCCATGCGCTACGAACACATTGCACGGGCACTGAATAAAACCCGCGGTCATCGCAACGAACTCGTCGCCGATATCAAACAGGCCATTGAACGACAGCTTAACCTCGAGAATATCAAGGCCACCGTCGTCGGACGCGAAAAACATCTCTGGAGCATTTACCAGAAGATGAAAACAAAGCAACGCTCCTTCAAAAATATTACCGATGTCTTTGCCTTTCGCGTGGTTGTCGACAACGTCGGCGACTGTTATCGAATCCTGGGCATATTGCACAACTTCTACAAACCCATACCCGGTGAATTCAAAGATTACATCGCTATTCCCAAATCCAATGGCTACCAATCATTGCACACCGTACTCGTGGGTCTTGATGGCGTGCCCATTGAGGTGCAGATTCGCACCACAGAAATGGATGACCTCGGCAATTACGGTATCGCCTCTCACTGGCTGTACAAATCGGGTATTGAAAGCGCCCAGGGCAATGACCGTCGCTCCAATCGCTGGCTTAAGGGCCTGCTCGAAATACAACAACAGGCGGGTAATTCACTCGAGTTTATCGAGCACGTTAAAACGGATTTATTCCCCGACGAGGTCTATGTCTTTACCCCCCAGGGCGAAATTGTTGAACTACCCACCGGAGCAACCGCCGTCGATTTCGCCTTCGCTGTGCACACCCAGGTGGGCAACACTTGTGTCGCCTGCGAGATTAACGGTCAGCTCAGCCCCCTGTCAGAAGTGCTGGAAAGTGGCCAGCGTATTCAAGTCATCACTGCACCCGGCGCCCAACCAAACCCCTCGTGGCTGAACTTTGTTCTCACAGCCAAAGCCCGCAGTGCCATTCGCCATTTTTTGAAAACACAGCAGCATGACGAGTCCGTTGATCTGGGCAAACGCCTGCTCGACCGAGCGCTGAATAGCTTTGGCTCCGCTTATAGCAATATTAAAAAATCACAAATCAAGCACCTGCTAAAAGAAACCGGTGCCGATACTTTTGAATCTGTATTACAGCAAATCGGCCTCGGTAATCGCGTCGCCTATGCCGTCGCCAATGTGTTGATACCTGAGAATAAGCGCAAAGCAACACCGCCAAAACTCGATTCACCGATACTTGTCGACCATGCCGATGGTCTGATTACCAGCTATGCCCGCTGCTGCCACCCCATACCTGGCGACCTGATTCTCGGCCATATCAGCCCCGGCCGTGGCTTGGTGGTACACCGCGACTCCTGTAAAAACCTTAACGATATACGATCCAACGCCGAAAAGTGTATGCCTCTAAGCTGGTCGCCCTCCGTCAAGGGTGAGTTCCCCGTCGAATTGAAACTGGATGTCTGCTCAGATCGAGGCATAGTCGCCACCCTGGCAGCACGCATTACAGAGCAAGATGCCACCATTGACCAAATTAATATTAAAGAGCAAGACGCTCACTCCAGCCTGATTAATTTAATCATCGGCGTCAAAGATCGTATCCACCTGGCCAATATTATGCGCAGGATTCGTGGCGTAAAATCCGTGCAGGCTGTGTATCGTATAAAGAATTAAACTCAACAGATAATTTCGAGAATAGCACCATGCCCAATAAAGCTGTGATCCACACCGACAAAGCCCCCCAGGCGATTGGCACCTATTCACAAGCGATTAAAGCCGACAATACCGTTTACCTCTCCGGGCAAATCCCTTTGGTACCGGCGACCATGGAGATGATTTCTGACGACATCGGCGAACAAGTTCAGCAGGTTTTTACCAACCTGAGTGCGGTTTGCGAAGCAGCTGGCGGCTCATTGTCTGACATCGTTAAGTTGAACATTTTCCTCACCGACCTGCTTCACTTTCCGACGGTGAATGAAATAATGGGACAAGTTTTTGCCGAGCCCTATCCAGCCCGTGCCGCCATTGGTGTTAAATCACTACCGCGAGATGCTCTGGTAGAAATGGATGCCATTATGGTGCTTTAAGGCGTCCACTTCGTAACGGCCTCTAGCCAGACTGAAGCACAGCCGCCAGATAGGCTGACATATCAAATTCGGCAAATGACCATTGATAGGAAAGTCGAGAAGGGTGCCTAGGATGACCGTGCTGGCACAACTTACCGTAATGTAACCAACGCCCACCTCTGCTGGCGACCTCACGATGCAGCTTGATACAAGCCTTTAACAAATAAGGGCGAGTACTGATATTAACGCCCCAGGCCGCCCACATCACCGGCGGCTCATCACCAAAACTGTCGACAATTTTAAGAATATTACGACGAAACAATCGAGCATTGTGCTCAGCTGGCAGATCTTGCGGGTCAGTAGCACGTAGCGGATAAAGGTTAGCCATCAGAAAGCCGTCGTGGCCATTACGCAAGACCACCTGTTCAACCTTCGCTACCGTTGTATCGGCCTTTTCACGGTTCGCTGTACTCGGGTTGAGCCCTATGACATGGAGCTTGCTAGCCCCCGATTTACCGAGAATGAAGCGCGCCGTATCACCGCGATTACAGGAATAGAGATCATACATAGGGAGTAAACAAAGCTGGCTTTGCCGACAAATGACTAATTCGGATAAACAATAAACTCCAGTAAGTTATTGTCCGGGTCGCGAATATAAATACTGGTGCCGCTGTCCCGGCCGCCACCGGGCCCTCTTCAATATTGGCATTTAGCTGATCAAGCAGCTGATGTAATGCGACTTCAGTATCGCCCCAGACAAAACAAAAATCACCACAACCCGGTTGCGCTGTTGGCCCGCGTAGGGAGAATTTGCCGGACTGCCAAATTTTCGGGGTATGGAAATTAATTTTGTTGTCGCCAAAGTGGATTGAATACAGACGCTTGCCGAAGTCATCACTCACCCCGCAGCCAAGGGCCTGATAAAAAGCGATCATTTCATCCACTTTCTGAATAGGAATGGCGACATGATCAAAGGCTTTAATCATTATGGTTTTTCTTTGCGCTCTTAGAGTGCGCCATTATTAGGATGTCGCTATACGCCTTCAACTACCATCATGTGAGACACCGCCGACTTATGTCGGGCCATTCTCGCCTCGCGGTACTCTTCCGAATCAACCCAGGCTCTGGCCTTTTCCATCGACTCAAACTTTAAAATCACCGTGCGATTGGGGATACGGTTGCCTTCAAAAACATCGACCGCGCCACCGCGGGCAAGGTACTCGCCACCAAAGGCCTCGATGGCTGCAGGGGCAAGTTCTTTATAGGCTTCATAGGCCTCAGGATCGGTAACTTTGACGTCGACGATTACATAAGCGGTCATACGGTTCTCATATTAAAAAATAACGAATGTCTGAAGGTGCTAAATATTTGCCGCTGGTACGACTAAAGTCTCAGCGTAGTTATCCAGGGTTTGCACCATCTGTTCAAGGCTATCGGCAAAACCCACCAGAATAATTTGCTCAACGCCAAGGTCGGCAAAGCGCTTGACGGTATCCAGGTCACACTCCGTATCGTAGGGTGAAATAGCGATTTCGATATCACTCAGTGAACGATCATATTTCGCTAGCATATTCGATAGCTTTTCCAGCCGCTCGGGCAGGGATTCCGGCGTTAGGCGATAACCCATCCAGCCTTGACCAAATTCGGCAACCCGACGCAGGGCAGGGTTACTTTCACCACCAAAGTACAGAGGAGGGTGGGGCTTCTGTATGGGCTTTGGCCCCTGCACACACTCCGGCAGTGAATAGTATTCACCTTCAAAACTGGAGATTTCATCGCACCACAAACTACGCACCACTTGCAGATAGTCTCGCGTGCGGCTGCCCCGATGCTCAAAGGGGACGTTTAATGCGCCAAATTCTTCCGACGACCAACCCGTGCCAACACCCACTATCATCCGCCCGCCGGAAAGCACATCAACATCAGCGGCCTGTTTGGCCAGATACACCGGATTGCGCTGGGGCAAAATGGTAATGCCCGTGCCCAGTTTAATGGTAGAGGTGTGGGCCGCAAGAAAGCTCAGTACGGTGAAAGGCTCAATAATGCCGGTGTCGGCCCCAAAGGGCGGCACACCGTCATCGCTATAGGGGTAAGCGGATTCATAGCTAGGGAAGTTGACCACGTGCTCAGCAACCCAAATATTGCTGAAGCCTCGCTCTTCCATCGCTTTCGCGGTACCAATAATATAGCCCGGTTGTGAGGCTACCGGCCCGCCAAACAGTGTTTGTACACCAAATTTCATAAGACTATTCCCTTGCAGCAGGGCCGGGGCTTATCGACAGAACGATAAAATACCGGCACTCGTTTATTGTAATTATATTTGCTGAGAGAATTATTCCCGCTACCGGGCTATTTGTCTATCTCTAACGACACACCGGACAACGGGGAAGAATAAGACCGCGCTAAATAAACTTAAAATGTTTCCCGAATTGAGCGCCAGGCAACACGTAGACTGCCATGAACAAAGGGCGGACGAAAATAACCGTGCAATTCCCCTCGGGGATTAATCAGCATCAGATTCCCGCTGTGCGCTATCTGGTAATTATCTTTACCGTCTAGTTCAGGCTCGTAGGCGACAAGTAACTGCCGGGCGAACGCCATCAGCTCGTCCTGACTACCATTGAGACCAATAAAACTGCTATCAAAACGCGCCAAATATTCGGCCAGCTGCTCGGCGCTATCTCGCGCTGGATCAACCGTGACCATGACAACCTGCAGGTCAGCCTTATCCTCAGGTTTAAGTGCGCCATAAGTTTGCGCCAATATCGCCATGGTAGTGGGACAAATATCATCGCAGTGGGTAAAACCGAAAAATACCATCGTCCACTGGCCGCGAACGTGCTCTAGACCAAAACTGGCACCACGCTGGTCGTTGAGGGTGAATTCAGCCAATGCCACCGGTTCCTTGAGTACTCTGGCACCGTAGTCACGTAGTTGGTATTGGTTCAAAATGCGCGGCCCCGAGAGCTTACTGCCAACGGAAAAAATAGCGACGGCGGCAAAAATTGCCACTGCCGCGACAATCAACCGTATATTGCGCTTTACCTTAGGATCATCAACCACGCGGGTTCTCACTTATTGAAGATTGCATTAAAGGGTTACTTTTAACACTGGGGGCACGATCCAATAATGATCGACCAACATAATGGCGAACAGAGCCAATAAATAGACGATGGAATATTTAAAAGTGGCCATGCCCAGATTTGGCTTGTCGCTCACCATCAAGACAATTGCCCAATAGAGAAAACCGCCACCCAAGACCAGCGCACCGAGTAGATATAGCCAGCCACTCATACCCGTTAGATAGGGCAATACGGTGACGATGATCAACAGTATGGTATAGAGCACGATATGCAATTTGGTATAACGCTCACCGTGGGTTACCGGCAGCATGGGCACGTCGGCTTTGGCGTATTCGTCCTTGCGGTGCAGGGCTAGCGCCCAGAAATGCGGCGGTGTCCAAATAAAAACAATCAATACCAGTAGTAAACCGTAGCCATCAACCTCACCGGTCACCGCAGTCCAGCCCAGCAGTGGCGGGGCGGCGCCGGCAAGTCCACCGATAACAATATTTTGCGGCGAGGCGCGCTTTAAAAATAAGGTATAGACCACGGCATAACCCAATAGCGAGGCTAGGGTCAGCCACGCGGTGAGGGCGTTAATAGAGTTCAGTAAAATCCCCATACCCAGTACGCCGAGCACGGCAGAGAAGCTCAAGGCCTGATAAGTGCCCACGCGACCTTTGGCAATCGGGCGATTCAGGGTGCGCGCCATTTTCAAGTCAATGCGGCGATCGACCAGATGGTTAATGGTCGCCGCCGATGCGGCACTCAGGGCAATACCCAGGTTACCCAGCACCAATATCTCCACCGGCACCATGCCAGGCACTGCCATAAACATGCCGATAGCGGAGGTGACGATCATCACCAGTACGACATTGGGCTTACACAGCTCAAGATAATCACGCCAAATTGGCCTTTCATTTTCCAGCTCTAATGTACTCATTTCAATCCTGTTCGAGGGGCTTCTTGGCCATCCACATTTTTGTGCCTAGTGTAATAAGGCTAACTAACAACAAGGCACCGCCGGCATTATGCAGCACGGCAATGGGCAGAGGGATAACTAACAAAACATTGGTGATACCCAGGCCCACCTGCACCACCAGCACCGCTACTATCACCAGGGCCACACGACGCACACCACTATGGGCAACCTTAAAAAGAAGGAAACTAAAGGCCAGTAAATAGACACTGGTAATAATGGCGCCGAGGCGATGGACCATGTGGATGGCCACACGCGCGTCACTACTCATCAGGCCGCCAAGATAGTTGGGGCCGATACCCTGCGTCACATTAAAACCTTGGGCCAGATCCATTGTCGGCCACCACTCACCACGACAGGTGGGAAAGTCGCCGCAGGCAACCGCCGCATAGTTAGAGCTAATCCAACCACCGAGGGCGATCTGTAGAAAGACAATCGCAACACCAGCAATGAGTGCCGGACGTAGACGCTGCATTTGCCCCCAGCTAGTGTTGTCAGTTTGCCAGCGCTGGTTTTTTAAACGTAGGGTAAACAGCCAGAGTAGTGAAAAGGTGCTCATACCCCCGAGTAGATGCACCGTCACCACTTGTGGCCACAGTTTCAAGGTCACTGTCCACATACCAAACATCCCCTGCCAGACCACTAAAAACAGCAAAAACAGGGGCAGGCGGAAAGGGTAGTTACGTGCTTCCCTGTGCCGCCAGGCGATCACGCTCAGGGCAACAATAAATAAGCCCAGAGTACTGGCAAAGTAGCGGTGTACCATTTCTGGCCAGGTTTTGTCTGTATCCACCGGCATATCGGGATAGAGGGCATCGGCGCGAGCAACTTCTTCAACTTCCGTCGGCCACATTAAATGGCCATAACAACCGGGCCAGTCGGGACAACCGAGGCCGGCGTCAGTCAAGCGCGTGAAGGCCCCGAGCATCACCACCACAGCAGCGAGACAAGTGGCAAGTAATGCGATGCGATAACCCGGCCTGGGTATTGATGTTTTGGGAAGGGCCATGACTTATAGCTCCGGAGAATATTTAATCAGATGCTTTAAATCACGCAGTAAATCACTGCCCTCGTGCTCAGGGGTGTAATACATCATGGCCACACCCTGCTGATCCACCACGAACAGGCGAGACTCCTCCGCCGACCAGCCCGATTGGCTGGCAGCAATCAGCGCCATAAAAGTCGCCTCATTACCGCGCACCACTGTCAAGTAGGGGTGCTCGCGACTTATAAAGGCTTTCATCTCATCATCCAGCGGGGCACCCAGATTCAAGAATACCCGCTTCACCCGCTGCGTTTTTTTATCAAGACGAATATGCACCTGCCGTGAGATATACAAAAATTCTCGGCAGGTCTCATCGCACTCGCCGACAAAAGGCAGCAACAAACGCCATTTCGGCGTCTGATCCTGCCACAACCAGGATTCGCCCTGTTGATCAGTCAACGGCATGTCTGCCATTAGGACAACTGGCTGTAGCAAGGTGCCTCGATTATTCGTGCCGAGGATGGACAATAGACGATTGCGCTCCCCATCGTCCCCCGGCATCAGTAAAAAGCCGCTCAACATCACCGCAATGGTAATTGTGATAATTAATATCAGCGGCAATTTGCTGGTTTTACTGGTCGTTTTATTGGTCGTTTCGTTCATCTCGCTAGACTCTTCAAACTCTTGTTCATTCCCTTACTCGTCTTCAGACAGTGCCGGTCGACGGGTAAAATAGGTGGCAATATTCGAATTGGCAAACAACGTTAAGATCACCAAAGCCAGAGCCATGGCAAACCACTGTACCGCATAAGCCGTGTGTTTTTCAGGCTGAGCACTGACAATAATCCAGTCAACCCGCAGGGAAGCGGGGTGGCTTTCTTCAAGCCGCAGCATATAAGGATAAACACTGGCGCCAAGGTAGTACTCAAGCTTCGTGCGATCAAAATGCTGAATCACCAGAGGTGTTTTATTGGCCGCCCACACATCATCGGCCAACAGCAGGGGCTCACCCAAAGGTTTATACAAATAACCCGACACCCTTGACCCCTCAAGTATGGCCGGTATGCTCGGCAGTTGGCTGCGATCCAGGCCCCCGGCAAGCCAACCACGATTAACCATCAGCCAGGTGGTGTCCCCAGTTTCTAGCTCTACTTTCATTGGCACCAAAACCTCATACCCCGGCCGTCCACCCTGCACCCTATTATCGAGCAGAAAAACCTGCTGCGGGTGCATTTCACCCTCGGCAATAACCCGCAAATAACGCTGCGCCCGATGCTCACCCCCGCCATTATCATTTGCGTCAAAGTCATTCTGTAGGCTGGATAACATTAACGGCGGCTTCTTATGCAAAGCCCCCTGGGCCGCGAGTATTTCTCTTTTTTCCTCAGCGCGGTGCAGCTGCCAAAATCCAGCACTCATGGTTAATGGTAAAAAAAACACCGTAAACGCCAACACTTTCCAGTTCCAGTGCCAGCGAAAGGTCTCTTTAGGACTTACGTGCTCAGAGCTACTCATATGTGCTTAAATAAAAACCCCAACTATCCGGAGATTTGTAATGTGGCTGAAAGTCATCATTGTGCTGTTATTTATCGGCATTGTAATCAGCTTAAGTAGCGGACTGGTGTTTCTGGTAAAGGATTTTGGTGATCAAAAGCGCCGTACACTTTACTCACTGGGTATTCGCATCACCCTGGCTAGCTTGATGATGGGCCTTATTGTATACGGCTACTATACCGGCCAGCTTTTTAGTAAGGCGCCCTGGGACAAAAAAATCCACGCTCAACATGCGGAGCCGGTGGCGATACAACCAAAGCCATAAAGCGGGCAGAAATAACAAAAGGCAGTGACAAAAATGGCCAGGTAAATACCTGGCCATTTTTATGTGGAGCTTAGAAGTGCTTTTTAAGCCAGTACGTAGACAAACAAAAACAGCCCCGCCCAAACCACATCAACAAAGTGCCAGTACCAGGAAGAGGCTTCAAAACCAAATTGATCACCTGAGCTAAAGTGCCCTTTAAGGCTACGAATCAACTGAACTAGCAGCATGAAAGTACCCATGGTGACGTGGAAGCCGTGGAAGCCCGTCAACATGAAAAAGGTGCTGCCGTAAATCCCAGACTCCAGCGTCAAACCCATTTCAACATAAGCTTCGTGGTATTCCTCATACTGCAGGAAGAGAAAAATGATGCCGAGAAGAACAGTAACTGCCAGCCAGATATTAAATTTCTTGCGGTCATCATGCTTCATCGCATGATGGGCAAAATGACAGGTAACACTCGAGGTGAGCAGAATAATCGTATTCCACAGGGGCAGCCAGTGAAACAGCTTGTCCCAACCCGGGAAGCTCATGTTTGCATCGGGGCCAACAAATTCATTACTACCCGCAGCCTGAGCCGGTGTTTCCATCAGCGGCCATTGCGCTGTAAATTCTGGCCACACCAGGTGAATCATATCGCTCCTGTCACCTTCACCGCCCAACCAGGGTAGTGCCAAAGTGCGAATGTAGAACAGCGCACCAAAGAACACGGCAAAGAACATAACCTCAGAAAAGATAAACCAGCTCATGCCCCAGACATAAGAGCGCTTTAACTGATCACTGTTCATGCCCGCAATATTCTCTCGAATCACGGTTCTGAACCAGACATACATTACAGCGATGAGCAGAACCGCTCCCGTCAACAGTATGCTGCTACCATCGCCATTGAGCAAAAGACCTGCGCCGAGCGCCATTAAACCAAGGGCTAACGCGCCAAGTACAGGTAAGCGGCTCTCCTCGGGTACGTAGTAATTGTTTTCTGTTGCCATTTTTATTTCTCCAATACTCCGCGTTACTAGGCGCGGTCACTAACAGGTGATTAGTTTGTTGTTGCTACTTCGGCTGCCGTCGCTTCCGTTACATCAAACAGGGTATAAGACAAAGTAATCGTCGTAACGCTAGCCGGTAACTTCGGGTCAACGATAAATACCAGCCCCATATTTGCCTCTTCGCCTGCTTTAAGCTCTTGTTTATTAAAGCAAAAACATTCGGTTTTATGAAAAAACTCTGCCGCATTGTTGGGCGTAATATTGGGTATTGCCTGAGCAACCATATCTCTCGATGTCGGGTTTTTCGCATAAAACTCAACGGCTGTTTTTTCTCCCGGATGCACTCTAATTTGGTAGTCCAGTGGGGAAAACTCCCAGGGCATTGCACCGTTATTTGTCGCAACAAACTGAATTTTAATTTCACGCTCTACATCTACAGCGACTGCGGCACCTTCGTACTGTCCTTTCGTTTTACCACCAATACCGGTGAGTTCACAAAATACATCGTACAAAGGCGGCATCAAGAAGACCGCAAAGACAAACATACCAATCGCCGCCACCACTAACTTCAAGGTGATTTTTTGCGTCGCGTTGATTGGCATGTCAGAGTTCCTCGCCGCGCCTACTTAACTTCTGGAGGCGTTGAGAAGGTGTGGAAAGGCGCCGGTGTAGGCAATGTCCACTCCAGACCCTGCGCACCTTCCCAGGTTTTCTCTTCACTAGTGGGCTTGCCAGCAACGATAGTACGTACAACGTTGTAGAGGAACATCAACTGTGCCGCGCCGTACATAAAGGCACCAATGCTCGACACCATATTCCAGTCAGAAAACTGTAGGGCATAGTCGGCGTAGCGACGTGGCATGCCCGCTAGCCCCAAAAAGTGCTGGGGAATAAAAGCAATGTTGAAACCGACAAAGGCAACCCAAAACTGCACCTTACCCATAGTCTCGTCATACATTTTACCGCTCCACTTGGGCAACCAGTAATAGATCGCGCCCGACATGGAGAACACCGCACCGGCAACCATCACATAGTGGAAGTGACCGACCACGAAGTAACTGTCGTGGTACTGAATATCCGCTGGAGCAACTGCCAGCATCAAGCCGGTAAAACCACCGAAGGTAAACAGGATGACCACGGCAATGGCGAACAGCATTGGGGTTTCAAAGGTCAATGAACCCTTGAACATGGTGGTAATCCAGTTAAAGACCTTCACCCCCGTCGGTACGGCAATCAGCATGGTGGCGTACATAAAGTACAACTCACCAGCAATTGGCATACCCGTGGTAAACATGTGGTGAGCCCAAACGATGAACGACAGGAAGGCAATCGCCGACGTCGCGTACACCATCGAGGAATAACCAAACAGCGGCTTGCGGCTAAAGGTGGGAATGATTTCAGAAATCACACCAAAGGCCGGCAAGATAATAATGTACACCTCAGGATGACCAAAGAACCAGAAGATGTGCTGGAACAAGACCGGATCACCACCACCCGCAGCATCGAAGAAGCTGGTACCGAAATTGATATCCATCAACATCATGGTAACTGCGCCAGCTAGAACAGGCATTACAGCAACTAATAAGAAAGCCGTAATCAACCAGGTCCAGACAAAAAGTGGCAGCTTCATCATTGTCATGCCAGGAGCGCGCAAGTTGAGCACCGTGGCGATAATATTGATTGAGCCCATAATCGATGAAGCACCAATAATGTGAACACCAAAGATGAAGAAGTTAACCGTGTCAGGCGCGTAAGTGGTGGACAGTGGCGCATAGAATGTCCAACCAAAGTTAGGCGCACCACCTTCCATAAACAGCGTGGAAGCTAGCAAGGCAAAACCGAAGGGCAGAATCCAGAAGCTGAGGTTATTCATCCTCGGCAGAGCCATATCCGGCGCACCAATTTGCAGGGGAATCATCCAGTTCGCCAGGCCCACGAAGGAGGGCATGATGGCACCGAAGACCATGATCAAACCGTGCATGGTGGTCATTTGATTGAAAAATTCGGGTTTGATTAGCTGCATACCCGGGGCAAACAGCTCGGCGCGAATAATCATCGCAAACGCACCACCGAGTAAAAACATTGAAAAACTGAACCACAGGTACATCGTACCGATGTCTTTGTGGTTCGTGGCGAACAACCAACGACCAATACCTTTTGCGGGACCGTGTGCCATATTAATTCTCCCCTATTGGCCTTGTTTGAATTTAAGTACGTCGATGGGCTGCACCATGTCACCGACATCGTTGCCCCAGGCGTTGCGCTCATAAGTAATGATCGCCGCCAAATCGACTTCTGATAACTGAGCACCGAAAGCTTGCATTGCGGTTCCACCTACGCCATTAACAACAACGTCAAGGTGATTGGCGACAGAGCCAAGAGCAATGGCGCTACCTTTCAGAGCCGGGAACGCACCCGGGATGCCTTCACCATTGCCGGCGTGACAGCCCGCACATGAACGGTTGTAAGCTTCTTCACCTTTGACCATCAACTCTTCAAGCGTGAAAGTTTGCTTGGCCATTTCACGTATCGCCGCAGCAGCTTCTTTTTTGTCCGCTAGCCAAACTTTATATTCTTCTTCGGAAACGGCATTAACGACGATGGGCATAAAGGCATGGCCCTTGCCACATAACTCCGCACAAAAACCACGGTAGATACCAGGCTCGTCGATTTTGGCCCAGGTTTCATTGATAAAGCCCGGCACCGCATCGCGCTTAACACCCAGATCGGGTACCCACCACGAGTGGATAACGTCCTTGGCGGTCAGCAGGAAACGTACCTTTTTGCCCACTGGTAGTACCAGGGGCTCATTAACCTCAGACAAATAAAACTCTGTTTTAGGCTCGAGGTTATAAATAGCAGATTCAGAAGTGGTCAGCTCACTCATAAACTCAACGCCTTCGCCGAGATATTCGTATTGCCACTTCCATTGATAGCCAGTCACTTTGATATCGATATCGGCTTCACTGGTATCGTAAAGATCGATCAAAACTTTGGTCGAGGGGAAGGCCACCCAAATCAAAATCAACACAGGAACGATGGTCCACAACAGCTCGACCGTCGTACTCTCATGGAAATTAGACGCCTTAGCGCCCTTTGATTTGCGGTGAGCAAACATGCTGTAAAACATCACACCGTAAACCACCACTGAGATCCACACACAGATCCAGACAACAACCATGTGTAAGTCATAAATATCATTACTGACACCGGTAACACCCCGGGGCATATTCAGCAAACTCCACCCACTTCTATGTGCATCTTCTGCATGGGCCATCTGCCCCACAAAAGATAGCAGCAACAGCGGGCTTAGCGCATACACGACAAGCTGCTTTACTCTAGATACCATTACCTATTCTCTCCGTATTGCTTTATTGATCTTGTTCAAAAACACAAGGAATCTTTACTGCGAGCCTTGACTGACTCACATGGACTGTTTGATTGTATGAACCCTCTTTATTTGCCGCATTTATAGTCCCCGCATTATGTTCTTTATTGCGGGTAACACCTGCGACATCCTGTCACTTCTCTCACCAATAATTAAGGTCTATTATGCAACTGTCTTTTATTAAAATAGCTCACAACAAGCGTAATACTGGTTCGGCGCGCATTGTAGCAGAAGGTTGACATAAAATTCACCGCCAAAAACACCTATTAATTCATCACCCACTGCAGCAGTACGCCAAGCTCTTAATATAAGTCGGTTGCGAAACCGGTTACCTGTTTTCCCTAAACAATCTCAAATTTTCACCACAGGCTCTGAAGCAGGTTTGCATTTTTAGGGTTATTGACTAAATTTCAGCTATGAACACCATCGACCTTCGCCGCAGCATTGAGCACGCCAAACGATTAGAAGAACAACACGGGCTGCTCGCCGCGCAGTTATCACAGAAAAAATCATCGTTGCACCGCGCCATTAAAATACCTCTCGACAACACCGTGCCCGTATTACTCGATTTTGTAGTGCGCTATATCGAACATGTTGCGGAATTTGTCGATGTGCTGAGCATCATCGGTATCAATGCTAGCTGTTGTGAATACACCGAGGCAGTAGTCAATTTTTGTACCAACACATTTGACCAGACGCCCTCTTTATTAACAGAGCAAGAATTAACGGAGCAGAATGCGCTCGCCACGTTTATGGTTCAGGCCTATATCGCCCACCGGGTAATCGAAGAGGTCAACGAACACTTTTTTCAGCAGTGTAATGCGCCGTTAATCCCGATGGATATGACGCGCTCCAACCTCATTATCCATCAGCTGATCGGCGAACCTCACGCCAATCAATTAGACCTTGTAGCCCAGGACGTCGCCGAACAACTTGAGCGAGACTACTGGCGCTTAGATAGGGATATCTTCGACCAGAGCGCCAGCCGAAAAATTGCCTGGGGTATTGAGATCACTCACTGGCCCTGCCTCACTGACACCCTCGCGGTAAACTTATTACTGGGGCAGGGCAGTGCTGAGGCAAAAAATATTCATTAATCTCAGGCTACACCTTTTATTTTGAGGCATCGACAAACTTGATGGTCTGTCTGTCTAAATCCCGATTGGCGCGGGTTTCTAGATCTGTAGAAGGCTGGGTAAACAACATCTCCTCGGCAAAATCACAGCTGACACATTCACGATAGTCACGTTCGTCCTGACGATAAACCACCAACTTATCCATCTCCCCGCAGCGCGGGCACACTGCCCCCGCTATAAAGCGTTTAATCACATTAGCCACCACAAACTCCCGTTCAAACCCAGTTCATAAAGCCCGCTATAATAACAGCTCACACAATTTCAAGGACATAGAGCCATGCCAGTCGACAATACAACCGCCATCCGCCGCTTTAACGGCCACACCCCTAAACTCGGCGAACGTTGCTTTGTGGACGCGGCAGCAACCGTCATCGGCGATGTCGAACTCGGTAACGACAGCTCGGTGTGGCCCGGCGCGGTGATTCGTGGCGACATGCATTCTATTCGCATCGGCCAGCGCAGCAGTATTCAAGATGGCACAGTGGTTCATATTACCCATGCCAGCGACTACAACCCCGGCGGCTGGCCAACTACCATCGGCAACGATGTCACCGTTGGCCACAATGTCACCCTCCACGGCTGCACCCTGGGCAATTGCATTTTAGTGGGTATTGGCTCGACCGTTATGGACGGCGTGGTAGTGGAAGACAATGTGATTATCGGCGCCGGTACTTTGGTGCCACCCGGCAAAACCTTAAAGAGTGGCCACCTCTACTTCGGCAGCCCCTGCAAACAAGCCCGCGCGCTGACACAAAGTGAAATTGACTACTTCCCCTATACGGCAGGCAACTATGTGAAACTGAAGGATCAGTATCTGGCTGAACAGGACTAGCGGAACAACTTCCAACTCAAGACCTAAGCTGCACCATCGAGCGCAGCTTAGGTATTAAAATCTAAAGCATATCGTCGTAGGGATTTTCACCGGTCAAAGGTACAGGCTTACCGTAACCCGGCAAACTGATGGCCTGATCTGAAATCAATACCTCATCGTCACCAATCACACCTTCGCCAAAGCGATAAATCGGGGCTAGCTCACCGTGATCAGCACGGGTTTCATAATCGGCTGCCTGCTCACGGGTTGCCTCGCGGCGTTGGCAATAGTCGTCCCAGCCACTGCTATGGCGTTTGGCGAGCATCTGTTCAGCAACGCGGCCGGAGAACAACACCCCCGTCGCATTATTGCCGCCAAAACCTTTGGCATTAATAAAGGCTACGTCTTTCTCAGCGGGCAAATCTTGCAGCGGGAAGTTCAGACGCTGCTGATAAACATCATCGGCAACGGCATCCATAGTTTTAATGCCAGGAATCAAGCCGTGGCGCATCGCACCAATGGCCGTCATGATTTGATCGCCACTGGCGGGGGCCAGTGAGTGGCCAACAAAAGCTTTAACTGCACACACCGGCCAGTCACTAATACCAAAGGCTTCGGCAACACGTTCAAAAATAATCGATTCAGTCACTCGATTCTGCGGCGTGCTCGAGCCGTGAGCCATGACAAAGCTGCGTTGGCGCACGGCCTCTTCGCCGAGAATATTACGCGCAGTAGCAACCGCCTTACTAAAGCTAATGTAGTTGCCCGGCCCCGGCCCAGAAATCGATTTTTTAATGCCATCAGCATCAACATGCACATCGGGCACTGCACCGAAGATATCCGCACCCAGCTCGATCGCCAGCGCATCGTCCATCAGCACAATATATTGCGCCGACTCACCCATCACAAAACCGGCATTCTCGCCAAAGGGGCGACTGTAGCGCCGGGGATCGCTATCACCCAAAGCCTCCATTTCCGCTTCCGTGGCCAGCGCGGTCATGTTGGTATAGCCCTCCATAATCTCAGGCAGAATAGGCGCTTCGCCACAGCCCACAACGGCCACACGGCGTGCGCCACTGCGGATGTCACTCACCGCTGCACGCAGGTTGTATAAAAAGCTAGCACAGGCACCGGCGACCGATTCGGTATGACCAAGGTTGCCCAATACATAAGCATTCACAAAATCAGCCGGCATGCTGGTCAAACCCATTGGCACTTGTTTAGAGGTCGGCCGACCGCCCAGCTGGCGGGAAGTCATCAAACCTCCAAGGCCTTCATCGGCCAACTGGCCCATCGCACTGGACGCGTAAACACCCGTTTCGTCGGGCTGCACGGCATCGCAAATGGTTTGCCAGTCAATGCCTATTGAGCGCACGGCATCGGTAGCGCCAAACAATGCCATCTGCAAACCCCGAGGCTGAAAGCGGGAATTGTAGAGTTCACCCGGCTCGAAACCTGTTGGCAACTGGCCCGCTGCTTTAACCGACATATTCCGGGTGGTGGGGATGCGCCATTCCTGCTGACCTTTAATCGTGACTTCCACCATGCCTTTTTCACAATGAATAACCTGCCAATTTGCCGGTATTTCATCGGGCAAACTCTTTTTCCGGGTGCGGAATGTCATCATTTCTTCGCTGGAATCTGTTATCAGCGTCTTTTGGCAAAACGCCGCATCGGGGTCGTAGTGATTCGATTCGATACGACGGATCAATGTTTTGTCGCACACCTCGGCGGCATAGCGCGCAGAAACCTCGGCAAGGCTCAGTGTTTTGCCAGCACTATCTTCATAGGCGGAACCATTCCAGCTGACCAGCTTCATCATGCAAGCCAGACCGGCAATCGTTTTTTCCTGCTCTTCCTGAGCCAGGTTTTCCAGCACCATACGGCGGTAAGCCTGGTCAAATGAGCTTCTTCCAGCGGGATTAACACCGCCGTATCCAACAATAACGGGCAAAATTGACATTGTGTGTTGCTACCTTATTCATAGATTGAACATAACTTGGCTGATTCTAAGCGGTGTGAAGGCCGTCATTAATGGCTATAGTAGCCATTCCATATGGCATTTCAGCCAGGCCGCCCATAACCGGAACTTATCATGGAAGAACCCTACCGCGTTGCCGTTATTCTCAGCGAAAACCTGCTCGCGACCAGTGCCACCTTGCCGATTGAAATCCTCAACACTGCGGCCGGTTCAGCCCTTGCCAACAGGCGCGATGCCCGCCCCATTGAAATTCACTCCATCTCGCTAAGTGGCGAGCCTGTGGCCTCATCATCTGGTTTTAGCCTTACGCCAACGGCATCTCTGAGAGACGATATTGGCCGCTACGATTTAGTCCACATCCCCGGTTTCTGGCGCAACCCACGCCCCATCATTCGTCGCCACAGTGAATTCTTGCCCTGGTTGGTCAAGCATCACGAACAGGGTTCTATTATTAGCGCTGTCGGCACCGGCTGTTGTTATCTGGCGGAAGCGGGTCTACTTGATGGCAAAGCCGCCACCACCCACTGGCATTATTTCGATCAATTTCAGCGCGACTACCCCAAGGTTGAACTCACCCGCCAGTACTTTATTACCCGAGCAGGCAACCTCTATTGCGCCGCCAGCATCAACGCCCTGGCTGAATTAATGGTGAATATCGTCTATCGCTGGTACGGGCGAGCAGTGGCCAATATCGTGCAGCGCAACTTCTTCCATGAGATTCGCAACTCATTCGAACCCACCAAATACTACAGCGGAGAAGCCACCCAGCACCCGGACGAACAGATCGTTCAAGCGCAAATCTGGATGCAGGATAACCTACACAAAACCATTCACATTACCGCCCTGGCCGAACAATTTGAAATGAGCCTGCGCACGTTTAACCGGCGCTTTAAAAGTGCCCTCGATAAAAGCCCGCTCAATTACCTACAGGAATTACGGCTCAATGCGGTCAAAGACTTACTGCAACACAGCAATCTGTCGCTGGCGGAAATCGCCAATCGCTGTGGTTACCAGGACGTGTCTTTTCTAACCCAACTCTTCAAACGCCAGTTCAACGTCCCTCCCGGCCGCTATCGAGATACCGTACGAGCAAAGTTATTCAGAGCGACAAACGACTAGCGCTCCAATAACGCCGTTATGGGGTACCACAGGAACGCCCGAAGGGTGGGCATTGCGTGTTATACCGAGCCACTGGATTTACCACTCAAGGGTTATGGCACTGTAAAGGCAGTTATTTTTGAAGAACCCGACGACATCATGATAGAACTGATGTCATTGCCCTCCGCCACAGAAGTACTGGTTTATCGGCAGCAGCGCGGTAAGTAAGCACTTACCTTGCAAAACCGTATATCTTCAGAAGATACGCACTACGCCTTAAAAGCGTCGCCTGTCATATTGATTCAACAGTACTTGCACCTGCTCCTGCATCCAGTTATCTGGCGCATTAGTCCAGCATTTGAGGGCCGGAAACCAATGCAGGCCCATACAGGTCAGTACTAATCGGGTGCCTTCCGACACGGGGCCGGGACGCCGATAGGCGTAATAAACGGGGCTTTATTCTTAAAGATAGAAACAACTCTGGTCACGGCTCACTCCTTGAATGCCCTTTAGGGAGCCTATGGATAAGTCTGGACGAAGTAGATGGCGAGCTAAAATCTTTAGATTCAAGGCGCAAAGTGCGCGTAATAGCGAGCTATTGCGAAGCTTTGCAACGAGGAAGCTGATGATTTTAGCCGTCAGGTACGAGTTCATGACTTGTTCAGAGGCTCCTCAGAGGGCTTTTACGAGTAGAAAAGCTTAACGCGATCTCATTGTTAGCACTGAAAATCAACCATCACAACAACTTCACTCTTGTACTGTCGACTCCGTCCCCAAACGGCGGGCGCGATAGTAGGCCTCTTCTGAAATCTCGTGGTAGTCCGTGACCTGCGACTGAAAGGCCTGCAGCGAATCGCGGGCCTTTTTCGCCAGCGGATCATTGGCAACCAGTTCATCGAGCACTTCTTTAGTGAGCGCCTTGAGCTTAATCAGCACATCGTCCGGCAGGCGACGCAGTTGCACGCCGTGCTCGTCAACCAGTTGCACCAACGCCGCATTGTTGCGGGCGGTGTATTCATCAAGCATGTCCTGATTCACCGTGCGTGCCGCCGTTTCAACCATGGCCTGCAGGTCATCGGGCAGAGATTCCCAGGCATCTTTGTTGATGATTAATTCTAGGGTCGAACCCGTCTCGTGCCAACCCGGGTAATAGTAGTATTTGGCCACCTGATGAAAACCAAAGGCGAGATCGTTGTAGGGGCCAACCCATTCAGTCGCATCGATCACACCGGTTTGCATTGCGGTGTAAAGCTCGCCGCCGGGGATGGTCACCGCTTCGCCGCCAGCACGGGTAATCACCTCACCACCAATGCCCGGGATGCGCATTTTCAAACCCTGCAGATCTTCAAGGCTGTTAATTTCCCGATTAAACCAGCCGGCCATTTGCACACCGGAATTACCGCCAGCAAAAGGGACGAGATTGAAGGGTTCATAGGTTTCGCGCCACAGCGCCATGCCACCGCCGTGGTACAACCAGCTATTCATTTCCTGAGCATTAAGGCCAAAGGGCACCGAGGTGAAAAACACGGAAGCCGGCGTTTTGCCCTTCCAGTAATAGGCTGCACCGTGGCCCATTTCTGCCGTGCCTTGTGAGACGGCATCAAAGACCTCCATTGCAGGCACCATTTGCCCGGCACCGTAGACCTTCACTTTCAGGCGACCCTGGCTCATGCGGTCAACTAGTGTGGCGAAATTTTCCGGCGCCATGCCCAGGCCGGGGTAGTTCTTCGGCCAGGTGGTGACCAGCTTCCATTTGAAGGTTTTTTGCTCTGCAACGGCAGCGCCCCCCTCGGAGGAGCTTGCCGCCTGTTGTTCACCGCAGGCCGCTAATAAAAGTACCAGAACACTGATCGCTAACTTTTTTATCATTGTTTGTTTACCTTACTTTTTATTAATTATGCCGATACTTTCTATCTATACAGGCTGTAATTTCTTATGCAGGCTGTAGCTTGGCGTACTGCAACACCATCCACTTGGTGCCTTCATTGGCAAAGTTAACCTGCACGCGGCCATTCGGGCCACTGCCCTCAAAACTGAGGATCACGCCTTCACCGAATATTTTGTGCTTCACCTGCTGACCGAGGCCCAAACCCGAGCCCTCACCGTCATCACTCAGCGTCGCCTTTTTAACAAAGCTGGTGGGGCGAGAGACATTGGCCGATAGCCGTACCTCTTCGAGCACATCACTGGGAATATCGAGGATAAAGCGCGACACCCGATTGAAACTCTCCTTCCCGTAAAGCCGTCGTGTCTCCGCAAAGGTCAGGTAGAGCTTTTCCATCGCCCGAGTAATGCCGACGTAACACAGGCGGCGCTCTTCTTCGAGACGACCCGATTCTTCCAGCGACATTTTATGGGGGAAGAGGTTTTCCTCCATACCGGCCATAAACACCAGCGGAAACTCCAGCCCTTTGGCCGAATGCAGGGTCATCAGCTGGATGGCATCTTCATCGCTTTCGGCCTGGCGCTCACCGGCATCGAGCACGGCTTCGTCAATAAACTGGGGTAGGGCGGGGGTATCGGGGTCGGGCGCTTCGTAGGCCCGGCAGGCATTAATTAATTCTTCGAGGTTTTCAACACGAGTTTGCCCGCGCTCGCCCTTTTCGCGGCGATAAAACTCCAGCAAGCCCGATGCTTCCAATACCTGATCCGTCAGGCCATCGAGGGTCAAGCTTTGATAATCTTCGGCCAGCTCCGCCACCATCGCCAAAAACCCGCGTACTGCATTACTGGCACGGGCCGGTAAGTTCTCAACCTCGCTTTCGGCCGCCGCCCACATGGACTGATTGGCGGCGCGGGCCGTATCGCGTAAACGCTGTACGGTTTTATCACCAATGCCGCGCGTCGGGGTATTAATCACCCGCTCAAAGGCCGCATCGTCGTGGCGATTCATTAACAGGCGTAAGTAGGCGAGGGCATTTTTAATTTCGAGACGCTCGTAAAAACGGTGGCCGCCGTAAATGCGATAGGGAATTTGCAGGCGCAGCAGAGCTTCTTCAAGAATCCGCGACTGGGCGTTGGAGCGATAGAGTATCGCCACATCGCTGCGCATATTGCCCTTAGCAATCCAGTCCTGAATTCGCTCGCCGATAAAGCGCGCTTCGTCCTGCTCATTAAAGCCGGCGTACAGCGACAGCTTCTCGCCTTCTTCGCCATCAGTCCACAGGACTTTGCCGAGACGGTTGGCATTTTGGGAGATCACTCCATTGGCGGCTTTCAGAATAGTCGCCGTGGAACGGTAATTCTGCTCCAGCCGCACCGTGCTTACCGTCTCAAAATCATGGGTGTAGTTTTGAATGTTTTCAATCTTCGCACCGCGCCAGCCGTAGATTGACTGGTCGTCGTCGCCCACCGCCGTCATGCCCAGCTTATTGCCCGCCAGCACGCGCAACCAGGCGTATTGAATACTGTTGGTGTCCTGAAACTCATCTACCAGAATATGTTGAAAGCGATCCTGATAATGAGCCAGCAGTTCCGGCTTATTCAGCCACAACTCGTGGGCGCGTAATAATAGTTCGCCAAAATCAACCAGGCCACCGCGCTGGCAAGCCTCTTCGTAACCGCGATAAATTTGCAGCATCGCCACCGAAAACGGATCGGGACTTTGCTGAATATGGGCGGCGCGCAAGCCTTCATCTTTCTGCTCGTTGATATACCACTGAGCCTGGCGGGGTGGCCACTTCTCCGCATCCATATTCAAAGCGGTGTACACCCGTTTGACGACACGCAGCTGATCATCGGCATCGAGTATTTGAAAACCCTCGGGCAAACCGGCATCGCGCCAGTGCATTTTCAGCAGCCGATGGGCGAGGCCGTGAAAGGTGCCGACCCACATACCTTGGGGCGCAAAGCCGATCAAATCACTGATGCGCTCACGCATTTCCCGCGACGCTTTATTGGTAAAGGTCACGGCGAGTATTTGATAGGGTGACAAACCCTCGACCTGCATCAACCAGGCAATGCGGTGCACCAGCACCCGCGTTTTGCCACTACCGGCACCGGCCAACACCAACTGATGGGCGTTGGCACTGGTCACCGCCTCACGTTGGGCGGCATTAAGACTATCGATTATTGAGGTAACATCCATGGGCGGAGGATTCTAGCAGATTACGTG